>NZ_JARCHA010000002.1:0-829260 GCF_048957895.1 Paraburkholderia sp. A1RI_3L
GAACGGGTTGTCGCCCACGAGCTTTTCGGCGCACAGCACCGCGTGGCCCAGGCCCAGCGCTTCGGGCTGCCGCACGTAGAAGCAGTCGACGTGGCTCGGCTTGATGCTGCGCACGAGTTCGAGCAGCTTGTCTTTGCCGCGCGCCTCGAGTTCGGCCTCGATCTCGTAGGACTTGTCGAAGTGGTCTTCAATGGCGCGCTTGCTGCGTCCCGTCACGAAGATCATTTCGGTGATGCCGGCGGCCATCGCCTCTTCCACCGCGTACTGGATCAGTGGCTTGTCCACGATGGGCAGCATTTCCTTCGGGCTCGCCTTGGTGGCGGGCAGAAAGCGCGTGCCGAGACCGGCCACGGGGAATACCGCCTTGGTTACTTTGAGCATGTGAACTCCGGAGTGAGGTGAATGCGCGGGGAAGCGGCGGAGGCTTGCGGAGTGCGGCTTCGTGGCGACGTGGTTCGCGTCAGGCTGCGGCGCGGATTCACGGCAGCTCAGGCGCCGAGCCCGATCGCAGCACGCAAGCCCGCGCCGAATGAATCGAGCAGCAGTTCCTGCGCATGACGCTCCAGCGTGTCGCGCAGCAGCGCCATCTCCTTGCCGGAAAACAGGCGCAGCGCGTCTGCACTCGCCACGAGCTGACGCGCGGCCTCGTGATCGAACGCGGCACCGAAGCCGTTCAGGCGCGCCTGTTGCGCCTCGGACAACGGCGTGCGCTCGCACAGGCCATCGGCGCCCGGACCATCAGCAGCGCCGATCAACGAGGTAAGCATGACGTCGGCGGCGGCGAGAAGCTGCACGTCGCACGCGACGTCACCGTGGGCGACAGCGGATCCCGCATGGCTCACGCGCCCGCCAAAACGTTCGACGAGGCGACGCAGCTTCGGCCGGTCGAGCGCGCGGACCTTCCCGTGCAGCGCGAGGTGCACACCCGGCACCTCGGCCAGCCGCTCCGCAGCGGCAAGCCATGGCGCCGGGTCGCCACCCGCGGCGGGATCGAGCGCCGCCGCCATCACCAGCGTCGCGGGCGCGAAGTTGAAGCGCTCGCGTGACTGCCTGCGCTGCGCCAGAGCGAAGTGGCCGTGCCACGGGTCGGGCAGCACCACGATCTCGCGTTGACCAATGCGATGTCCGCGCAAGGCATCGTCGAACGCGATCAACGTGGCGTCGGCCGCATTCAGAGACTTCACCGCTTGCCGCCCTAATGCGCCGCTCTTTCCCGATGCCTTCAGTTCTCGCGCCAGCAGATCCTCTGTGTTCTGCATCAATACGGAAACGCGCGAGCGTGCAAATCGTTGCTTGAGCGAAGAGGCGTGAACAGAAAATGCATCGAGATATTCGTCGGCGCCCGGGAAAATCAGGTGAGCTGTTTGATCATGCGTCACCACTTCCGCGCATGCATTCAGCAACGCGTCCATGCGATCGGCATCCACCCGGCCCACAGCCGCACCGCCGAAGTCGATTGGCGCCTGCACGATATGCACCTGCTGCCACGCTGACATATCGAGCCGGGTCAATTCCGCGCTTGCGAAATCCATACGCGTAATGACGAAAATCGGGTACATTGAACGTTTGCGGATGGCCGATATCGCACTGGCAAGCACCTCCAGGCGAAAGCCGCGCGCCACCGGCTCGATGATCAAAATGGGTGTGGTCACGTCGCGAGACGCTCTCATTGTCGTGTGTGCGAGACTCGATACCGGTTGTTACAGGCGCCCATGCTGATATTTGCACCTCTTTCTGGATACCGAATCACGCAATCAAAAGGCATTACGCACTATTTCTGTCTGCATACGATAAGCCAGCAGCATTGGCATATTCCGACAAAGGTTTGTCATTTACGACCGTCGTGAACAATGTCGCGCGAAAGAATTGGCAACAATTTCAGTCGCGCCAAATGCAGCAAGCCACTCTCCAAAACCAGTATGACGCGGGCACATAAGCCGCGACCCCGGATGACCGTCCGAGGGCCTTCGACCCGGTACGCTCGCGTTGCGTCCGTCGTGCATGGCACGACCTCGTGCAGCCGCACGCGCGTTGGGGCGAACGGCTGCTAATGTCACACGCGATTCAAGCCCCATTTATGCACAATGATGAAAAAGCAAACGTTTCAACCGAAGACTATTGCCGGTTTGGCATAGCCACATGCGCGATATGCGCTTCAATTCGGCATTAATAATTCGCTTATCTGACCGTGGACGATATCCGACAAATTATTGGCGAAATCGGCCAGTAAATTACGCTTGAGATAAACGCCAGGTAGCATCGAGCGACCAATTAATCCGCCTCAATGCCAGTCGGAGTGGACCACCTATCTTTCGGGGAAGTCAGATGGAGTGCATTGTCAACGTCCAGGTCAATCGTGCAGCACCGGCGAGCGTCATGCCTGAAACGCGCATCACAAAACGTATTGGCATCGCGTTGTTCAACGGCTTTGCCCTTCCTGGTGCCGCCACGATCGTGGAAGTCTTCCAGGCTGCGAACGACTTCACCAGTTCGCAGCGCGGCGGCACGCGCTATGAGGTGTGCCTGCTCTCGGCATCGGGCGGCCGCATCGCAAGCTCGTCTTCCGTGTTCGTCTGGACCGAGAGTGTGGAGGCGCATCGCCTCACCGACCCGTTTCATACGCTCTTCATCGTGGGCGGCGTGGGCGTGAGTCACGCGCTGCGCGACGAGCGTCTCATCACGTGGCTGCGCCGCGCGTATCCGCGCAGCGAATCCATCGTGCCTATCGGCGAAGGCCGGCTGCTGCTCGAAGCAGCGGGTATCGCGCAGACGGCAGGCAACGACTCGCACGGCGAGCGCATGGGCGAGCTCACGCGCAATGCACCCGGCAACCGCATCTTATCCGAGTGCGTGAATCCATTGCGCAGGGCGCTTGCTGTCGTGCAGGAAGACCACGGCTCGGATGTGGCGCGGCAGATCGGCAACTGGGTGGCGCCGCCCGCCGAAACGCAGTTCACGGCCATCGTGCGCAAGAACGCGTCCATCTGCATCAGCGAACAGATTCAGGCTTCAGCACGCTGGATCGAGGCGAACGGCGACCGCCAGGTCTCCATAGACGACGCCGCGCAGGTGGCCGCCATGAGCGAGCGCAATTTCCTGCGGCGCTTCAAGATGGAAATGGGCGTAACGCCTTCCGAATACCTGCTCTACGTGCGCCTCGACATGAGTTGCCGCCTGCTTACCGAAACGAATCTACCCGTCGACAAGATCGCACGCCGGTGCGGCATTGGCAGCGGCGGACGTCTCTCGAAGCTGTTCCGCAAACACCTCGGTTCGACGCCGACCGAATATCGAGCAACAAGGCGGCCTGCGGTCAAGACCATGTAGCTGCGCCGCGCACATAGTCCGCCCAGCATGACGTGAAACGACAGAGGGGGTCGCGCGACCGGAGCCGCGGCGCGCAGGTCACGTCATGCAGCTTGCGTATGCGTCTGATGTAACGCGTGAGGTTTGGCCCCGTTTGCGCCCGCCTGTTGTATCGGCGGGTTCTTTTTTGGGGCGAATTCGCGGGGGCGCTACCGGAACACAAGCGCATGCT
Source organism: Paraburkholderia sp. A1RI_3L (assembly GCF_048957895.1). Classification (NCBI taxonomy): domain Bacteria; kingdom Pseudomonadati; phylum Pseudomonadota; class Betaproteobacteria; order Burkholderiales; family Burkholderiaceae; genus Paraburkholderia; species Paraburkholderia sp. A1RI_3L. The sequence goes on from NZ_JARCHA010000002.1 coordinate 3,539, forward strand.
CGCGCGCCCAGCGTGCGTGGCCTGGACGGACGAGCAAGCGTTGGCTGGGAGACTAACGAAGAAAGCAGAGAACAGCGGAAAGAGCGGAGCCAGCAAGAACCGCCGAGGCGACCGGAGCGCCCGCGCTCCCGCCGCTCAGCCCAATTCAATAAGCATTACGATGCATGAAGCCCTTCGCGATGGTCGCGAAGACGATGCGCATGTCGAGCGCGAAGGACCAGTTGCGCAGGTAGTAGAGATCGTGTTCGACCCGACCCTGCATCTTCTCGAGCTGGTCGGTCTCGCCGCGGTAGCCGTTTACCTGAGCCCAGCCGGTGATGCCGGGTTTGATGCGATAGCGATGGATATAGCCGTCGACGATCTTCCGGTACAGCTCATCGTGCTCGATGGCATGCGGCCGCGGCCCCACTACGGACATATCGCCCAGCAGCACGTTGAAGAACTGCGGCAGTTCGTCGAGGCTCGTGCGTCGCAGAAACGCGCCCACACGCGTGATGCGCGAGTCGTTGCGCGTAGCCTGCCGCACCACACCGGGTTCTTCGCGATGCACGCGCATGGAGCGGAACTTGTAGATACGAAAAACGCGTCCGTCCGCGCCCTTGCGGAACTGCGTAAAGAGCACGGGCCCCGGCGACGAGAGCTTCACGGCAATGGCGATCGCGAGCAGCAGCGGCGAGAGTGCGACGAGCGCAACGGCGGCGAAGCAGCGGTCGAACAGTTCCTTCTTCAGCTTCGCGTGAAGCGGCAGCGGCGAGGCCATCAGGTTGATGGCGGGCACGCCGATCAGCTCGATCATGCTGCTGTCGAACAGCGTCATGTCGCTCACGTCCGGGATGAAGCGGATGTTCACGAGGTCGTCGCGAAACTCGTTCACAACGCGCGCGATCATGCGCTCCTCGGACAACGGCAGCGCGAGCCACACTTCCTGCACACGCTCGGCGCGCACGTACTGCACGAACGCGTCGAGGTTAGCGAAGGCAGGCAGCGTGGCGTGCCCGGCAGCGTTGCCGGCGTCGCGCAGATCGAAGCGTGCGCATGCGCGAAAACCGCTCGCCGCCGACACCTCGATGTTGCGCAGCACCTGATCGGACCGCCCACCGAACCCGACCACTGCGACGCGCCGCAAATTCAGTCCCGCGTTGCGCAGTCGGGCGAGCACGAGGTGCGAGGCCACCCGCGAAGCGACCAGCGCAACGCCCGTCATGGCGGTCCAGTACGCGAACCACAGCCGCGAGATCAGCACGCTCTGGTGCAGAACGAACATGAGCGCCACGCCACAGGCCTGCACCACGAGCCACGCGAGCAGCAACTGGCCCGCATGGTGCAGCGTCGAACGGCCCCGCCACGATTCGTAGATGTCGAAGGCCGGCAGCACAGCGAGCGCAAACGCTGCGGCAAACGCGATGAAGGCAGCGGGAGAATGCGCGTCTGCGAGTTCCTCGAAGCGGATACGCGACGCGAGCGCGCCGCCGCCCACGATCAGCGCGACATCCACTGCGCGCGCGAACACTCCCTGGAATCCGGCCATGTCTGCTTTCTCCGTTGCGAGGATGCGTAGCTCAATTCGAAGCGAGGTCGTGCAGGCGAGGAAGACAACGACCGGACACAAGCGATAAATCGGTTAGCGGATCCATTACCGCATTTGATTTGTCATTGCCATTTTTCGATCAGGCATTCGGCTTGACTTTCAAGATGCCATTTCCAATATCGGAAATAGCTGCAAAAAATCGCCGCGTGAATAGCGCTCCACCGCGACCACATTCGGGTGCGAAATCACGCGCGTGCTCACGCTAAAACGGCAAGCCGCTCCCCTCGCCGCCTACACGATCGATAGACCAAACGGCCTTGAAAGACGGGCCTCACAGCGAAACGCTGCGAGCGCATCGCGCTCGCCCGGCTTGATGCAACCCATGGCTAGAAGGATATGGCAAGCCAAATGTCGAATTCCGTCACGCTCGTGATGGATTCCGCCAAGTTGCTGCACGCGCACATAACGCCGATTCAAGTAAGCATCGGCACGACGCAGGAAAAGGAAATGCCCGATTGAGAAAAACGGGAGAAATGCGAAAAAAAACGCGGAAAAAAAGCGGAAATAAACGCAATGTTCAGGTCAGGCCCGTTGCGGCGCTCAACGCGCCACAACGCCGCCGTCAGACCGGGTTTCCGCTATCGCCGGACGGTGCGCCGGCCTCCGGCGCCGTGCCGCCATCGGGAGACGCCGGGGTTGTGTCGTCATGGGTTGCGTCTTGAGGTGCGTCTTCCGCCGCCGGGCGCATGCCATACGCATTCATGAGCCGGTACAGCGTGATGCGCGACACGCCAAGCGCTTCGGCCGCTTCGCCCACGCGGTTTCGCCGCCGCAACAGCGCGGCTTCGATGGCGCGCTTTTCAGCGGCCTCCCGCACCTGGGCGAGCGTCATCGGCCCCTCGTCGGCAGGACGCAGTTCAAGGTCGTGAGCAGAAATGAGCCGATGCTCCGCCAGCACGATGGCACGACGCACCCGATTGATGAGTTCGCGCACGTTGCCAGGCCAGCCGTACGAGCGCATCGCCTCGATGGCGTCGGGCGTGAAGCCGCGAATGCGCCGCGTGCTGTCCGAGCGGAACTTCGCCAGCATGTGATTCGCGAGCAGTTCGATGTCGGCGCCGCGCTCGCGCAGCGGCGGCTCGTCGATGCGAAGCACGCACAGGCGGTGAAACAGGTCTTCGCGAAAGCGTCCTTCACGCACCGCGCCTTCAAGGTCAACGTGCGTGGCCGAGATCACGCGCACATTCACCGCCACGGATTGCAGGCCGCCCAGCCGTTCGATCTTGCCCTCCTGGAGAAAGCGCAGCAGGCTTGCCTGCGCCTCGATAGGCATGTCGCCGATTTCGTCGAGAAAGAGCGTGCCGCCTTCGGCCGCTTCCACACGGCCGGTCTTGCGCTGCGTCGCGCCCGTGAACGCGCCCGCTTCGTAACCGAAGAGTTCGGACTGCAGCAGGTGATGCGGAATGGCTCCGCAATTCAGCGCGACGAATGGCGCGCCGCGGCGCGGCGAGTGTTCGTGGATAGCGCGCGCCGTAAGCTCCTTGCCCGTGCCCGATTCGCCGGAGATGAACACGGGCGCATGGCTCGTCGCGATCTTGCGGATGGTGCGAAAGAGCTGCCTCATCGCATCGCATTCGCCGATCATCGCGTCATGACTCGCCCCTTCGGCAGTCTGCAGCTGGGCGCCCAGCGCGCCCATGCCGAGCGCATGCCCCAGCCGCTCGGCGAAGCGGTCCCACGGAATGGGCAGCGTGACGTAGTCGAAACAATATTGGCTGATGAGGCGGCGCACGGTGGGATCGGCGAGCTGTTTGGTCTTTGCGGTGGCAACCCAGCCGAGCGGCGAGGTCTTCAGGCAAGCTTCGAGTTCCGCGAAGTCGCGTGGTGCGAAGCCGGACAGGTCGATGAAGCCTGCGGTGCTCGCGCCGCACGCCGCCTTTTCCGCGCGAGCCGGCGTACGCGCGGCCACGACTTCCCAGCCGGCCTCGCGCAGGTAGGCCATCAACGATTCGTCATGCTGACGGGCCACGTAGACGAGCCGCCGCACGTGAGCGTCCGCGCGCGCGTCGTCGCCGGCCACTTCCGCCGCATGCGTCTGAAGCGTATCGGTCTTCCCTTTGGGCACCTTCTGCACGTTCTTGTCCGATGAAAATGGTGTCGCTGGATGCAGCGCGGCCTGTCGTTCATCATAGGCGTCCGCGCGGCGCGGCCAAAATCCCGCAGCATGCAGTGTGGCGATTTCGGGCCGCGTGCTGTATCGGTCGTGGCCGTAATCGGTGTAGGACTTGTGGACCCGGCGTAGGAATTTTCCGATTTCGTGGCGCTCGCGGCACACGCCGTCAGCGGATCGTATTCGGCAGGGTGCCGTTCTGCGGCGCCGGCTGGCCGCTGCCACCGGTCGCGTCCGCGCTGAGCGGAAGATGGACCTCGACGTGCGTCCCCTTTCCCGGCGACGTATCGATGCGCAACGTGCCGCCCACCAGATACGCGCGCTCGCGCAGCCCCACGAGGCCGAACGAAGTGGGTTTGCGCGTGCTGCCCGGGTCGAAGCCAACGCCGTCGTCGCGAATGGTGAGGGCGAGCGTGCCGTCACGATAACGCAGGTCCACTTCGGCGTGCGAGGCCTGCGCGTGCCGCGCGATGTTCGCAAGCGACTCCTGAACGATGCGAAACACGGCCGTTGCATAGGGTTCGGCCAGCGCGAGGTCGGCCGGCTCGATATGCAATGAGCAACCCATCCGGTAACGCTTTTCGAAGTTCTCCACGAGCCATTGCGTGGCCGCGGTGAACCCGAGGTCGTCGAGCATCAACGGACGCAGGTCGGCGGCAATGCGCCGCGTGGACCCCACGGCGTCGGTGAGCAAACCATGCATGCCCGCAATCTTGCGCGCGAGCGCCGCGTCGTCCTGAGGCACGCGCTCCATAAGCCACTCCAGATCGATTCGCAAGGTGGCAAGCGTCTGCGCGAGTTCGTCGTGCAGTTCGCGCGCAATGCGCCGCTGCTCCGCTTCGCGCGCCGACGCGCTGATGGCCGACATCTCGCGCAACTCCTCACGCGACGCGGCAAGGTCACGCTGCGCGCGCTGGCGCTCTTCCACCTCGCGCCGCAGTTCGTCGTTGGATGCGGTGAGTTCCGCCGTGCGCGCCATGACGCGCTGTTCGAGCTGCTCGTTGGCTTCGTTCAACTCGTCGGTCTTCTCCTGTACGAGGCGGTGCTTGAAGCGCTCGCCTTCCAGCGCCCGCACCGTCTTCGCGTACAGCTTGCCATTCTCGAACAGCAGCGCGAACAGCACGACGGTCGAAGCGAGAGAGCCATATACGCGCCCCGCGTAGAAACCCAGGTCGAAGCGGCCGTGATTGAGTACCGCGGACACCGCGATATCGCATAGCCACGCAACGAGCACGATCATCACGCAAAGATCGAGCACCGAGCGCGGCGTGCGGCGCCACACCGCCACGAGCGCGGCCACGTTCAGCGCCCAGACCGTGCCCACCACGACGAATATGCCCGACGCCATGGTCGAGCCGCGCATGATGCGCGGCAGCGCGTCGTGCCAGGTGGTCGCAAGGAGGATGAAGGCGACTGCGCCCACCGCCACGCCGACAACGCACAACGCAACCGGTATGGCGGCACCGCGCGCCGACGCGGGGCGCGAGCCGCCCTCGCCGCGGCTCGATGCATAGCCCATCACCGCGACGGGAAACGCGCCGTGCCAGAACATATAGAGCCAGGCGGTGGTCTGGTCGTGCGCGCCGAGCAGTCCCGACGGCGCGAACAGCCCGGGAAAACTCAGCATGTGCGCGCACGCGATCAGGCTGGAAAACAGATAGCCGCCCGCAAGGAGCAGCAACGAACGGGAACGCAGAATCGAGAACTGGCTGAGCAGCAGCCAGGCCGTGACCAGGTCGATGACGATGATCGCGGTTTCGTAGACGGGAATGAAGGCCCAGACCGCAGGCAACTGCACGCGCGCAAACGGCGCAAGCGCGGCCAGCATCGCCACGGAGGCGACCATCATGACCGCCGCAAGCCGGCGCTGGCGCCGGTCGGGCGGCAGCGTCGACAGGAACAGATGCGATACGTCCGTGAGCGCCCTCAATTCGCCTCCCCCGATGGCCTGACCCGATCGCATGCAATGGCCCACCTACCGTTCGCGAATCGGAAACTTATTCTCGCACATGAAAAACCTGCCGTAACTACCGGGTTTTTGTGGGTTTTCGGGGCCTGTTTTCGCAGGCATAACGCTATGCGCCAGGCATCGTCGTCACGCTTTGTCGCGCGACCTGGAGCCCAGACAGCGGGCGTTTGCCGCGTCAACGGCCGCTACTGCGGCAAACGCGGTGCGCCCATGGCGGCGCGAATCTCGGGCGCCGCCGCGAGCGGCCGGTCGAGGTCGCCTGTCACGGCCGCGACGGTGCGCCGCGCGGCACTATCGCCGTAGGGCGTGCCGAGTATTTCGTCCTGGATGCGCTCCAGCGCCTCCTTGTACCAGCGCGCACCGCTCTGCTCGCAATGACGGCCTGCCTCGCCGATCACCGCGAGCGCTTCACCGTCGCGTGCTTCGTTCATGAGTGCGCGCGCGAGCTGGCCCGAGAGCATCGGCAGCGGCGCGAGAAAGCGCGTGGCCCGCAACGCGGCAATGGCGACCGCGAGGCGCGCCGTGGCGTCAGGCCCAGGCTGCGTCAGCGTGGCGAGCCAGGCGTCGTAGCAGGCGCAACAGGTACTCCAGATCGTGAGGCCGAAACGCGTGGACAGGCGCAGCAATACGCCGATGCCCTGCTTCGCCGCGGCCGCATCGCCATTGAGGAGCGCGAGCGGCACAGCCGCCTCCACGAGCACGTAGCACGTGACGATCTCGTGGTCCGCGCGCATGGCGGCGTGAAAGCTCTGGGCGGCCAGTTCGCACGCGTCGTGCCGTTCGCCTTGCGTCCACAGCACCCGGGCGAGCGTGGCCCGCGCGACGACGCTATGGTCGATGCGAAAGCCCGTTGTGTGCCAGCGCGCAAGCGGCGCTTCGTATTGCCCGATCATCTGTTCGAGCAACTCTCGCGCGCGCGGCTGATTGCCCGCGTAGTGTTCCGCGATGCCTTCCACGCGGGCCGCGAGCACGGCATGAATCGCCTCGCCGGTCGCGCGCGCCTGCTCGCCGAAACGGCGCGCGAGCGTAAGCGCCTCGCGGGCGCGTCCGCCGTATTGATGCCAGTTCCACAAGCCCCAACGCGCGCGCAGGGCGTGCCCCGTGTTGCCGGCGCCCAGCGCGTGATCCAGTACGCGCGACCAGGCCTCGCGTGTTTCTTCGTGCGGGCCGTCCGTATAGACGGCGGCTGCCGCGAGGCCGGCAACCAGCGTCATAGGCGTTTCGGGGTCGACGGGCGAGGCGGCCTCGCCTCGCTGCGCGATGCGTCGCAACGCTGCGCGGGCACGGCTGCAGCACTCCTCCACCAGCGAAAGCTCATACAGCCATGGGACCGTGATGGCCGCGAGTTCGACTCCCACCGCGGCATCCCCGGCGCCTTCGAGCGTCCAGTCGAGCGCAGCACGCACGTTGCCGAGTTCGCGAGTGAAGTGCATGAGCCATTCTTCGACGGGCTGCTGGGTCCATTGCTTCTGCAATTCGCGAAGCAGCGTCAGGACGAGGGAGGCATGCGCGTCGGCGGCGCGGGCGCGCTCGCCCTCGTCGTCGAGTTGCTGCCGGGCGTACGCGCGGGTCGTCTCGAGCAGGCGATAACGGTAGCCCGCGCCTTCCGGTTCCGTGGCAAGCAACGAGCGCGCCGCGAGTCCGCTGAGTGCATCGAGCGTCGCGATTGCGGTGAGGCCCGCGTAGTCGCCCACGGCGCGTGCGGCGTCGAACGTGAAGCTGCCCACCAGCATGCCCAGCCAGCGCAACAGCTTCTGTTCTTCCTCGCCGAGCAGGCGGTAGCTCCAGTCGAGCGTAGCCTGCAGCGTTTGATGGCGCGGCAACGCCGTACGGCGGCCGCCCGTGAGGATGCTGAAGCGGTCGTCGAGGTTCGCCGCGAGCTGGCCGAGCCCCAGCACGGCCGCGCGCGAGGCAGCCAGTTCCAGTGCGAGCGGAATGCCGTCGAGCCTGCGGCACACGTCTGCGGTAAGTCGAACGGCGGCTTCGTCGAGCACGAAATGCGCACCGTCGGCCTGCGCGCGCGTGAGGAAAAGCTGCACGGCGGGCGTGTCGAGCACGTCGCTCACGCCGACCGTGGGCGAAGGTAATGCGAGGGGCTGAACGTGGTGGACCGTTTCGTCCTGCACGCGCAGCGCTTCGCGGCTCGTGGCCAGCACGCGGATGCGACCGTCGGCTGCCACGAGAGACTCGGCGATGGCGGCGGCGATGTCGAGTATCTGTTCGCAGTTGTCGAGCACGATCAGCGCCTCGCGCTGGCGCCATTCGTCAGCGACTTGCGCCAGCGCAGCGGGGCCCGCCGCAAGCCGGCTGCCCATGGCGACCGCGAGCGCATCGAGCGCTGAGCGCCAGCCATCCGCGGCCGAAAGCGGGACGAACACCACGCCATCCGCAAACTCATGCTGCAGGAAATACGCGAGTTCGATGGCAAGGCGGGTCTTGCCGATGCCGCCCGTCCCGACGAGCGTCACGATGCGGTGCGCGCGCAACGCATCGGCTATCCCGGCGAGCGCTTCATGCCGGCCGATCAACTCCGGCATACGCGCAGGCAGCGGTTGGCGCGACCTTGACCTGGCGTCGGATAGCGCCGGCTCTTGAGGGTTGTCCGAAACCGACGGTTGCGCCGTGCCTTCGCGAGCGGGTTGCGATGAGTCGACGGGCGCCTGCACGACGGGCCTTGCCATCGGCGTTGTAGTGGGGCTTACAACGGGCTTCGACGAGCCTTGCCCAGGTCTGCCCTGCTTCACCGGGCCGGGCGTGGAAAGGCTCTGCGGCGCGCCGTCCAGAATCAACCGATACCCTCGCCCAGGCACCGTACGAATACGATCCCGCTCGCGGCCGAACACGCGGCGCAGCGCGCAGACGTGCACTTCGAGGTTGTTCTTTTCGACCACCGTGGTCGGCCAGACGCGGCAAATGATGTCGTCTTTCGCCACAACGTCGCCTCTCGCCGCAATCAAAAGCGCGAGGATGTCGAAGGCCCGGCTGCCTGTGCGCACCTTGCGCCCGTCCACCCGCACTTCGCGGCGGTCGAGCAAGACTTCGAGTTGCCCGATCTTGATCGTCTTCATGAGAAGGAGTGGTGTTGAAGACCATGACGCTGGCAATCAACTGCTGCCCATGCTCACATGCTTCGATGCCGCGTCGAATGGCAACGGCGATCACGGGGACGGCGGCGCACCGCCACGTCGTTGCCCGACGACAGCGGGAGACCGGAGTGTACAACGACAAAAGGACGAGACAGGGTGCACCGCGCACGCCGGAGCGGCGGTGGGTCGCAGGGCGCCAGCGGCGAAGGGAACGCTTAAAGGGGATTGCGGCCGGCGAGTCGTGCTCGATCCCGCACCAGTGCGTTGCTTCGTCGCCGCAGCGACGAAACTCAATTTCAGAACAATGGCCGCGGAGTTTTTTTCAGAGAAGCAGCGCGAACGCCAGACCGTATCGAGATGACCGGCCTAAGGCAGCGCTTCTTCAGACCGGTCGTTGAAGGCCTGAAACTGCTCACGGTATTTGTCGTCACCCTGCTGCGCCGCGAACCGAAGCGGATGCACGCGTTTGACGAGCACTTCGCGCACGTCGGGCTGGGTCTTCAGAATCGTCATGACCTCGTCGATGAATTCGGCAAGCGGCATGGCGTTCGGATCGGTCGCCTGATGTGCGCCCAGCAGTTCGGTCTGCACATAAGGCGGCACGATCTCCACAACATCCACCGACGTATTGCGCAGCTGATAGCGCAGCCCATCGCTGAAAGCATGAATGGCCGCTTTCGTCGCGCAATACGTGGCGGTGGGCGCGAGCGTGAGGAACGCCAGTCCCGACGACACGAACATCACGGTGGAGCGCGCCTGCTTCTTCAGATGCGGCAGCAAGGCAGCCGTGAGACGTATCGGCGCGAGCAGATTCGTCGTGATGGTCGATTCGGCCACCGTGAGATCGACCGGCTCTTTGCGCCAGTCCTCCAGCGCCATGATGCCCGCGTTGTTGAGCACGGCATTGAGCGTCGGATAGTCGTGCACGAGCTTCGCTGCGAAGCGTTCGATGGCGCCGGCGTCGCTGACGTCGAGCACGGCTGTTTCCATGCCGGGATTCGCCTCGGCCACTTCACGCAATGCCGCCTCGCGGCGGCCCGCGATGATGACCTTGTTGCCAAGGCCGTGGAACGCTTCGGCCAGCGCACGGCCGATGCCCGAGCCGCCGCCCGTGATCAGAATCGTATTTCCGGTGACGTTCATCGTGTTCTCCTGGGGTTGACGTAGCGGAGCATAATTCCGTCAGTCTCTTTCCGGAAGTAGGCACTTTTATGGCCGATACGAACACGACGGTAAGTAATGGGACAACTGCGGCGACACCCAGGCAGACACCCACGCAGACCCACTCCGCAGCCGGCAGGCGAGTCGTATTTCAATCGCCACACGGCACGCCGTCCACGCCCGAAATCGACGACATGGTCATGCAGGCCATCGCGCGCATTGCCGACAAGTGGACCATGTGTGTGCTGGAAGTGCTGGCACAGAACGGCGTGCTGCGTTTTACGCGCATCGGCGAACTGGTGGGCGGCATCAGCCAGCGGATGCTGACGAAGACGTTGCGGCAACTGGAAGACGACGGCTTCGTGACACGCACCGTTTACCCCGAAGTGCCGCCACGCGTGGAGTATCAACTGACCGAACTCGGATCGAGCCTGTGCGCGGCGTTTTGCAGCGTGTGGCTATGGGCCGAGGCGCATGGCAGCGAATTGCGCTCTATCAAGGCGTCGCGCCGTCCGTCGCGAGCAGCGAAGGACAGCGCGTAGGCGCTGATGAAAAGCCCGCGTCCGCGGCCACGTCAGATCTGCTGCTGGCCGCCGTCGACGAAGAGTTCGGCGCCATTCACGAAGCTCGAATCATCCGAGGCAAGGAACAGCGCGGCACTCGCGATTTCGTCGGCCTCGCCGAGGCGGCCCATCGGAATCAGCGTGGCGAGATAGTCGAGCAAGCCTTGCTGTTGTGCGGCGTCCGGGCCCGCAAGTTCGGCAAGGCCAGGCGTACGCGTGGCGCCTGGGCTGATGGTGTTGATGCGAATGCCGCGGTCCTTGAGGTCGAGAATCCAGCTGCGTGCGAAGGCACGTACGGCAGCCTTGGAGGCTGAATAGACGCTGAACGCGGCCGTTCCGGCGCTGCCCGCCGTCGAACCCGTCAGGATCACTGAAGAACCCTTGCCGAGCAGCGGCAACGCCTTTTGCACCGTGAACAGCATGCCCTTGACGTTGCGGTCGAACGTATCGTCGAAGTGCTCTTCAGTGATGCTGCCAAGCGGCAGCATCGACCCGCCGCCGGCGTTCGCAAACAGCACGTCGAGACGGCCCTTCTCTTCGCGAATCTGCGCATAGAGGCGGTCGAGTTCGGCCAGCTTCGTCGAATCGACGCGCACGCCCGTGGCGCCCGCGCCGATCGACTTCACCGCCGCCTCCAGTTCCGCCTCGCGGCGGCCGGTAATGTAGACGTGCGCGCCTTCCGCCGCGAAGCGACGGGCGCTGGCGAGGCCGATGCCACTGGTTGCGCCGGTAACGAGTGCGATCTTGCCTTCGAGTTTGTGTGCCATGACGTTTCTCCTTCGTTCGTTCAATGCGTGAATGAGGTACTGCGGTTCGGTGTTCGTACTGCGATGTGAGGAGAATATCGACGACCTCTTCTTTTCGAAATAGAATTAATCGAAAACCAACGTTGCAGAAATGAAATGACGAAACTGCCCGATTTCGAAGGACTCGCGATGTTTGCCCAGGTGGCTGAAGAAGGGTCGTTCGCCGCGGCGGCCCGCGCGATGGGCGTGTCCGTCGCTACCGTCTCACGCGGCGTGGCGCGTCTTGAAGACCGGCTGGGCGCACGGCTCTTCAACCGCACGTCGCGACAGCTCGCGTTGACGGCGTTCGGGCGCACCATCTGCGAGAAGGCGAGCGAGATCTATCGCCAGGCGGAAGAAGCGGAAAGCGCGGCGCGCGAGATGTCGGTGCAGCCGCGCGGGCTCGTTCGCCTCGCCGTACCGATGTCGTTCGGCTTGCGCTGGGTCGCGCCGTTGTTGCCCGGCTTCTTTCGCACGTATCCGGAGGTCAGCATCGATCTGCACCTGTCCGATGCAACCGTCGATCTGGTGGCCGAGGGCTTCGATGCGGCGCTGCGCATCGCGGCGTTGCCCGATTCGTCGCTGGTGGCGCGCCAGCTGTGCACGGTGAAGCAATTCGTTGTGGCATCGCCCGAATACCTGAAACGCGAGGGCCGGCCTACCCATCCGCGCGAGCTGGCCGACCGTCCCTGTCTCTCGTACGCGTACCGCGCGCGCAGCGACGTTTGGCGCTTCACGAACGACGCTGGCGACGAGGAACCCGTGACGCCCGTGGGTCCGCTGCGCGTAACCAATGCCGACGCGCTGCTGCCCACCTTGCTTGACGGACTCGCCATCGCCGAGTTGCCGGAGTTCATCGCGGCGGCGTATCTGGCCGACGGTCGACTGGAGGCCATCCTCACCGACTGGTCGCTGACGACGGGCGGTCTGTATTTCGTCACGCCGTCTGCGCGTGCACGGCCCGCGAAAGTGAGCGCGCTATCGGACTACCTGGTAAAGCATCTGTCCGAGCCTTCGTGGCAGTGGCCGAAGTGATACGAGAATGCGACGCGAAGAGGTAAAGGGCAACGCGCCGCTGCAATCGCTTTTCGACGGCAACCGTTGCATGGCACAGGCAACCGCGCTCGCTGTCCAGCCGCTGCAAGCAACTACCGTCTCCTGCAAGTATTTCGCGTGGGCTCGCCGAACCGCCGCCGTTTCGAATTACGCTTGCTTCATGACTTCGTCCCACTTCAAGCCAGGCGCCCGATGATCAGCAACACGATGCATAGCTACCAACCCGAAAACGGACACGGATTGGTCCACGATCCGATTCCGGCCATTCTCGGTCCGCGCCCGATCGGCTGGATCTCCACGTCCGACACCGAAGGCCGTCTGAATCTCGCGCCCTACAGCTTCTTCAACGTCTTCAACTACCGCCCGCCACTGGTTGCCTTTTCAAGCGTAGGCAAGAAAGACAGCGTGCGTAATGCCGAAGCCACGCGCGAATTCGTCTGCAACCTGGCGACGCGCGACCTTGCAGAACAGCTCAATCAAACAAGTATCGAAGCCGGTCCCGAGGTGGACGAGTTCGTTCTTGCGGGGCTGACTCCAGTTGCCTGTTCTGTCGTGGCGGCTCCACGTGTCGCGCAGAGTCCGGTCGCGCTGGAGTGCCGCGTCACGCAAATCCAGCAGTTGACTCGCGCCGACGGGCACGCGCTCGACACGTGGATGGTGATGGGTGAAGTGGTCGCCGTGCATATCGATCGCGCGTTGCTGCGCGACGGCGTCTACGACACTGTGAGCGCACGGCCCATTCTGCGGGCAGGCGGCCCCGCGGACTACTTCGAGATCCTGCCGCAAGGGCGTTTCACGATGTATCGGCCGAAGTAGGTGTGGCCGGCTGAGGTGTGGTCAGCTGAGGTGTGGCGGAGCGGGTGCGCCACATTACGCCGGCGGCCGATGCCGTTCGATGAGTTCGCGCAGAATGTCCTTCAACGTATCGATCTTCTGCTGGCTGAACGGTTCGAGAATCGCGCGTTCGTGTTCCTCCGCGAGCGCGATCAGCCCTGCGACAAGGCGCCGCCCGTTGCGCGTGACCCGAACCAGCGTATAGCGCCGGTCGTCGCGGCTCGTGGAGCGCTCCACATGCCCCTGGGCCTCAAGGCGCAGCAGCAGACGCGTAACGGTGGGCTGCTTGCTGACCGTCATCTGGGCCAGCACGGAAATGCTCAAGGGTCCGTTACTGGCGAGTGTCGACAGCACCCGCCATTCCAGCACCGAAAGCCCGCGCTGCTCGACCACCGCATGAAACTCGGTGGAAACGAGATGCCAGGCCTGACCGAGCAGCGCCGGCAAATAGTCGTCGACAAACGCCTTGGTTTTGGACATGCCCGTCGCTGCCTCATCGTCTTGCGGAACCAGCAGCGATTCTACCTGCCCCGCGGTGTCGGTCCGCGAGGCATCGGGTTGCGCAGACACCGTCAATGCGTCCCGTCCAGCAGCGACCCAAACCCCGGCACCGCGGCGCTCAAACCCAGCCGCTTGAGCATCTGCCATGTCGTTGCTACGGATGACGAAAGAACGGGCAAACCCACGCGGTCTTCAATCGGCTGAACCGATGCCAGCGACGGCATCTGCACGCAGGCCGAGGCCACCACCGCATCGACGTTGGCCGTGTTAAGCCGCTTCGTGATCTCGATGGGCGCACGCGAGTCCTGACGGCCCACCTCCAGGTTGTCCGAAATTTCCAGCGAAATGCTGTCCACCACCTCGATGCCCTCGTTCTCGATGTAGTCGATCACGAGTTGCGTGAGCGGCTTCATGTAGGGCGTGAGAATGGACACGCGCTTTGCGCCCAGCGCATGCAGGCCATCCACGAGCGCGCCCGCGCTCGTCACGACTGGCGCCGGCCCGCCGTTCTCCTGCGTGCGACGGGCTAGCCGTTCTTCGGACACGCGATGGTAGCCGCGCCCCATGCTCATGATCGCCACGAGGCACGCATAGCCGAGCACGTCAACGCGCGCGTCCGAAAGTTCGAGCGCGCAACGGTCGCTGTCCGCGTCCATCGACGCCAGCTCTTCCTTCGTGACGTGCTTCATGCGCATGCGGCTGGAATGGAACGTGAAGCGCTCCGGCGCCACGGCCTCGCGTGCGCGCAGAATTGCGGGAATTTCCGTTTCCATTGTGGTGTTCGACGACGGCACGATCTGGCCGACGCGGTAAGTACGGGCGGCGCTCAAGGCTGCGTCTCCTGGTTGAGGTCGAAACTCGATTCCGCGGCAACGTTGAGTTCGTCGTATGCCGCGGTGTCTTCGAAACGCGCTGCTTGCAGAGGGCGGCGATTCACGCGCAGATCGAACACGTCGAAGCGGTTGTAGTGGCCGGTGATGTCGTGCATCTGTCGCGGTTGAATGCAGCGCGACAGATCGATATCGGCATACACGATGCCTTCCTCGTCGATGAGGGGCTGCCCGATCACGCGCCCATCCGGACCGAGTACGCCAGAAAACGCGCTGTTCCGACGGGCAAGCAGTTCGCGAGACTGCGGATGCGTCGCGGCCATCGCCTCGATGATCTCTTCGGATACCGTAGAACACGAGACGATGGTGAACAGCTTGCCCTCGAAGCAATGGGCCGCCGCGCGCACCTTGATGGCTTCTGCCATGTCGTAGTCCGCAGGCGCCACGGGCAACGCGATATAGCTGGCCACGTGCACGAGTTCGCCCTGCGCGAGCAACGCGAACCGCGCGAGCGTATTGGTGTTCTCGCCGCACGCCAGCGCGCCGAGCGGCCCGATGCTGGTGTCGTGCACGCGCAGCGCCGAGGCGTCGCCCGGTGCCCACGTGAGCTTTTCGGCCCACGTCGGCACAAGCTTGCGGTGACGCCCCAAAATGCGACCGTCGTCAGCAATGGTGACCACCGTGTTGTAGAGCGTACCGATGCCATGCCGGTTGCGCTCGTTCACGCCGATCACCACGTTGATGCGATGCCGTGCCGCGGCCTGGGCAATCTTCGCGATTTCTGGGCCCGGCAGTTCGATCGCGGAACGCGCGAGCTTTTCGAACCACGGGCTTGCCTCCACCGGGTTCATGATCCAGCTCCAGTACGGATAGCCGGCTACGAACACCTCGGGAAACGCCACGAGCCGGGCACCGCTGTCGGCGGCTTCTTCGATGAGACGGCAGACCTTGTCCACCGTCGCATCGGTTTGCAGAAACGCCGGCGCGGCTTGAACCGCAGCGGCCTTGAATTGCGGAAGTTCGAGCATGACGCGATCCTTCTGTCCGTGTGCGTGTGAGTACGCGTTAAGCGCGGCGCGCGTTGGCGCGCTCGAAGCCGGCACTGCCCACGCCCACCACGGGATTGCGCAGTTCGCCGATCTTTTCCAGCGTCGCTTCGATCACGTCGCCGGGCCACACCCACTCCTGCGGATTGCGGCCTGCGCCCACCCCTTCCGGCGTGCCCGTTGCGATGATGTCGCCCGGCTCCAGGGTGATGCCTGCGCTGATATCCGCGATGAGCGTCGGCACCTTGAACAGCATGTAGCGCGTGTTCGAGCTTTGCTTCGTCACGCCATTCACCTTGAGACTCAAATCGAGCACATGCGGGTCGGGAATTTCGTCGGCCGTGACGATGACGGGACCGAACGGCGCGTACGTGTCCTGCCCTTTCGAGTAAATCCATTGACCCGCACGTCGACAGTCGCGTGCACTCATGTCGATCAGCAGGCTGTAGCCGAACACGTGCCGCAGCGCGTTGCCTTCGCTTACGTTCTTCGCGCGCGTACCCATGATCACCGCCAGCTCCACTTCCCAATCGAGCTGCTTCGTGATGGCTTCGTTGTGCTCGATCGAATCGCCCGGGCCAATCACCGTGGTGGGCGGCTTGCTGAAGATGACGGGCTGTTTCGGCAGTTCTTTGGACGTGTCCAGCGTGCGGCTCGATTCGGCCACGTGTTCCACGTAGTTGAGGCCAATGCCGAAGATGTTCTTGCGTGGCCGCGGAATAGGCGCGAGCAGCTTCACGTTCGCAAGCGGCACCGTTGTGCCGAGCGGCCAGCGTCCGTCGTATTCGGCAAGCAACGCCGTGGTGGCGGCCACCGTTTGCGGGCCGAGGTCGATGAATTCCAGCATGTCGTCCGGCAGCGCGTGGCCCGTCTGCTCGCCGAAGCGCTGCAGGTCCACCACGGTGTCGTTCACGATGGCCCCCAGACGTGCCGCGGCGCCAACGTGAGCGCGGAAGGTTACAAGTCGCATGTCATTCTCCAGAGAAGGTTCGGGCTCTTAAAGGAAAGCGCCGTCGCGGTTACGCCAGCGGCTGAAAGCCGCCGTTGTCGGCCAGCGCTTCTTCGCGATACAGGCCAAGTTTTTCCATGACGGGCAAGTCGTTGAAACAGAACAGGCACGCGTCCTCGCTGTTGCTCGCGTTCGCGTGCTCGTGCCACGCCCATGACGGCACGCAGAAGATGTCGCGCTCCTGCCAGTCGAAGCGGTGGCCGTTGACGATGGAGTAGCCCCGCCCCTTCGCCACCTGATAGATGAAGCTGCCCGTGTGGCGATGCGCCTTGCCGGCGAATCCGGCCGGCAGCAGTTGCATGCTCGCGCCAATCGTCGACATCACATGGCCGCCTGTCACGGGATTCGTGTAGTGCATCAATGCGCCGTCGAACGGATCGGGGGCACACGCTTTGGCGTAGCGCTGCAACGTCTCATACGTGGGGGCCCACTCGTATTTGAAGAGCGGCGAATACGGCTTGTTCCAGCGTGCCTCGTGCGGCCGCAACCCGGCGCCGCCCCAGCGCGACACGGCATCGTCCACGGGATAGCCCACCGCCTGCTGCAAGTCGGGATGCACGGCGTAGAAGCCCGCCTCCAGGGCGTTGACGAGCGGAATATCGAGACCGTCCTGCCAGATGCAGGGCAGGCCATCGGTCTCCACGCCGTGTTCGTGCCACGTACCGTTCGGCGTGAGCACGAAGTCGTTCGCGCCCAGCGTCATCTTGTGGCCGTCCACGATCGTGTAGGCGCCCCGCCCTTCCATGATGAAGCGCAACGCCGACGACGAATGCGCGTGCGCCGACGCCCGCTCGCCGGGGTGCATCACCTGCAACCCCGAGTACAGCCAACCCACCGCCGCCGACACATCGCGACGCCCGGGGTTGTTCAGATAGATGACGCGACGCCCAGCGCGCTCGGGCGTGACGAGCGCGACCGAGCGCAGCACGTGCTCGCGCAGGTCCGCATAACGCCACAGCACCGGCACCGATTCCGACTGCGGCTGCCACGGTTCGATCTTGTTCGCTACGGTCCACAGCGCGCCCGTCTTCAGGCGATCGAGTTCCGCGTAATACGACAGCAGTTCGGGCGTATCGGCCACGTTTGCGCGTCCCGCCACCTCTTCGCGATACTGATCGTACGGTTGAGTGGTCATCGTCAATCTCCCAGGTGTCGATGAAATCCGGATTGCGCGGCCACGCACGCTCGCGCCGGATGACGCGCGCTCATGAGCGGCCTCGCGCGAAGCTGCGTTCCAGCTGGTCTTTACCGGGCAGCCACGGTGCGGGCCATTCCACGTCCTTCCAGCCCATCTGCGCGCTTTCACGCAAGAGCCACGACGCATCCGCGAGATGTGGACGCGACAGCGCGCAAAGATCCGCGCGGCCCGACGCGACGATGCCGTTCACCTGATCCGCTTCGGTGATCGCGCCCACCGCGATGACCGGCACGCCCGCTTCGTTGCGGATGCGGTCGGCCATCGGCGTCTGGAACATGCGGCCATACACGGGTTTCTGCTCTGCCGAGACTTCGCCCGACGACACGTCCACGAGGTCGGCACCGGCCGCATGAAGGCGCCGCGCGATTTCCACCGCTTCGTCCACGGTCGTGCCGCCTGCCACCCAGTCCGTGCTCGATATGCGCACCGAAAGCGGCAGATGGGCCGGCCACGCATCGCGTACAGACGCCAGCACTTGCAGCGCAAAGCGCAGCCGGTTCTCGAGCGAGCCGCCGTACTCGTCGGTGCGGTGATTCGTGAGCGGCGAGATGAAGCTGGACAGCAACTGCCCGTGGCCCGCCTGGAGTTCCAGCCAGTCGAAGCCGGCCTCCAGAGCGCGCCGCGTTGCGGCGACGAAGAGCGAGCGGATCTGTTCGAGATCGGCACGGCTCGCTTCGCGCGGCACCTGCGAAACGCCGGGCAGGTACGGCAGCGCGCTTGCCGAAACGAGCGGCCAGTTGCCGTGCGCGAGCGGACGATCGGGCTGCTGCCAGCCCAGTTGCGTGGAGCCGCGTCGCCCCGCATGACTCAACTGCACGCCGATACGCGCGCTGCTGTGCGTATGAACAAAATCGGTGACGCCTCGCCATGCCTGGCTCTGCTCATCGTTCCAGAGGCCCGGGCATCCCGGCGTCATGCGGCCTTCGGCACAGACCGCCGTCGCCTCGGTCAGCACGAGCCCCGCACCGCCAAGCGCGCGTCCACCCAGATGAACGAGATGGAACGACCCAGGCACGCCGTTCTCGCTCGAATAAAGCAGCGTGGGCGAAACCACGACGCGGTTCTTCAACGTCACACCGCGCACCGTGTAAGGAGTGAGCAGCGGCGGCCGCGGCCGCTCGCCTGCCGCGGCTGGTGTTCCGGCACGTTGTGCGAGCCAGCGCTCGTAATCGTCCAGCCACTTCGGGTCACGCAGGCGCAGGTTCTCGTGCGAGATGCGTTGCGAGCGCGTGAGCAGCGAATAGGCGAACTGTTCTGGCTCCAGGTCTGCATAGCGCGCGACGTTCTCGAACCACTCCGTGGAATTGCGCGCGGCGTTCTGGATTTTCAGTACCTCGACGCTTCGCACCGCTTCGTAATGCGCGAGTGCGTCGTGCAGATCGTCGGGCTTGGCCTTGAGCACATTGGTGAGCTCGATGGCATCTTCGAGTGCCAGCTTGGTGCCCGATCCAATCGAGAAGTGCGCCGTATGCGCCGCATCGCCCATCAGCACGACCGGCACTTCGCGGCCGGCATTTCCGTCTGGCCGCGTCCAATGCACCCACTTGCCGCAGATCACGCGCGGAAAGCGAATCCAGATGGCCGAGCCGCGCAGGTGTGACGCATTCGAGATCAACCGCTCGCCTTGCAGCCACGGCGCGAAGAGTTGCTCGCAGAAGGCTATGCCCTCTTCCTGCGACATCTTGTCGATACCTGCGGCGTGCCACGTCTCGTCGGTGGTCTCCACGATGAACGTGGAGCGACCTTCTTCGAAGCGGTAGGCATGCGCCTGGAACCAGCCGTGCTCGGTCGGCACGAAGATGAACGTGAACGCGTCGAACAGCCGGTTCGTACCGAGCCAGACGAAGCGGCATTGGCGCTGATCGATGTCCGGTTGAAACGTCTCGGCGTAACGCGTGCGCACGGGGCTGTTGATGCCGTCCGACGCGATCACGAGATCGGCGCCGTAATGTCTTGCCACCTCCTGATCGTCGCGCACCTCGGTCTCGAATACGAGCTGCACGCCGACCTGCTCGCAGCGCGCCTGGAGAATGTTCAACAGCTTTTTTCGGCCGATGCCGATGAAGCCATGACCACCGCTGCGAACGCATTGGCCCTTGAAATGAATGTCGATGTCGTCCCAGCGGCTGAACTCGTCGGCAATCTGCTGGGCCGACACAGGGTCGGCTGCGCGCAGATTGTCGAGCGTGGCGTCGGAGAACACCACGCCCCAACCGAAGGTGTCATACGGGCGGTTGCGCTCGATCACCACCACTTCGTTGGACGGATTCTGGAGCTTCATCAGCAACCCGAAATAAAGCCCCGCCGGGCCGCCGCCGATACACGCAATTTTCATCATCGTCTCCTTCTTACCCGTTGACCGCATCGACGGTCAGAGCCCGCCGCAGAATGTCGGGAATATCGATTGCACGGTGCGTCTCCAGCGACGTGGAAACCACCACCTGGGTCACGCTCATGCGCACCTCGCCGTCCGCACCCACGCAACTGAGCGCGAGCGTCAGCGACTTGCCGCCGAGGCGCGCCACCTCAAGCGTCAGTTCGACGTCGTCGCCCATGCGGCTGATGGCACGGAAATCCGCTTCGAGCCGGACCGTCGGCAAGCCGAACCGATGCTTGCCGATATAACCGGCGAAGCCCTCCGGAATCAGGCTGTCGATCCACGCTTCCAGCAGGTTGTTGAACATCACAAAGTACTGCGGGTAAAACACAATGCCCGCGGGATCGCATTCGGCGAAGCGGATGCGGTGCGGCTTCGAAAATTTGCGCGGGCTCATGCCGGCTGCCCTCCGAGCGAAAACGCGTGGCGATCGAGGCATGCGCGAAGCTGGTGACCGTGCTCGTCGGCAAGCGCGGCCTCTCTGAGTTCGCGCAACGTGCGCGGTGCAAGCGAGCGCAGATGCCGATCCACTACAGCCATCAAGGCTTCGTAATTCTTCAGACCGCGTGCATGGGTGTCGCCGTAGCCTTTCACGAGCCGCTGGCAACGGGCGATTTCGAGCGCCAGGACTGCATCCACACCCGCTGCGCCGCGAATGCGAGCGAGCCAGGTCTCGATACGCGCGTTTTCGAGCGCGTAGCGCAACGTGGTGCGCCGCCCGCGCTTCCAGCGCGCCAGCAGATACAGCAGCAGGAAGCCGCCCAGCCCGCTCGTGCGCACCACGCGGCCCGCCGTGGTGAAGCGCGCCACGAATCGGTGCACCGCGTGCGGTCGCGCAAGCCAGCGGCCCAGCCGCGCAGGCAAGGTTTCGCAGATCTCCTCCATGCGGGGGTGCATGAACTCGTTGATCTGCAACAGCTGGTCGGCCTTCGCGCGAACCTCGCCGCGCACCCGCTCGAAGCGGCTCGCGCGAGTCTTCAGGTCTGCCACACGAATCGTGTCTTCGTACGACATCCACAGTGCGAGGTGCCGCGCCGTTTCGCCCAGCAATTCGGCATCGGCGTCGCGCGATGCGAGGCGCACCGCATCGAGCCGGTCCAGATACAAGTCCGCATACGGGACGTCCTGGTAGTCGAGCAGGCGCCGCACGCCTTCGAGCGCGAGCGTTTGAACGTCGGCGGGGAAAGCCCGTACCCGCTCGACGAGCGCGGCAACCGCAGGGTCGCGCGGGATGCCGACCGTTGAGGCCGGCGTCGCGGTAGCCTCCGCCCCGCCTGCCGGGCGCGCCGCGCGTGCAGCCGTATAGCCCGCATCGAATGCCTTGAGACTCGGCTTGACGCCTACGCCGCCGCGCTCGATGGTCGCCTCGAACTGCGCGCGATTAAATGGCAGCACGTCCGCGGCGCTCAGGGCGCCGAACAGCACGGCGCTGATAACACTGCCGGTTCGTTCCGCCACCTGCGCCATATCGAAGCTGACGAAGCGCTTCGCGGCGCGTTGCGCGTGATGTGCCAGCGCATCGCTGTTCACGCGGCCATCGCCCATCGCCGATTTCTCCGCGATGGAGTACACGCGATGGCTCGATGCGATCAACGTGGTGCGTTCGGGCGTGACGATGCCGCGCTGCACTGCGCGCCCAGCTTCCATCAGTTCGGACGCCAGCACGATATCCACGTCGCCCGGCATGGGCATCAGCGCGAGTACCGGTGCACGCGGTGCAGGTTCGGCACCGTGCGGAAACAACTCGACGTAATAGATCGTGGCGCCGGTACGTTGCGCGACGCCGGGCACGGAGGTGGTCTGCGCGAAATAGCCGTTCTCTTCGCCCAGGTTGACGACCCAGTCGGCCAGTACGCCGCCGCCTTCCCCACCCATGGCGAGTATCGCGATCTTGATTGGCTCAGCAACCATGGTGGAACTCCTGCAATGCGTTGTTACGGGTGCTCGTTTTCATGGCGCTGCCCTCAGAATGCATACCGCGCGCGCCGCTTCGCTTCGCCGCGCTGCAACCAGCCGATGACGGCGTTGCGAACACGCTGACGCAGCCGGTCGATACGCGTCGGATTACTGACGATCTGCGCGCGGTAGAACGACGGGCACAGTACCGCCGCATGCGAAACCTCGCCGCACAAGCCGCACCCCACACAGCTGTCCACCACCGTGGCAACCGGATCGCGACGCAGCGGATCGGGATTCGGCTTGATCGAAAGCGATGGACACCCCGAGAGCCGGATACACGAGTGATCGCCTGTGCACGTATCCGGGTCTACGCCGAAGCGCTCGCGCACCACGCGCTCGCCCGCGGCAATGGCCTTGCGCACCTTCGGCTTCTCGCGCCGCTGCTTGTTCAGCATGCATTCGCTCTGGGCGATCAGCACCTTCGGCCCCTTCACCTTCGTGGTCAGGGCTTCGCGCAACGTCGCCGTCATGGCCTTGAGGTCGTACGTGCGCTTGATCGTACGAACCCATTGCACGCCCACGCCACGCACCGCCCGTTCGATTTCGTGTCCGGTGCTGCGCGTCGGATTGAGCGCCGTGGAAGACAGAATGTCCTGCCCCCCCGTTGCCGACGTATAGCTGTTGTCCACGATCACGGTGAGGTTGTCGCTGCGATTGAACACCGCATTGGCCACACCGCTCGTGAGCCCGTTGTGCCAGAAGCCGCCGTCGCCCATCACCGAGATTGCGCGCTTGCCGGCCGGCGCATTGAGCGCGGCAGCGCCGGCACCACCCAGGCCATAGCCCATCGTCGTGTTGCCGAGGTTGAACGGCGGAAGAATGGAGAACAGGTGGCAACCGATGTCGGCGCTCACGTGATGCGGGCCCAGTTCACGCTCGACGAGTTTCATCGCGGTGAAGATGGGGCGCTCGGGACAACCGGTGCAGAAACCGGGCGGCCGCGCATGCACGGCGTGATCGAGCGCGGGCAGTTCGTTGGCGTCCTCGCTTTGGCTAGACGCGGCCACCACCGGGATGACCTTGCGCTGCGGTGCCACGGCCTCTGCCGCTGGCTGCACCACGGATTGTGCCTGGAGCACGCCGTATCGTTCGAGAAACGCCCGCACGCCGGCCAGTACCGTCGCGGTGTTGTATTCGCCCGCAAGCGGCAACAGGTCTTTGCCGTGCAGTTCGATCTCGATGCCCAGCGTGCGAAGAATGCTGGCCACGTTCTGCTCGACGAAATTCGGCTGGCCCTCTTCGAGTACGAGTACCGCGCGCTTGCCGCGACAGAACCGCTCGAATTCGTCGTCCACCAGCGGATACGCCACGTTCATGACGTAAAGCGGAATCTTCGTTTCGCCGTAGACGTCGGCGAGACCCAGCTTCGTGAGCGCGCGGATCAGCGTGTTGTAGGTGCCGCCCTGCAATGCAATGCCCACGTCCGCCACATCTTCCGCGAAGAACTCGTTGAGCTTGCGTTCCTGGATGAAGCGGATGGCTGCGGGCCAGCGCTGCTCCACCTTCTCCTTTTCGTGTTGAAAGCTCGCAGGCGGCAACACGATGCGGCTCAGGTCGCGCGTGGGCTGCTCCAGCGCGTCCTTGATCGTGAATGCCGAGCGTCGGTTCGCCGAGGTCACGAATTGACCGTGCACATGGCACGCGCGAATGCGCATCTGCAACATGACGGGCGTGCTGCTCGCTTCGGAAAGATCGAAACCGTCTTTGACCGCCTGCACGATGCACGGCAGGTTGGGACGCGGATCGAGCAGCCACATCTGCGACTTCATCGCGAACGCGTGGCTGCGCTCCTGCATGATCGACGACCCCTCGCCGTAGTCTTCGCCCACGATGATGAGCGCGCCGCCCAGCACGCCGCCCGACGCAAGATTCGCGAGCGCGTCAGACGCCACGTTGGTGCCCACCGTCGCCTTGAACGTGACGGCACCGCGCAGCGGATAGTTGACCGAAGCGGCCAGGGTCGCAGCCGCCGTGGCTTCGCTCGCGCTGTTCTCGAAGCGGATGCCATGTTCGGCAAGCACGTCTTGCGCGTCGGCAAGCACATCCATCAGGTGCGAAATCGGCGCGCCCTGATAGCCCGCCACATAGGCCACGCCCGATTCGAGCAGCGCTTTCGTCACGGCGAGAATGCCCTCGCCGCTGAACAGCTCGCCGTCGCCAAGACGCAGCTTCTTCACTTCCTCCACAAACGACCGCTCGGCCATCGTGCTCCTCTCTAGCGTTTCGTCCCACACTCAGTTCATGGGTGCACTTTCGTCGGCCACATTGCGTGCGTCAATACATGATTAATCATGTGTTTATACTTTTTGCAGGCCGCGGACAAACGCTGCACGATCGGGATAGGAAGTGGCTCCGGGGCCGGTCAGCGGACGCCGTCTCACGCCGGAATGGGTGGCGAAACGCACCTCCGATGCCAGGTTTTCTGCGGATTCCCGTTATCCAAACTCAGGCGTACGATCGAACGCGATTCATGCAATCGCTGCGCTGCGCCGCACGCTTGCATGAAAAATCATGTACAGCGGCATGGTTCTTGCGTAACGACTCTCGCGTCACGCACGCCGCTACAGAAGAACACCTGGTGCCTGAAGCCACCGAACGGCAGCTTCAGGCACCGTAATGCACACCCGCTGTTCGTGGGGTACCGCCATGCTCACTGCCCTGTCATCCACCACCGTCGTTCGCGCGGTGCCTCTTTCCGGCATGCCGGTCGAACGCGCGCTCAGCGATCGCGAACGGCTGCTGTTCGCCTCGGCCGATATCGACGAAGTACGCTCCATGGTGGGAAGAGTGATGAAACCGCACCGCCTTGGCGTGGTCGGGCACGGCCCGCGGCTGGACGCACGGATGTACCACGCGGCGCTAGGCGACCTCTCCGTGAGCCGCTTGCGTTATGGGGCAACGGTCGAGATCGAACCCGGTCCGCTCGAAAGCTTTTTTCTGGTGCAGATGCCCCTCACTGGCGGCGCAGAGATTCGAAGCGGTGCACAGCAAATCGAATCGACGCAGGAGCTGGCCTCTGTACTGAGTCCCGACGACGAAACACGCATGCGGTGGGAAGCGGGCAACGAGCAGTTCATGCTGCGCATTTCGCGTTCGCTCGTGGAACGTACGTTGATCGGCTACCTGGGTCACCCCCTGGACCGCCCGCTGCGCTTCGAACTCGGCTTCCGCTGGCGCGACACGGTAGCGTGGCGTTGTCTGATGAACTATCTGGCGGAGTGCTCCGCGCAGTTTCCCGAACTTGCACAACACAAGCTCGTGATGGACCAGATCGAGCAACTGGCGGCCTCCACGCTGCTCACGGCGCATCGTCATAACTACAGTGAAACGGGCCCCGTACGCCGCACGACCATCCTGCCCCGGCACATCCGGCGCGCCCAGGATTATCTGAAGGCGAATGCGCACGAGCCGATCAGCGCAGAGCAACTCGCCCAGGTAGCGGGCGTCAGCATGCGCAGCCTCTATGCCGGCTTCAAAGAGTTTCTGGGCGTGAGCCCGATGCAGTATCTGCGCGACCTGCGCATGGAGTGCGCCCGCACGGAACTGATGACGGGCGAGGTCTCCAACGTGTCGGGTGTCGCACTGCGCTGGGGGTTCGCTCATATGGGTCGCTTCAGCAACGAATACAAGCTGCGGTATGGGGAAAGCCCGAGTCAGACACTGCGCAGACGATAGACGTCAATAACACAGAGAACAAAAAAACCGGCCCCAACCACGGGCCGGCGAGTCACCCTCTTGCAGATCTCAACCGGGTCGGCCTACGCTTCCACAAGCGCGAGCACACGAAGCGGACTGCCCGAGCCACCCTCAATCTTCAGCGGCGCCGACACAATCAGCGCCCCCTGCGGCGGCAGCTGATCGAGATTCTTCAGACATTGCAGGCCATAGCGATTCGCCCCATGCATCAGGGTGTGGCACGGATAGGCGACCGGCCACGCGTAGGACTGGCCTGCATCGGTGTTGATCGTCTCCACACCGAAGCCGTGCACGTCGCGCTGCTGGATCAGCCATTCCACGGCTTCCTGGCTCGGCCCGGGCGTATGGGCGCCGTCTTCGCGCACATTCAGGAATGCCGCCGGATTGTCGGCGCGCTTCGACCAGTCGGTGCGAAACAGCACCCACGCATGCGCCGGAATGCGTCCATGCGCCCGCTCCCATCCCTCGAGGAAATCCACCGTGAGCACCCAGTCCTCGTTCTCGCGTACCTGCGCGCTCGCATCCACGACGACGGCTGCCGCGACAAAGTTTTCCGGCGCGATGGTATCCACGCTGTTGTTCGGATAGTCGCGACCGCTCACCCAATGCACGGGCGCGTCGAAATGGGTGCCCGTGTGCTCGCCGCACGAGAAGTTGTTCCAGTACCACGCCGGCCCGGATTCGTCGTAGTGCGAAATGCGCTCCATCTTGAACGGCTGAACCTGCCCGAACTGCGGCGGCAGTTGCAGCGCGGGGAACGACGGCGACAACGTCTGCGTGAGGTCGATCACGCGGACGGCGCCGCTTGCAAGTTGCGCGGCCAGCGCGGGCAATATCGATTGGGCCGTGGACGTCATGGGATGTCTCCGTCAGTATCAGTCGAGGGTGTGATGTGAAATGAAGCTCAGGAAACCGGGTCCAGCGATGTGAACCGGCCCGCATGGAACACCAGTGGCGCGCCGCCGTCTCCGGCCGTCCGCACGATGCGCCCCACGAAGAGCAGATGATCGCCTGTCTGCCGGCAATGATCGTGCGCGCACACCAGTGTGGCAATAGCGCCTTCGATGGCAGGTACGCCCTCCGGCGTCTCCGCCACCGCTACGTCCGCGAACTTGTCAGCTATCGCCGAACTCGCAAAGCGTCGTGCCAGCGCCTCATGGTCGCTTGCCAGGATATTGATCGCGAAATGCGAGCAGTCCTGAAAAGCAGAGAGACTCGGGGAATGCTGGACGAGGCTCCATAGCACGAGCGGCGGGTCGAGCGAGAGCGATGCGAACGAATTGATAGTGAGTCCGATCGCGCGACCTTGCGGTCCGCGCGTCGTGACGATCGCCACACCCGTGGGATAGGCGCCAAACAGCTTGCGCAAGGTAGCGGGCTGAACATCCACGCTGCCCCACGCCGAACCGGAATCCGTGGAGGCCATATCAGCGGCAATGCAGGTCGACATGCTGTTCTCCTCAAGCCACGGAAGCGGCCGTCTGATGGCTGGCGATGAAACGTTCGCACTCGGCCTCGTCGGCCCACCACGGGAAATAGCGCGGCGGATGGTTGAAGCCGTTCACCACCGCGCTCGCGAGCGACGGCAATTGCCCCGCCGCACCAAGCAGATTGAGGATATGCGGCGGCGGTGGCGTGAGCAGCGAGTTGGTCCATTGCACGACCCACTTCGCGTAGTCCCAGAAGCGCTCGAACGTGTCCTCCATCCACTCGCGCGTGTACGGCTGCTCGCCGCGCGTGAGAATCGCATCGAGGTACACCTTGCACGCCTTCGTCGCGTTGTTCGAACCTTGTCCCGTAATGGGATCGTTCGTGGCCACCGCGTCGCCAAGACCGAACACCGGGCGCCCCGAAGGTAGCGTCAATACCGGTTTGCGCACGGTCGGTGCGAAGGCGCCGGCCAGTATGCCCTTGTCGTCGGTCAGCTCGACGTGCTTTGCACGCTCGGCTTCCCAGGGCAGATAGCCTTCGAGAAAGCGCTTGCTCGCGGCCAGGTGCTCCTGCGGCGTGCGCACGTCGCGCCAGCAATCGAGCGGGCCGCCCGGCACGCCCTCGAACACCATGATGTCGCAGGGTCCGCTGAGCGTCAGCGCGGGAAACACGAAGTATTCGCCTACGCCCGGAATCATGTTGAAAGAGATGCGCGCATAGTCTGGCGTCTTTTCGAGGCCGTGCACGTAGGTCAGCGCGAGCGCACGTTGTGGCTTGTCGAACGGCGAACGCGACGCGTCGCGCTCGAAGAGCCGCACCACTTCTCCCTTGCCGCCGGCGAGAACGACGAGGTCGTGCGTGTCGGCGAGCGCTTCGAGCTCGGCGACGCCTGCATCCTGAATCACAAGACGGCCGCCGCGCGCTTCGACCTGCTCCAGCCACGCCGACATCTTCACGCGCTGGTCGACCGACTGCGCCGGCTTGTCGAGACGCGCGTTCCAGTCGATCACCTTCGCGCCGCGCTCCTGAGGATGCGGCACCGCGAAGCCAATGCCGTGCACCTCGGGGCACGCGCGCTCCCAATCGTTGATACCAAGATCGCGCTCGATCTGCAGCGCCGGGTCGAACATGCACTGACTCGACATGACCTTGCCGCCGCGGATGTCCTCCGGCGTGCGATTGCTCACCACAGTCACTTCGTAGCCCTGTTCGAGCAGCCCGAACGCCAACGGCAGGCCTGCCTGGCCGCCCCCCACAATTGCGATTCGACGCATGGCTAGTTCTCCTTTCAAATTGACGTGGTTCGCGGGCTACACGCCCTCGCTGGCAAGACGGGCAATGGCCGGCACGGCCTGCTCGGGGCCCATCGCGGAGTAGCCGCCATCCACGGCGTAGTCCGCCCCTGTCACGAACGAAGCGTGTTCCGAGAGCAGAAAGGCCACCACGTCGGCCACTTCGCGCGGGTCGCCTACACGCCGCAACAGGTGATAGTCCGCAGCCACGCGGTCCGTCTTTGCCCGGTCGCCATGCGTGAGTTCGTCCATCACGCGCGACCACGTCCAGCCCGGCGACACCGAATTCACGCGAATGGTGTCCGCGGCGAGATCCATCGCCATGTTGCGTGTCAGTTGAACCAGTGCTGCCTTCGAAACGGGATAGAGCCAGCGCCCCGTCTGCGCAACCTTCGACGAGATACTGGTGAAATTGACGATGGCGCCGCCGCCCGCGGCGACCATGTGCGGACGTACCGCGTGCGCGGCCATGACGGCGCTCACCACGTTGACGTCGAGCGCAGTGAGCCAGTCGCGCCGGCCCGATCGCGCGCCGTCGTCGAGATATGTTGCGGCGAGGTTGACGAGAAAATCCACGCGCCCGAAGTGTGCCGCCGCCTCGGCCACGCCTGCGCTCAACTGCTCGTCGTTGACGATATCGACGGGCCAGAACCGCACGGCCCCGGCATGCGCCGATGCGGCTTTCTCTCCGCCCGCCGCGTCGATGTCGAATAGCGCCACCTTTGCGCCGTAACTGCAGAGCGCCTGCACCACAGCGGCTCCGATGATGGTGGCGCCGCCTGTCACGATTGCCACTTTGCCCTCAAGACCTTTCACGAGAACCTCCTCCTGATCAACGAATTCGAAGCCCGCGGCCACCGCTTATAGGGACTGCCCGGAAACCGCCCGACGAGATGTCGTGAAAGGATGATGGCTCGCCACAATGGCATGGACCTATCCAGGACCCGCAGGCGCTATCCGCTGTCTGCCGGTATTCGCTCGAGGTCCGATGCATGTCATCTGTGCAGATGCAGCAACGCGCCCAACTGCGGCCTTTGTGCTATGCACTCGTGGTGCCGGCGCTGCGCGCGTTGCTGCCGGGCGTCAGAAAACGTGGCGCATCCCTACGCGCAACGCCATCTGGTTCTTGCCGTCAGACGGGCCGAACAGGATGATCTGCGCCTGTGCGCCGTCGCCTGTGGCGTGCTGGTACGTCACGCTCGTGTAGACGTCCGTGCGCTTGGAGAGCGAGTAGTCGAGCGTGAGGTTGATCTGGTGCGCCTTGTTGTCATTGAGCACCTTGTTGCCGTCCATGAACTGGTACGCGCCGACCAGATGGAATGCGCCGCCGAAGTTGTAGATCCCGCCCAGTTCATACACGTCGACGCGCGCCCCCGTGAACGTGTTCTTCGTGTAGGTGTAGAGCGCATCGAGATAGGCGTTGCCCAGCACGATACCGCCGCCCGCACCGAAGTTACGGATGCCTGAATTGCCGTTATTGATGCCCGGATACTTCACGTACGTATACGCCGCGTCCAGATTGAAGACGCCGTTCGCATAGTCGATGCCGAAGCTCTGCGAGCTGTTCTGTGAAAACGAACCCGCTACGCCACCCAGCCCGTACATCGCACCGAAGCTCAGGCCGTTGAAACTGGGGCTCTCATACTTCACCGAGTTCGTGATCCGTTCGCCGGCCACGCGATCGAAATCGAACGCACCCGTGGACTGGTTCGGCACGCCAAGGCCGTTGAACGGACCCTGCCGCAGGTTCTGCAACGAGACAAACGGGAATTCCGGCCCGTAACGCTTCACCGCGAGCGAGGTGAACATGAAGTCGTACTGGTTGCCGGCAACCAGCGTGCCCCACTTTGTATCGCTCAGGCCCACATATGCCTGCCGCCCGAATTCGTTGCCGATCAGCGCGCCATTGCCCGCGTTGAACTGCCCCTCCAACAGGAAGATGGCCGACAAGCCGCCACCCAGATCCTCTTTGCCTCGGAATCCGAACAGATTCGGCGACAGGATCCCCGTACCCATCGACACCTGATGCTTGCCGCCTACGTTCGTGTTGTAGTCGATGCCCGCATCGATCAGGCCATACAGGGTCACACTGCTTTGTGCACGCGCCGTGAAAGGCACGAACGACGCAGCAGCACACAACGCCATCGAGATGGCATTACCCCGGAATTGCCGCATTTTTCGATTTTTGCCGCTCATCACCACTCTCCTCAGACAGTCAGTTGTTTTGCTCCGTGATCCTTTTCATGCTGGTGCAGCAAAGCTGCTTCGCATGTGCGGATCATCAAATTCCAAAACGAGACTGGCTATCCGATTCCTGCAGCGTGCATCCGCGTGGTGAAGAAGACTTCGTCACGCGCCGCAACGTGTGTTCGAAACACGGCGCGGCATGATGGGAAAAAGCGCTCCGAACGAGGCTAGCTGCCGCGCGAGTGAAGCGTGTCTTGAGGGCGAACGCCGAAACGGCGCCGATAGTGCGAAGCGAAATGCCCGTAGTGGGCGAAGCCCCAACGCATGGCGACGTCGGTGAGGCGTATGGCGGCCGGATCGCCGGATTTCAGTTCGGCATGCACGGCCTTCAAACGCAGTTCGCGCAGATAGGCCATCGGCGTCTGGTCGTAGGTCTGCCTGAACGCATAAAACAAGGCACGAGAACTGACACCGACCGCACGCGAAATTTCGTCGACCGACGTCACATCGGCAATGTGCGCACGCATATAGTCTTCGGCGCGCCGCACGTAGGCAGGCGTGATCGTGCGCCGATTCTGTCCGCCGCGAAAGTGGTCCGAGAGATTGTGCGGATGGGCGAATAACAGGGTGTCGATCAACATGCGCTCGCAGCGTGCCGCGTAAGACGGGCACTGCAGCAGCGCGGGAAAGGCAACGTTACCGACGACGATGTGTTCCAGCGCGCTGCGCCACGCAACGCCCGCGGGCGTGCCCAGGTCGAGCGTGGGATGAAAGCGGATGGCCTTGCCCGGCAACGCGTCGAGATGCTCGACGCAGGCGCGTTCAAGCGCCTTCTGGTCGAGGCGCACGATGATCTGCCGCAGGTCGGCGGGAAAATGCAGACGCGTGGCCTCACGCGGCGACAGCACCGCTGCGGTGCCCGGCCCGCCCATCACTTCCTCGGCCCCGCTCACGTACCGCGCGAAGCCGTGAATCGGCATCTGGATGAGCGTGAAGTCGTCCAACGTGCCTGGATCGACGTCCACGCGCGCGCCGTATTGCAGATAAAACATCTGCAGGTTGCCCACCTTGAGCGAGCGAAACGCCGCGTCCAGCGAACGCGCCGGCTCGGCAATCGACATGCGGTGCGGCTTGAACGCGCGCGCCACTGTGTCGACCACGAGATCGGGGTCGGCGTGGCCTTCGATCTCGACGCTGAAATGATCGAACGCGTCCAGCTTGCGATTGAAGGTAGACGGGAGGATGTCCATCGCGGCGTACCCGGTTAGGTGGGAGGTACCCGAAGTATATGAAAATGGTGGCATTTTCCCGAATCGATCAAATTTCGGCAGCCGGATAGAATGATTTATTGGCAATCCAGACTGACCGCCAGACAGAAGCCGCCATTTCAAGGCGGCCATTCAACGCGTCGACCACCCGCGAGCCCTCTTTGGATACCTCCCGCATCGATCTGAACCTGCTGCGCGTCTTCCACGCCATACTCGACGAGGGCAATCTCACGCTCGCGGCAAACCGGCTGGGGCTGTCTCAGCCCGCGGTGAGTTATGCGCTGGGCCGGCTGCGCGCCATTCTCGACGATCCGCTTTTCATGCGCAGCGGCAATGAGATGCAACCCACCTCTGCGGCACTGGAAATGCGCGAGCCGTTACGCCGCGCCATGGCGGCGGCGGAGTACGCGCTGCAATTGATGGTGCCGTTCGAGCCGACCACCAGCACACGGGTTTTCCGGATCTCCATGTCCGACATCGGGGAACTCGCGTTTCTGCCCACACTTTGCGCCGCACTCGAAGAATGCGCGCCGCACGTGCGCCTCGACATCCAGTCGGTCCCGCTCGGGCAACTCGAAGAAGCGCTTCGGGTAGGACGGCTCGATCTCGCCATCGGCAACCTGCCGGCATTGACGGCACGCACACGCCACCACCCGCTCTTTCACGAGGATTACGTGTGCATGACGCGGCGCCGCACCGGCCTGCCTAAACGCACGATGACGCTGGAACGCTATCTGGCTTCGCCTCATGTGCTGGTTGGCTCGCTCGAAAGCGCTCATCACCAGATCGAGGAAAATTTCCGCAAGCGCAACATCCATCGGCAGATCGCGCTACAGGTGCCGCATTTCACGGTGGTGCCGCACATCCTCGCCCGTACCGAATGGATCGTGACGCTGCCGCGGCGCGCCGTTCAGTTGCTCAATCCTGCGAACGAATTTGCGGTCTACGATTTGCCCGCGGAAATTCCAGGCGTCACCGTGACGGTGCACTGGCACGCGGACTTCGACGACCACGCAGCGAACCGCTGGATCAGGGAACTCGTCATCGCGAAGCTGAGCGACGCGCGCGCGTGAGCGTCCGCGCAGCGCGAACCTGCCCGCGCCTGTGTATGAGCACACACGCGCGCAGGTGCCGCGTCATGCGAGCCGGTTCGCGACCATCCATCCCGACGCGCCACCAAGCCCGGGCCCCGGGTGCGTGGACGCACCGATCTGATAGAGGTTGGCATAAGGCGTAGCGTGAACGCGGCGCCCCTTCACGCCGGCGAAAGGCCGCAGCCAGAAGAACTGATCCGGCGAACACACACCCGAATAGGGATCGCCGCCCACCAGGTTGCAATTAAGGCGTTGAAGGTCCGCCGGCGAATAGGCGCGGCGCCCTACGATCTTGTCCGCGAGCCCCGGCATCACGCATTCGAGTCGCCGTTGCACGCGGTCTGCTACGCGCTCTCGCACCGCGTCGGTCCAGGTGCCGTCGGCCGGCACGTCGATCTCGCCCAACGCGTCGCCGCGCAAACGCGATGGCATCTCCTGGAGTTGCAGCCACAGAATCGCGCCGCCCGCGGGTGCGCGACTCGAATCCACCGCCGTGGGCTGTCCGATCGCTATGGTCGGGTGGCTCGGAATAAGGCCATTGTTCGCTTGAGCCACCGAAAGGCACACGGACTCCATGCTCTCGGTCAGATGCACGAGCGGCACATGGGCCAGTTCGCCGTTCACCCAGTCGGGCGGCGACGAAAGTGCGAAATGAATCTGCATGTCGCCGCGGCCGAAGTAATAGGCATCGGCGCGCTCACGCCACTGCGGCGGGGCCTCGGGCAGCAACCGTCCATAGAGCTGGCCCGGCGTCACGTTGCACACCACGGCCTGTCGCGCGCGCCACGTCCGGCCACCCGCATCCACGCCAACGGCCCTACCCCGCTCGATCACGACGCGTTCCACTTCCGTGTCGGTCAGCACGATGCCGCCATTTCTTTCGATAACCGAACGGAATGCCTTGACGATATTCGCGCTGCCGCCCTTCACCACCGGCATGCCACCGGCTACCACCGCGGCGAACGTCAACTTGCCGATCAAAGCCGATCCCGCATCGTCCGGCCCCAGCCCGGTATGCAATGCCCACGGCGCAATGGCCGCGCGCACGAGGTCCGAATGCAGTTCACGCGCGCTCCAGCGTCGAAAACTCTCCAGCGCACTGCCCGCGAACGCCGCGAGGCCGTCCACACCGCGCGCGCGCCACTCGCGCCACAGCAAACGGGCCATCTTCCAGCCATAAGGGTTCTCGCCCATCAGCCCGAAGGTCAGCGCCGCATCGGC
Source organism: Paraburkholderia sp. A1RI_3L (assembly GCF_048957895.1). Taxonomy (NCBI): domain Bacteria; kingdom Pseudomonadati; phylum Pseudomonadota; class Betaproteobacteria; order Burkholderiales; family Burkholderiaceae; genus Paraburkholderia; species Paraburkholderia sp. A1RI_3L. Next base: position 37,800 of record NZ_JARCHA010000002.1, read on the forward strand.
ACCGAACAAACGGCCCGCTGCTGCGGCGAACGCCGCGCCGTCTCCCGAGTGCCGCTGGTCGAACTGCCGCGCAGTGTCGTCGAGATCCTGGCGAAACGCCATGGACCGACCATCGGGCGTGACGACGCCCGTTGTGTAGTTACCCTGAACGAATTCGAGGCCAGCTGCATGCAGATCGTCTTTCAACTCCCCGTAGCCCGGGCTGCCCACGAAGAGCGGATACCACGACGAGAGCACGTCGTGGACGTAGCCTGGAAACAGTTCCTCGCTGCGAATGCAGCCGCCCGGCTCGGCATTGCGCTCGATAACGACGACGCGCTTGCCCCGCCGCGCCAGCACCGCTGCGCAGACGAGCGAATTGATCCCGCTGCCCACAATGACGACGTCCGCTTCTTCCCGCATCTGCATACCTGTCTGTGTCTGTTTGCTTACGCGCGGCCGAACAGCGGCGCGTCCGTACCGTCCATGAACGGCAGATGGCCGTACTCCACCAGTTCAAGCTGGTTGCCGAACGGGTCGAGAAAGTAGTTCACCCTCAGGCCGGCGCACGGGCCGCTGTCCACCACGATGGGCCCGTCCATGACGCGCACGCCTCGCTCGCGCAGGAACGCCAGGGCTTCGTCCAGGTCCTGGACCTTGAGCGCAATGTGGCTCGCGCCGATATCGCAATTGCGCGGCGGCTTCTGCGCAGCATCGAGCGGCCGTTCATAGCGGAACAGCTCGAGCATCAGGTTCTTGCCAAGCGCCATCATCACGAAGTTGAGCCGCGCGCCGGCGATGTTCAGATGTGCCGCAGTCCAGTCCGTACCGTCCGCTGTGGCAGGCAATTCGGCCGCGTCGAACGGGCCCATCCGGTAAAGCTCGATTGCGCCCAGCATGTCGCGGTAAAAGCGCACGGCCTCATCGAGGTCCGGCACCGTCAATGCGACGTGATCCACGTGCATCACGCCGGGCAAGCTCGCGTGTCCCATTCTGTTCTCCTGTCGTGCCGCCGCGGGATTTCCTGCAGCCCCGCGGGCGGCTTTGCTTTTGATTTGGATCGCCAGGCAATAGCCTGTCACCCGATCGACTCAACTACGCTCACACGCCTGCTGAAGCCGTCTGCGTGCTCCGTGCCGGCTTGAGCACGGTGAGGCGCAGCGCCGGATACAACACGATGCAGATAGCGATGGTGGCGAGCGCCTCCACCGGCACGACACGCGCAAGCAGATAGTGCGACACCCCGACTGCGACGATCGAAGTCAGCACGCCGGCCCAGTTGACGATTTCCGCAGGCCGATCAGCACCCGTATCCAGCGACGGCGCAAGGCGCCTCACGATAAAAAAGTCGGCAACGATCACGCCCGCGAATGCTGTCGTGAGCACGCCGAGAATGGTGATCCACGAATTGACGAGCGCAAGGATCTGCCCGTAGAGCATCAAGAGCCCGATCACGTTGGCGACGATCACGAACGTGAGGCGGCCAGGGCGCACGTTGAGCGCGTCGAACAGGTTTGAAAGCGACAGTGACGCGCTATACGTGTTGATGACCTGCGCCTTGCTCTGCGCCAGCACCATGAGAAGCGCGCCCAATGCGCCGCCGAACACGACGAATGCCGCCGTGATGCTGTCCGGGCTTTGCAGCGCCGCATGCATCGCCGCTTCGTGGGACATGCCTGCCGTGCGCATGTAGAAGTCCACCAGCGCCGGGATGCCCGCATACATGATGACGCCGCCCAGACCCAGCATCAGCACGTCCATCATGATGTTGCCGATCAGCGCCGCGATGCCGATGTCGCGCGAACGCCGCGCGTAGCGGCCAAGGTCGGCATCCACGAGTGCCAGCGCGCCAGCCGAACCGATCAGCACGTTCACGCAGAAAATGAACTTCTTCACGTCGTCGTCCGCGCCCATGGCTTTGAGCACGTCGGCCGGAAACTGCGAGCCGAACGAGACGAGTTCGGAGAGCGAGTGCCCCGCCCCGGTGATGACGCTGTGCGCGATATAGGCCAGCACAGCGAGGAAAAACACCAGCGTGATCGACGAAACGCGTGCGACGAGCGCAAACCCGTACGCCGTCAACAGAACCCAGGCAATGCTGAGTAACCCGTAGATCACGATACGTGCCACCACGGTATCCGCAATGCCGAGGTAGAAGATGAAGCCGCGATACAGCAGCGCATTCTCCAGTGCGAGAAAGCCGATGATCATGAACGCGAAGATCAGCGACGAGATGATCGATCCCTTCTGCCCGAACCCATAGTGTCGCGACATCACCGTGCTCGACAGCCCCGAACGGTATGCCACGTGCCCGCATGCCCAGCCGAGCAGCGCGCCGAGAACCGTCACGCAGACCCCCGCCAGCAACGCGATCTTCAATCCCGCGACGAAGGTGACGAGCGCGCCGAGAAAGAGCTGCACGAGCGTCGTCACGATTCCTGCCGTATTCCAGGACAGCGCGAGCCATCCCTGACGGGCGTTGTCAGGTACCCGTTCCAGCGCGTGATCTTCCATCACGCTGCCGAGGCTTTCGTCCTTCATGCTCCACTCCTCTTCGATTTGGTCTCTTCGTATGCGGCGCGAGATTCACCTCGCACCGGCCTGTGCTCCGGCGTATGTTCGAGGTCCACAAATCGTATGGCTATCCGGTTCCGGCAACAGATATCCCGCAAGTGAAGAAACCACGGCGCCTCGCCTGCGCCCGGCTCGATGCACGCCTGCCCGAATCGGGCCCGTTTGTTCTATGCGGCAAAGAGGTGTGTCGACATGCAAGACAACGATAGGTCGTCCACCCGCCGGGGGTTATCCATGCAGCGCATTCACTGTCCACGGCTGGCGTGAAATTGGGTTTTCCCTGCCTGGGCGCACATGTCATGCAGATTTGTGCACTGGGCGGATCTTTGAACGTCCGCTTGCAGTGGCGGGATGGTCGCGGCGCGCAAGGTTACGCACCATCGGAGCCATTGTTCCGACTCGCGTTCCCACCGCTACTCATGAAAAACACTTCGCCCGCGTTACCCGACCTCCTCGACGATGAGGAGTACCTCATTACCCGAAACGACGCCCAAGGGAAGATCACGTACGTCAACGAGCGCTGGGAACACGTGACCGGATACACGCTCGACGAGTTACGCGGCGCCTCCACCAAGGTGCTCTATCACGCCGACATGCCCGACCAGGTGGGCGCGGACGTCTGGGCCACGCTCGCGCGCGGCTGCACGTGGACAGGTCTGCAGAAACTGCGGCGCAAAGACGGCAGCGGTTTCTGGACGCTCACCACGGTGGCGGCCGACGTGCGTCATGGCACGGTGGTGGGCTACGTCAGCGTCAGAACACGTGCTGACAGTGAGCAGGCAGCGTTGGCCGAGACAGCCTACGGTCAATGGAAGGCCGGAACGAAGGGCCGCTACGCAATACGCGCAGGCGCCGTCGTGGCGCGCGGCTCGGTGCAGTGGCTTTTCACGGCGCTCGGCCCACGGGCGTGGCGCGTGCTCGCTGTCCTCGCCTCGGGGGTTCTCGGCGGTAGCGCTGCATTCGCGTTGCAGCGGCTCTCGCCGCTCGACGCAATGCAAGGCGCCGATACCGCGCTCATCGGTGCGGCGACCGGCGTCCTGCTCTATGTCGCACGCGAGGGTCGCAAGGCCGCGCGTTCGCTTACCGAAGCACTCGACGCGGTGAGGCTGTTTTCAGCCGGCGATCTCTCGCGTGCGGTGCCGGCGGGCAAGCAAGACTATCGCGCCGGGCGGCTTGCCCACACCCTCGATGTGATGCGACGGGGCTTTCTGCTCGCCGTCTCCGACATGCGTGCGGGCTCCTTCGCCACACGTCATGCAGCCGGCGAAATCGCGTCGGCTACGGCGGATCTCTCGAATCGTGCGGCGCGACAGTCCGCTGCGCTCGAACAGGCAGCCGTTGCCATCGAAGAACTCAGTCAGGCCGTGCAGAACAACCGCGACAACACGACCGAAGCGCACGCACGAATGCGCGGCGCCACCGCGCTGGCCGCGCAAGGGCTCCATTCGGCCCAGGAAGCGGACAACACGATCCTGGCCGTCAGCACGCAGGCGCACCGGATCGCGGGCATTTCCGCGACCATCGAATCGATCGCCTTTCAGACCAGTATTCTTGCCTTGAACGCGAGCGTGGAAGCCGCGCGTGCCGGCGCCGAAGGACGCGGCTTCGCGGTGGTCGCGGCAGAGGTGCGCGCGCTGTCGCAACGCAGCGCGGAAGCTGCCAAAGAGATCAGCGAGGTGGTCAGCAATGCACTCGCGCAGATCGACGCGGGAGCAAGCCAGGTGGTGGCCAACAGCCGCACGATCGAGCGGCTTGCCGCAGCGATTGCCGAAGTGGAAGGCATCGTGGCTTCGATTGCCGATGCCACGCACCAGCAGAGCCTCGCGGCCGGCGAGATAGGCGGAAAGGTCTCGGAACTCAGCGAATCGGTTGCGCAAACCACGGCAATGGTGAACGAAGCCGCCACGGCCGCGCAGGCGTTGCTCGATCAAAGCAGCACACTCGACGTTGCGATGGCGGCCTTCAGGCTCAGAGAAACAGACCGCTGATACGCGTGCAATGCTGCGGGCACGCTGCGAAAGATAGTACTAATCGTATGGAGGTTTGAGGAAATATTCTTGCGCTAAACCCTCACGTTTTCGAAAGGATCGTCGTAAACACTGACATAGCAGAAGAGGCGCGAGCCGACGGACTCGCGTTCGTTTCCCACAAGGAGTGTGTCGGTGATGAAGTTGTCTTTTTCGCAGAAGTTATGGATGCCGCTTTTGGCCAGCCTGCTCTGTCTCGCCACGTTGGCGGTGACCGATGCGTGGCGAACACGCACGATTCGTCTGGATGAAAGAAAGACCGATCTCGTGCATGCCACCCAGGCAGCACTCAGTGTGGTCAAGACGTTCGCCGCGCAGGCGGCAGCCGGCAAGATCACCGAAGACGAAGCGAAGAAACGGGCACTCGACGTCATACGCGACATCCGCTACGGTGATTCGGGCTACTTCACGATTCTCGACTCGCAACCCGTCGTACTGATGCACCCGTTCAGGCCTGAGCTGCAAGGCCGCAACATGGCTTCATTCGCCGACCCCAACGGCGTGCTGCTCTACCGCGACGTGCTCGATCAGATCAAACGCGATGGACACGGCTTCACTTCCTACTCGTTTTCCAAGCCTAACGCGACAGGAGTCTTTCCAAAGCTCTCATATAACGACAGCTATCGCCCGTGGGACTGGGTGTTCATGACGGGCGTCTACATCGACGATATCGACACCGCCTTCCGGTCCGCGCTCTATCAAAGCATCGGTTTGCTGGCCGTGGCGGCTGCGCTCCTGAGTGCCATCGTCGTGGTCATCAACCGCGGCATCCTGCGCACGCTCGGCGGCGAGCCGGCGTACGCCGCCGAAATCGCCGAGCACATCGCCAACAACGACCTCGCTCTCAAGGTGCAGACCGCGCCCGGCGACAGCAGCAGCCTGCTCTTCTCGATGAAACGCATGCAGGACCAGCTGGCTGGCACGATCCGCTCGATCAAGGTATCGACCGATTCGATTGCTACTGCAACCAGCGAGATTGCGGCCGGCAATCAGGACCTTTCGCAGCGCACCGAGGAACAGGCGGCTGCCCTGCAGGAGACCGCGGCCAGCATGGAAGAGCTGACGGGCACCGTCAACCAGAACGCCGAGAACGCGCGTCAGGCGAGCCAGGTCACCGCCCAGGCCATGGAGGTTGCCGAGCGTGGCAGCCATATCGTGAGCCAGGTGATCGAGACGATGAACGGTATCCATGCAAGTTCGGACCGGATCGCCGACATCGTCGGCATGATCGAGGGCATCGCCTTTCAGACCAACATCCTGGCGCTGAACGCCGCCGTGGAAGCGGCACGCGCGGGTGAACAGGGACGCGGATTCGCGGTGGTCGCCGCCGAAGTGCGCTCGCTGGCCCAGCGCTCTTCGTCGGCTTCGAAGGAGATCAAGGAGCTGATTCAGGAATCGGTGGACCGTGTGCGAGACGGTACGCAGTTCGTCGACTCTGCGGGCGCGACGATGAAAGAGGTGACGCAGTCCGTACGGCGCGTGACCGACATCATGGGCGAGATCGCCGCCGCATCGGTTGAACAGAGCAAGGGGATAGGCCAGGTCAACCAGGCGGTCTCGCAGATGGATTCGGTGACCCAGCAGAACGCCGCGCTCGTCGAGCAGGCGGCAGCCGCCGCGTCATCGCTCGAATCGCAAGCGGGCGAGTTGAAATCGGCCGTGGCGATCTTCCGGGTTCAATAAGGCATACCAATCATCTTCGGGCGGCTGCTGCAACGGCGAGCCGCCCGTGACAGCTAGCCTCTCGACTTCGACTTCGACCAGTTCACTCTCGGCCGGCGTGAGTTCGCTTTCCACCGGCCTGAGCACAACCGACAGCACGGTAGCCGACCTCTCGACTTCGATATCGACCACCGCAAGTTCGCTGCTCTCCACGTTGCCGGCATCCACCTTTGCGAGCGTGAGTTCTCTTTCAACGGTCGTATCGGCGTCAGCCACGCACTATTACAGCGTGAACGATAGTGGCTCGACATTGGACAACCACGACAACAAGGGCGCAACGGGCTCGTATGTCGTAGCGGTGGGTGCCGACGCCTCCGCGGCGGGTGCGAGTGCAGTTGCTCTCGGTAACGGCGCCACCGCAAGTTGGGACGGCGCCATCACCATTGGCCATGCCGCCGTCGCTCAGAACGGCCGGGCGGCTTACACGGGCATTCCAGCGACCACGGCGTTGACGATGATCCCCGAGGTCGACCGGGGCAAGACGCTCGCCATCGGAATCGGCACAGGGAGTTACCAGGGCTATAGCGCCGCTGCGCTCGGCTTCAGTGCCCAGATCGCCAACAATCTGAAGAGCAAAGGAGGCATGAACGGCGGCGCCGGAGGATATTCCTACGGCGCCGGCGCGAGCTATCAGTGGTAACGGAGAGACGAAGCGCGCGTCGCGCTCAAACCGTCTCTTGCAGACGCTTTGCCAACGCGCGCAAGTTTTGCGTACTGTCGGTCAGCACCTCGGGCCCTACCGCCGCCCGCATCGCGATCAGATCCTTGAGACTGCGCATGTCCTGACCGCGGTTCACCGTGACGGCGCCTGTGAGCGTTTCGCCCTGCAGGCCGCACAGCACGAAGGCGGGATCGTCGAGCGTGCCGCGCACAACCCACGTGGGCGCCTGCATGTCGCCGGCAAACTGGATGTTCATGCCGTATTGATCGGTCCAGAACCAGGGTACGCCGCCCAGTGCCGGCGTGTGGCCCAGCATCGCACTCACCGCGGTTTCGGCCTGCCTGTTCGCGTTTTCCCACGTTTCGCGGCGCACATGCCGTGCCGTCCACGTGTCCCATTGACACGTGTTATCCCCTGCAGCGAACACGTCCGCGTCCGACGTGCGGCAGTTCGCGTCGACCACGATGCCATTGCCGACCGCAAGGCCCGCGTCGCGCGCCAGTTCCACGTTGGGCTCTGCGCCGACTCCGTAGACCACTGTTTCCGCCCGGACTTCCGTGCCGTCGTCGAGTATGAGAGCGAATGCATCGCCGTCGCGGCGCGCGTCCACGAGGCGGCGCCCCGTAAGCAACGCCACTCCACGTTGCCGATGCACGCTTTCAAGGTAACGGCTCAGCACAGCGGGCGCGTTGCGCGCCATGACGGCATCCGCCTGCTCGATCACGGTCGCCTCCACGCCCAGTTCGACCGCGCTGGACGCCACTTCGAGCCCGATGACCCCGCCGCCGACAATCGCCACGCGCCGCGCACGGCGAAGCGAGGCCGCCAGTGCACGCGCCTCGTCGAGCGTGCGCAGCGTGTGCACGCCGGCACCTAGCCGGTCGAGCAGCGGCAGGCGGCGCGCCCTTGCGCCCGTGGCCAGCAGCAGCTTGTCGTAGACAAGCTGGTTGCCGTCGGCCAGCGTCAACGCGTGTCCGCGTAGATCGAGCGCTTGCACCGCCACGCCCGACATCAGCACGATGCCAGTCTCACGCTCGAATTCGCGAGGAAGAATACCGGGTTGACACTCATCAGGATTCCACAAGACTTGCTTCGAAAGCGGCGGCCGCTCATATGGCATATGCGGCTCGTCGCCGATCAGCACAATGCGGCCTTCGAAGTGCTGCCGGTGCAACTCCATCGCTGCTCTCGCGCCGGCCTGGCCCGCGCCGACGATAACGAATGTGGGCTGATCCATGATGTTTTCGTGCGCAAGTCTCACAGCGCCAGTCCGCCAGCAACATGGCGGATGCCGCGAATGCCGAGCCCAGCGTCCGCATTGATCATCACGCCGCTCAACGTGCGGTTGTTCGCACGCGAGGCGAGCAGCACGAATGGCCCGGTGAAATCATCCGGATTCGGGAAGAACTGCAACGGCAGGATGCTCGCGATGTCTTCAGGGCTGCGCGAATCCATGATGCGTATGCCGTCCTGCCCCAACGAAGCCGGGCCGCGCAGATCGCTTGCCATCCCGCACGGCGCGACGCCGTTGACGCGCACTTTGGGCGCCAGCTCGTAGGCCAACTGCCGGATCAAACCGGCTGCCGCATGCTTGCTCGCGGTATAGAGCGGCCCGCCACCACCCGGATAGAACGACGCATTCGAGAGCGTGAAGATCATGCTGCCACGCGATGCGATGAGCGCGTCCGCGGCGGCCTTTGCTCCGAGCAGATATCCCTTGACGTTGATCGAGAAGAGTTCGTCGAAGCCCTCGGCAAGGCGCTCTGGAGAAAGGCTGATCAGCGATGCGGCATGGTCCCAGATCGCGGCGTTGCCAACGAACGTGTCGAGCTTGCCGAAGCGCGCCGTCACCGCTGTCACTGCGCGCTCGTTGTCGGCGTAACGCGTCACGTCCCCCTGCACGGCAACAATTTTTTCGCCGAAGCGTGTTTGCAGTGCCGCAACCTTTTCGGCCGAGCGTTCCAGCACGCCCACGTGCGCGCCCTCGTCGAGAAAGCGCTCCACGAGCGCAAGCCCGAGGCCGGAGCCGCCGCCCGTGATGAGTGCCACCTCTTCCTTCAGCCAGCTCATGCTTCGGCCTCCGCCACTTCGACGTAGATCGTGCCGTCTTCCACCGTTACCGGATAAGTGGCGAGCGGCTCCGTTGCAGGCTGGCAGAGCGCCGTGCCGGTCTTCAGACAGAAGCGAGCGGCATGCAGCGGGCACTCCACGGTGCCGTCGTCCTCGACATATCCCTCGGACATCGAAGCATTGCCGTGGCTACAGCGGTCTGTCGTCGCATAGAACACGCCCTGCACGTTGAAGACGGCGATCGCCTCGGACGGCCCGTCAATCTTTACGGCTTCGCCTTCGGCCAGCGTGCCGACCGGGCAAACGGTAATACGGCTCATGATCAGAAAATCACACTGAGGTTATGGGACGTCAACACCACCTGGTCGAGCACGATCTCGCGGCGGCAGAGCAGCCAGCCGTGTGCGGTGTCCGCGCGACGCACGCGATCGCGGCGCATGCCGACGTAAAACGCTTCGTCGCGCTCCTTCTGCGAGCGGTACAGCAGATAGTTCACGCGCACGTCGAATTCGCCGGGCGCATCGGTGGCTTCGATCTGGACGTTCGAGACCAGATGCCGCGTGCGCGACGGCGGCTCTTCCGCCCATGCCATGCCGGTTTCAAGACGTGCTACGCGCCGCTCCAGCTGGAACTTCGTGTCGTTGAAAATCCACGTGGTGGGCGGCTGCACGCCTTTGCGCCGATCGCGTGTCTGCGCGTTCACCACCGTACGCATCACGTAGCCGATGTCTTCGGCAAGCAGGTCCAGCCAGTCGCGAAATTTCCAGTCGTCGAGCAAAGCGGCCTCGCGATACAGAAACTGCGAGATCTCGTGATGCAGTTCCAGAGAGACAGCGGCGGTTTGCGGTGCTTCGAGCACATTCATTTCAGCACCTCCTGCTTGTACGCGTTCGTGCGTTCGTTGACCTCTTCCCAGCTTTCCGACATCAGCAGGTCGGCCCAGCGCCGGTACATGCCGCGAGCGGCCGTCTCGGAAAAGATGTAGTTCGTTATGCCAGGCACGCCGTCTTCGCGCACGCGCTCGCCGTGCAGCCCCATTTCGAGGCAGAGCCGCGTCTTTTTCGCGCGATGGCCGCGCAGTACCTTCTGTACCTCAGCCCAGTTCTCCGAGTCGTCCTGCTCGAGAAAGCCCGCGGGACCGAACGCACGCGTGGCGCTGCGCTCGAACGCCGCTTTCACATCGTCGGGTGCGTTCTTGTCGGCGATGCAGAATGCCCAGACTTCCACCTGGTGCGGCCCGCGCGGATGCCACACGCGCAGCGTCGCCGTACCGTTGAGCCACGACAGCGTGGGGAACATGTTGTTGTGACCGGCAAGACGCAGCGCGCGCACTTTGCCAAGGCGTGCCTCGGCCTCGGAATACGTGTCGCGGAAGTATTGCGACACCTCGCCGTCCACCCACACGTTCGCGTCGGGTTTTTCGGTAAAGAAGAAGCCGCTGCCGTGACCGTCTTCGCCGTATTGCACGGCGTCCTTCGCGGTCTCCCAGACAGGGCGCGCGGTCTGGCCCGAGCCGAGCGCCTTGTTCGCATCGCCGCTCTTCGCGCCGAGCACCTCGACTGCCGATGCATGTGAGAAGAGCGCGTGATACTGGTCGCTCGCAAACTGCTCGGCCGGAAATTTCCAGTTGCAGTCGATCACCCACTTCTGCACACCGCCGATGATCTCGGTGCCGCCCTCGCGGCGATCGAGCACGCCGTCGAGATACCACGCGATATCGCCCATGTAGCTGCGCAGGTCGGGGGCCGTGGCATCCCAGTTGCCGAATACGAGGCCCTTGTAGGTCTCCACGCGCGTCACTTCGAGCAGGCCCCACTTCTCCTTGCACAGTCCCTGCGGGTAGGCGCGCGGTTCGAGCGGCACTTCGATCAGCGCGCCGTCCACGCCGTACGACCAGCCGTGGTACGGACACGTGAAGGCGCGCGTGTTGCCGCTATCGGCATGGCTCACGCGCATCGAGCGATGGCGGCATTGGTTGAGGAATGCCTTGATCGAGCCGTCCTTCTGGCGTACGACGACGATCGGGTCTTCGCCCATGTAGGTGTTGAAGAAGTCGCCCGCCTTCGGAATCTGGCTTTCGTGCGCAAGAAACAGCCAGCAGCGCCCGAAAATGCGCTCCATTTCGAGTTCGTAGATTGCGGGGTCGGTGTAGATTGCCGATGTCACGCGTCCGTTGCCGGCATCCACGAGCGCGTCGACGTTGAGTTTGGTGGTGGTCATCCGTGTCTCCTCCGTGGCATTACCCATTCCATATCGGTAAGCACGCGGTGCATGATCCTTGTTCGCGCCTGCGCTGTGAAATACTTTGTTTGTAGGTTCTGAGACTTTTCGACGATCATTCATCCAATGGAACTCCGACACCTGCGTTACTTCGTTGCCGTCGCGGACGAACTCAATTTCACGCGCGCAGCGCTTCGCCTGAATACGGCACAGCCTTCGCTCAGCCAGCAGATTCGCGATCTCGAAGAGGAAGTGGGTACGCCGCTATTCGTGCGCTCGAAGCGCAAGGTCGAACTGACGGAGGCCGGCAAGGCATTTCTGGAAGAGGCGCGGCTTGCGCTCGCGCAGGTAGAGCACGCTATTGCGCGTGCACGGCAGGTGGGCGAGCAACGCGCGCTCACGGTGACGATCGGTTTCGTGCCCGCTGCCGAGATACGGATCTTTCCGACCGTGTTGCCGAAACTGCGGCTTCAGTTTCCGGAACTGAACGTGGAGTTGCGCAGCCTTCCAACGATGGAGCAGGAAGACGCGCTGCTGCGCGGCGATATCGACATCGCGTTCATGCGTCGACCGGTGCGCACGGCGGCGCTACAGACGGAGACCGTGCTGACGGAGCCGCTCATCGTATTGATGCCGGCGAACCATCCGCTCGCGGCACACGAATGCATCACGCCGGCGATGCTCGACGGCCTGCCGTTCATTCGCACCGACCCCGCCTATGCCGGCCAGCTCTACGACATCGTGCAACGCTACTTCGAGACGCACGGCATACACCCCGAGGTCGTACAGGTCGCAACGAACATCCTGCTCAACCTGAACCTCGTGGGCATGGGGCTCGGCGTTGCGCTGTTGCCCGAGTACGTCACGGCACTCACGGGCGAATCGCTGTGCTGCCGCCCGCTCGCACAGCCCGCGCCCTCCATCGATCTGTTGATGGTTTCGCGCCCGGGGCCGCACTCGCCGCAGATCGAAGCCCTCATCGAGCTGATGCGGCGAGCGTCCTTTCGTCCGGGTGCGTGAGGTGTCGCCTGAAGCGCCCCATGACGTGCGTTAATCCTGCAAAAACTCCAGCACCATGCGGTTGAACTTGTTCGCATGTTCCCACTGGGCCCAGTGACCGCAGCGGTTGAAGATGTGCATCTCCGCGTTCGGCATGCCCCACAGCAAACGCAGGCCGATATCGAACGGCACAAAGCGATCGTCGCGTCCCCAGATGATCAACGCGTGAGCCTTGATTTCCGCCAGGCGCGGACCGTAGTCGCTGAATTGCTTCGGCTGTGCCGCGAGACTCTTGACCCAGTTTTCCAGATGGTCGCGCCGCGCCAGCATGTTTTCCACGCGCAGTTGCAGCAACTCGTCAGTGAGCGCGCTGGCGTCGTAGACGAACACATTCATCATGCGCTTCACGTTTTCGAGCGTCGGCTCGCGGTAGACGTGATTCAGCAGCTTGATGCCTTCGGTTGGCATCGGCACGAACTGGCTCGGGCCGCCTGTGCCTCCGCCCATCAGTACGAGCTTGCCGATACGTTCGGGGTTCGCGAGCGCGAAAGCCGTGGCGCTGTGGCCGCCCATCGAATTGCCCACCACGTGTGCGCGTTCGATACCGAGATGGTCCAGCACGAGTTTGACGATGCGGCCGTTGAAGTCCGAGCGCGATCCGCTGGTATTGAGGAATGCGTCGCTTTTTCCCCAGCCCGGCATGTCGATCAGCAGCACGCGGTAGCCCGCGGCGGCGAACGCATCGATATTGCGGTGGAAGTTCGCCCACCCGGTCGCGCCCGGCCCGGAGCCGTGCAGCATCACGACGGCCTGGCCCGAGGCGGGACCGACGTCGTTGTAGTGGACGTTGAACTCGACCTCGCCGTCGCGAACCTTCGCGAACCGGCTGGAAGAGGCTTCGGTAGAGGCAGATGCGTTGGCACTCATGTGCAAATCCTTCATTTGAATATGCTGCTCGTGCAGCGATAAAACGACCCTAAGCGGCGCAGCGGAAATCCGCGCGCCGCTCGTGTTCATGTCCGTTGTTATGCCTGTGCGGCTTCCTGCTTCTTCAGCAAGTCGAGCGCGACGTCGACGATCATGTCCTCCTGGCCGCCCACCATGCGCCGCTTGCCGAGTTCGACCAGGATGTCCACCGTCTTGAGGCCGTACTTGTTCGCCGCCACCTCCGAGTGACGCAGGAAGCTCGAATACACGCCGGCGTAACCGAGCGCGAGCGTCTCGCGGTCCACACGCACCGGACGGTCCTGCAGCGGGCGCACGATGTCGTCGGCCGCATCCATCAGCGTGTACAGATCGGTGCCGTGGTTCCAGCCCATGCGCTGCGCCGCGGCGATGAACACTTCGAGCGGAGCGTTGCCGGCGCCCGCGCCCATGCCGGCAAGCGATGCATCGATGCGGTCGCAGCCCTCCTCCACCGCGACGATCGAGTTCGCCACACCGAGGCTCAGGTTGTGATGCGCGTGGATGCCGGTTTCGGTTTCCGGCTCGAGCACGGCTTTGACTGCACGGAAGCGGTCGCGCACATCGCTCATGCTCAACGCGCCGCCTGAGTCAACCACGTAGATGCACGTCGCGCCGTAGCGCTCCATCTTCTTCGCTTCCTGCGCGAGATTTTCCGGCGAGGTCATGTGGCTCATCATCAGGAAGCCGACCGTGTCCATGCCGAGTTCGCGCGCGTATTCGATGTGCTGCTTCGAGATGTCCGCTTCGGTGCAATGCGTGGCCACGCGCACCACGCGCGCACCGGCCTCGTACGCGGCCTTGAGGTCGTGCAGCGTACCGATGCCAGGCAGCAGCAGCGTGGCGATCTTCGAATGCGTGACCACGTCGGCCACCGCCTCGATCCATTCAAGATCGCTGTGCGCGCCAAAGCCGTAGTTGAAGCTCGACCCTTGCAGGCCATCGCCGTGCGCCACCTCGATGGAATCCACCTTCGCCTTGTCCAGCGCGCGCGCAATGTCCTGCACGTTCTGGATCGAGTATTGATGACGGATTGCGTGGCTGCCGTCGCGCAGCGTCACGTCGGAGATATAGAGTTTCTTGCTCGTGTTCATGCGTTCCTCGCTCTCTTATTCAGCCACATCAGCGGCCAGGGTGGCGGCCACGTCAGCGTGCGCCATGCGCTCCGCAGTGGCGAGCGCGGCGGAGGTCATGATGTCCAGGTTGCCCGCATACGAGGGCAGGTAGTGCGCCGCGCCTTCCACTTCGATGAAGATCGAGGTCTTCAGGCCGCTGAACTTGCCATGGCCCGGAATGTTGAGCGGCGCGCTCTCGGGAATCACGTCGAACTGCACCTTCTGCTTGAGGCGGTAGCCTGGCACGTAGGCGTTCACGGCTTTCGCCATCTCTTCGACCGAGGCTTCGATGCGCGCCGGGTCCGCCGCTTCCGAAAGCACGTAGACGGTGTCGCGCATCATCACGGGCGGCTCGGCCGGGTTCAGCACGATGATCGCCTTGCCCCGCGCAGCGCGCCCTACCACCTCGATCGCCATCGAGGTTGTTTCGGTGAACTCGTCAATGTTGGCACGCGTGCCGGGCCCCGCCGAGCGGCTGCTGATGGAGGCGACGATCTCCGCGTAATGCACGTGCGCCACGCGCGATACGGCCGCGACCATGGGAATGGTGGCCTGCCCGCCGCAGGTGACCATGTTCACGTTCTTTGCGTCGAGATGCGCGTCGAGGTTGACCACGGGCACGCAGTACGGACCGATCGCAGCAGGCGTGAGGTCGATTACGCGAATATCGGGCTTGTGCTGGCGCAGAAACGCGTCGTTCTTCACGTGCGCGCCGGCGGAGGTTGCGTCGAACACGAAGTCGATGTCGTTGAACACGGGCAGATTGACGAGGCCCTGCACGCCTTCGTGTGTGGTCGCGACGCCAAGACGCGCGGCACGTGCGAGGCCGTCCGAGTTCGGGTCGATGCCGACCATTGCGCCCATCTCCAGATGCTTGCCGTGGCGCATGATCTTGATCATGAGGTCGGTGCCGATGTTGCCCGAGCCGATGATCGCCGCTTTGAGTTTGGCGGAAGCCATGTCGAATTCCTTGACGAAATGAATGTGTCTCGCGGGGAGTTATGCGAAGCTCGCACGCACGCTGCCGAGCCCTTCGATGTGCGCGGTGTAGGTACCCGGCTGGGTCACGGCCACCATCGGCCCCAGCGCGCCGGTGAGCAGCACGTCGCCTGCGCAGAGCGGTGTGCCCAGTTGCGCCATGCGGTCTGCGAGCCAGACGGCCGCGTTGAGCGGATTGCCGAGGCAGGCGCCCCCGTTGCCGCGCGACAGCACTTCGCCGTCGCGCTCGAGCGTCATGCCGGCTGCCACCAGATCGAGGTCGGCAAGCGCCACCGGACGGCTGCCCAGCACGAAGAGCGCGCTCGATGCGTTGTCGGCCACCGTGTCCACAAACCGGATGTCCCAATTGCGAATGCGGCTGTCCACCACTTCGATGGCGGCAAGCGCGTAGGCGGTCGCGTCGATGAGGTCGGCGAACGTATGCTTGCCGGCGGTGAGATCGCGTTTCAGCACGAGAGCGATCTCGGCTTCCACCTTGGGCTGGATCAGGCTCGCAAGCGGCATCGGCTGGTTGTCGCCGTAAGCCATGCTCGCGAACAGCGTGCCGAAATCCGGCTGATCCACGCCAAGCTGTTTTTGCACTGCGAGCGAAGTGAGCCCGATCTTGCGGCCAACAATGCGCTCGCCCGCCGCCACGCGTGCGTCGACATTGGCTTGCTGCACAGCGTAGGCGCTCGCCATGTCGTCGAGCGCGATCTCGCCGCGCACGGGCTCCACGACTTCACGCGTACGCCCTGCTTCACGCAGGCGAACGGCCAGCGCTGTTATGGCGTCCTGATTCAGCATTCCTGATTCTCCTTTCCTGACCGTTCAATTTGCGGGCTGCGCGTGCATCACGGCAAAGCCGGCGATCCACTCCGGAATCGCGCGGTAGAAATCGACGTGTGCTTCATAAGGACCGCAGGCCGCCAGCGCGCCGAACGCGGCCACCCACGTGCGGATCTCGTGCGCCGACCGGCCCCCCTCGCGCGTGATCGCGCTGTTGGTCATGCCGTCCACAGCCAGTAAGTCATCCTTGAGATGTGCGAGGAAGGCCTGATCCCACTCGGGATTGAGCGCACGCATGTTCGGCGCGTCGCCGGCGGAGAACGCCCGGGCTGCGGCCACCGTCCGTTGCTGGCGCTGCGCCCGCGCCTCGGGCGTCGGGTTGCGGCCTGAAATCAGGCGTTGCGCCACTTCGTCGTTCGCGCCGGCAAGTTCGGGCACCGGCGGTTCATGCGAAATTCCGCCCGAGCCGACCAGCAACACGCGTTTGCCGGTGCGCGCCGCAAAGCGGCCCACTGCCTGGCCCAACAGGCGCGAGCGGCGCAGCGTGGCCATGGGCGGCGCAACCGAGTTGATGAACACCGGAATCGAGGGATAGCGGTCGAGACCGCCCGTCAGCACTTCGAGCGCCTGCGCACAGCCGTGATCCACCTGCATGCGGTACGAGAGGGCCACGTCGACATCGTCGGCGAGAACGCTTTCGGCCATCTGCCGTGCGATGTCGGGCGGTACGTCGAGCGCGCCAGCAAGGCTCTTGAAATCGCCCACCGCGGTCGCCGCCGCACCGATACAGAACGGCGGCATCAGGTCATAGAAGAAGCCGTTGTAGTGGTCCGGCGCGAACACGATCACGAGTTCGGGATCGAACCGGCGCACGCGCTCCCGCGCAGCCGCGCCCGCGCGCTCCACTTCGGCCACGACTTCAGGCGCCGGGTCGTAGTAGCCGTGCAGCGGTGTGTGGGACAAACATTCGAGGTGAATCGGCATTACAGGGCTCCAACGGTCTCGCGGACGGCAGTGTGTTGCTTCGGTACAGAGGGCGCGGCGCGCAAGTCGAGCTTGCCGGCCAGTTCGACAATGGCGCGCGACACTTCGTGCGGTGCACACAGGCCGGCGACGAAGCGGTCCGGGCGCAGCAGCACGACAGATGCCGGCTGGGCGCCGAACCAGTCCTTGAGGCGCCCCTGAACGTCGCCGAGTGCCGTCACGCCGGGCGGCACGTCGTTTGTATAGGTCATCTGAACATCGGGTTTCGCGAACACGAAGCGGCCGCCCAGGCGCTCCCAGATGCCGCGCGCTTCGTCGGTCAATCCGAAGGTGGGGTCCGCGCCCCAGGCCAGCACCGTGAAGCCGTTGCCGATGGCATCGTCCAGACGCACGACCTCATTGGCCGGCGTGCGCACGTACGGCTGGATGAACATGCGGCCAACCGGCGACTTCTCGAGCGGATCGCGGCCATAGGCGAGGCGGCCGATCAGCGACGCGCGATTCTGCGACATCAGGTTGAGCAAGCGCCCGAGCGGGCCGTCGCCCGCCCGTTCGAGACGGCGCGCAAGCCAGCCGCCCGTCTGCTTCGGCTCGGGCAGCAGCACCACGCCGCGCTCGTAGCGTGGCATCGGCTTGAAGCGCATCTCCACGAAATAGCGCTTCACGGACGGGAAGATCGATGCGCTTCTGATCAGCACGGCCCGCATCGCCTTGCCGAGCGTCGACAGGGGCGCAACGATGTCGCCGGCCACTTCGGACAGGTGAATCATGGAGCGCGCATGCGCGCGGCGCTCGGCGGTGTAGCTGTCGAGCAGGCCCGGTCCCGCCGTGCCCTTCACCACCATGGCGAGCTTCCAGCCGAGGTTGCTCGCATCGCGCATGCCGCTGTTGTAGCCCTGCCCTTGCCAGACCGGCATGATGTGCGCGGCGTCGCCGGCCAGCAGGATGCGCCCGACGCGAAACGTGCTCGCGAGGCGCGCGTTGTGCGTGTACACGCGCTTGCGGATGTAGTCGACCTTGTCCGGCTCCGCGACGAGCTTGCGCATCAGCTTGGCGAGGTTCTCCGGCTTCGAGAGTTCCTCTTCGGTCTCGTCGGGCATCACCATGAACTCGAAGCGGCGGATGCCGTGCGGCAGCGCCGCGGACACGTACGGCCGCTCGTTGTCGCACACGAGATAGACGTGCGGCGTGCCGACCGGGTCGTTGCGCACGTCCACCACGATCCACTGGTTCGGCTTGGTGCGCCCCTCGAATGGCAGATCGAGACCGCGGCGCACGCTGCTGCCGCCGCCGTCGCAGCCCACCATGTAGGCCGCGCGAATCGTGCGCCGCGCGCCGTTCGAATCTTCTGCTTCGATGGTCACGCCCTGGTCGTTCTGGATGAACGACACGACGCCGTGCCCGAACAGCACGTCGACGTGCGGGAAGCGCTTCAGGCCGTCGTACAGCACGCGATCGGCGAGCGGCTGCAGGAAAGCGTTACGGCGCGACCAGCCGAACTCGTCGGTGCGCGGTTCGATGGAGGCGAAGCACTGGCCGTCGCCGGTGGTAAAGCGCATCCAGTGATCGGGCGTGATGTGCGGCAGCAGCGTCGAGGCGAGCCCGATGGACTGGAACACGCGCAATGCTTCGTCATCCAGACCGATTGCGCGCGGATAGTCGATGATCTGATCGAGCTTCTCGATCACGATCACGCTGACGCCTTGCTGTCCGAGAAGGTTGGCGATCGTGAGTCCGACCGGCCCGGCGCCGATGATGGCGACGTCGGCCGAGAGCGCGCCCGTGCGCGCTCCATTGACTGGGGACATGTCTCTCTCCTGTGTCGACGCGGCATGGGGACTGGCATATGGCGATGCGTCCACGCCGCTTTTGAGGAAAGTCTAAGGAGCGCCCCCGTCGTGCTCAAACAATTGACAAGAATGTGCACTGAATGCACATTACTGTTTTTAAAGGATTTTTCGTGACGAAATACGCCAACGTGCGCGGTCTCGCGCGGGGCCTACAGGTGCTTCGGGCGCTCAACGCGATGGAGGGCGGGCGGGCCACGAGCCAGCAGATCAGCGAAGCGACGGGGCTGCACCGCACGACGGTGCGCCGGCTTCTCGAAACGCTCGTAGACGAAGGCTGCGTGCGTCGCAGCACGTCCGACGACAGTTTCCGGCTTGCGCTCGGCGTTCGTTCGTTAAGCGAAGGATTCACCGACGACGAACGCATCGCAATGGTCGCGCCGCCCATCATGGGGCGGCTGCTGCAGCGCGTGGTCTGGCCGTCCGATCTCACGACGCCGGACGGCGACGCCATGCTGATCCGCGAGACGACGCACCGCTTCAGCCCGCTCTCGTTTCACCGTTCCATGGTGGGACGGCGTCTGCCGATTCTGCTGACGGCCGCAGGCCGCGTGTACTTTTCGACGTGCCCCGACGCCGAACGCGAAGACATGCTCGACCTGCTGCGCTCAGGCGCGGGCGGCGACGCCCAGCGAAGCCTCGCATGCGACGACGCATACATTCGCAACCTCGTGCGTCAAACGCGCGAAGACGGCTTCGGCTCCAATCATGGCGACTGGTCCGAACAAAGGAAGATCGGCGCGCTGGCGGTCGCCGTGGGATCGAATGAACGCGTGCTGGCCAGCCTCAATGTGATCTACCTGTCGAAGGCCATTGCTGCGAAAGAGGCCGTGAAGCGCTTTCTTCCCGCGCTGAAAGAGGCGGCCGGAGAAATCGCGGAGGCGCTTGCGGGGCCTGCCATTGCGTAGCGACGAGCACGCCGGCGGAACGCACCGCGCGAACGGTGCCCACGGTGAAATGGCGGCGAGCGGCACGAGCGGCACGAGTGGCCGTGTGCCGGGCCGAGGCTGCACGGGCAGCGGTCCAACGTAGACACTGGCGAGCGCCGGGACGTCGAGCGTCGCGACGTTGACGCGGTCGACGGCCGTCACGCGGCAATGCAGCGCGCCGGGCTTCGGGTCAAAACATCGACTTGGCCTGCGCCAGCACCCGGTCGCACACCTGCTTCGCGAGCGCCCGTTTCACCCCGTCGCCGCTCAGGTCCAGCGTCTTGCCATTGCCTGCATCGAGCAGGCCGCTCGTGCCGCTCGTGTAGCCGGGACTGGACGAGGGATTTCCGCCAAGCTTGCCCATGAGCGCGTTCTGTATCGACGACGTGCCATTGGCACTCAAGTAGTTGTTCTGGACGCAGTACTGCAGCAGCCCTGCGACATTGCCGAGGCTGCCGGGCATAAGCGACGTGCCGCCGCCGGTCAATCCACCCGCAAGTGAGCCGAGGCCCGATAAACCCGAGCCCGCGCCGGACCCGCTGGCGGCCGCACCGCCCGCCTGATTGAGAAAATTTCCGAGCTGCGCCTGCGCAGTTGACCATGGCAGCGCCACCGCGAGCGAGGCGACCAGGGCGGATCGACAAATGAGCTTCTTTGTGTTCATGGCAGTTCTCCGGACAGGCCGCCGTCGTGCCAGGCGCGGCACGATACGTTGCCTCAACGTCACTATATCCGTGCACTACGGCTGGAAAGGTCAGGGAAGGACGTCTTCCATGGGTTTTCGTCCGCTCATCGCGTCCTCCCGCCCAGTCTCAGTAAATGGGATCACCGCCAGCCCGACGCGTTGCGCGGCACTTTTTTCGCGCTCGCCACAATATTCGCGCGCCTGAAACGTCTTCAGACGCATGGAATCGCCACCCACTTCGCGCCCGATGACCGACCCAGACCGCGACATCACCGCGACCGTGATGCGTGAACGAACAAGGCTCGTCAATTTCATCCGGCGCCGAATACGCGACCCGGACGATGCCGAGGACATCCTGCAGGATGTATTCCACGAATTCGTGCAGGCCTACCGGCTTCCTGCACCGATCGAACAGGCGAGTGCATGGCTTTTCCGTACCGCACGCAACCGCATCGTCGATCGGTTTCGCAAGAAGAAGGAGCAGCCGCTCACCGAGTTGCTCGAAGCCGAAGACGACGACGCCAGCGGCGAGTATCGCCTCGACCTCGCGCTACCGGCGCACGATGCCGGGCCTGAAGCGGTGTACGCACGCGCGCTGTTGCTCAAGGCCTTGCAGGACGCGCTCGACGAGTTGCCGCCGAATCAACGCGAGGTGTTTATCGCGCACGAACTGGAAGGCCGGTCCTTCAAGGACATGGCCGCGCAAAGCGGCGTCACGCTCAATACCCTGCTCGGGCGCAAGCGATACGCAGTCTTGCATCTGCGTGCCCGACTGCAGCCCATTTATGACGAACTGGATCTCTAGAGGAGTCGGCGGATGAATTTTCGAATCAGATGTATGGGTAAAGCGCTGTTCGTGGTGATCGCCATAGGCGTGCTCGGATGGATTGTCATGACGCTGTGGAACTGGGTGATTCCGGCGCTGTTCGTCGGCGCCCGCGCGATCGACTTCGCCCACGCGCTGGGCCTGCTGGTGTTGAGCCGCATTCTGTTCGGCGGATTCCGCGGACACCGTGGCTGGCACGGCCGACGCCATTGGCGCAAATGGGAATCCATGACGCCCGAAGAGCGCGAGCTTTTCCGCACCGCATGGCGCTCGGGCCGCACCCGGCGCACAGGAGAGTGACGTGCGCGAGACATCAACGAGCGGCTGCAAACAGAAGCCGGGCGTAATTGCGCCTGTCGTCGATCTGAAACGTTGCGAAGGCAAGGGCGATTGCGTCGCAGTCTGCCCTGAGAACGTATTTGAGATCCGGCACATCGATAAGGCCGATTACCTCGGCCTCAATGTGATGCATCGCCTCAAGCAGCGGGTGCATGGAATGAAAGTCGCCTACACGCCGAATGCGCACGCCTGCCAGTCGTGCGGCCTCTGTGTAACGGCATGCCCTGAACGCGCAATCACGCTGGTCCGAAGGGCATAGCCTCCCACCGTATTCGCCGGAGACGGAACGACAGCGCAGGACGCCCGACGAAGGGGCCAGTCGCTAGCTACGTAATCGACATCAGCGACATCAGCGCCGCCAGCGCCGTTATCGATCTCGCCAAGGAACGCACATGGTTTCATCCACCGCCCTTCTGCTGCAACGGCTTCACGAACAGAGTCAGACCGAAATGCTGGCGCGCGCACGCGCGCAGTACCCGGGGTCGAACGAGGCATTTCTGACGCTCGCTGAAGAATACGAAGCGCTCGCGCCCCGGTTGCGGGGACGGTTTCTCGAAACGCTCGGGCTGTCCAGCGAAGACTTCGAATCCTCGCAAGGCAGTTCTCTATTGTTGGCCGTGTCGGCGGAGACGGGAAGATTTCTGCGCAACATGGTGCTCTCGCGACAGCCGGCCCGAATCCTCGAACTCGGCAGCTCCTGCGGCGTGTCCACGCTGTATTTCGCCGAGGCCCTGCGCACTTTGGGTCGTGGCGTGGTCGTAGCAACCGAATGTGACGCGCTCAAGTGCGCACATCTGCGCACCCACGTCGAAGCCGCGGCCCTGGACGCTTATGTCGACCTGAGGGAAGGCGACGTCTTCGAGACCGTTGCACGACTGGACGGTACGTTCGACATGGTATTCATCGACGTCTGGGCTGACACCTATCTCAGGCTGTTCAGGCAAATCGAGCATCTGCTGCGCCCGGGATCGATCGTGCTCGCCGACAACATGTACACCGCCGAGGACGCCGTTCGACCGTACAAGCACTACCTCGACAGCGATCCGCGTTTCTCGACCACGACGCTGGACTTCGAATCGGGCATCGAATTTACCGTCGTCGTTTCCTGAGCGGATGTCGTCGATGGAATACGCTGCGGACCAGGCTGACCGTGCACGCCAGTGACCGAAGCCACCTCCCGCGTCTCGGCTTGCCGGCTCTGGCGACTGCATATCGAGCCAGCGAAGATGGTCGGCTCTACGCGCCCCGAAGAGGTCGGATTCGACATCGTCCATCAATGTCCGATAGCGCAATGTCCGATAACGGACAGGACTTCGACATCGCGTAGCGACGAACCGAACGTACTCAGCGCAACTGCTCCTCGATCGTCTTCGTCAACGGCGACGCCACGTCGCCCGTGTGCTTCGTTTGCATCGGTTCGATCAGCACGATCCAGCATTCCTCGTCGGCGACCGGGTTGTGCAGCGTGCCGCGTGGCACCACGTGCATCGAACCGGCAGGCAGATCGACAACGCGCCCTTCTTCGTATTCGATCTTCAGATGGCCGCGCACGACGAAGAAAAGTTCATCCTCGTTCGCGTGGTCGTGCCACACAAGCTGGCCGCGTACTTTCGCGACTTTCACGAATTGGTCGTTGACCTGTGCGACGACTTTCGGCGACCAATATTCCGACACATCGCCGAACGCGGCTTCCAGCGCGAACGACTCGGCAAATGGATGGACTGACACGATCACCTCCAGGTCGGAATGATGGATGAAGCGAGCAGCACGCCCATAACAAGATTGAGAATGCGCCAATGAAGCGGCGTGCGGAAAAGCCGTGCCAGCAGCATGCCAAGCGCACACCACAGGGCGAGCGAGACGCATGCGGCAAGACCAAACGCGGTGCCCAGCAACAGAGCGAGTCGGCTCGGACTGCTTGCGAGCAGCGCAAAAGACGCTGCGGCGCCCACCGTCATGGCCCAACTCTTCGGATTGAGCCATAGCAGCAAGATGCCGCTCATGAGCGTGACCGGCTGCGCGGGGCCGGCGCCGGCGTTGGGCGAACCGCTTCGCGCGATGCGCCACGCGAGCCACAGCAGGTAGGCGGAGCCGATGGCTTTCACGGTGGTCTGCAGCGCAGGTATCGCAAGCAGCAGCTTGCCGAGGCCGAGCGCCGCGACCGCGGCAAGCGAGGCCAGTGCGATCGCGATGCCGAGCATCAGCGGAATCGAACGCGCAAAGCCGAAGCGGCCGCCCGATGCGGTAGCCAGCATGGTGGCGCCGCCCGGCGTGAAAGTCGCGACGGTGACGAACAGGAGAAGCGGCAGGATCGAGCTCATGGGTGCACGTGCGGGTAGTCGTGGCTCGTACTGTACGGATTGCCAACGCATCAGAACAGGCAATAATACTGATGCCATCCATTAAGCCGCATAATGCGTCGATGACCCGAAATCTTGACCTCGATCTGATCCGAACCTTCGTCAGCGTTGCCGACAGCGGCAGCATGACGGTGGCCGCAAATCGGCTGCACCGGACGCAGGGCGCCGTCAGCCAGCAGATCAAACGACTGGAAGACGGGCTCGCGTGCCAGCTGTTCATCCGCAAAGCACGCAAGCTGGAACTGTCGCGCGAGGGCGAACAACTTCTTGCGAAGGCGCGGCAGATGCTGCAGCTCAACGACGACATCTGGGCCGACATGAACGCGCAGTCGCTGCAGGGCGTCCTGCGCGTCGGTGTGCCATACGATCTCGTGACGCCGCTTGCGCCCGCCATGAAAGCATTCGCCGAAGCGCATCCGCGCGTGGAGCTTTCGCTCGTGTGCGCCGCGTCGCCGGAACTCGGCGACGCCGTAACCAGCGGACGCCTCGACCTGTCACTGGTCGAATGTGTCGCGAGTGAAGCCAGGGGAGAAGTGATCCGCATCGAACCGCTGGTGTGGGTGAGCTGCCGCGGCAGTGCAGCTTGGCAAAAGCGGCCGTTGCCGCTTTCGATGGTGGACGAGCGCTGCGCGTTTCGTCCGGTGGTACTCGGCGCGCTTGCGAGCGAGGACATTGCCTGGCGCACGGTGTTCGAGAGCGGGAATATCGAGGCGACCGCTGCAACGGTGCGTGCCGGCCTTGCGATCACGGCGTGGCTCGCCTCGACGGTCCCCCCCGACCTCGAAACGATCCAGCCACATGCGGCCGGTTTGCCTGCACTTCCGGCGTTCGCGATCTGTCTGCGGTTGCCCTCGACGGCGCAGCCGTCGGCGCTGGCGTTCGCGCGCTACGTACGCGAATCGATGTCGAACAATGCAGGCGCCCCACACTCGCGGCTCGAGAAAATCGCGTGATGCAGGACGCGATGGGCGCGCCTGGATGGCGAATAGCCGGCTCACCCTGTCGTTGAAGGTGCAGCTTTCGTTGTGCGTTGTGATGAGGCAGATAGCGGTCTCGAACTCGAGGGTGCGCAGCGCGGCGAGCCGGAGATCGCCATCGTCACGCCGCAACTGCGCTCCGGCGGAGCAGCCGCAAGGCATTCGCGGTCACGAGCACCGTCGCGCCGGTGTCGGCGAGAATGGCCATCCACAGTGACGTCACGCCAAGCAGCGTCGTGCAGAGGAACACGGCCTTCAGTCCCAGCGCAAGCCCGACGTTCTGCCAGATGTTGGCCAGCGTCGCTTTGGCCCCGGCGAGCAGTTCGACTACCCCCATCATCTCGTCGCGCAGCAACGCAGCTTCCGCCGTTTCGAGCGCGATCTCGGTGCCGCCACCCATCGCGATGCCGACCGACGCTGCAGCGAGCGCAGGCGCGTCGTTGATGCCGTCGCCGACCATCGCGACCGCGCCACGCTCGCGCAGCAGCGCGATCTCCGCGAGTTTCGCGTCGGGAAGCAATTCCGCAACCGACCGCACGCCGAGCACACCAGAGATCGCGTCCGCCGTGCGGCGGTTGTCGCCCGTCAGCATCACGGTGTCTACGCCCATCCGGTGCAATGTCTCGACTGCGCGCTTGGCATCGCTGCGCGGTTCGTCGCGCAGCGCGATCAGCCCCAGCACGCGTTTGCCCTCCAGTACGACGACGACCGTCTTGCCGTGCTGTTCGAGCGCCTGCATTTGTGCGGCGACAGCATCGTCAAGGGCGGCCTGTTCGGCGGCGTAACGCGGCGAGCCGACGGACACGAAGCCGGTCTTCAGACGCGCCGTAATCGCCTTGCCCGGCACGGTCAGTGCAGCGCCAAAACTCGCCGGCAGTTCGAGCCTGCGTTCGCACGCGGCCGCGACGATGGCCGCGCCCAGCGGATGGCTCGCCTTGCGCTCGACGGCGGCTGCCTTCGCGAGCAGTTCGTCCGGCGTGGCCGCCAGCGCGACGACGTCGGTCACCTCCGGGCGGCCTGCGGTCAGCGTACCGGTCTTGTCGAACGCGACCGTCCGGATGCGTCCGAGCGTTTCGAGCGCCGCACCGCCCTTCACGAGGATGCCGCGCCGCGCGAGTGCGGCGAGGCCCGACGCGATCGCCGCCGGCGTCGAGATGACCAGCGCGCACGGACACGCGATCAGCAGCGTCGCGAGGCCGCGGTAGATCCACGTTTGCCATGCCCCGTCGAGCGCGAGCGGCGGCACGATGGCGACCAGCAACGCGATCGCCATCGCCGCTGGCGTATATCGTCGGCTGAAGCGGTCGATCAGCCGCGCGGTGGGCGCCTTCGATTCCTGCGCGACCTCCACGCTATGCACGATCCGCGCGATGGTGTTATCGGCGGCCGCGCGTTGCACGTCGATGCGCAACTCGCCGTTGATGCTCACGCTGCCCGCATACACGGCAGCGCCCGCCGCCTTCGCGACCGGCACAGACTCGCCGGTGACCGGCGATTGGTCGACGTCCGCCGCACCGTCGACCACGTTGCCGTCGGCCGGGATGCGATCGCCAGGACGTACGACGACGACGTCGCCAATCGCGAGCCGACCGACCGGCACTCGTTCCAGGGTGCCGGCGCGCTCGCGCAGCGCATCGCGAGGCACGAGGGCCACGAGTGCCTCGATGCCGGCACGCGCCTTGCTGGCCGCCACGCCTTCGAGCATTTCGCCCACCGCGAACAGGAAAATCACGGCCGCGGCTTCCTGTGCCGCACCGATCAACAACGCGCCCAGCGCGGCGACCGACATCAGCGTCTCTATGCTGAACGGCGTACCGGACACCATGCCGGCATACGCGCGCCGCACGAACGGCGCCATCGCGACGACAGCCGCGACCGTCCATGCCCACCGCGCGACGGTCGGCGTGAGGTGCGCCGTCCATGCCGCGGCAATGAACAGTACGCCGATAGCGGCAACAAGCCTGGCCTTGCGCGTGCGCCACCAGGGCGAACGGCCGGATCCACTGGAGCGCCCGGCGCCAGCGGGCTCGCCTCCGCGACCGCCGACTGGCGTAAAGCCGAGTGTGCGAACCACGTTCTCGATCGCGGCAATTGACGTACGGCCCTCTTCGAACTTCAGGCTCAGGCTTTCCTGACCGAAGCTGACACTGATGTCAGACACGCCGGGCAGCCGTTTCATCGCGTTCTCGATCTTCAGCGCGCACGACGCGCAGTCCATGCCTTCAATCCGCAGTTTCAGCGCAAGAGGAGCGTTCACCGTTTCGACCTCGACAGTTTTCATCACGGCAGTTTTCATCACGGTCACTACGATAGACCCTGTCGTCACTCCAGGGGCAAGGGCATGCCACACGAGCCGCCGGCGATCGAACAACTCGCGCGTGCGACGGGCACGAAGGTCGAAACTATCCGCTTCTACGAAAAGACAAGGCTGCTGCCGGCGCCCGCCCGAACCGAAGGGAATTACCGCGCGTATACGAGCGAGCACCCCGGCCGTCTGAGATGCTTCTCCCACGCGATGCCGGCGAGAACGATGTCCTGCAACCCGATGCCCACCGCCTTGTAGACGATCACGTCGTCGTCCTGTACGCGGCCCTTCGCGTTTCCCACCAGGACGTCACCAAGCTCGACGGTGTCCGCCCATCGGAACGTTCCGGGCTGCGCGAGCAGAAGATCGCCCGCCTCCTCACGCGCCTGCTGCCGCAACTCGACCACGATCCGTGACGCCCGCGCGATCAGCGCGTCGTCGAGTTCACGCGTCGTGGGCAGGCTGGAACCGATGGCCGCCACGACCGTGCCCGGCGCCACGGTCGTGCCGTCGAACAGCGCGCCCGTGGCGCGGGTCGCCGTCACGATAACGTCTGCACCACGAACCGCGTCCGCAGCGTCGCACACCACGGCCTCCACGCCTCGCGACGCGCCCGCGGCTTCGACCTGCGCCGCCAGTTCGTGCATCGCCTCCAGACCGACAATGCGAAATGATCGGAGCCCCGTATGCCCGGCCAGCGCCAGCGCATGCGCCCTGCCCTGCACGCCGGTGCCGAAAATGGCCGCCGTCTTTGCGTGCTTTGCCGCCAGCGCGCGCACCGCCAAAACCGTCGTCGCAGCCGTACGGATACGCGTGATCGTGTTGGCGTCCAGCGTGGCGAGAAGGCGGCCGTCGACGGTGGAAAACAGCACGATCGAAAAATTGAAGCGCCCGCCAATGGTCGAATAGACCTTCGCGCCGGCAACACCCTGCTCAGGCAGCACGGCCCCCAACGTCGAGAGCTTCACGCCGCCCGCCTCCGTACGTATGCGCTGCTGGACGGCCGCGCGGCCGTTCGCCAGATCGCGGAATCCCCGTTCGAGCGCCGGGATGGCGTCGTCGATATCGATCAGTTCGTCGATCTGCGCATCCGTAAAATGAATCATGGAATCGCCCTTTCTCAACCAGAATAGGAATGCCGGAAAAATGCAGTCCACCCACCACTGCATGGTGGATTGGGCCCGGCACGACGAACACGCGCCCTGCCGGGCCATAAGCAACGCTCACAGGCTGCTGTTTGCCAGCGCTTTTGCGTCGTGCTGAAAAGTGAAGCTGTCTGCGTAGAGGTGATCGATGCTCGCGCCTTTCTCCAGGAAATGCCGCCGCGCGTCGTCGATCATGGCGGGGGACCCGCACAGATAGATCGAGTATTCGGAGAGGTCCGCGAAGTCTTCGCACACCGCGTGCTGCACGTAGCCCCGTCTTCGGGTCCATCCCGCGCCCGGGCGCGAAAGCACCGGCACATACTCGAACTCGTAGAGACGCGCGCCCCATTGCTGGATCTCATCGTGCAAATACAGATCCGCTTCGCTGCGCGCCCCCCAGTAGAGCCATACCGGCGGGCAGTCGGGATCGTCCATGAGCGATTCGAGAATGGCCTTGACCGGCGCCAGCCCGGTCCCGGTCACGACCATCAGCAGCGGACGATAGTCCTCCGCGTGGAAATGGAAACTGCCCAGTGGCAGCTCGACAGCGAGGCGATCCCCCGGTTTCAGCGACGACAGCCCATCATCGGTGAACCGGCCGCCCGGCACCCGCTTGATATGGAAATCCAGTACAGGCAAACCGGCGAACGAGGCCATCGAAAAACTCCGGCGTTCGCCATCGCCCAGCAGCACGTTCATGTACTGTCCGGGATTGAATTTCAGGTCCACCTGCTCCGGCAGCGCAATTGCGAGGCGCCGGACATCCGGCCCGAGCGGGCTAATGTCGACGACGCGGGACTCGATCCGCATCGGCGCCGACACATCTGCACCCGCCTGTGCAGCAGCGATCACCATGTTGCTGCGCGCACGTGCCTGGCAGGCGAGCACGAAACCCGCATCGGCCTCCTCCTGCGAGAGGCCGAACGGAAATTCGTCGTACTCGTGCGCGCCACTCACCACCTTCACACGGCACGTCCCGCATCCGCCCAACTGGCAATCGTGAGGAATCGCGACTCCCGCCGTGGTCGCGGCCTTGAGCAGCGACTCGTCGGCGCGGGCCTCAAATCGCTCGCCGGTTCCCGCCATTTCTATCTGATAGACCATATCGCATCTCTAACGAAACAATGGACCGGCCTGCTACCAGGCGGCGGGCAGCGTCACTTCTTGATGTCGGCTTCCACGACGACGCGATGACCGCTCGCGCCAAGCAGGTCGTGCAGCGCCTGCAGCGCCGCCACGGCGCACTGCGTGTCTTGCTCGCCGTTGCCGCCGCTGAGTCCGACGCCGCCAATCACCTGATCGTCGACGACGATCGGAAAGCCGCCGACGAAGGCGGCAAAGCGCCCCTCGAAGCTCAGTTGAATGCCGAACGCTTCGTTGCCCGGCAACGCGGGACCATTGGGCGCCTTCGTGAACAGATGCGTGGAGCGCTTGTGGCCCGCCGCGGTGAACGCCTTGTTCCATGCGATCTGCGGCCCGGTGATGCGTGCGTCGTCCATCCGTTCCAGCACGAGCGGATAGCCGCCGTTGTCGACGATGCAGACCGACTCCGGCACGTTGATGGCCTGCGCTCGCTCCAGCGCGGCCCAGGCCATCACACGCGCCTCGGCCAGTTCAAGTTTGAGAGAACTCTTCATGATGCGTTTCCGATTGAATGGGATGTCGTTGTCGCGAACCGCGCGCAACGGTTGGCACATGTTCGCGTTACAGGCCGCGGTAGACCGTCTTGATCTGCGTGTAGAACTCGAGCCCTGCGCGGCCCGATTCACGGAACGTCGAAGTGCTGGAGCGCTTCAACCCACCGAACGGCGCATTGATCACGTTGCCGGTCGTCGTGCGGTTGATCTTGACGGTGCCCGCCTCGATGTCGTCGGCGAACCGGTGCATATAGCGCGGATTCGACGTGGCAATGGCGGCTGACAAACCATATTCGGTGTCGTTCGCCCTGGCGATCGCGTCGTCGTAACTCGTCACGGCAACGATGGCGAGCACGGGCCCGAAGATTTCCTCGCGATAGATGCGCGCGCTTTCCGGAACGTCCGTGAATACCGCGGGCGTCACGTAATAGCCATGCTCGAAGCCATCGGTCGTCAGTCGATCCCCGCCGATCAAGTGCGTCGACTGCGCCTTGCCCGATGCTACGTAGTCGAGCACCGTGTCGAGCTGGCTGCGATTCGCCAGTGGACCGAGGTCCATGCCCGGCGTGACGCCGCTGCCGATCTTGAGGCTCTTGACCCGGGCCACCAGCTTTTCCGTGAATGCGCGGCGCACCGCCTCCATCACGAGGAGCCGGCTCGTGCCCGTGCAGGCCTGCCCGCTCAGCGACAGCCCGCCCTTGATCGCGAGATCCACCGCGCGGTCGAGATCCGCGTCCTCCATGACGATCAGCGGATTCTTCCCGCCCAGTTCCATCTGCGTGCGCGTCGTCATCGGCACCGACCGATGAATGTGCTCGCCCGCCGAAGTCGACCCCGTAAACGAGATCGCCCGCACGGCCGGCGATTCGGTGATCGCCGCGCCGATGTCCGACGCGCGCCCCGTGACGTAATTGAGCACACCGGCGGGAATGCCGGCCTGCGCGAACGCCTCCGCGAGCCGGTAGCCGATGAGCGGCGCGTCCGACGACGGCTTGAAAATCACCGTGTTCCCGGCCATCAACGCCGGGGCAATCTTGCGCGCCGGAATCGAGATCGGAAAATTCCACGGCGTGATGACGGTGACCACGCCGAGCGGCTCGCGTTGTGTGAACACCTGCTGGTCGGGATCGTCGCCCGGAAACGTCTCACCGGTGAACGTCTGTGCTTCGACCGCGTAGAAACGCAGTACCTGAGCCGACCGGAGTATTTCATCCCGGCTCTGCGCGAGCGGCTTGCCTTCTTCGCGCGTCAACTCCGCGGCAAATGCATCCGCACGGGCCTCGAGCCAGTCGGCCGCCTTGTTGACGATTCGGGCCCGCGCGAAGACCGGCGTGCGGCGCCACTGGCCGAATGCAGCCGACGCCGCGTGGATCGCCGCCCGTGCATCCGCTGTCACTGACGACTGGAAATGACCGACGACGTCGCGGGTATCGGCGGGATTGATATTCGCGAAAGTCTTCCCGCTGACGCTGTCGGTCCACTCCCCCGCGATCAGGTTCTTGAATACGGTTGCGGATTCGCTCATCACACCACTTCCCTTTTTATGCGGCGCTCACCTGGCCGCCGCTACACGAACAGAACGGCCGGGCCGTAACGCCCGACCCGGACGGACTCAGGCGGCGAGCCCCAGTTCCGGCAGCGGAATTTCCTTTTCGACATAGTCGTAATAGAGCGCCGTCGTATAGAGCAGGCGCATCTGCGCGCCGATTTCGCAGATCTTCAGACAGCGTTGCTGAAGATCCGGCGTAGTCGCGTTTTCGAGCACGATCTGGTAGCCGCGCTCGCCGTGGATCTCGTCAGACACGATATGCAGGTCGAAGAACTCGACCTCTTCGTCCGTGAACTTGTACTTTTCCCGCAGCGTCGGCGTCTGTTTGCGATAGATCGAGGGCACCTGCGATTCGAGCCCGACCACGAGCGCGGCGACGGCGACGACGGGATCCTCGCGCATGGCCACCGAGTAGCACCAGGCCTGCAGGCCGCGCGTGGTCGGCGACATGTTGTCCGGGTCGATCACACGCTCGCGCGTCGTGCCGCACGCTTCGGCAAAACGGATGAGCAGGTCGGTATGACGGTCGCCGCCGATCTCCTCCTCGTACATGTTGGCCAGCAGGAAGTCCTTCGCCTCGGTCATATGGTCGGGCGTGCGGGCGTACAGGTAACCGAGGTAGTCGGCGAACGGGCCGACATAGTGGTAGTGATTCTCGGCCCAGCGGGCGAGGTGCGCGCGGCTGAGCTTGCCGCTCGCCCACGCAACGCTGAACGGTGCCTTGTTGGCGCTCTTGCCCTTGATGGCTTCTTCAAGCGCCTTGCGGAATTCGTCTCGATTCATCAATTCGGCCATCTCTTTGCTCCTTATCCTGGTGGGAACGACGTCTGCCGAACGCGACCTCGCGGCTCGAACAGCAGACAGCGGGGATAGAATAGATGAATAAAAGAATACTGTATACTTTAAAGTTGAGATGCGCAGGTGAGCAGTATTTCATTCAGGTGCCGAAGCGCCGGTGATAAAGGCTTATCACCCAAACCACCGAAGAGATGACGCGGTTGCCCATATCGGCCATCTTGAGTGATTTGAACAAAGTATACAATGTTCCATTGGGTTGATACAATTCGCCGCAAGACTGGTCGACGCCAGATCGCACCCCATCCGACGCAGAGGAAGGACGGTAATGCCGATGGTCACATTTCACCGGGACGGACAGACCTACCGGGACGAAGTCAAGGAACACACCAATCTGGTGGTTCGCGCCGGAATCAAGCAGTTCCCCTACCCGCATCTTCGTTACGAGTGCGGCATGGGAAAGTGCTCCCGATGCGCGTGTGTCGTCCATGCCGGCGGCGAACATCTTCCGCCGCCCAACTGGAAGGAAAGGAAACAGCTCGGCGAGCGGTTGGAGCAGGGCTACCGTCTCGCCTGCCAGCTGTGGATCGAGCACGACATCGAGCTCGAACAAACCGACCGGGAGACGACGTGAACGGCACGGCAATCAGTCCCGTCGCCTACGTGATTCTCACCAGCAAGCCGGGGCAGTACCGGACCGAAGCCATCGGCAAACTGGCGCCCGCGGAGGCATGGGACTACCTGTATTGCGAGCGCCATCTCGCGACATTCGTGATCGCGGCGGTGTACGGCGAGGCCAGAATCCGCATCGTCGATGAGTCGGGCGACGCGACGGTCAACGACATGCCGATCCGGTTCCTCGAAAAATTCTCCAACCGCGACACCGCGTTCGGCGCCCTCCAGGTACTGGTCGGCACGCGCAATTCCAATGCACGGCTGGTGCGGCGAACCGATGTGTCCGCCGCGTGACGTTTTCGTTTCGATCCCGCCACGTGAACAGAACAGGCTTTCTGCATGATCCAGATTACTTTCCTCAGCAACGACAACAAGTGCGTGAGCGCTCCGCCCAACAGCAATCTGCTTCGCGTTTCCCTGCGCGAAAAAGGCGGAATCCCTTTCAAGTGCGGCGGCGGCCTTTGCGGGACGTGCAAGTGCAAGGTCGAACGGGGTCTTGAAAATACCGACGCCGTGAAGGACAAGGAAAGACGGCACCTGAGCACGGCCGAAATCGCGGCAGGCTACCGCATGGCCTGCCAGACATTCGTGAACGGGGATGTGTGCATATCATGGTGACCCGACGATCGACCCTCGAGCCGCTGGGCTCCCTGCCCGACGACCAGCGCCGCCTGCTGCTGGACATCGGCCCACGCTGGGGACACGACATCCTCGGCCATCGCCAGACCGTCATTCAATGCTATACGCCGCTCGTTGCGGCTGCGCCCAGGGACGGCATCGTGGTCGAACGCGACGTGCGCTACGGCCCCCACGAGCGACACACGCTCGATACGTTTCTGCCGGCCGCCCGTCACGCGGAAAGCGGCCGCCGCACCGACGATGGAAAGCTGGACGCAGTGGTATTCGTGCATGGCGGCGCGTTTGTTCGGGGCAACAAAAGCGTCAACGGCGAGATATACGACAACGTCTGCTACTGGTTCGCATCGCAGGGGCTTGCCGCGATCAACGTCGAATACAGGCTCGCCGACGCAGCGCCTTACCCCGGAGGAGCGCAGGACGTGGCCGACGCGCTGGCCTACGTTCATCGGCATGCCGCCAAGCTGAACATCGATCCGGACCGGGTCTTCGTTATCGGCCATTCGGCAGGCGGCGCCCACGCCGCAACCTGCCTGTTCGACCCGGCCGTCACGGACAAAACTCCGCCGCCGCCCGTCGCCGGCCTCGTGCTGATCAGCGCGCGGCTGGTCGCAGACACCCGCCCGGGCAATCCGAACGCGAAACCCGTGCGCGCCTATTTCGGCGACGACGAGACGCGCTACCACGAGCGCTCGCCGCTCACGCACGTCGCGCGATCCACCGTCCCGCTGATGATCGCGGTGGCCGAATTCGAGAACCCGTATCTCGACGAGTATGGCGTGCAGTTCTTTCTGGAAGCGCTACGCCATCGGGGCGTCCCGCCACGCCTGATTCAATTGCGGGGGCACAACCATACGTCGATCGTCGCGCATTTCAATTCCGGCGAAGAATACCTCGGGCGGGAGATCCTGCATTTCATT
The DNA here is from genome assembly GCF_048957895.1 of Paraburkholderia sp. A1RI_3L. Lineage (NCBI taxonomy): Bacteria > Pseudomonadati > Pseudomonadota > Betaproteobacteria > Burkholderiales > Burkholderiaceae > Paraburkholderia > Paraburkholderia sp. A1RI_3L. The sequence continues at coordinate 72,506 of NZ_JARCHA010000002.1, forward strand.
GGCAACGCGGGAAACCCCGCCATCGCCGTATAGCGGCACTCCCGTGGTTGACGCGTATGACTGCGGCCCGTTTGCAGCCCGTTTGCAGCCCGTTCGCAGCAGGCCTGCGCGATCGGCGGTTCAGCGGTTTGACGACGCACGGCGTCGCCGGCGATGGTGACGGCGGCCGGATCGAGATCGGCGAAAACCATTCGATGCGCGCCCGCGCTTTGCCGAGCTTCGTGATCGTGCGGCATGAGAAATCCATGTCTCAGGATTCCAGCAAAAATCGCCATTGATTTTCGAGCACGGCAAACCGTCAGCGCAGGGCCGCCAGAAAACCGCTGACTGCTGGCGCACCAGCAACGGAAGCGACTACGCAAAGGGAACGGCCACGTGGGCGAACGCGCTCGCCCGAGCCCCGACGTAACCAGCGTCGACGCGCCAAAGTTTATGGCGCCTCTCACGGTATACGATGTACTTAAAAACCGATCGACGCTGAAAAGATCCGGGCTTGCCTTCTTACACCGGTCATTCCGTCGTCCCTGCTGACTCGCGCTGCTTTTATGGACAGTGCCCGCCAGCGCGCCGTTCCGACGCACGCCAAAACAATTTCCGCAATCCGCTCGACTGCTACCAGGGGTACACCCGAATCAAAATTTGCGTTCGGCTTTTTTGTATACGACATACTTTGTACAGAATTTCCTCTTGGCGATTCCCATTCCCGAGCTTCATGCACCCACTCTCAAGACAGGAATATCGATGAACAAGACGCTCTGTACCGCTGCCGTACTTTCGTGCACCGCCGCCGCCGCGCATGCACAGGGAAGTGTCACGTTATATGGTCTGATTGACGCCTCGATTCAGTACACAACCAACCAGGGAGGCGGGAAAACATGGGCAATGAGCAGCGGCACGACGCGCGGCAGCCGTTTCGGGCTGCTCGGCAGGGAAGACCTGGGCGGCGGAACGCAGGCAATTTTCCGGCTCGAGAACGGCTTTGACGTCACGGACGGATCGCTCGGCCAGGGTGGCCTGATGTTCGGCCGTCAGGCCTACGTCGGAATCCAGAACGACCGCTGGGGTGCGTTGACCTTCGGCCGTCAATACGAATCGATGGTGGATTACGTTGCTCATCTCACCGCCGCGGACTGGTCCGTCTACATGGAGCATCCGGGCGACATGGATCTCACGAACCGCGGCGTACGCGTCGACAATTCCGTGAAATACACGAAAACCTACGGGGCATTCACCGGCAGCGCGCTGTACAGCTTCGGCGGCCAGGCCGGAAGCTTCGGCAAGGACAGCATGTGGAGCATCGGCGGCAGCTACGACGACGGTCCGTTATATGTCGGCTTCGGCATGACCTACGCGCGGCAGCCCGGAGACCGGTCGGCCGGGACGTTCTGGAAAGCCACGAACTCCGCCATCGGCCAGTTCGTGACGGTCGCGCATTCGTTCCTGACGGTCGGCGGCGGCGCGGCCTACCGGTTCGGCCCGGTCAAGCTGGGCGGCGACATCACGAGCACGACCTACAAGGCCGGCTTCGAAGGCCAGAACGTCAACTTCATGAACTACGAGGTCAACGGCGTCTACTTCTTTACCCCGGCGCTCTCCGCCGGACTCGGCGTCACGTATACCGATGGCAAGATCGACGCCAACGATGGCGACCCCCGCTACCTCCAGTACAACGCGACGGCGACCTACAGTCTGTCAAAGCGTACGGATCTCTATGCGTTCGCCACGTTCCAGCGCGCGATGGGCGATGCCGCGGTCGCCCAGGTCACGCAGTTCATCGAACCGTCGAGCAACCAGAAACAGGCCTCGATAGGCGTCGGTCTGCGGCACAGCTTCTAACGGTATAGCGGCACCGAAGTGCGTCCGACGGTCCTCGAAAGAGGCCGCCCCACAAAACCACGTTGTCTGCACACCCCACTATCCGAGCCGAGGTTCCTCATGCACCCTCTCACCGCCCTCACGCCGGCCCACTTCTGTTATCTGGTCGGCGTAGTGGCCATTGTCGTCACCATGATTTTCCGCGCGAACGTTGTCGTTCCCGCCATCCTCGCCACCTTCGCTGTGGCGCTCGCGTACTCGGGCAAGGTACTCACCGCGTTGCAGGCCATCTTCATGGGCAGCCTGACCGCCGCTCACGAGCTCTTCAACATTTTTCTGGTCATCGCATTGATGACGGCCCTGCTCAACGGGCTGCGAGAAATCGGCGCCGACGTGAGGATGGTGCGGCCATTCAGAAAGATCATGGTCAACGGTCACGCGGCCTTCTTCATTCTCGCGTTGATCACTTACCTGATTTCGCTGTTCTTCTGGCCAACGCCGGCGGTGCCGCTGGTCGGCGCGATCCTTATTCCAGCAGCGATCTATGCAGGACTTCCTCCACTGGGCGCCGCCGTCGCCATTGCCATTGCCGGCCAGGGGATGGCCCTGTCGTCGGATTACGTGATCAAGGTTGCGCCCGGTATCAGCGCCAAGGCGGCGGGAACCGACATGCTGCCCGTAGCGAACACCGCGCTGCTGCTGTCCATCATTGCGGGCGCTGTTGCGCTCGGTCTCTGCTGGTACTTCACGGTGCGCAAAAACGTCAAGGAAGCCGGCGCGAAAAATCTGACCGAATGGGAATTCTCGGGCGAGCTGTACCCGGGCAGCGAGCCCGAGGCTCATCAGGGCAGCTTTGCGAAAGCCGAACTCGCACGCAGCACGAGCGGGGCACACGACGACGCCACAGATGTCGGCGAAGCCGTGCCGGAACTTTCCTCCGGGGCGGCAGTGCTCACGCTGCCGTCGATGGTGGATACCGTGTTCCCGCCAAGAAGGGGAATGTGGTCGAAGGTGTTCTCCATCATCACGCCGCTCACGTTCCTTGCGGTGGTGATCGTGATGACCCGGCCGGATCTCGTCGGAGCGTCCGTCATTCGCGGCGGCGATGCGGCTTCGCTGATCGGCGGAATGGCAGCAGTCCTGATGATGCTGACGACGCTTTCCTACGGACGCAAAGGCTTCCTCGACCGCACAGCGTCGCACATCATCGATGGCTTCGTGTTCGCGTTCAAGGCCATGGGCGCCGTGCTGCCGATTGCCGGGTTCTTCTTCGTCGGCGACAGCAGCACCGCGGGTCCGATCCTCGGCATCGAGTCCGGCGCCCACGTCCCATCGCTGCTCTTCGAACTGGTCCAGGCGTGCAGTCAGTTCATTCCGCACAGCCCGATACTCGTGTCGTTCGGCGTGCTGTTGACGGGGATGATCACCGGCATCGACGGTTCCGGCTTCGCCGGTCTTCCGCTGACTGGCTCGCTGTCGGGCGCGCTGGCTCCGATGGCTCACATGCCGGCTTCCACGCTCGCTGCCATCGGCCAGATGGGCGCCGTGTGGACCGGAGGCGGGACGCTCGTTGCCTGGTCCTCGCTCATCGCCGTCACGGGCTTCGCGCGCGTGCCGGTGCTGGATGCGGTGCGTGCCCTTTTCGTGCCCGTGGTCTGCGGCCTGATCGCCGCCACCCTTTTCGCCGTGGCGATCAGTTGAACGGTACCTTCCATGACCCTGTTCGTTTCGGAAACGCTGGCGCATGACGGCTGGGCGGCTATCCAGATCGTCTTCGTCAACGTGCTGCTAGGGGGGGATAACGCCATCGCCATCGCAATGGCCTGCCGCTCCCTCCCCGCAAAGCAGCAGCGTCTCGGGATCCTGCTCGGCACCGGGCTTGGCATCGTGCTCCGAGTCGTGCTGATCGGGGTGATCGGCAAGCTGCTCGCCATCCCCTTCATGCATCTGATCGCCGCAGCGCTGTTGATGTGGATTGGCGTGCAGCTCGTACGACCGGGCGAGGACGGTGCATCTGTCAGCCAGACCACCGCGTTGTGGCGAGCGGTGACGACCATCATGTGGGCCGATCTCGCGATGAGCCTGGACAACGCGCTGGCCACGGCCGCGGTGGCCCAGTCGCTACCGGAGAAATCCCAGCTCGTCGTCACATTCGTGGGTCTGGCAATGGGCGCCCCCGTCATTGCGTTCGGCAGCCGGCTTATCCTTGCGGTGCTCGAGCGCGTGCCGGCGCTTGTATACGCTGGCGCGGGCCTCCTCGGCTGGATCGCTGGCGAACTGGTGCTGGCGGACCCCACGGCTCGCGGCGTGTTGCGCGGGCTGCTCCCATTGATTCCGGGCTTGAGTCTCGCCACCGTTAGCGCGCTGACGTGCATTGCGGCGGCGATCATCGTTCCGCTATTGGGCCGTGTGGCTGCGAGCCGTGTGCACGCGGGGTAATGCCCTCGGTGGGCGAGCGCCGCTCAGGCAAGCCGGCCGGCGCAGCGCCGGCCGGCTGCACCTGGCGCGTCGGTCAATGGTCCGCGCGAGTGTACTGTCTACAAAAAACCGGGAGTGCGCTAGAATTGGCGACTGATTTTGTATAGTCGGCAATCCGGCCGCATTAACGAGCGTGAACGCCCAATGAACACACCGTCGGATATCGCAGCGACAACGGCAGGCAATCCGGCAGACAATCGGGAGCGACCCGGTTCCGCTCCGATTCTTCACCGCCAGCTGTCCGAACTGGTCACCGCGCGGATCAGGGAGTCCATTACCTCAGGGTCCTATGCGCCGGGCACGCGTCTCATCGAAGGGCGCATCGCGGAAGAACTGAACGTTTCGCGTGTACCCGTTCGCGAGGCCTTGCGTGCGCTGGCTGCGGAGGGGCTGGTCGAAGTCAGGCCCCGCCACGGAGCAATCGTTGCATCGCTTGACCCCGCTTCCGCGCGCGAAATGGTGCAGATCCGGGCTACCCTCGAGGGGCTAAACGCCCGACTGGCCGCGGAGCATTGCACCCCCGAACTCGCCAGCAAGGTCGCCGAAGTTCTGGCAGAAGGCAATGCCAAGATGGCATCTGGAGAAACGGCGAAACTGCTCGACCTCAATGCCCGCTTTCACGATCTTCTCTATGCAGCGGGTGCAAACACCATGCTCGCCGACCTCATGCGAACGCTGCGCGATCGCACGCGGATGCTGTTCGTGAATGCGGCGGAAGACGAAATACGGCAGACCTGGGAAGAGCACGCGGCGATTCTGCGCGCCGTCCAGTCCGGCGACGCGGCGCTCGCTGCGCTGCTCGCCGAGCGGCACGTGATCCGCGCGGCCCAGCATTATCTCGATAGAACGTCCAAATAGCGTTGCGGGGTCACGACCAACTCCATCAACATCATGAAGCAGTTCGCCCTTTCCGAACTCGGGACGCACGTTGTCCGTTGCGTCGAACAAGATGCTGCAGATGATCTCGTCGCAAATGGGCGCGTTTCGCTAGCCGGTCGCGGCAGGAACAGCCCCCCCCCCCGGCCCAGGACAAGGGCAGCGGAGACCAACATGGGCAGCAATCGGCCAGCACATCAGTTTTCATCGCCGTGCAAACAGGTGGACGCTGCGGTGACGGGCGTCCGCTTGTTCCTTGCCGCTTACGAGGCCGTGGCGACGAGTTCGGGCACGAGCGCAAACAGATCGCCGACGAGGCCGTAATCGGCCACGCTGAAGATCGGTGCTTCGGGGTCCTTGTTGATCGCGACAATCACCTTCGAGTCCTTCATGCCGGCCAGATGCTGGATCGCACCCGAGATGCCCACTGCCACGTACAGCTGCGGCGCCACGATCTTGCCCGTCTGGCCCACCTGGTAGTCGTTGGGCACATAGCCCGCGTCCACCGCCGCGCGCGAGGCGCCCAGCGCTGCGCCGAGCTTGTCGGCGAGCGGCTCCAGCACCTTCGTATAGTTCTCGCCGCTGCCGAGACCCCGGCCGCCCGAGACGATGATGTTCGCGCTCGTCAGCTCGGGACGGTCAAGCTTCGTCACTTCGCGGCTCACGAACTGCGAGATGCCGGCGTCCGGCGCGGCCTCGATCTTCTCGATGGACGCGCTGCCGCCTTCGGCCGCCACGGCGTCGAAGCCCGTGGTGCGCACCGTGATGACCTTGATCGGGTCGCCCGACTGCACCGTTGCGATCGCGTTGCCCGCGTAGATAGGACGCTCGAACGTGTCGGCGCTGACCACGGCCGTGATGTCGCTGATCTGCGCCACGTCGAGCTTCGCCGCGATGCGCGGCGTCACGTTCTTGCCCGCCGCCGTGGCCGGCGCGAGGATGTGCGAGTAGTCCTTCGCGATGTTCAGTACCGTCGCCTCGACGTTTTCCGCGAGGCCCGCTTCGAGCTGCGGCGCATCGGCGAGCAGCACCTTCGATACGCCCGCAATCTTCGCTGCGGCTTCGGCCGCGCCCTGCGCATTGTGGCCGGCTACCAGCACGTGCACGTCGCCACCGATCTTCGTCGCAGCCGCCACCGTGTTCAGCGTCGCGCCCTTCACGGTCGCGTTGTCGTGTTCCGCAATTACCAGAATCGTCATTTGTCGTCGCTCCCTTACAGCACCTTCGCTTCGGTCTTCGCCCTGCATGGGGCCCCAGTAAGTGCTAAAGCACTAACTGAGGCCGACAGCTTCTCCACCAGCGTCTTCACGTCCGGCACCTTCACGCCGGCCGAGCGCTTCGGCGGCTCGGCAACCTTCAGCGTCTTCAGGCGCGGCGTCACATCCACGCCGAGGTCCTCGGGCTTGATGGTTTCGAGCGGCTTCTTCTTCGCCTTCATGATGTTGGGCAGCGTCACGTAGCGCGGCTCGTTCAGGCGCAGGTCGGTCGTGACCACGGCGGGCAGCTTCAGCGAGAGCGTTTCGGCACCGCCGTCCACTTCGCGCATCACCGTGGCCTTACCGTCTGCAACCGTCACCTTCGAGGCGAACGTCGCCTGCGGCAGGTTCGCGAGTGCGGCAAGCATCTGGCCGGTCTGGTTGGAGTCGTCCTCGATGGCCTGCTTGCCCAGGATGACCAGCTGCGGCTGTTCCTTGTCCACGAGCGCCTTGAGCAGCTTCGCCACAGCGAGCGGCTGCAGGTCTTCGTTCGATTCGATCAGGATGGCCCGGTCCGCGCCGATGGCCAGCGCCGTGCGCAGCGTCTCCTGCGCCTGCGCCACGCCCGCCGACACCGCGATCACCTCGGTCGCCACGCCCGCTTCCTTCAGGCGCACGGCTTCCTCGACGGCGATTTCGTCGAACGGGTTCATCGACATCTTCACGTTTGCAATGTCGACGCCCGTGCCGTCCGTCTTCACGCGGACCTTCACGTTGTAGTCGACCACTCTCTTGACTGCGACTAACACCCTCATATCCGTTCCTTGTTTGTCGTCAGGGGACCGGCGCCAGTCCGCTGACTGGTCTGAAGCCCCGCGGAATTCTTCCGCGTAAGCGGCGCCAGGATTCGAGTCATTTGTGCGCCCGTTCCGCTGATTCGGGAAATACTGGTAACAGGCTTCTTCTGCCCGCCCGGTGTGCTGCCGCCGGACTCCAGCGTCACCGCGGCGCCCAATGGCCCATCAGCCCTTACCTCGCCGAACGGTTCCGGCTTTTCTCTACCCAACGGACCATTTTCGTTATCCGGAATAGCGGTATACTCTTCTGATTCAACGCTCGGAATGGGCCCGAGCCGCAAGACAACAAGTGGGATCCGATGTCCGTTAGCGCTCGCACCTTCTTCTACATCCAGCAAGTCGAGCAACTCATTCGTCGCAGGCTCGACGAATGTCTGCTGGCGATCGACATCACGGCTGGTCAATACATGGTCCTTAACCTGATTGCGCACCACGAGCCCGTATCGTCGGCCGACCTGGCACGCAAGACGATGATGACGGCACAGTCCATGGGCGAGTTCATCCGCGCGCTTGAGGCCAAGAAACTCGTCGAACGGAAATCGACCCAGCTCAACAAACGCACCATGCTGATCTCGTCCACTGCAGCGGGACGCAAGGTTCTGGTCCGGTGCGAATCCCGGATCGACGAAGCCGAACGTGACTTCTTCAGTTGCCTCAGTGGTGAAGATGTCGCCAGTCTGCGCATCCTGATGAGCCGGGTGCGCAGTGCCCAACTCGCCAGGCAGGCTGTGGAACTCGACCCGGCCACACCTTGAAGCTGGCAGTTCACCTCCTGCACGCTGTCGACGCGCAGGCGGCTGCCAACGTCCTCGACAGGCTGGACGATGCGAAAAGAAAATCACACGTCGAGCATCAGCAGGGGGGTCGCGCTTCGCGAGCAGCAGATGAGCATGCTTTGCCCGGCAGCCCGGGCCTCCGCAGACAACACGCTGTCCCGATGATCAGGCGTCCCACCAAGGACGCGCGTCTCGCAAAGCCCACAGGCCCCCTGCATGCAGCCATACGGAACGTCGACGCCGTTTTCGAGCAGCACGTCAAGAATCGACTGATGATGCGGAACTTCGAATGACTGCCCCGATTTCGCCAGTACAACCGTGAAGTCCCGGCTGGCACCCTGTTGTTGCGCGGGTGCAAACCGCTCCAGATGTACCGTCTCCGCAGGCCGGCCCGCCGCTGCCGCTTCGAACGCGTCAAGCATCGACTGGGGGCCGCAGCAGTATGCATGCGCATCGCTCGGGGTTTCGCGAAGAACCGTCGCAATATCCAGCCGTTGTCCGCCTGGCTCGTTGTCGAAATAGACGTGCAGTTTGCCGCTGTCCGAAGCCGCAGATAGCTGTTCGATATCCGACATGTACGCAGCCCGGCCACGGTCACGCGCCGCGTAGTGCAGTACCCAGGGACGTCCGAGTGCTTCGAGTCGCTGCACCATGGACCAGAGCGGCGTAATTCCAATGCCGCCAGCGAACAGCACACTCAAGCTCGCGTTCTCTACCAGCGCAAACAGATTGCGAGGCTCACCGATCTGCAGGACATCGCCCACGCGCAGCGTTTCGTGAATGTGCCGCGACCCGCCACGACTACTGGCGTCTCTGGCGACCGCGATTTCATAACGCTTTGGCGAGCCATCCCAGCGCACGACGGAGTAACTTCGGGAGAGCTTTGCAGTCAGGTTGACATCAACATGCGAGCCAGCGCCTGCGGCGGGCAGGTCGCGACCGTCCAGCGCCTCCAGTACGAGGCCAACAACGCTATCCGCAAGCAGTGTCATGGACTTGACGCGGACCTTGGTCAGCGGTAATTCGCTCATAAAATTCCTGATCCGTTCATGGGATTAACAAAATCATCGAGCCAAAGACCCGCGCGCGCAGTCCACCCTCATTGCCCTGACCGGAGCCGGCTTCACGGGCGCACACAGACGGTCTTGTCAAATCCACTCGTCGGGCATGGACAGAAGGCTGTCGTTGCCACATTCAATGCGACGGCAGATAGCCTCGAGCAGCGGCATCTGTCTTTGCATCCACGTCTTTGCCAATGCCAGCTTGGTCAGGCGTGTGGTCTCGTCAACGAACCGGCATCCCGAACCGTCGAGTACTACCGCGGCGATTTCGCTCCAGATCCAGCCGACGTACAGGATGCCCATTGCAGTGAGAACGTCGTATGACGCGGCATCGGCAAGGCCATAGCTCGCGCGGCCGTCTGTGTTCAGCCACGTGATGGACGCGCCAAGGCGTTGCAGCCCATCGCGCAGCGGGACCGTGTATGGCTTGAGCTGCACATCATCTGAATGACGGTCGACGAAACCGGAAATCGCTCGCGCAAAGTGTTTCCAGGGGCGACCTTCGTGCGCGAACAGCTTGCGGTGTACGAGATCAGTAGCCTGAATTCCGTTTGCGCCTTCGTATAGCTGGCCGACCCTGGCATTGCGTACGAACTGTTCGATGCCGTAATCCTTGATGTAGCCGTGTCCACCGAACACCTGCTGGCACGCGACTGCAGCATCGAAGCCACGGTCCGTAAAGAATGCCTTCATCACGGGCGTCAGGATATCGAGCATGTCGGCGGCCGCCTGTCGCTCCTGCAGGTCGGGTGCCGACCGGGCAATCGACTGCCACATCGCCGCGCGCATGGCGCCTGCACGCGCCCCTTCAGCAAAAGACCGCGCTTCGAGCAGGAGGCGCCGCACATCTGCGTGCGCGATGATGGGGTCCGCCGCCTGCGCCGTGTCGCGCAGCTTTGAACCCGCACGTCCCGAGCGGCGTTCGCGCGCGTAGTCCGCCGCGTTCTGCCGGGCGATCTCAGCGTATCCAACCCCGGACAGGGCGGTGCCTACGCGGGCGTAATTCATCAGATGGAACATTGGCGCCATGTTGGCGGCGGTACCTCCTCCGCCCGTATCGCCAATGCGCCACGCCACCGCGCCTTCGAAATCGAGTGCACAGGTTGCACTGCCTTCGATCCCCATCTTGTGCTCAATGGAGCGTGCGAAGACGTTGTTCAGTTCGCCTTGTGCGCCGGTATGAGGATCAATCATGTTCCTCGCCACCAGAAACACGTGCACCGATGAGAGGTCCGCCGTCACGCGTCCCTGCGCATCGGGTACCTTGGCAAGCACGATGTGAATGATGTTGTCAGTCAGGTCGTGATCACCGCCGGAGATGAAAATCTTGCGTCCGTGAATGCGCCACGTCCCGTCCGGCTGGCATATCGCGCGCGTCGAAATCTGGCGCAGGTCGGTACCGGCCTGCGGCTCCGTCATGCACATCGTCGCGGTCCAGTCACCGTCCGAGAGACGAGGTACGACATGGCGTCTGATCCATTCAGGGGCCAGCGCTGCAAGCATGCTGGCCGCGGGTGCGCAGAAACTGCTGTACATCGAAAACGAATGGCCAGTGGACGCGCGCATCTCCGACACCGGCACCGCCATGACCGGCGGAAGTCCAGCGCCGCCCAGTTCCTGTGGGAGACTGAGGCGGTGCCAGCCGGCCTCGCGATAGGCGTCCCAGGCAGCCTTGAAGCCGCCAGGCGTGCGGACCCGACCATCGAGAAAATGGGCTCCCTCGCCGTCACCAGCCTGATTGAGCGGGTGCAGGACTTCCTCATGAAACTGGGCTGCGGCTTCGAGAACGGCCGAAGTCAGATCGGCAGTGAGTTCGTTAAACCCGGGAAGGTCCTTGCGTTCCTCCACCCGCAGATAATCGTGAAGAATGAAGAGCCAGTCCCTGACTGGCGCGCGATAGGTTGGCATGGGGTTATCTTGATATCTTGATGTTGCTGATGCGACCCGAAGCTTCGGCGAGCTGTACGAGCAATTCCGCAGGCCGGAACTGCTCGCCATGTCGGGCGCAAAGTGCTGTAAGTCTCGTGACGACTGAAGGCAGTCCGAGCATGTCCGCGTAATACATGGGGCCGCCTTTCCAGTCCGGCCATCCGTAGCCGAGCTGCCACACCAGATCGATGTCGCTGGCGCGCTCGACAACGCGTTCGGCGAGGAGCCTCGCGCCCTCGTTAATCATCAGGAGCACGAGACGGTCGTGTACTTCTTCATCGGGAAGCACACGTCGCTCGATACCTTCCAGCCGTGAAGCTTCCTCGATCAATGCCGTCACCTCCTGGTCCACGAGCGCGCGCCGCTTGCCGGGCTCATAGCGGTAATAGCCGCGCCCGGCGCGTTGTCCGGTACGGCCACGCGCATGGAGCTGTTCGATCAGCCAGTCTCTTTGCCCCGCCCGCTGTCGGGCGCGGTATGTCAGTTCTATCCCTCCCGCCATGTCCTGCAGCTCGAACGTTCCCATCGGCAGGCCGAGCTTGCGCAGCACACGGTCAACCTGCTCCGGCAGCGCCCCCTCGAGCAGAAGGCGCGCGGCCTGCCGCTCGCGGGCGATCATCATGCGGTTGCCCACGAAACCGTCGCATACACCCACCACGATCGCCACCTTGCCGACCGACGAAGCGAGACTGCGCGCAGCTTCGAGCGCTTCAGGCGACGTCGACGATGTGCGAACCACCTCGATGAGCCGCATTACGTTTGCAGGATTAAAGAAATGAAGACCCACAACGGAATGCGGACGTTGCGTCGCGGCCGCAATCAGGTTGACGTCCAGCGTGGACGTGTTGGTCGCAAGCAGCGCTCCGGGCGCGGCGTGTCGATCGATCTGGGCAAACAGCTGCTGCTTGAGCGCAAGATCTTCCCAGACCGCCTCGATTACCACGTCGGCGGTTGCAATGTCCGCCATGTCCTGACCGCACGAAAGACGTGCGAGTCTAACGTCACGCTCAGTCTCGGTAAGACGTCCACGCGCTACATCACGGCTGTACGACCCGGCGATACGATCCGTCGCAACGGCAAGCAAAGCCTCGGACTGGTCAATGAGGTGCACCGAAAGGCCACCCGACAGCATGGCCATTGCAATGCCTACACCCATGTTGCCGGCGCCGATTACCGCGGCGTGTCGGAATACGCGCCCGCCCGGCGGCTGCGGCATTTCCAGCGCCGCCCGCGCGGCCTCTGAGTACGCTCTGGCGGCCTCCGCGGCAAGTGTGGTGAAGGCGGGCACGTGTTGTCCGTCGTGCGCTGGCACGACATGCAACGTTACCGGGTCTCCAATATTCAGCGCACGCACGTCAGCGTCGAGGATCGCGGAGCTGACACGCAACCCCTCCTCCAGCTCGATAATCGCAGGGGCCATGGGCCGGGGACTGCGTTCGACAATCGAGTACGAATAAATCTCACCCCGCCCCGACAAACGCCGCCACGATGTCTCCTGGCTGCCACAGAACGGGCAACGCACCCTCGGGTAGTAGTGCAGCGTGTCGCAGGCGCCGCAGTGCTTCGCGAGCAGTTGTCCCGAACGCGTCGCCTCCCAGAACGGCTCGTCGCCGGGAAACACGACCGGTGCCGGCGGATATCCCTGATCCGGTTTCATATGGTTTTACTCCGCTTGCAGAATTAAGGTACCGGCCGCATGCGCGCCGGCCAGATTGCCGCCCGTGCCGTGCGCCAGCACAAACTCACGGCGAGCGACCTGGACGGCCGGATGCGCCTCACCCCGGCACTGGCGAACGGCCTCGAGAATCTTCGTCATCCCGCCTTTATTGCCTGGATGGTTGTTGCACAGGCCGCCGCCATCTGTGTTGAATGGCAGGCGGCCCTCGCCTGCAATCAGGTTGCCGTCCGCAACGAACGGGCCGCCCTTCCCCTTCGCGCAAAATCCGAGATCTTCAAGCTGCACGATTACCGTGATGGTGAAGCTGTCGTACAGCGACGCATAACCGATGTCCCCTGGAGTAATGCCTGCCCCCGCAAATGCCGCAGCGCCGGAACGCGCGCCGGCCGAGACCAGCAGATCGATACGTCCGCCGTCAGGGTGCTTCACCGCCGCACCAGTCCCGATGACCTTGACCTTGGGACGCCTCAGCTGCTTCGCGATTTCCGGGCGCGCGACAACCACGGCACCCCCGCCATCCGTCACGACACAACAATCAAGGCGATGCAGCGGATCGGCAACCAGAGGCGAATCGAGCACATCGCGTACGGTTACGACTTCGCGATGCACGGCGTTCGGGTTGTGCCGGGCATGATGCGAGGCGGCAACCCGCACCCAGGCGAGCTGCTCGGGCGTCGTGCCGAATTCATGCATATGGCGCCGCGCCACCATCGCGTACCCGTACATCGGATGAGGTGGCACGGCGGCCTGGAACGGCAGGTTTGGCATCGTGTCGCGATCGACCCCGGCGAGCCTTGTGCCCGCGCCAGCCGCGAGCGGGCGATCCGCCATCGTGATCAGCGCCACATTGCAGTGGCCCGACGAAATCGCCTCCACAGCGTGCGCAACGTGCAACAGATACGCCGAACCGCCCGATTCGGTCGTGTCGACATGGCGCAGGTTGCGCAGGCCAATGTATTCGGCCATCGTGAGGGCGCCGAGGCCAGGCGCATCCGCGCCGCAAAAGTAGCCGTCCACGTCATCAAGACCCAGCCCTGCATCCTCCAGCGCACCAAGCGCGACGTCCGCGTGCATCTGCGCAGTGGTCAAACCCTCGGCCCGGCGTACGGGATGCTCGTAGATGCCGGCGATATATGCGGCGCCCTTGATACTCATGTTGACTGACCCCTCCGTGGTTGGTGCGCGGCAACGGGTGAACGGGAAGCTGCACGCCGCGCCTTGAGGTGCCATACACCCCAAATAGTAAGGTTACCTTATATCATGTGTTGCCCGACAATTCCAAGAATGCGCCGATAGGGTTTGTACCATGTGGATTCGCTGGCCAACTTTATATAAGGTAGCCTTACTACGTGACCTGATCGTGCCGTTGCACGATTTCGAAGATGGCCCGCTGAACATGACTTCCCAGTTCCCTTTCATCAATCTCCCGTTCCTTGAGCGGAACCTCGACGTTGTCGAGCGGGCCGACGGCGCAGTCCTGATGCGCAGCAAGGTGCCGCTGGGTCCGGTCGAGGTGCATCTGCCCGCCGTGCTGAGACGTCGTGCGCTCGAACGTCCCGCGCGGCCATGGCTGAAACAACGCTGTACGCAGACGGGCGACTGGCGCACGCTCAGCTACGGCGCGGCCGGCCACCAGGTCGATGCCGTGACCCAATGGTTGCTGTCACAACGGCTCGACGGGCGCAGCGTGATGGTGCTGAGCGGCAACACCCTGGAGCACGCCGTCATCGAGCTCGCCGCCATGCAGGCGCGCATGCCCTATGTACCGGTGACCCCCGCCTATTCCCTGCTGAGCACCGATTACGCGAAACTCAGGGCGATGGTCGCGTTGATCAGGCCCGCAGTGATCTTCGTGCAGAGTGCGCAGCAGTTCCGCGCAGCACTGCACGCCATCGCCCCACATGGCGCGCGCGTCGTATATGTCGCCGATCCAGCCGATGACATCCACGGTACGGCGTGGCACACGGTTCTCGAGACGCCCGTGAGCCCGCAGGTGCAGGCATCGCTCGACAGCATTACGCACGATACGGTGGGCAAATACCTCTTCACCTCGGGCTCGACTGGAGAGCCCAAGGTCGTGCCGGTCACGCAGCGCATGCTTTGCGTATCGATGGCCATGCACGCGCAGACCGTGGGCCACGATCCCGTCGCACCGGAATCCGTGCTGCTCGAATGGCTGCCGTGGAGCCACGTCGCTGGCGGCACCGCCATCTTCAACAGCATCCTGAACGATGGCGGAACGATGTACATCGACGACGGACGTCCCGTACCGGGCGAGTTCGCCAGGACGCTGCGCAACCTCCGGGAGGTTTCGCCCACCCGCTTCAGCAGCGTACCGGCGGGCTACGCCATGCTCGCGGACGCGCTGGAAGCCGACGAGATGCTCGGCCGGCAGTTCTTCGTGCGTCTGCGCCGGCTGACCTCGTCAGGCGCGAAGCTGCCCGACAGTCTCTACCAGCGCCTGCAAGCCCAGGCCGTGCGCCATCTCGGGCACCGCATTCCGTTTGTGTCCAGCTATGGCTCAACCGAGACATGCGCCGCGACCACGGTGGTGCATTGGCCGACCGGGCAGGCGGGACTGGTTGGTCTTCCGCAGCCCGGCGTCGAACTGAAGCTGGTGCCGCTGGACGAAGAACGATACGAAATCCGTACCCGTGGCCCTTCTGTCATGGCGGGCTATCTGGAACAACCGGAGTTGACACGTCTCGCCTTCGACGAGGAGGGCTACTACCGTCTGGGCGACGCCATGACCTTCGTCGATCCGGCAAGACCGGAGGAAGGACTCGCCTTTGCCGGTCGGGTCGCCGAAGAATTCAAGCTGCAGTCCGGCATCTTCGTGCGTGTCGGGACGCTGCGCGTCGAGGTGATCAGCAGCACCGCTCCCCTGCTGCGCGACGTAGTCGTGACAGGCGCGGACCTGCCCTATGTGGCGCTTCTCGCGTGGCCGAACCCGGACGCGTGCCACGAACGTTTCGGCCTGCGCGACGAGCGGCAGCTTGCCTGCCACGCGCCATTGCACGACGCGCTGCGCGAATCACTGCTGCGCCATAACGAACGCCACACCGGTAGCAGCATGCGCATCCGGCGCGTGATGCTGCTGAACGACCCGCCATCGAGCGATGGCGGCGAGATCACCGACAAGGGCTATATCAATCAGCGTGCCGTGCTTGCGCGGCGCGCGGGCGACGTAGAAGCGCTCTACGCCGATAAACCCGACGCCAACGTCGTAATAATCGAAGCGTAGCGTCGAGAAGAGATTCCTTTTCCTGTAAAGATCCATGACTACCGATATGTCCACAGCAGCTGTGCCACTGATTGACGTCCAACGCGAAGATGAGGTCGCGCTCGTCAAACTGAATCGCGCAGACAAGCGCAACGCCATCAACGACGCGTTGCTTGACGAACTCGAGTCCGTGTTCTCCACCGGCCTGGAAGGCGCGCGTGTTGTCATTCTGCATGGCGAGGGCGAACACTTCTGCGCTGGCCTGGATCTTTTCGAGCTCATGAGCAAGCGCAGCCCCGACGTGCTCGCCGGCATGCGTCGCTCCCGGGCATGGCACCGTACCTTCGACCTCATCCAGTACGGCGAGCTGCCGGTCATCAGCGTTCTGACCGGCGGCGTTATCGGCGGCGGCTTCGAGCTTGCCGCGGCGACACACGTTCGTGTCGTCGAGCGGTCGGCGTTCTTTCAACTGCCCGAAGGGCAGCGCGGTATTTTCCTCGGAGGCAGCGGCTCCGTGCGCATCCCGAGACTCATTGGCGCCTCGCGGGTCACCGAAATGATGCTCACAGGCAGTGTGCTCAATGTGAACGACGCGTACCAGATTGGCCTCGCGCACTACGTCACCGACGACGGAGCGGGTCTCACAAAAGCACGCGAACTGGCAAAGCGCATTGCCGGCAACGCGGCGGCCACGAATTACGCAATCATCAACGGCATCAGCCGGATCTCGGAGATGCCGGTCGGTGAAGGACTGTTCGCGGAAACCATGATCACGTCCATGACGCGCTCCGCCAACACGGACGTCGCGAAACGGATTGCCGAATTCTTCGACGCACGCCGCAGCCAGACGCCGCCCCCCGGCGCCTGACGGAACGTACGTCTTTCGGATATCTGTTAAACCGGATCTCATCATGAGGAGTTCTAAATGCTGACCAGGGAAGAAAATGATCTGCTGACCCGCGTAAGTAACGGCGCGCCTATGGGACAGATGATCAGGCAAAACTGGTGGATTCCTGCGGCGCTGTCGGACAAGCTGGAGGCCGACGGCAAGCCACTTCGGGTGCAGCTGTTCGGAGAGCAGTACGTTGCATTTCGTGCAACCAGTGGCAAGGTCGGATTCTTCGATGAAGCCTGCCCGCACCGGCGCGCGTCGCTCGCGCTGGGGCGCAACGAAGACAACGCGCTGCGCTGCATTTTCCACGGATGGAAGTTCAACGTCGACGGTGTGACCGTGGCGGTGCCGACCCAGCCGAATAACGAAGCCGAGTACTGCAAACACGTCCCGCTCAGACACTACCCGGTGCGGGAGGAAGCCGGGATTGTCTGGGTGTGGCTGGGCGAGGGCGATACGCCGCCCAGATTCCCCGAACTGCCGTTCGTCGGCCTGCCGCGCGAGAACTTCGTCGTGTTCCGGCAGAAGGTCAACTCAAACTGGCTGCAGGGCGTCGAGACCACCATGGACTCGGCCCATCTCGGCGTGCTCCACCAGAGCTGGCTCGTCGGTTTCGGCGACATCGAATTCTCGTCGGAAAACATGGCGCCCGTGTACCACATCGCGCAAAAGCCGTTCGGCTTCCGCTATGCAGCCGTACGCGCGCTCAAGGACGGCCGCGCCTACGTTCGCACCAACTCGTTCGTCCTGCCGTGGTTCGGGATCGTTTCGCCGAACCGTGCCGACATCCAGGGCGGCAGCATCTTCTTCTCCGTGCCCATTGACGACGAGAACATCTACTACTGGCAGATGACCTATCGCGTCAACGAGAAGCTGGTGCCCAACAAGACCCACGCGTACGAAGATCCTGATTCGTGGCCGCCGCTGCCGCCGGGGCCGCCCGAGGACAACTGGGGGCAGGACCGGGACGCAATGAAGCAGGGACACTTTACGGGCTTTACGCAGATGCTCGGCACGGAAGACTTTGCCGTCATGGTGAGCATGGGGCCGATCGTGGACCGGTCGAAGGAATATCTCGGCGCCGGTGACGGCGCGATCCTGGCGGTAAGACGCTGCCTGCTGAAGGCTCTGCGCGAATTCATGGACAACTCTGTGCCGACCCTGGCGCGCCATGAGGAAATCGACTACCCCAGCACCGGTCCGATCTCCGGCGTATTCAGGGACGAGGTTGAATGGCGGGCCCTGCTCTGACAGGCATCCAGATCACCTCGACGAAGCGGCCGTGCACATGCCATGGCGGTCAGCCTGATGACTGCCGCACGTCCCGAAGATGGCACGCCGCATGCCCCCGGTTTAACGAGCGTTACTTATGAACAACGATCTCATTCAGCGCCTGAAACGGCTTGATACATGCTCGGTCTCCGACGCGCTGGATCGCCTCGGAATTGCAGGACAGGTCACGACAGATCTGCCACGACGGACATCGAACCAGAAGATCGCGGGCGCGGTCGTGACGTTCCGGCTCGTGCCCGCGGGTGCAGCGGTGCGCCGCGACGGGCCGGTTCGCCACCTTGGCACGACAGCCATCGAACTCGCCGGTGCGGGAGACATCATCGTCGTCGAACAGCGCACCGGTATTGATGCGGGTTGCTGGGGCGGCATTCTTTCGCTCGCTGCGGCGCTCAAGGGAATCGGTGGCGTTATCGCAGATGGTCCCGTGCGGGACATCGATGAAGCGCACGAACACAACCTGCCCGTGTTTTGCAGGGCGCTCACCGCAAGGACGGCACGCGGGCGGGTTGAGGAAGACTCGGTCAACGCGACGGTTTGCGTGGGGGGCGTGGTCGTACGGCCTGGCGACCTGGTCATCGCAGACGGTAGCGCCGTCGTCTTCGTGCCAGCGGGCGGCGCGGCGGCAGTCATTGCCATGGCGGAGCAGATTGCGGCACGGGAAGCGGCCATGACGAAGGATCTGCTGGCAGGACGCCCGGTCACCGAGGTGATGGGAAAAGACTACGAGCACATGCTGCTTGGCGACGCAATACAAGGATGAATCATGAGTGACACCAATGTGGAGCGAACGGGCCGGCTCGACACGGCGACATTGAGCGATGCACTGGATCGATGCGGTATCAACGGTCAGTGCTACCACATCAAGCCATCTTCGCCCGATTTCCGTATGGCGGGCCGCGCCTGGACACTTCGCTACGGCCCGGCAGGCAAGCCAGCTGGCACGGTTGGCGACTACATCGACGACGTGCCGGACGACTGCATCATTGTTCTCGATAACGGCGGCCGTGACGATGCGACGGTGTGGGGCGACATTCTGACCGAAGTCGCCCATCGCCGTGGACTCGCGGGCACGCTCATCGATGGCGTCAATCGCGACGTCGCGCTCTGCCGCGAACTCGGCTATCCGGTCTACAGCCTCGGGAACTACATGCGCACCGGCAAGGACCGGGTTCAGGTAGAAGCGACCCAGGTTCCGGTCAATATCGGCGGCGTCCGCGTTGCGCCTGGCGATCTCGTGCGCGGCGACGCCGATGGTGTCGTAGTGATTCCCCAGGAGCACGAGGCCCGGGTGCTGGACATGGCCGAGGCCATCGAGTCCGCGGAAAACGCCATCCGTTCCGCCGTACGTCTGGGCATGAGCCTGCGCGAGGCAAGAGAGCTGCATCGTTACCATCACCTGCAGACGCGGGTGGAATCATGAGTGCACCCTTCACATGCGCACCCGGACAGTTCCCGACCGTGCGCGACACGATCGAGCGACCCGAAACTCATATCGTTGCGCAGGCATCGCGCATGGCGTCATCTACGCTGCACGAGGCGCTTGGGCGCATCGGCGCACTGCCGTCAGCCATCAAACCGGTTGCCGCAAACATGCGGGTCTGCGGACCTGCCGTCGTCGTCCATTCCCCGGGTGGTGACAATCTGTGGCTGCATCGCGCGCTCTACATTGCCGGTCCAGGCGATGTTCTCGTCGTTCACGTCAGCGGTAAGCCCGACTTCGGGTACTGGGGAGAAATCATGTCTACTGCCGCGCGCGAACGCGGCCTGGGCGGACTCGTTATCGACGGCTGCGTGCGCGACGCGGACCAGCTCGAAGCGCTCGGCTTTCCCGTGTTCGCGGCAGGGCTCTGCATTCGGGGCACCGGCAAGGACGCGGGTGCACGCGGCTGGATCAACTATCCGGTGCGACTGGGTGATGTCGTCGTCCAGCCGGGCGATCTCATCGTCGGCGATCGCGATGGAGTCGTGTCCGTCCCGCGCGTCCGCGCGGCGGAGGCAATATCCAGCGCCGCGGCGCGCGAAGCCAGGGAAACCACAGTGATGCAACGCCTGCGCTCAGGCGAGCGCACGCTGGAACTCTACAACTTCTGAAGCCGGACCACGCGTCCGCGCCTGGGGAATACATCATATGGCCAGCATTACTCTCGCTGTCGGCACGTCCCACAGTCCGATTCTCGTCCTGCCCGGCGATCACTGGCAGCGACGCGCTGAAGACGATCTTCGCAGTCGGGCGCTCTACACGCTCGACGGCCGCAAGCTCACCTACGACGAGCTCGTTGCCGAGCGCGGCACGCCGTACGCGAGTGAGAGCGATCCAGGCGCCTTCCCCAGGCTAGCCCGCGAGGCCGAAGCAGCCCTCGACCGCGTCGAGGCCTACCTGCACGCGGCGCGTCCCGACGTCGTACTCGTAATCGGCGACGACCAGGATGAACTCTTCGGCTACGACAACCTGCCCGCCATCTCGGTCTACCGCGGCGAAGAAGTGGTGATGAAAGAAACGGAGCTGCCCCACCCGAAGCTGACCTGGAGCGACAAGGCGTTCTGGGCAGGCTACGCAATGGATCTGCCTCGCCGTTTTCCGGGCGCGCCGAAGCTGGCCGAGGACCTGATTCGCGGGCTCATCGCCCGCGGCGTCGACGTGGCGACGAGCAACGATGTGCCCGACCCGCAGCGCCGTGCGTTTGGTCACGCCTATGGTTTCGTCTATCAACGGCTCATGAAGAACCTTCGTGTTCCGATGTTGCCCGTGCTCATTAACACCTACTTCCCACCCAACAACCCGACCTCGGCGCGTTGCCATTACATCGGCGGCTGTATTGCCGAAGCGTTGGCCGCGTCCCCCATCGATGCCAAGGTGGCAATCATCGCCTCCGGTGGACTGAGTCACTTTCTGTGCGAAGCGGCGTTCGACCGGAAGATCATCGACGCCATCAAGAACCGCGACAAGGACACGCTGACCAGCATTGCGCAGGAATCGCTTTGCTCGGGATCGTCCGAAATCCGCAACTGGATCACGATGGCCGGGGCTCTCGGGGAACTGGAGTGCGTCTACGACCATTACATTCCGGTCTACCGCACACGCGCCGGCACCGGTATCGGCCTCGGGTTCGCGGTCTGGCAATGACGCCAGACGGACCACCGACTACTGACAACATCACTTTCTACACGACACAGTCATGATTATCGATTGCCACGGCCACGTCAGCGCCCCAGCCGAACTTTGGGTCTACAAAGCCAATCTGCTTTCGCATCTTGGCGCGCACGGACGCCGCATGCCGGAAGTGAGCGACGCACAGATCATCGAGGCGATGAATCGCAAGGAAATGGGCCCGTGTGGCCACGTCGAAGCACTGGACCGTATCGGTACCGACCTGCAGATGCTCTCGCCCCGCCCCTTCCAGATGATGCACAGTGCCAGGCCGGGCAAGCTCGTGCACTGGTTCACGGAAGAGACCAACAACATCATCGCGCGAACCATCGCCCTGATTCCTGGCAGATTCGTGCCGGTGGCTGGCCTGCCCCAGGTCGCGGGCGAACCCGTTACCCAGACGCTGCCGGAGCTCGAGCGCTGCGTGAAGATGGGCTTTCGCGGTGTGCTGTTCAACCCGGATCCATACGAGAACACCGGCACCGAAGCGCCACCGCTCGGCGACCGCTACTGGTACCCGCTCTACGAGAAGCTCTGCGAACTCGACATTCCGATGCATATTCACGCCACGGGTTCACATTCGGAGCGCTCCCCCTACACCCTGCACTTTGTCAATGAAGAGTCGATAGCGGTCTACGGACTCGTGCATTCGAACGTCTTCAAGGACTTTCCCTCGCTGAAGGTGATCTGCTCGCATGGCGGCGGCGCGATTCCCTATCAGATCGGCCGCTTCCAGTCGAGCGCGGGCCGCCGCGGCGTTAACTTCCTTGATGGGATGCGCAATCTCTACTACGACACGGTGCTCTATTCCGAAGAAGCGCTGCGCCTGCTCATCAAGACCGTGGGTGCTGACCGTTGCCTCTTCGGTTCTGAATGCCCAGGTGTCGGCTCGACCATCGACCATACCACCGGGCGAGCACACGATCACATCGCGCCGACCATCGCCGGGTTTGACTGGCTTGGCCAGAGCGACAGGCAACTCATCTTCGAAGACAACGCACGCAAGGTTTTCGGCCTCACCAGTTGATAACCCACGGCCGTCCTGAGGACCGGGACTCGCAGGGCGCCGTGAAAAGGGCTTGCTTCTGGAGTTCTCCCGGTCCGACTTCCTGAGCTATGGAGAGCGTAGTACACGGTGCCATCGCCTTCGGGCGGGCCCCTGCTGGTTTTGTATCCACTCTTATAACGACGCAATGGAGACACAGATGAAGACCGCATTACGCAATACGGCGCTACGCCGCAGCGCAGCACTGGCTTCTTTGGCCGCCCTGCTCTCGGGCGGCTCGACCGCGCACGCGCAGAGTTCGGTTTCGCTCTATGGCATTCTGTCCACAGGCGTCGCCTGGACCAGTAACGTGGGTGGGCATGCGGCCGTGCAGATGATTCCCGGCACGATGCAGAACAATCGCTGGGGCCTGCGTGGTGTTGAAGATCTTGGAGGCGGTCTCTCAGCTCTTTTCGTGCTCGAAAACGGCTTCGACAGTACCAACGGCAAATTCCAGCAAGGCGGCCGCATGTTCGGGCGCCAGGCTTACGTCGGCCTGGGCAGTAATTCATGGGGCACGGTGACGCTAGGTCGCCAGTACGACATCCCGTTCGATTATCTCGACCGTTTCGAAGCCCCGGTTGCCGCACTCGGCTTTGCAACACACATTGGAGATAACGACAATCTGTTCGGCAGCTACCGCTATAACAATTCGATCAAGTACCAGTCGCCTACAGTGAATGGCCTGCGTGGCTCCGTGATGTATGCGATGAGCAATGCGCCTGGCCAGTGGGGCGTCAATCGCTCGGTAAGCGCGGGTGCTGCCTACGAGAACGGTCCGTTAAAGCTGGCGGTGGCTGCATTGAATACCGATTACCCGGGCACCACGCAGAACTCCAGCGGCGCGGTCACCGACGATTACGCCGGGGCACCGTTCCTGCTTTTCCATACAAGTCCCATTCACAGGAATGTGGGCGTGCGCCGTCAGCGCGAGTTCGGCGGCGCGGCGCAGTACTTGCTGGGGCAGGTACGCGTGAATGGAATGATCACTGACGTCCGTTACGACTATCTCGACAATACCTCGCTGCATCTCGACAACTTCGATGTCAACGCTTCGTACTCCATCACGCCCTACATCATTCTGGGTGCGGCCTATGTCTACACGAAGGGGCAGTACGGCGGCGGATTCAATGCGGCGCCGCACTGGAACATGGGGCAGCTGAGCGTGAACTACCTGTTCTCGAAGCGCACGAACGTCTACGTTTTTGGCAACTATCAGCATGCGACGGGGGCGACTGCCGACACCTATCTGCTCGCCCCTTCGAGCAATGCGACGCAGACAGTCGTCGTGGCGGGAATCCGTCACCTCTTCTAGAGCGACCCTTTGTCTCGTTGTGCCCCGCTTCACCGCCTGAACCACAACGGCTGCGTACCCCGTCCACGATTGGCCGGACGGATGCGTCGAGGCCGGGAAGCGTGGCCGTTCCGTAAATGATCTGCCCATGCCCCTGGAGCACACCATGTTGCCCCGTAAGCTCACCGAAGCCACTGCCGCCCCGCACGTGAACTCACATGCCGGCGTTTCCAGACCGTACGCACTATGGGTGCTGGCGATTACCACATTGATCTACGCGTTCAGCTTCATGGATCGCGTATTGATGTCGATTGCCGCACCAGCCCTGAAAGCAGAAATGCATTTGACCGACGGCCAGCTTGGCCTGTTGATTGGTCTGGCGTTTGCCCTGTTCTACACCATTCTTGGCATTCCGATTGCGCGACTCGCCGAGCGTTTCAGCCGCGTGGTCATCATCTCCCTCACCATTGTTCTCTGGTCGGTCATGACAATCGGATGCGGAACGGCGACGACGTATGCCGGGTTGTCAGCCTTCCGTCTCGGCGTAGGTATTGGCGAGGCGGGATCGGCCCCTGCCGCCTACTCGCTACTCGCCGACTATTTTTCAGGCAAAAGGCGTTCGTTGATATTTGCGGTCTACGCCGCGGGTGTGCCAATCGGAGTACTGATGGCCTCATTCATCGGCGCACCGCTTATCAGGAACTATGGATGGCAGCATGCGTTCTTCTACGTCGGCATTCCTGGCGTGCTGGTTGGTGCACTTGCATACCTGACGGTCAAGGAACCGGTGCGCGGCAATAGCGCCACCTCAGACAGTGGCGTCGGCGTGCCGCCGCTCACCGAGGTCATCCGCAGGATGCTGGGCAATGTCGCTTCGCGTCATATGCTTTTCGCCGTCATGCTTGGCATGTTCGCCATGTCTGCAATCTTTCTCTTTCTGCCTCTCTATTTCGTACGTGTCTACGGCATGAACTTCGGGCAGGCAGGTCTCGCCTTCGGAATAATCGGCGGTGCGGGCGGTCTCACGGGCAATCTCCTGAGCGGCTATCTCTCGGACAGGCTCGGAAAGCGAAACGCCGCGTGGAACGGTTATATCCCGGCGCTGGGATGCGTCGCCGCCGCAGTGCTTGCCGGCATCTCATTCCTGCAGCCCGTTGCTGCCACAGGTGTGGCACTTCTGGTCGGCTTTGCAGTTGGCATGAACTTCTGGAACGGCCCTGCGTTTGCAGTGATTCTCTCACTGCTTGAGCCCCGTATGCGTGCCACCGCGTCTGCGTTGACTCTCTCCGCCATGGCGCTGGTCGGACAGGGACTTGGTCCCGGGTATCTTGGCTTTCTCAGCGACTTTTTCGCGAGGCGCATTTTCGATCGTCCCGACTTTTCACATCTTTGCGTGGTTGCGGGACATGGCGCGTCGGCTGGCGTCCACGCGGCGGCTGACGTGCCAGCGAACATCGCTGCGTTGTGTACTTCCGCCAGCGCCTCAGGCCTCCAGTATGCGCTGCTGAGCGCCACCCCGATCCTCCTCTGGGCTGCCATCCACTACGGGTTGGCAGGCAGGAAATACGCGAGTCTTAAAGACGCCGAACGGCAATACAGCCTGCAAACCAGCCCGAGCGCGTGATTTCCCGCCGTCCGACAAGACCGATGCCGGATCAAGTCATGCCGGACGACCCGCGGTCCCCATCGGCGCTTACCCACCTCTCTTTCGACTGCCATGAAAATTGCGCGATTTAATGAAGGACAACTCGGTATCGTCGTCGACAGTCATTACATCGTCGACGTCACGAGTACCGTCGGTGAGGACCCGGCCATGTGGCCTCCCATCGGCGCCACGCGCCTCATCGCAAACTTCGAACAACTCAAGCCGTCCATCGAGGCTGCGATGGGCCAGCTCCCGCGCGTCCCTCTCAAGGATGTGACGCTGCTCACGCCAGTGCCCTGGCCGAACAAGGTCATCGCCTTTCCGGTGAACTACCACGACCACGGGCGAGAAATGCAGGCCAGCTATCGGGCCACGCACCAGGGTTTTTTTCTGAAGCCGAACTCCTCGCTGTCCGGTGCCGACGAACCTGTCGTCCTGCCGAATGTTCCCACCCGCGAGGTTCATCACGAGTCTGAGCTTGCAGTCATCATCGGCAGGCAGGGTCGTGACATTGCGCGTGACGACTGGCAGCAGTACGTGTTCGGCTACGCCTGCCTGCTGGACATGGTTGTGCGTGGACGGGAAGAGCGCGTATTTCGCAAGGCTTACGACACGTTCTGCCCCGTTGGCCCGTGGATCGTCACGGCCGATGAGGTTGGCGACCCCGCCGATCTCGACATGAAGCTGTGGGTCAATGGCGAACTCAGGCAACACGCCAATACGCACGACCTGGTGCTCGACATCCCCGGGATGATCGAGATGGCATCTGCGGTCATGACGTTGTATCCCGGCGACATCGTGGCCACCGGCACACCCGCAGGTGTCGGGAAAGTCGGCGACGGCGACAAGGTGCGTATCCGGATCGAGCGGGTCGGCGAAATGACCGTTGACGTCGTGGCCGGCACAGGTGGCGCAACCGAGGTGTTTGCGCAGCCCTACACTCCTGACATCATCAAGCAAAAATGAGCGACCTCGAAGAACTTTATGCTGCAATCGACGCCCTCAACCTGGAGGGCGGATGGCATCGCAAGACCCCATCACTGTGGAGCGAACCGCGCGAAAACTTTCTGCCCATGCTCTGGCGATACGCCGACGTCAAACCGATTCTCGAACGTGCCGGCCACCTGGTGGATCACCGCATGGCAGACCGCCGCAACCTCACACTCCGGAACCCCGTGGAAGGGAACCTGTATGCGACGGTACGCACGCTTGTCGGCGCATACCAGTCGATCAAACCGGGCGAGGTCGCCGACGCGCACCGCCATACACCCAACGCGCTGCGGATCATTCTCGAAGGACAAGGCACCTACACGGTTGTTGACGGTGTGCGGGTTGAAATGCGGCCGGGAGACGTTCTCCTGACGCCCGGCTGGTGCTGGCATTCGCACGCGAATGCAGGCCCGGACGAGTGCTTCTGGGTAGACGTACTCGACGTGCCGCTCGTCCACCTGCTCGAGCCGATGTTCTTCGAGCGCCACCCTGACAGGCTGGAGCAGAACGTCGTGAGCGTTGCGGAGTCCCCGATTGCGTTCAGGTGGGAGGCGTCGCTCGCGGCGCTTGACAAGGCGACAGCACCCACAAACGGCATGGCGCAGCGCGAGATCGAACTCGGCGCGCCAGCGCTGAAGAGCACGGCCGTCCACGTGCAACGCATGCCAGCGGGATTCGTTTCGCCACGATACCGCACCACCGCCAACGCAATCTTCACTGTTATCGAAGGCCGCGGTACGACGCGTTGTGGCAACTCCGAAATGCGGTGGGCGAAGGGCGACATGATCGCCATGCCGGCATGGCGTACCTATCAGCATGAGGTGGACCGCGACACGCATCTCGTGCGTGTCAGCGATGAGCCCGTCATGCGCGCCCTGGGCCTTCTGCGCGACGAAGTCGCGGCCGCCGTGTAGCACCAGATACAAGAGGAAACTTCATGCATATCCTGATAGCGGGTGGTGGAATTGGCGGTCTTGCCGCAGCAGCCGCGTTGCTGCAGCGGGGGATCGACGTCGATGTCTACGAACGGGCGTCCGAGTTGCGGGAGGTAGGTGCCGGCATCCAGATCAGTCCGAATGGCAATGCGGTACTCGATTCGCTTGGCGTATTCGAGCAGCTAAGGGCTCTCTCCTGTGACCCGGCGCGCAAGGAATTCCGCCTGTGGAACACGGGCAAGCCCTGGCCGATGTTCAGCCTGGGCAAGTCCGTCATCGAGCGCTATGGCTATCCTTACCTGACCGTTTACCGGCCCGATCTACATCAGACACTGGCTGATCGCGTACGCGCGCTCAAGGCCGACGCAATTCATCTGGACAGCGCCGTAACCGGCTGCGGGCAGCATGACAGCGGCGCCACCCTGATCCTGCAAAACGGCCAGCGCATCACCGCAGACGCGTTGATAGGCGCCGATGGCGTGCGTTCGGTGGTCCGCAATGCATTGTGGCCCGATACCGACGCAGCGTTCTCCGGCATGGTGACGTGGCGCGCGTTGATCCCGATGAAGAGCTTGCCGGAGCATATGCGCCAGTCGGTCGGATCGACGTGGATCGGACCTGGCGGCCATGCTGTCAACTATCCGCTGCGTGGCGGCGAAATCATGAACTTCGCCGCCACTATCGAAGGCAAGAGCTGGACCGCCAAAGCCAGCTTCGAGCAAGGCACCGTTGATGAGTGCCTCGATGATTTCGGGGGATGGCATGAGGACGTGCAGACCATGATCCGGCTGGCGCCGACCCTGCTGAAGTGGGCTCTGATGAAACGCGAGCCCATTCCGCAATGGACGCAGGCGCGCATTTCGCTGCTCGGCGATGCTGCACATGTGACGTTACCGTTTCTCGCGCAGGGTGCAGTCCACGCTATCGAAGACGGCACGGTGCTGGCACGTTGCCTTGCGGGCGAGGAGCCATCAGGCGTCCCGCGGGCGCTGTTGCGTTACGAACATGCGCGAATCGGACGCACCAGCCGGATGGTCCGAGGTGCGACGGACAACACGGAGCGCTTTCACAGCCAGGAACTCGCCACTGAGGCGTCGGCGGCCCTGTACCTGGAACGGGAATGGAGTGCCGCGCCAATAGCCGAGCGCTACGACTGGCTCTATTCGTACAACGCGAATACGGTCGAAATCCAGTCAGGGCATCCATGAGCAGCAAACTACTGGCGGGCGTCCGGGTGCTCGACCTGACCAACGTGCTGGCCGGCCCGTTCGCCGGCTATCAGCTCGCGTTGCTGGGCGCCGACGTTATCAAGATCGAAACACCAGATACCGGCGACCTCGCACGTCAACTGGGCGCGGATGCCGGACTGAACCGGCGCGGCATGGGCACATCCTTCCTGGCGCAGAACGCCGGCAAGCGTTCACTGTCGCTCAACCTGAAAAGCGAGGACGGCAAGACTGCTTTCCGACGGCTCGCGGCCAGCGCGGACGTCTTGCTGGAAAACTTCCGGCCCGGCGTAATGGACCGGTTAGGCCTCAGCTACGACGCCCTCAGGGAGGTGCGTCCCGAGCTTGTCTACTGCGCGATCTCCGGCTTCGGCCAGAGCGGGCCGCTCGCCTCCGCACCTGCGTACGACCAGATCATCCAGGGGCGCGCCGGCGTAATGAGCGTAACCGGTGATGCGCACTCCGCCCCACTGCGCGTCGGCTATCCAGTGTGCGACACGATCGGCGGCATTACCGCGGCATTTGCCATCGCAAGTGCGCTCGTGCGCCGCGAACGCGATGGTATTGGCGGCTTTATCGACGTGTCGATGCTCGATTCCGCCATCGTCACGATGGGCTGGATCGTGTCGAACCAGCTAATCGCCGGACGCAGTCCGATGCCGATGGGAAACGACAACTTCACCGCGAGTCCGTCAGGTACGTTCAGAACCCGGGAAGGACTTCTTAACATTGCCGCGAACAAGCAGGAGCAGTTCGAAACGCTGTGCCGGCTGCTCGGCGCGCCGGAGCTTGTTTCCGACCCGCGCTTTGCTGAACGCGAGGCACGCAAGCTGAACCGGGCGCAGCTCACCGAGGCGCTCGAGGGGTATCTCGCCGCGCATGACGCGTCATGGTGGGAAAAGCGCCTGAATGACGCGGGCGTTCCCGCCGGGCAGGTGCTGGACGTATCGCAGGCGCTCGCGCAACCTCAGGTGGCCCATCGCGAGCTAACGATGACGTTGCCGATCAACGATCCCGAGCGGGACAGCATCGCAGTCACGCGCTGCGGATTCCAGGTTGACGGCACACCGCAGTCGGTCGAACAGGGACCGCCGACCCTCGGGCAGCACAGTGATGAAATCCTTCTTGAAGCAGGCTTTACGATGGATGAGATCGCGCTATGGCATGCCAATGGAACGATATAGGGTGAGACGACATGAACATCCCTTATGAGAGAGCCATCGACCTGTTATCGCAGGTGAAGACCTGGTGGACCACGCGCATCATCGACATCCGGCCGGGCGTCATCCGTATCAAGGGCAGGCCTATCGAGACGCTGATCGGCAACGTCAGCTACGCGCAGATGGTCTGGCTGATGCTGCGTGACGACGAGCCGACGCCCGCGCAGCTCGCATTGCTGGAAGCCGCGCTGGTGGCAGCTGTGGATCACGGTCCTCAGGCGCCGTCTATCTCGATTTCGCGCATGAGCGTAACGTGCGGCGTGCCGCTCAATGCCGCGATGGCGTCGGCCATCAACGTGCTCGACGGCGTGCATGGCGGTGCCGGCGAACAGTGTCTGCAACTCTATGAAAGCGCCCTTGCGAAGGCCGTCGCCCAGCCGCTCGAGCGGGCGCTGGAAGAAGCGCTCGCGGAATTCACGATGGCGCATGGAAAGATGATTCCCGGCTTTGGCCACCGGTTTCACCCGGTCGATCCGCGCTCGGTAAGGCTGCTTGCACTCACCGACGATGCGCAGCAGCGCGGCGTGATTGCGGGCCGTCACGCCGCAGTGGGACGCCTGATTGAACGCACGCTCGAGCAGCGCACCGGCAGGAAACTTCCGATGAACATCGACGGCGCGACCGCGGTGATCTACGGCGAGCTCGGCTTTGAACCGGCGCTCGCGCGAGGGCTCTTCATCCTCTCGCGCTCAGTTGGCATCCTTGCGCACGCGTGGGAGCAAAAGCAGCAAGGCGGCCGTATCAAGGGGCCCCTGCCGCCCGAGCTCGGTTACACGTATGCCGGCAAGGATTGAACCGTCCCGGCCGTGGGCTTCCCACATCGTCACGCGCGGCACGCCCGGCACGTCCCTACTCACGGCCTTGAAATCGCCTGGAGAAGCACTGCGAGAATACAACGGACCAGCGTCGCCCACGTCGGCAACGCACAGGCCTTCGA
Organism: Paraburkholderia sp. A1RI_3L; assembly: GCF_048957895.1. Taxonomy (NCBI): domain Bacteria; kingdom Pseudomonadati; phylum Pseudomonadota; class Betaproteobacteria; order Burkholderiales; family Burkholderiaceae; genus Paraburkholderia; species Paraburkholderia sp. A1RI_3L. The sequence continues at coordinate 103,020 of NZ_JARCHA010000002.1, forward strand.
CGCGTAACAACAGGTCGTGAGTCAATCCCGAAGTGAAGCAATCATGAAATCGATGACATCGTTTATTGATCGCCTGCCTATCGCCCGAAAGCTTCTCGTGTTGGGAATTGCGATTCTTCCCGTCATAGCCGTACCGACATACCTCCAGTTCATGTCATCGTTGAACGCCGTCAGCGCCGCCAATACCGAACAAGCTGGGCTGGAGTCGGCACGCGGACTCCTATCGCTGATTCAATTGACACTGCGGCACCGGGCGTTATCCGCAACCATGCTTGGCGGAGACAACTCTGTCCTCGCGGCTCGCGAAGAGACACGGGTAGCAGTGGACCAGGCCCTCGTCAAGATCGACCTCCGTCTGAAAGCACAAGGACTGCCCCCCGATATGGCGCGCGCATGGGAAAGCGCTGCCTCTCAATGGCATGAGCTTGCTGCGGCGGTCGATGCGCGCAGGCTCAGCGACAGGGAATCCGCCGTGCGGCACATGGCCGTTATTGGCCAGTATCTATCGGTCGTTGATCTCCTGCTTGACGACACTGGACTGGCGCTCGATTCCGAGGGGGGAACGCACTATCTCGTGAGGGCGGCACTCGTCAGCTTGCCGAAGCTCACCGAAACGCTGAGCCAGACAAGGTCGAGGGGCGCCGGCATTCTGACAAGGGGAGAGGCCAGCCCGACGGATCGGGCCATGCTGGCCTCGCTGTCGCAGATAGCCTCGGACCAGATGGAAGATCTTCGCAAGGCTTTCGACAAAGTCTTCCGGGCGAAGCCCGAACTCCAGACCGCACTCGCAGCGGCGCGGGATCGTGCGAACGCACCGATCAGCAAGGCGCTGGATCTGGCCAGTCGAGAGATCGTCAATGCCGGCGCCGTGCACTACGCGGCAATCGACTACGTCAAAACGTTCACGGCTGCAATCGATCCCCTCTTTGAACTCAATGCCCGCGCGCTGGACAGTCTTCAGGCCCGACTGGACGCGCGCTTAAACCGCGAGAATCGAGCGATGCTGATCCAGTCAGGCCTACTGATCCTGATGCTTCTCGTCGCAATCGGACTGTCCAGTATCGTGGTACGGCGCATTACGGGGCCTCTCGCTCGTGCCCTTGCCTTAGCGAACCGCGTGGCCGACGGGGATCTCACCAGCCGCATCGAGGTAACCACTGTCGACGAGACGGGCCAGTTGCTGCAATCACTCAAGGCGATGAACAGTAACCTTGCTGGTATGGTTTCCCGGATTCGAACTGGCGCCCAGACCATTGCCAGCGCTTCAGGGCAAATTGCGGCAGGCAACGCCGATCTGAGTTCGCGCACGGAAGAACAGGCCGCGTCACTGCAGGAAAGCGCGGCGAGCATGGAGCAGCTAACCGCAACGGTGCGTCATAACACCGAAAGCGCGACACAAGGCACCGTGCTCGCATCGCGTGCATGCAAGGTCGCTGCGCACGGCGGCGAAGTAGTCGGGCGCGTGGTTCATACGATGCGCGACATATCAAGCAGTTCCGCGAAAGTCGCCAACATCACCGGCACAATCGAAAGCATCGCGTTCCAGACGAATATTCTCGCGCTGAACGCAGCCGTAGAAGCAGCACGCGCTGGTGAACAGGGACGCGGCTTCGCAGTGGTCGCGAGCGAAGTGCGCAGTTTGGCCCAGCGTGCGGCAACAGCGGCGAAGGAAATCAAAGAGCTGATCGGAGAATCGGTGAATCGCGTGGCGGCCGGCATGGAACAGGTCGACGAAGCCGGTCGTACGATTAACGAAGTGGTGTCCGCCGTACGCCATGTGGCGGAGTTGATGGGAGAGATCGCTGCTGCCTCGGCCGAGCAGCACAAGGGTATTGAGCAAGTGAATTCGGCGGTGGTGCGGCTCGATGAAGTCACGCAACAAAATGCGGCTCTGGTTGAGCAGACATCGGCAGCCTCAGAGGCGATGAACGAACAGGCACGCCTTCTCAAACATGCGGTTGATGTATTCAAGGTTTCCGACGAGATTCTGCGAAGCCGCCCGCTCGCTGTGTGCGCGAGTGAGGTTTTGCCCCTATGCGCCGCAAATGCCCGGGCAATCGCATAGCAATTCTGCCCCTCCCCGGTTTTAATTCGGACCACAGTTAGAGAGCGATGCGGATTGACCATAGCGGCCGATTGTCAGCGTTTCCCATCGCCCATTAACGCGGTAGTCGTATCGAAAAGAAAGGGTGCCCACCGGAGAGACTGCGACGTACATGCCGTCACGGTCGGCGATCTTGTACAAGGCTGTGCGGGGTTTGAGGTTGCGAAGTGCAAACTCCGTGAGCATCGATTCTCGCTCTCGTGGTTGGTACAACTTTACCGTCACCAACCACGAGCCCTCAATGTGCCTGCAAACCCGCACCACGCCTGGCTTTCTGGAAAAATTTATACCGTCACGCCCGAATCTCGCTGCCGGTAGATTATCGAGTCCGAATATTGAATGAGATGGATATGAGCGAGGTCCGCCACCGCTCAACGTCATCTGCCGACAAGCCGAATGTCGTCAGGGTCTAGACGAACGCTGCGGCAAACGAAGCCAATCGGCAATTGCCTTAATTACCGCAGTCGGCTGCTCGGGAATCAGCGCATGGCCCGCGTGTGGAATCACTACCACCGACACACGCTCACCCAACTCACGACGCAAGTCTTGCGAGTATCTACCCGGTATCACCGCATCCTCTTCGCCCTGGATGTCGAGAATGGGAACACGTCCTCCGGCCGTGATGTATTCATCAGGCTTGCTAGCATTAAACGCTTTCCACTGGCGCTTTTGAAGGTCCGGATACCACCCGTCTAGCCAAACCCTGGCGTCGTTGCCTTTCGCGAAATACGCAACCTCCAGGCTTTGCAGCCGCTGCGCAGCGGGCACCGATAGATCAGAAGCCTTCGCAATAGCTGCACGAACATCTTTGTCGAGGGGCGCTCGTCCAGATGCGGCGACGAGAATTACACCGCTAACCAGGTCTGGCCGGTCCGCAGCTAACGTTCGTGCAACCGTATTGCCATAAGCATGGCCGAGAACCACAGCAGGCCCTGTTCCAGTCTGCTCGATTACCGCCGCGACGTCCGCGGCATAGTCATGCAGAGTCATCGGATTTGATGGGCTTGTGCTCTGCCCGATGCCGCGAGGTTGAGGCGCAATCACGCGAAAACCCCGGTCGGCGAGTTCGGAGGCGATTACCCCAAAATCCTCTGCGCCGCGCCCCAGCGAGGCAACCATTACTATCGATGGGCCGCTGCCCCAATCCAGATATTCAATCGCGCCATCGCCTGTTGCGATTGTGCGCCGATGCAAGTCTGCCGCCGCTGATGCAAGAGGGAGCGCGACGAGCGCAAGCAGGAACATGAAACGCCTTCGCATACCTGTAATTCCTTTCTCAAAAAGGTTACCCGGTTACACCAATTTTCTTAAAAACGTTGACGAATCCCTGCGATTACGTTGACCTGTTGCTTCGTTCTCGACGGCGAATTAAGCCACGTGACTGCAGTCGCCCGCGCGCCGTACGCCCACATGGCATCGCTGAAGACGTAGATGTCGGTGCGTTTCGACAGCGAATACGTCACACTCAGCGAGCCGGTCTGCCAGTGCATCGGGGCGTTCGACGGCACGCCGCCGTAGTTGCCGTTCGTGTAGATGTAGGATGCACCGAGCAGGATCGACGGCGTGACCTGCCATGTCAGCGAGGTGTCGTAGTTGTCGAGGTGCAGCGACGTCTGATCGAGATATCGAAAGCGGACGTCCGAGAACAGCACGTTCCACGTCACCGGGCCGAACATGTACGCGCCGCCGGCTCCGAACTCGCGCTGCCGCTCGACGCCGATGGCCGTACTAAGTGGGCTGGTGTGGAACAGGATGAATGGCGCACCGACGTAGTCGTCGGTGACGGCGCCTGTCGGAATCGCGTTGCCCGGTCGGTCGATGTCGAGATACGCGGCGGCGGCGCGGAAGCTCGTCTGTCGGTAGCTGATGCCGAAGCTGGTCGCGCGGTTCGCGCCGAACGAACCGGCCTGATTGCTGAACGCATACAGACCTTGCACCGACAGTCCGTGGACCTCAGGGCTCACATATTTGACCGAGTTGTTATAGCGAAAGCCACCGAATGCATTGTCGTTGTCGCCGATATGCACAGCGAGACTGTGGGACGCAGTAGCCGCTTCGAACTGCTGCAGGTCGTCCCAAAACAGGTCGTACTGCCGGCCGAACGTGATCGAACCGAACTGGTTCGACGACAAGCCGATGAAGGCCTGCCGCCCGAACATGCGGCCACCCTGCTGGAACGCGCCGCTGGTGATATCGAAGCCGTTTTCGAGCTGCGCGATCGCCGCGTAGCCGCCCCCCAGATCTTCACGGATTTTCAGGCCCCAGCGCGAGTTCTGCATCGTACCCGACAGCATCTTGATGTTCGAGTGTCCTTTCTCCGCATTGACGTATTCGATTCCAACCGACATCAGCCCGTAGAGCGTGACGCTGCTCTGCGCTGCGGCGAGCTGGCAGAACAGGATGCCGGCTGTGGCGGCGACGATCTTCTTCATTGTGCGTCTCCTTAATAATTTTTGCTTTATATTATTAGGCATACTAAATAACAAAAATACTCTGATGACTTGCCGACCACTGCTTCGCTACATTGATAAAACCGCTAGTCGGCCAGCGCGACGTTGACGTTCTTCAGGCGCGTGAATTCGTACAGTTCTTCCTTCGACTCTTCGCGCCCGATGCCCGATTGCTTGTAGCCGCCGAACGGCGCGCCCGGAATATGGATCGAGCAGTCGTTGATCCACACATAGCCGGCTTCGACGCGCGCCGCGCCGCGATGCGCGGTCTTCAGGCTCGTCGTCCAGATCGATGCCGTCAGGCCAAGTTCGAGCGCGTTGACCGCGTCGAACAGCTGCGCTTCATCGCGCCAGCGCATCACCGACAGCACCGGCCCGAAGATTTCCTCGCGCGCGATCGACATCGACGCGTCCACATCCGCGAAGATCGTCGGCTCAACGAACAGGCCGCCGTCGAGCCGCGGGTCGTCCGGCCGTTTGCCGCCGCACACGAGCCGCGCACCCTCTTCGACACCCGCGCGGATGTAGCGCATCGTGCGGTCGAACTGTGCTTTGCTCGCGAGCGCGCCCATCGTTGTGCGCAGATCGGTCGCGGGACCGGGTACGTAACTGTCCTTGACGCGCACTGCGAGGGCTTCGACGAAGCGGTCGTGAATCGAATCCTCCACGAACAACCGGCTCGTCGATCCGCACGACTGCCCACACCACGTGAAATTCATGCCGCGCGCCGCGCCCGCGACGGCCTTGTCGAAGTCGGCGTCGGGGAACACGATCATCGCGTTCTTTCCGCCGAGTTCGAGCAGCGCGTGCTTCATCGTGTCAGCGGCAGCGTGCAGCACGGCCTTGCCTGCCGGCACGCTGCCGATCAATGCAATTGCGGCTATGCCGGGGTGCGCGGCAAGCGCCGCGCCCGTGTCGCGGCCGCCCGTCACACAGTTGAGCACGCCGGGCGGGAACAGATCGGCGAGTAGTTCCATCAGACGCACGGTGGACAGCGGCGCCTGCTCGGGAGGCTTGACGATCACCGTGTTGCCCGCCGCGAGCGGCGCCGCGATCTTGCCCGCCGCGAACATAAACGGATGATTGAACGGGAAGATTCGCGCGATCACGCCGAGCGGCTCACGCACCGTGTAGTTCAGCGAGCCGTTGCCCGTTGGCAAGGTTTCGCCTTTCACTTCCAGCACGAGACCAGCGAAGTATTCGAGCTGCGTCGCGGCAATCTCAGCGTCCGCGCGCATCGCGCCGACCGGATTGCCGCAATTGGCGGCGTCGAGCAGCGCGAGATCGAGCGCGTTCGCGCGGATGCGCGCAGCGGCTTCGCGCAGGCGACGCGCGCGCTCGAGCGGCGGTGTTGCAGCCCACGCGGGAAAGGCGGTGCGCGCGGCAGCGACTGCGGCATCGACGTCGTGCGGAGTCGCTTCGAACACCGCACCGAGGCGCGCGCCCGTCGATGGATTGATCGTGTCGAACATGCGCGCGCCGGCGGGTGTATGCCACTCGCCGCCCCAATACAGCCCCTTCGACGCAGGGACGAGCGACGCGACACGCGACGAGAGATCGTGGACAGGCGGCGTGCCGAAAGCGGACGTCATGTGGATTCTCCAGGGATCGTGAGGTGCGGGAACCGTCGAATCATTGCGGGAGCGCGTCGGCGGGCGCGGCGGGTTCGCTGCGGCCACGGCGCGTCGCGGCGCTGAGCACCGCGACGCAGGCGGCGCCGATCAGCGAGGTCATCCCCATAGCCACGAACGAGCCCCGCGCGCCCGGCTGCATCGCGATCGCGCCGCCGATCAGAAGCGGACCGATGAACGAGCCGATGCGTCCGACGCCGACCGCCGAGCCTACCGACGTCGAGCGCAGTTCCGGTGGGTACGTCATCGCCGCGATCGCGACGAGTCCGGCGACGGCTGCGGCGATCGCGAGACCAAAGACCAGCACGAACATCATCGTCAACCAGTACCCGCCGGTGAAGAGGCCGATTGCGGACGACGACAGTGCCGCCACGACCAGCGCTCCGACGATCGCCGCGTACGCGCCGAGCCACTGCATCAGCTTGCCCATGAACACGGTGCCGAGCGTCGCGCCGACCATGCTCATGGTCATCGCGACGCCCGTCTGAGCGGGCGTCATCCCCGCCATCTTAAGCAGCGACGGCGACCACGCGGTCATCGCCGTCAGCGTGAGCCAGACGAAGAAGCACGCGGTCCACAGTGCGGCCGTGCGGCGACCGTTGCCGTGCGAGAACAGCACGCTGAGGGGCACTTTCTCGCGTGCGTCCTGCGCCGCGACGAAACGCGCGTCGGCCGGCAGCGCGATGCCCGGTACCAGCCGTTCGACGATGCCGCGCAGCTTGCCAACGGCCTCCGTCGAATGCGGCGTACGGGCGAGCCGCGTGTACGATTCCGGCACCGTCAGCACGATCAATACCGCGAGCGCGCCAGGCACCACGCCACCGACGATGAAGAGTGACTGCCAACCCATCAGCGGCATCACGTTGGCGGCGAATAGACCGCCCGCGATGCCGCCAACGGGAATGCCCGTCCACATCCACGCGATCACGTTCGAGCGCGTCTTCGCCGGCGCGTATTCGCACGCAAGCCCGACGAAGCACGGCGCCGCGCCCCCCACCCCCACGCCGACCAGCAGGCGATACGCGAACAACGCCTCGAACGATCCCGCCGACGCGGTCACGAACGAGAACACCGAAAAGATCGCCACGGACAGCACCAGCGTGCGCTTGCGTCCCCAGCGATCCGCGATCAGCCCGAGCACCATCGCGCCGATCACGAAGCCCCCCTGCGACGCCGAGAAGACCGGTCCGAGCAGCCGGTGATCGAGCTTGAGCGCGGCGGCGATCCACGGCGCGCCGATGCCCATCGCCATCGAATCGAAACCGTCGAGCACCGCGACCAGAAAGCAGGCCGCGAAAATCCAGTATTGCAACTTCGAAATCGCGTGCTGATTGATCAGCCGCGAAACGTCGATCGGGGTGTCGCGTGAAGCCATGTCCGTCTCCTGTTGGCCGGCGTGTGCGCGCCAAGCGCAGCGCCGGTCTCGTTCGGCCTGCCTATCCGGCGCGCAGGCGTGCCGGTCCGTCTCGTCCTGTCTCGTTGTTCGCTGCTGTCTTCTTTCGCCGTGCTACGACACCAGCCGCGCCTGGCCGCGCCAGTACGCTTCGCGCAGCGCCATCTTGTCGACCTTGTCGGTCGATGGCTTGCGCGGCAGCGCGGCGATGAATTCGACGCTGCGCGGTTTCTTGTAGCTCGCGATCAGCGTGCGGCAATGCGCGAGAATGTCGGCTTCGGTGAGCGTCTGGTTCGCGCGACACACGACAAATGCCTTCACGCACTCGCCCCACACGTCGTCAGGCACGCCGACCACGGCCGCTTCTGCGACCTGCGGGTGGCGCATGATCGCTTCCTCGACTTCGCGCGAATAGATGTTTTCGCCACCCGACACGATCATGTCTTTCTTGCGGTCGACGATAAACACGAACGCGTCGTCGTCGAGATAACCGACGTCGCCCGTATGGAACCAGTCGCCGGAAAACGCGCAGCGCGTGGCTTCCGGCGCGTTCCAGTAGCCCTTGAACATCGCATCGGAGCGGATGCAGATTTCGCCGATCTCGCCCGGCGCTGCATCCTTGCCGTCGCCATCGACGATGCGGACCTCGACGCCGTGACACGGCTGTCCGCCCGACGCGAGCCGCTGGGCCGCGAGCTCGCCGCCGTAGGGATCGTGCTGGCACGCGAGCAGCGAACTGATCGTCACTTCCGTCATCCCGTAGACCTGCGTGAACACCGCGCCGAAGCGGTCGATCGCGCGCCGCAGCAGACTCACCGACATCGGTGCCGACGCATACACGACCGTGCGCAGCGACGCGACGTCGTGCGACGTCGTTTCCATTGCATCGAGCATGCGGTGGATCATGATCGGCGCGAGATGCGCGGCTGTCGACTGATGCTCGCGGATCGACATGAGCACGGCGAGCGGGTCGAACGCGCGATGCAAATACGTGACCGCGCCGACCAGCGCGTACGCGTGCTGTTCGGTGAGACCGCCGATGTGATAAAGCGGCATCACCACTTCCATCCGGTCGTCGGTTTGCGACGCATGCGCGAGCGCCAGCTTCGCCGCCTGCAGATACTGCCCGCCGTTGGACAGCATCACGCCTTTGGGTTTGCCCGTGCTGCCGCTCGTGTACATCAGATAGACGATGTCGTCGTCGGTGGCACGCGTTGCGGGTGCATGCGCATCGGCACCGGCGAGCAGGTCTCCGTACGCTTGCGCCCAGGCGGGTGCGTCGTCGAGGCAAACGAAGCGCACGTCCGGCAGCATGCCGCGAAACGCTTCGACGCGCTCGCGATACTGCGCCTCGAACACCAGCACGGCGGGCTGGCAATCCCCGAGTACCGCGAGCTGTTCGGCCGCCGACAGCCTGTAGTTCAAACCGACGGCAACGAAACCACCGAGTTCCGCCGCGCCGTAGCACTCGAGATATTCCGTGCGGTTCTGCGACAGGATCGCGATGCGGTCCTGATGCTTCGCGCCGAGCGCAACGAGCGCATTGATGAGCCGCACGACGCGATCGCGAAACTCGCGATGCGTGGTCGCGCGGCCTTCGAAGACGATCGCAGGCTGCGCGCCGAACAGACGCGCATTACGTTCGATCAGTTGACCGAGATTCATCCTGTGTCCCCAGTTGGATCATCGTGCCGATAGTCCCTTCCTGAATCACGTCGTCGCGCTGGTTGCGCAGAATCAGACGGCGCTCGACGATCGCGCGCGCGCCGTCCGACGTGATCCGCTTGTCATGAACGATTACGTCGATATGCACGGTGTCGCCGACGCGCAGCGGTTTGCCGAAACGCCACTCGCGCAGCCCCGTCGCACCAATCACGCGTTCGGCGAACATCGGCAGCATGGTGGCCATGCCCATCGCGAGCATGATGCCGAACGAGCCGTGCAGCAGCCGCTCGCCGCCCGTTTCGGCGCGGCAATATTCGACGTCCGCGTGAATCGGGTGCCAATCGCCGCTCAACATGCAGCTGAACGACAGATCCGTTGGCGTGAGCGTGCGGCCTGCGCTGCGAAAGCGCTGACCGATCGTGAGCGCATCGAAGGCGGCGGTGGTCGGATGCATGCGTGCGGTTCCGTGATCGTGCGATGACGTTACGAACGGCGCTGCGCGCTCTGGCCATGCGTTTCCAGGCCCGGCTTGTATTCGCCCTTCAGGAAATCGTTGATGCCGGCTTCGACCCAGTCGCCGCTTTCCATGCTCGCCTGCAGGGATTTCAGTTCGACCTGCTTGGCGAGCGTGTAGTTGATCGACGCGTCCCAGCTCATTTCGAGCGCGTAGCGATAGCCGTCCTTTGTTGCGCGCAACGCAGTGAGATCCTTCTGCGCGATCTCCTGCGCGATGTCCATCGTGAAGGTGCGCAATTCGCTCGCGGGCACCGCGTAGTTGATCAGGCCGATGCGCGCCGCTTCCGTGCCGTCGAACGGACGGCCCGTCAGCGCATAAAAGAGTGCTTCGCGCGGACGCAGCAGATTGGCGAGCGACTTCGACACCGTGCCGCCCGGAAACAGCTTGAAGTTCACTTCGGACAAGCCGAACGTCGCGTTATTCGCAGCGACCGCGAGATCGCAACCTTCGACGATCGAAAACGCGCCGCCGAAACAGAAGCCGTTGATCATCGCGATCGTCGTCTTCGGGTAGTAGCGCAGCGTGCGGCCGCGCCATTCGCACGCGGTGCGGAAGATTTCGTCGAAGCGCGCGGGCGAATCTTTCGTTTCGAAGAAGAACTCCTTCAGGTCCATCCCCGCGCAAAAGGCTTCGCCCGCGCCCGTGAACACCAGCACCGAGACGTTGTCGTCGTAGCGCAGTTTCTCCAGCAAATCCGTCATCTCGCGATGCAGTTGCGGGCTCATACAATTGCGCTTGTTCGGACGATTCAGCGTAATCGTGGCGGTACGGTTATCGATGTCGACGCGCAAGGTTTCGTAGTTCATGTTTTCTCCGGGTAACGGGTATCGTTGATCATGTATCATTGATACGTATCTTAGATACGCGTTTGCTTGCACTCCATGGGTAGTTCTACTTAGACTGCCCCACTACTTCTATCGACCGCTTCAGGACAGACTCACCCATGCCTTCCGACGACAACCTCGACGTCACGCTGAACACCAAAGCGCTGACTCCAGGCGGCTGGAGCAGTGCCACGCTCGATCAGCGATTCCTGCAGCGCCGCCTCGGCTATCACATCCGCCAGATAGAAAACTTCAAGAACGCACTACTCGAACCCGTGTTCGACCAGCACGGCATTCGTCCCGTCGATTACTGCATCCTCGCGCTGCTCGAAACGAACGACGGCGTCACGCAGACCGCCATCGCCGATACCCTGCACGTGCAGCGGACCAACCTGGTGCGCAGCATGTCACGCCTCGAAGGCCTCAATTATGTCGGGCGCGCCACCGACGAATCGGACAAACGCAATCAGTTCCTCGTGCTGACGAAAGCGGGCCGCGAAGCGCTCGCGCGGCTCGACGCGGAACTGGAGGCGTACGAAGCCGCATGGACCGCGAATCTCACCGAAGCCGAAGTCGCCCTGCTTGGCAAGCTGATGCAGCGCCTCTACGACCGCTGAATCGGCCGCTCAATCGAGCCGCGGTGCTTCGCGGCGAGGTTGCGGCAGCGGCGCGCCGAGTCCGCGTTCGCGCGCCAGTTCGACGAGCCGCATGCCGAGCGCCACATCGGAAACACCCATTCCCATCGCCTTGAAGATCGTCAGATCATCGTCCGCATCGCGCGCGATTCGTTTCGCGACGACGTCGCACAGCGGCAGCACACGGCTCCAGCCATCGGCTTCGTTTTTCCCCGTGGAAAACGCGCGAATGTATTCCGTCGACAGACGCCGCGCCGTGCCGGTGTCGTCGACGACCGCTTTCGTGCAACGCGCGAACACGTCGTCGGCGAGCTCGACGCGGTCGCTCGTGATCGCACCGACCGCGTTCACGTGCGTCCCACGCGCTAGCGCCGACGCGGACAGAAACGCTTCCGTCGCGCGCGTGACCGTGGTAACGATCGGTGCATTCGCGACGGCCTCTTCCACAGACTTCGCCTCGACGATTTCGATGCCCGTAAACTTCGCGCGCGCCTTGTCGATGAACGCGCGCCGCTTGTCGGCCGTAGGACTGAACACACGCGCGAGCTTCAGCTTCCGCACCGCCGCGACGGCCGCAAGCTGCGAGATCGCCTGCTTGCCCGTACCGATCAACGCGAACACGTCGGCGTCCGGCCGCGCGAGCCATTTCGTCGCAACCCCCGAAATACCGCCCGTGCGCATCTGTCCGAGCGCGAACGCTTCGACGATCGCGCGCAACTGACCGTTTTCACTATCGAAGAGAACCAGCAGCGGACACGCGCCGCCGTCCGTGTGCGCCCAGGTCTTCGTGCCGATCATGCCCGCCTGCGGAAACGCCGCACCGATCGCGTGAAGATTGCTGTGTCCCCAAGCGACATGCGTCTTGCTCATGTTGGTCGCCGCACCGCTCGCCTGTTGCGCGAGGCCCGATTCCAGCGCGGCGATCGCGCCAGACAGGTTCATCATCGCGACAACCTGTTGCTCCGAAATCCAGACCGGTTCTGACATATCAGCTTTCCTTGTCGAAAATCGACGGCACGGGCGGCTGCAGGCCCAGCGTATTCACCGCGATCGCATGCGTGACGTAACGGCCGATCAGCAACACGAACGCCATCGCCTCGGCGGGCGTGACGAGCGCGGCAAATGCGTCGAATTCAGCCTGCGCGTCGAGCCCACGCGTGCGCAGCGCCTTGAGCGCATACGCTTGCGCGGCTCGATCAATGTCATTCAACGCCGTCGATATCGATGGCTCGAGCCGCTTGATCTCCGCAATCCACTCGCGCGCGAAACCGAGTTTCTCGCTTAACCGCTCGTGTTGATGCCGCTCATAGCGGTTCTCCATGAAACTCGCAACCGTCAGCGCACCGAGTTCGGTCAAGCGATCCGGCAGCGCCTCCTTCAGCGCATCCGTGAAATGCATGAAGGTCAGCGTGACGTCGGGCGCGTTGCCCGCGCACTTGAACAGTTCGCCGAGATAACGCAAACGCTCGACGCGCGGCGTCAGATACGCGGCGAGGTCGGCGCGCATGTCGGACATTTCCAGGCGGGGAATTCGCTCGCTCATCGTCGTCTCCATCAGATCAGACCGGCGCGATCGAGCACGCCGTCGAGACGCGCTTCGAGTTCGCGGGTCGCGGGCATCATCGGCAGACGATGATCATTCTCGCGCAGCAGACCCATGCGCTTCATCATGTATTTGATCGGGATCGGGTTCGTGTCGTAGAACACCGACTGGTTCAGCTCGAACAGCGCGAAATGCAGCTTGCGCGCGGTCGCGCAATCGTTGCGCTCGACCGCTTCGACGAGATCGGCGACCTTGCGCGGCGCGAGGTTGCCGACCGCATTCATCAGCCCGCACGCGCCCACCGCTAGCATCGGAAAGCTCAACTCTTCGAGCCCGACGAACACGCGCCAATCGTCACCGAACGCGTCGAGCATGTGCGTAACGAAGCCCATGTCGTTGACCGCGTGCTTCATGCCGACGAGATTCGGCACACGCTCGCGGATCGCCTTTACGGTGGCGAGTTCCATATTGACGGCCGCGCGGCCCGGAATGTGATAGATCAGCAGCGGCTTGTCGGTGCGCCTGCCGATATCGACGTAATACTCGACGAGTCCGCGCTGTGGCGGACGGATGTAGTACGGCGTCACCACCAGCATGCCGTCGACACCCGCTTTATCCGCGTGTTCGGTGAGCGCGATGGTTTCCGCATGCGATTGCGAGCCCGTCGCAGCGAGCACGGGCACGCGGCCCTGCACTGCTTCGATCGCGACGTCGACGAGGCGATTGCGTTCTTCGACGCTCAACACGCTCGGTTCGGCCGTCGTGCCGTTGACGAGCACGCCGTGCCCGCCATTGACGATCTGCCAGTCGATCAGTTTCGCGTACGTGTCGTAATCGACCTGATCCTTCTGGAACGGCGTGACGATCGGCGTAATCGATCCCTTCAGCCATGAGAGCTCACGCATGATTTTGCTTTCCTCGACAATGAAATCAGGCCGCTTTCGCGCTGGAGCGGTTGGTCGAAAACCCCGTTTGCGTGCCGAGCAGCGCGGGCGGTTCCTTCAGGCTTTCCTGCCACAACAGCGACTGCATATAGATGTTGAGCGGCTGATCCTGAATCGTCAGTTCGTACACGTAGTCGTCGTAGGACGCGTGGTTGTGCACGGCCCAGCCGGGCGCGGAGAGCATCAGATCGCCCGCTTTCCACTCGTAGCGATTGCCCGCAACCATGCTGTAGCCGCTGCCGGAGAAGTAATAGTTGATCGCCGCAGACACATGCCGATGCGGACGATCTACGATCTTCGGCGGGCGGATGGTCATTGTTGCGAAGAAGTTCGGCGTGATGCCGTTGGTGCGGCCGGTGACGGGGTTGTACATCATGTACAGACGCCGTCCGACGTAGTCCGCGCCGAGTGCTTCGAGCTTGTCGAGTTCGGCTTTCACTTGCTGCCACGGAAAATGCAGCGGTGTGGATTCAACGACTTGCGGATTGATCAACGTTTCATACGGCATCAACAGACCGCCGTCCTCGCCGATTGGAAAAGTGCCGAACGGATTACGGTGCTTGGGATCGTCGCTCGCATGCATCGTCATGGTTTCGGGCGGCGCTTCGAGTTCGACGCCGAACTCGCACACGTAGACTTCCATGTGCTGCAGCAGCGGAATGTTCGAATAGACGAGGCGCACCTGCACGTCACTCGTGTCGTTGGTATGCGAATACGCAACGAAAGCCGGGTGGTTCCAAACGTCGTACTGTTTGAAGCCGATCGTGCGGCCAGCGACGCGCGTCGAGCCGCCGCCGCGGATGCAGAAGTTCACTTCCGTCGCGTTGTGGCGCATAGGCTCGGTCGACTCGCCCGGCAACAGCACCTGAAGCGACACCCGAATGCCCGGCGCAAGACCCAACGATCCCTCACGTGCCGACGGGTGCACGATCAGTGACTGGCGGTGGCCGTCGGCGGGCTTCGGCAGCGACGCGAGGCGTTCAACTTCCGCGTCGATCTGTTCGCGGCTCATGATCACGGGCGCCCAGTAGTGGTTTTCGCGTGCGCGCTGTCCCGTCTGATCGACAAAACTTGCTTGCGCGGGCGCGAATTCGCGTCTCAGGTCATGCATCGTGCAGTCTCCTCAAAGCGCCGCGCGCATCGTCGTGTTGCGCGCAACAGTTGATTTCGAGTCGAAAATTACCCTCACCGATTTCGGCGATCAAGATTGATATTTCAAATCAATATAAAATCGACGCGATGCTGCAACTGGTAGCCCGGCCGGCTGGCTTAGGCCACCAGGCCGGTCACGATTCCGCTTCAAAAGCCCGCCGCGTCGGCTAAGATTCGGGAATCCCTATTTATGTTGATTAGATTGATCGATGGCGCCCAGAGATTTGATGACCCGGGAAGAAGTGCTCGACCGCTTGCGGATCAAGCCGGGCACGCTGTATTCGTACGTAAGCCGTGGGCTGATAGGCACGGCGCCGCACGACGACGGGCGGCGGAGCCTGTACGTGCGCGCGGACGTCGAGCGGGTCGGGAGCCGCAAGCGCGGGCGCACGCCGCGCGCGGTGTCGGCCGAATCGACGATGCGCTGGGGTGAGCCGGTGCTCGCGTCGGCCGTCACGCATATCACGCCGGAAGGCCCGGCGTATCGCAACCGTTCGGCTGTTGACCTGGCGAAGGCGGGGGCGTCGTTCGAATCCGTGTCGCAATTGCTGATGACGGGCATCTGGCAGGACGGCGTCACCGCATGGAGCACGCTCGACACGCCGTCAGACGTGCTGCCGCTCTTTCATGCGTATGCCGGAAAACTGCGTGCCGGAGACATCGCGAATCTGCTCGGCATGGTGCCGCTCGCGCTCGCGATGCAAGGACGCGGCGCGGCCGAAATCTCCGACGGCAGCGCGGTTCAGTGCGCGCGTCTGTCGATGCAGACCATGGCCGGATGCCTTGGTTTTCTGAGCCGTAAGCGGGCCTTCATCGCGCGCGATCCGGGCGAAAGTCTCGCCGCGCATCTGCTGCGCGCGGCGGGCGGAAAGCGCACACCGGACGCACTGTTCGCGATCAACGGCGCGCTCACCGTGCTCGCTGACAACGAACTGGCGCCCGCCACGTTCGCCGCGCGCGTGGCGGCTTCGACGCATGCGGACCTGTTCAACTGCCTCACTGCGGCGATCGGCTCGCACGTCGGCTTTTCGACGGGCACCGCCACCGAAAAAGTCGAAACGCTGCTGCTGCGCGACATCGCTGCAGGCGAGGTTGCCGCGCGTCTGCAACTCGTGCGCGAGTACGGCGCGAGCCTGTTCGGCTTCAACCACCCACTCTATCCCGACGGCGACGCGCGCGCCAATCTGATTCTCGAACAGGTGCGCGCGCTGCGCCACGCGACGCCAGCGACCCGGCCGACGCTCGATTTTCTCGATCTCGTGAAGCAGAAGCTCGGCATGCATCCCGGCGTCGCGATCGCGCTCGTGACGCTGGCGCGTGCGCTCGGTTTGCCGGACGGCACCGCGACCGCCCTGTGGATCGTCAGCCGCACGGCCGGATGGGTGGCGCATGTGCTCGAACAACGCTCGCAGGCGTTTCTACTGCGCCCGCGCGCGAAGTACATTTCGGGCGCTCGCCTGTGACGCGCGATTTGCTTGTGGAAATCAACACTCGTGAAAATCATCGTGATTGGCGCGGGGCGGATCGGAAGCACCGTGGCCTTCTGCCTTGCCCAAGCCGGCCATGACCTCACTGTCTTGGCATGCGGTGCGCGCTTTGACGCCCTGGCTCGCGACGGCGCAATCATAACCATCGACGGGCGACGCGCTCCGATCGAGGTCGTGTCCTTGCTCGACCCGACTACACCCTACGATCTAGCAATCGTCACCGGTCCCGAACGCCAACTCGCGCCGCTACGGCCGGCACTATCCGCAAGCCGTGCGAACACCATCCTGCTGATGTTCAATATGTTCCAAGGCATCGAACCCTATCGATCCATCGTAGGCGCACAACGTTTCGCTTTCGGATTTCCAAATATGACAGCTTTTCTGGTGGATCAACGGCTACGCTTTCGCGTGGATGGCCTGGGCATGGTCACGACGATGTCGAACCCTCAACTGGCAAGCTGTAGTGGTCAGCTATGCACCCGCGTACGTAACAGCTGCACCGCGCAAGTATTCACCGAGACAGGTGTTTGATGACAAGCGCGGTGTCGGCTGGATGATCTACCTGCCTCGGAAAATCACCATTCAGCAGGTTCCGGAGGCGCGAGCGCTAATTCCTGTGAAGGGCGAGGACGGGAAGCAAATTGGGACGATCATCGTCAGCGTGACGGACGCTCTGTTTTCCGTGGACAAACCTGAGCATGTCGAGGTGGCGAACCGCATTGAAATCCGGTTGGGCGCTCAGGACTTGCTACCGGCCTACGCGGATATCTAATGGGCGATGGCACGGGGGCCGTGGTTCATTGCCGAGACGATCTTGAGTGACCACCAGCCCCAACTGCAATCTGTCCCTACCAATGACCGCAGGTGCGACATTCAGCCGGGAGGCGAATCCGGGCTCGATGACGGGTCGCAAAACAAAAAACCCCGCAAGTCATTTTGACTTTACGGGGTTTTCCGCCAAATTCTGGCGGAGAGAGGGGGATTCGAACCCCCGATAGGCTATTAACCTATACACGCTTTCCAGGCGTGCGACTTAAACCGCTCATCCATCTCTCCGGCGGGAGGCGAATTATAGCAGAGTCCTGGCGCCCGGCACAAAGGGCGTCGCGCGCCCTTCACGGATGCCGGATGTAGTCCACCAGCGCCACCGTGTAAGCGTCCGGTTTGCGGTCCAGCAGGCTCACCGCGATGGCAACGAGGAAGCCGGCCGGCACGCCGAATACGCCAGAGCTGATCGGCTCGATGCCGAACCATCGTGCCCCCACGAACCCCGTCAGTTGAGTGAAGAACGGATAGGTCGCAACGATGTAGTAGACGCAGACGGCGAGCCCCGCCACCATGCCCGCCACGGCGCCGAGCCGTGTCGTGCGCTTCCAGAACACGCCCAGCACGAGCACGGGAAAGAGGCTCGACGCCGCGAGAGAAAACGCCGCCCCCACGAGAAACAGAATGTTGCCCGTGTTGAGCGAGGCCACCCACGACGCGAACAGCGCCACGCCGAGCAGCAGGATCTTCGATATCGTCACGCGCCGCTGGCTCGACGCACGCGGCGCCACCATGTGATAGTAGACATCGTGCGAAAGCGCGTTCGCGATCGTGAGCAGCAGGCCGTCCGCGGTCGAAAGCGCGGCGGCCAGCGCGCCCGCCGCAATGAGCCCCGACATCACGTACGGCAACCCCGCGATCTCAGGCGCCGCGAGCACCACCATGTCGGGCTGCATATGGATCTCGCTCCATCGCACGAAGCCGTCGCCGTTCACGTCGATCACGCTGATCAGATATGGCTCCACGCGATGCCATTCGATCACCCAGCGCGGCAGATCCGCAAATCGATGACCGACAAGACTGGTCAGGATCTCGTACTTGATCAGCACGGCCAGCACCGGCACCGTCAGATAGAAAAGCGCGACGAACACGAGCGTCCAGCCCACCGAGCGGCGCGCCGACGCCACCGACGTGGTCGTGTTGTAGCGCGTGAGAATGTGCGGCAGGCTCGCCGTGCCGAGCGACAGGCACAGCAGCAGCGCGAGGAAATTGCGCTCGTGCGTGCGGCGCTCTTCGTCGGTGGCGGCGGGAAACGGCTCGCGCATCGGCACAGGGGCCGCGGCCCGCGCGAGCAGGTCGTCGCGATTGCGGGTCCACACGACGCGCGCGGCATCGGCGTCGCGTGGGAACGCCGCGAGCGCGCGCTCGCGGGCATCGATCTGCCGCAGCGGTCCGTTGTGGCGGCGCAGGTCGTTGAGTTCATCGACGATCCGGCCACGCTCTTTCACGTACGACTGCGGCAGCGTGTCGAGCTTCGTCTGCCATTGCTGCGCGTCGAGCCGGTACTGTTCGCGCACGCTCTCTTCGCCGCGCGCATCGCGCACGTTCTGCTCGAGGCCTTCCACACGTGCCATGAGCCGCCCGTAGTTGAACTGCGGGACCCAGCCGAGCCCGTCCTTGTGGGCAATCAGCGAGACAGGAATGAGGATCGCAGCGATCAAAATGATGTACTGCGCGACCTGCGTCCACGTCACCGCGCGCATGCCGCCCAGAAACGAACACACCAGAATGCCCGCGAGCCCGCAGAAGATGCCGATCGCGAAGTCCACGCCGATGAAGCGCGTCGCGATGAGCCCTACGCCCTGGATCTGTGCGACGAGATAGACGAACGAGCACAGAATCGCGGCTGCCGCGGCGAGCCCGCGCACGAGGTTGCTGGAAAAGCGCGTGCCGAGAAAGTCGGGAATCGTGTAGCGCGCCAGCTTGCGCACGTAGGGCGCCAGCAGAAAGGCCACGAGGCAGTAGCCGCCGGTCCAGCCCATCATGTAGGCAAGGCCGTCGTAGCCGGTGGCATAGATCGATCCCGCAAGGCCGATAAACGACGCCGCCGACAGCCAGTCGGCCGCCGTGGCCATGCCGTTGAACACGGACGGCACGCGCCGCCCTGCGACGTAGTACTCGACGAGGTCCGACGTGCGCGACAGCAGACCGATCACGGCATAGACGGCAATCGGCACGAACAGGAACACGTAGCCGATCCACATGCCGGGCCCGGTCGTCAACTCGACGCGCCACAGCGCATAGATGAAGGCGAGAAAGCCGACCGTATAGAGCGCGTAGGAGCGAATGAGTCGATGGACGAGCTTCATGCGCTGGGCTGGCGTTGACCGGCCAGCGCAGCGGCCTCTTCGTTGAGGGTGGTCAGCAGCACGCGGTCCGCGCGCTGCATCAACACGATGTAGATGGCGATGAGCGCCAGGTACACGAGAATGGCGCCCTGCGCCCCTAGATAAAACGGCAGGCTGAAGCCCGCAAAACGCACATCGGCAACACGGGGCGCCACGAGCGGCACGACGAAAGAGACGAGAAAACCGATCGTCATCAGCACCGCGATCAGTGCGACGTTGAAGCGCCAGTAACGGCGATGCGCACGCGCCATGGCCTGCGTGACCACAGGCGGCTCGGGCAAGGGATTGATCGGGGTTCGGGAAGAGAGGTGCGGCGCGGTCATGCGCCTATGTAGCAAAAACGCGCTGCGCAGGCAATCGGGATTGTCCGCGCAGCGCGTTTTTTTGGCCTGCTCTTTGCGTCAGGCCGGTGGATCAGGCTGGTGCCTCAGATCGTTACTTCACGCCGACTCGCCGAGCTGTTCGAGAATCGCCGGGTTCTCGAGCGTCGACACGTCCTGCGTAATCGCTTCGCCCTTTGCGAGGGAGCGCAGCAGGCGTCGCATGATCTTGCCCGAGCGCGTCTTGGGCAGGTTCTCGCCGAAGCGGATGTCCTTAGGCTTGGCGATCGGCCCGATCTCCTTGCCGACCCAGGCGCGCAGTTCGTTGGCGAGCTTCACGGCTTCCTCGCCCTCAGGACGTGCGCGCTTCAACACCACGAACGCGACCACGGCCTCGCCGGTCGTGTCGTCGGGACGGCCCACCACAGCTGCTTCCGCCACGAGCGGGTTCGCGACGAGCGCGGACTCGATCTCCATGGTGCCGAGGCGGTGGCCGGAAACGTTCAGCACGTCGTCGATGCGGCCCATGATCGTGAAGTAGCCGGTCTCCTTGTCGCGCACGCTGCCGTCGCCTGCGAGATAGAGCTTGCCGCCCAGTTCCTCGGGGTAATAGCTCTTCTTGAAGCGCTCCGGGTCGCCCCAGATGGTGCGGATCATGGAAGGCCACGGCCGCTTGACCACGAGGATGCCGCCCTGCCCGTTCGGTACGTCCTGGCCCGTTTCGTCGACGATCGCGGCCGTGATGCCCGGCAGCGGCAGCGTGCACGAGCCCGGCACGAGCGGCGTTGCGCCCGGCAGCGGCGTGATCATGTGGCCGCCCGTCTCGGTTTGCCACCACGTGTCCACGATCGGGCAGCGCGCGCCGCCCACGTTCTCGTGGTACCAGACCCAGGCTTCCGGATTGATCGGCTCGCCCACGGTGCCGAGAATGCGCAGGCTCGACAGGTCGTAGCTCTTCGGATGCACCTTCGCATCCGCTTCAGCGGCCTTGATGAGCGAGCGGATCGCCGTAGGCGCCGTGTAGAACACGTTCACCTTGTGCTTCGCGATCATGTCCCAGAAGCGGCCGGCGTTCGGGTACGTCGGCACGCCTTCGAACACGACCTGCGTGCCGCCCATCGCGAGCGGGCCGTAGGTGATGTAGCTGTGGCCCGTGATCCAGCCGATGTCGGCCGTGCACCAGAAGATGTCGTTGGGCTTCCAGTCGAAGGTCCACTTCATGGTCTGGGCCGCCCACAGCAGGAAGCCGCCCGTGCTGTGCTGCACGCCCTTCGGCTTGCCCGTGGAGCCCGACGTATAGAGGATGAAGAGCGGATGCTCGGCGCCTACCCATTCGGGCGCGCAGGTGTCGGACTCGTTCGCAACGACCTCGTGCATCCAGAGGTCGCGGCCTTCGTCCCAGGCCACCTTGCCGCCCGTGCGGCGATAGACGATCACGCTCTTCACGGCCTCGCAGCCGCCCATGGCGAGCGCTTCGTCGGCAATGTTCTTGAGCGGCAGCGCCTTGCCGCCGCGCATCTGCTCGTCGGAAGTCACGAGCGCGGTGGCGCCCACGTCGACGAGCCGCTCGTTGAGCGACTTCGACGAGAACCCGCCGAACACGACCGAGTGCGTGGCGCCGATGCGCGCGCAGGCCTGCATGGCGACGATGCCTTCGATCGACATCGGCATGTAGATCACCACGCGGTCGCCCTTCTTGATGCCGCGCTTCTTGAGCGCATTGGCGAAGCGGCACACGCGCCCAAGCAGATCGCTATAGGTGACCGGGGTGACCGTGCCGTCGTCAGCCTCGAAGATCACGGCGACGCGCTCGCCGTTGCCCGCTTCGACGTGGCGGTCGAGGCTGTTGTACGACGCGTTGAGTTCGCCGTCCTCGAACCACGTGTAGAACGGCGCATTCGACTCGTCGAGTACCTTCGTGAAAGGCTTCTTCCACGTGAGCGTCTCGCGTGCAAGACGCGCCCAGAAACCTTCGTAATCGCGCTCCGCTTCCGCTACGAGTGCGAGGTAGGCATCCATGCCGGGCACGGATGCGCTCGCCGTCATGGCGGCGGGCGGCGGAAACACACGGCGTTCCTGAAGAACCGATTCAATCGCAGACATCGACTACCCCTTGGTGAAGATGAAACGTGAAACCGTTGTGGTACGCATGCTGCGCACCGTATCTTTGGCGGCGCCGCTCATGGCGGACCGTCCGTATCTGTCTCCAACCCTCGCGCATGGCATCCGTGAACGCTCGATGAGCGAACCACCCGATGCGCCGCGAAACGGTACGACATGCGGCGCCGCATGCGGCACTGCACCATGGCAGAACCGCGGCGGCCACCGCCCCGTCCGCCTGCAACGATAAGCGCGGTAACTTACCGAGCACTTACGCGTGAGCCGCGGCGCTCCGAACGCCCTCGCTTCGGTACGCGCGAGATCGCGCTATGCGCCCTCGTAAGCAGGCTCTTACAATGCTAACTGACCTGCCCACCGGATTGAAGCTTGAACCGATACGCGCTGTTTCTCATCGCCGCCATGCTGCTCGTGGGCAGCAATGTCGGCATCGGCAAATCGATCGTCGCCTTTGTTCCCGTCCCCTTCTTTGCGCTCCTGCGTTTCGTGATCGCCATGGCCGTGCTGTGGCCGCTCTTGCGCCTGTCGAAGATGAAACAGGTGAAACGGGGCGAATGGTTCAATCTGTTCCTTCAGGCGCTGTTCGGTACATTCGGGTTTACGCTGCTCATGCTCAACGGCGTGCATCGCACGAGCGCGGTCGCGGCCGGCGTGATCACGAGCACCATTCCCGCCGTCGTCGCACTGTTTTCGTGGCTCTTCCTGCGCGAGCGGCCCGACGGCCGCGCACTCGCTTCCATCGCGCTCGCCGTGGTGGGCGTCGTGGTCATCAATCTTGCCCATGCCAGTGACGCAGCCGGCGGCGAGGCGGCATCTTCCGTGGCCGGCAACCTGATGGTGCTCGGCGCCGTGTGCTGCGAGTCGCTTTACGTGATCCTGTCGCGGCGCCTTACCCAGACCCTCGCGCCCATCGACATCTGCGCCTACACGCATTTCTTCGGTCTGTTGCTCATGCTGCCCTTCGGCATCGCGCCGCTCGCACAGTTCCATTTCGCCGCCGTGCCGGCCGGCATCTGGGCGCTCGCGCTCTGGTACGCGCTGTCGGCCAGCATCTTTTCGTTCTGGCTGTGGATGAAGGGAATCCGGCATGTGCCTGGCAGTCTGGCCGGCGTGTTCAGCGCGGTATTGCCGGTGGCCGCGGCGGCCTACGGCATCGTGTTTCTCGGCGAGCGCCCCACGCTCGCGCACGGTGTAGCGCTTGCCTGCGTGGTGGCGGGCATCGCGCTCGCGAGCCTCAAGAGCAGGCGGGTGCCGCCTGTGACCTCTTGAATGGTCGTGAATGACCGCGGCACCTGAGCGGCCGCATCGACGACAGCAAGACATGACGCGCAAACACGGCGCGCGTCGCCCGCGCCGCGGCGGTCGATGTCCGCCACGCTGTACAATAACGCGCCCGCCGCGCAGCGCCCTTCACGTGCGCCGCCGGCCCGTACCGCGAATTGCGGCGCAACGGTCCGCTGACCGGCCCATTGACTGGCCCATTAACCGGCCCGCTGACTGGCCCATTAACCGGCCCGTTGCCGACCCGCCAGCGCCACCTGCCTATACCGTCACTGTCTATGTCCGCTGCACGTCCCGACCCGCTAACCGGCGCCCGCCGGCCCATGCGTCCGCTCCCCCGGCTGATTTTCATGAGCCGCTGGCTGCAGGTGCCGCTCTATCTCGGCCTCATCGTCGCGCAAGGCGTGTACGTGGTCCTCTTCCTCAAAGAGGTCTGGCATCTGGTGACGGCCTCCATGTCGCTCGACGAGACCAGCATCATGCTGATCGTGCTCGGCCTGATCGACGTGGTGATGATCTCGAACCTGCTCGTCATGGTGATCATCGGCGGCTACGAGACCTTCGTGTCGCGGCTCGGCGTGGAAGGCCATCCCGACGAGCCCGAATGGCTCGACCACGTGAACGCCGGCGTGCTCAAGGTGAAGCTCGCCATGGCGCTCATCAGCATCTCGTCGATCCATCTGCTCAAGACGTTCATCGATCCCGACAAGCACTCCACGCACACGGTGATGTGGCAGGTCATCATCCACGGCGCGTTCCTCGTGTCGGCGCTCGTGATGGCGTGGATCGACCGGTTGACCACGAGCACGCATCCCGAGCACTTTCACGAACTCGCGGCGCGTCAGCCCGCTGCTGCGGCCCCCGCCGCCATCGATACACAACACTGAATTCGCCGGCAGGGCACGGCGAACAACGCCGTGCCCTGCCGGCACAACGTTGTCCCCGTCCCCACTGAGCCTAGTCATGACCGTCATCAAACAGGAAGACCTGATCCAGAGCATTGCGGATTCTCTGCAGTACATCAGCTACTACCATCCGCTCGACTACATCCAGGCGCTCGGCCGCGCCTATGAGCTCGAACAGAGCCCCGCGGCGAAGGACGCCATCGCGCAGATCCTCACCAACAGCCGCATGTGCGCCGAAGGCCACCGCCCGATCTGCCAGGACACGGGCATCGTGACGGTGTTCGTGAAGGTCGGCATGGACGTGCGGTGGGACGGCGCCACCATGAGCGTCACCGACATGATCAACGAAGGCGTGCGCCGCGGTTACACGCATCCCGACAACGTGCTGCGCGCCTCGATCGTGAATCCGCCCGAGGGCGCCCGCAAGAACACGAAGGACAACACGCCCGCCGTGATCCACTACGAGATCGTGCCGGGCGACAAGGTCGACGTGCAGGTGGCGGCCAAGGGCGGCGGCTCGGAAAACAAGTCGAAGTTCGCCATGCTCAACCCGTCGGATTCGATCGTCGACTGGGTGCTCAAGACCGTGCCGACGATGGGCGCGGGCTGGTGCCCGCCGGGCATGCTCGGCATCGGCATCGGCGGCACCGCAGAGAAGGCGATGCTGATGGCAAAGGAATCGCTGATGGACCCGATCGACATTCAGGAGATCATCGCGCGCGGCCCGCAGGACTGGATCGAGGAACTGCGCGTGGAACTGCACGAGAAGGTCAACGCGCTCGGCATCGGCGCTCAGGGCCTGGGCGGCCTCGCTACCGTGCTCGATGTGAAGATCATGGCTGCGCCGACGCACGCCGCGTCCAAGCCGATCGCCATCATCCCGAACTGCGCGGCTACGCGTCACGCGCACTTCACGCTCGACGGCTCCGGCGTCGCGAAACTCGAACCGCCCTCGCTCGACGCCTGGCCGAAGGTCCAGTGGCAGCCGAACACGGAAACGAGCAAGCGCGTGGACCTCAACACGCTCACGCCCGAGGAAGTCGCGGGCTGGAAGCCGGGCCAGACGCTGCTGCTCTCGGGCAAGATGCTCACGGGCCGCGACGCCGCGCACAAGCGCATCGCCGACATGCTCGCGAAGGGCGAGAAGCTGCCCGTGGACTTCACGAACCGCGTGATCTATTACGTCGGTCCGGTCGATCCGGTACGCGACGAAGTGGTGGGCCCGGCCGGCCCCACCACGGCGACGCGCATGGACAAGTTCACGGAAATGATGCTCGCGCAAACGGGCCTCATCTCGATGATCGGCAAGGCCGAGCGCGGCCCGGTGGCCATCGAGGCAATTCGTAAGCACAAGGCCGCTTACCTGATGGCCGTGGGCGGCGCGGCGTACCTCGTGTCGAAGGCGATTCGCGGTGCGAAGGTACTCGCGTTCGAAGACCTCGGCATGGAAGCGATCTACGAGTTCGACGTGCAGGACATGCCCGTGACCGTGGCCGTCGATTCGACCGGCACGTCGGTACACCAGACCGGTCCGAAGGAATGGCAGGCGAAGATCGGCAAGATTCCGGTCGCCACGGCCTGAATCCTGGTTTGAACCCGGTCTGAACGTGTCTGAACGCGGCGCCCGCAAGAGCGCCTGCAACGCACCAGGGCCAGCCGTAGCGGCTGGCCCTGGTGCGTTCGGGAATGGCCAGTAAGGCCGCCGGCCTTGGCTTTTGCGGTTCCAGCGTTTATCGTTGAGAACCTCGGTCGAAACCCCGGCTGAAATCTTGCCGAAGCCCCTAAAAGACACAAGGAACATCACCATGCAAGGCGACAAGAAAGTCCTCGAATATCTGAATGCGCAGTTGAAGAACGAGCTCACCGCGATCAATCAGTATTTCCTGCATGCACGGATGTACAAGCATTGGGGCCTCGAGAAACTCGGCAAGCACGAGTACGACGAGTCGATCGGCGAGATGAAGCACGCCGACTGGCTGATCGAACGTATCTTCATGCTCGACGGGCTGCCGAACCTGCAAGACCTGCACAAGCTGCTCGTGGGCGAGGAAACGAAGGAAATCCTCGAGTGCGACCTGAAGCTCGAACAGGGCTCGCAGGCCACCTGCAAGGAAGCCATCGCGTATTGCGAGTCGGTGCGCGATTTCGTCTCGCGCGAAATCTTCGTGAAGATTCTCGACGACACCGAAGAACACATCGACTGGCTCGAAACCCAGCTCGATCTCATCGACAAGGTCGGCATTCAGAACTACCAGCAGTCCGCCATGGGTTCCGCCGAGTCCTGATCCGTCTAATCCGATATGAGCCCGAACCTGGGCGCGCTCGCGCCCGCCGTCACGTCCGGCCCGTCCCTGCTTCGCCAGGCACCGGTCGGCATCTTCGATTCGGGGCTGGGCGGCCTCTCCGTCTTGCGCGCGGTGCGCGCGATGCTGCCCGGCGAATCGATCATCTACGCCGCTGACTCCCGCTACGCCCCTTACGGCGCACGCGACGCCGACTTCATCGCCGACCGCACGCTCGCCATCTGCTCGTGGCTCGTGGCGCAAGGCGCGAAGGCACTCGTGGTGGCCTGCAACACGGCGACGGCGGAGTCAATCGCACTGGTGCGCGAGAAGCTTTCCGTGCCGCTCGTCGGCGTGGAACCCGGTATCAAGCCTGCCGTGCAGCAGTCGAAGTCGCGCGTGGTGGGCGTGCTCGCGACCCAGGTCACGCTGGCAAGCGCACGCTTTCAGGCACTGCTCCAGCGCCACGGCGCCGACTGCCGCTTTCTGTGCCAGCCCGGGCACGGGCTCGTGGAAGCCATCGAACGCTGCGACGTCGGCTCGCCCGAGATGCGGGCGCGGCTCGAGGGCTACCTCGCGCCGATGCTCGAGGCCGGCGCGGACACGCTCGTGCTGGGCTGTACGCACTATCCGTTTCTCGATGCCACCATCCGCGACATCGTGGGCGAACGCATGACGCTCATCGACACGAGCGTGGCCATTGCGCGCCAGCTTGAACGCGTGCTCGCCCAGCACGATTTGCTGGCCGAATCCGCCGCCGCACCATTGCCGCCGCGGTTCTGCTCGACGGGCGATGGGGCCCATCTGCGTCAGTTGGCACTCACACTGCTACAAATCGACGCACCGGTGGAAAGCGTCGATATTCCGTCGCGACGAACCGCGACGGCGCCGCAAGCGGCCTGAGGGCTGCCGCTCTTCCCACGAGACACAACCGACCCGCTCAGC
The DNA here is from genome assembly GCF_048957895.1 of Paraburkholderia sp. A1RI_3L. Taxonomy (NCBI): domain Bacteria; kingdom Pseudomonadati; phylum Pseudomonadota; class Betaproteobacteria; order Burkholderiales; family Burkholderiaceae; genus Paraburkholderia; species Paraburkholderia sp. A1RI_3L. The sequence goes on from NZ_JARCHA010000002.1 coordinate 130,389, forward strand.
GCCTGCGGCCCGCAAGGCCCGCCGCCGCTGGGCCACCGAGGGGCCAGAAGGCCCCGCCGCCCCGTCGACCGACACGCCCACAGGCGCCTCAGCAGCCTCACTCAGCAGGCCACTCAGCAGGCCGCTGTCGCCCCACTCTCGCCCCATCCACTCGCATGTGACTGGTTTTGTTACAAAAATCCCTTCTGGGGAGAGGGCCGGGGCTTGCCAAATGCACCCAACATAATGATAATAATTCGCATTAACGTTAGCTATCACTCAAGCCATGATCGTCTGTGTCTGCAAGTCTGTTTCCGACCGGAAGATTCGCGCATCCATTGCGGAAGGCGTCGACACGTTCGAGGAGCTCCAGTTCGAGCTTGGCGTGGCGACGTGCTGCGGCAAGTGCGAGGAAACCGTCCGCCAGATCATGGCCGAGAGCGGTGTCTGCGCGAGCCAGTGCGGCGTAGCACACGGTCGTCCGGCCGCGCAGCCCGTCACGGCCGCAGTTACGTTCTACGGACGCAAAGCGGCATGACACGGCTTCGGCGCCCCACCCGGCAATGCAGCGCGCGCCGGGACAGCCGGCCCCGCGGATTCAACGTGAGCATCGCGTTGCGCCACGAGCGCTGAGGTACACGTTTCACTGAAGCGCCGCTCCCAGGCGCGTGACGTACCCACCGTACGCACCGCTTCGCGCTTCTCTTCACCACCGACAGCAAGCCAGTTCCGAAACCAGCCAGCTGACGCTCATTCTCGACGAGGAGTCCGGGATGGAATTGCTGATGGGTTTCGTCATGACGCTGTGCATTTCTCTGCTGATCTTCCACAAATGACGCCGCACTTTGCGAAAAGCCGCCTTTTCGTCGAGCGCCCGGCCACGCGACCACGCTAACATGCAGGTTTTCAGTCTCCATGCCGGCATGAACCCGGCTCCCTCCTTTCGCATGAAGCCCCGCGTTGTCGTTGCGGTCGCGGCTGTGGCCGCCATCCATGCCGCGCTGCTGGCCGTCGCGCTGCGCGTGCGCAACGAGAACGCCCAGCCGCTCGCGCTCGAGTCGCACACCATTACTGCCGAGTTGCTGCGGCCCGAAGCGGCGGCGGCCCCGGCCGCGATCCAGTCGACGCCGGAGCCGAGGCCTGCGCCGCCCGTCGTACGCGAAAAAACCAAAACGCCGCCCAAGCCTCAGCAGAAGGTGGTGCCCAAGCCTGCACCGACGCCGTTGCCGCAAACAGCGGCGCCTTCGGCTCAGGACGCAACGCCGGCGCCGGGCCCCGCGGCCACGCCGGCTCCTGCGACCACGCCTGCGGCGCCCTCAAGCCCCGCGGCCGCACCGTCGGCGCCTGCCAGGCAGGCCATGGCCCTGAACGCGCCTCGCAACGTCTCGCATCTGGATTGCCGCATTGCCCAGCCCGACTACCCCGCCCTCTCGAAGCGCCGCGGCGAGACAGGCATCGCCTACGTGCGCTTCGTAGTGGGCCTCACGGGTTCGATCGAGAACGTCGAGCTGAAGAAAAGCAGCGGCTACAGCCGGCTCGACGACGCCGCGCTCGACGCCATGCGCGACAGCACCTGCAAGCCGTACCTGGAAAACGGCGAACCGGTGCGTGCCGCCTACACCCAGCCTTTCGACTTCAGCCTGCACGACTGAAGCCGCTTTTGCCGACACCGGCACGCAAAACAAGAGGATCGAAATGCAGAACTACGGTATCGCCCACGTCTGGGCGCAAGGGGATTTCGTGACGCGTGGTATTGCCATCGCGCTCACGGTGATGTCGGTGCTGTCGTGGAGCGTGATCGCGCTGAAGAGCTGGAACGTGATGCGTCTGAAGCGACTCACGAAGCACGCCGAACAGGCGTTCTGGCATTCCGGCGATTTCGCCGACGGCGTGCGCAAGCTCGGCAGCGGCACACGCGCCGACAATCCGTTCCTCGCGCTGGCGCTCTCGGGCCAGGAAGCCTCGGAGCATCATCATCAGACGCAGCCGCATCTGCACGATCGCATGGACGTATCGGACTGGATCACCCGGTGCCTCAACGACACGATGGACGAATCCATCTCGCGCATGCAAAGCGGGCTTGCGGTGCTCGCCTCCGTGGGCAGCACGGCGCCGTTCGTGGGTCTGTTCGGCACGGTGTGGGGCATCTATCACGCGCTGCTCACCATCGGCGCGACGGGACAGACGTCCATCGACCAGGTGGCCGGCCCCGTGGGCGAAGCGCTCATCATGACCGCGTTCGGCCTCTTCGTCGCGATTCCGGCGGTGCTCGGCTACAACGCGCTCACGCGCGCCAACAAGGCGGTCGTGAGCAAGCTGAAGCGTTTCGCACACGGTCTGCATGCGTTCTTCGTGACGGGCACGCAGCTGTCGTCGTCGAAGAACAATCTGCGGCTCGCCGCGCGCGGTCAGTAACGAGAGGCGAGGCATCCCATGGCAATGAGCCCCTTCGCCGCCGACGATGACGACGGCCTGATGAACGAGATCAACATGACGCCGCTCGTCGACGTCATGTTGGTTCTCCTGATCGTCTTCATGGTCACCATTCCCGTGATCCGTCACGCCGTGAAGATCGACCTGCCGCATGCGAGCAGCCAGAAAGAAGAGACGAAGCCTGCGCAAGTGAGTGTGTCGGTGCAGGCCGACGGCACGATCGTGTGGGACAAGACGCCGGTGGATCTCGACACGTTGCGCGCGAAGATCGCGGCCGCGGCCCAACAGCAGCCGCAGCCCGAACTGCACCTGAACGCCGACCGCAAGGTGCCCTACGAGAAAGTGGCGCAGGTGATGTCCGCCGCGCAGGCGGGCGGGTTGACGAAGATCGGTTTCGTGACCGATCCGAACGCGCGCTAAACGCCCGCTGGCTCGAAGCGATACATCTGCGCAACACGCAACGAGCCCACACAAAGTAAAAGGCCCTCATCGTCAGATGAAGGCCTTTTTTCGTGCGCACGCGGCGCATTCGGGCGGCGGACTCGTCAGCCATTGACGTGGCTGGCGCGAACGCATGCAACGTGCCGTGATTGCCACGGTTGTGCTCTGCCCTAGAAGGCTCGCTATGATAGCTGCCATCAACTCCCGCTCAAGCAACAGGCTTGGCGAAAGGCACCCTCAATATAGGCCTCGTGCCGCGCGCATTCAAGCATTGAGCAATTGAAAGAAGTGATTGCCGGCGACGCTTAAATGACAAAAGAAATGAGCGCCGGCGAAAAGGCCTGCTGCGCGTGGCCTCGCGACATTGACGGCTGCGCATGCAGCGTGCAGCTGTGGCGTTATGCCACCTCGGTCTTAGGCTTCGCGCTTGCATGTTCACCCGCCGCCGCACGCGCACTGTCCCGACTGGCCGCCGCGTTCGCCGCGGCCGCAGCCATCACGTCCTCGTGCAGAGGACACTCGCCGTGGGCATCGCTCGTGCCCAGCACTTCGACGAGGTAATCCACGAACGCGCGTACCGCAGGCACCATCCCCTGGCGCGAGAGGAAGACAGCGTAGAGCTGCGGCGTCGGCAGGGTCCAGCCCGACATCACCGGCGAAAGCTTGCCTGTTCGCAGCGCCGCGCCGTACATCATCTCCGGCAACGCGGCGATGCCAAGACCCGAGAGCGCCGCTTCGCGGATGGTCGACAGATCCGCCGTGATGAGGCGCGGTTCGTGCTCGTGAGTGTGGCGCGTGCCATCCGGTGCGATGAGCTGGAACATGTGACGGCCGTCGGTGGTCGGCGTGTCGAGCGTGTCGAAACGCGAGAGATCCGCCGGCGTGAGCGGCGGCGCGTTCTGGCTCAAGAGACTCGGCGCGCCCACCAGCATCTGCTCGGTTCGCCACAGCGGCCGCACGACGATGTTGGCGTTCTCAGGAGGGTCCGAGCGCACGCGCAACGCGACGTCGACCGAGTCTTCGAAGAGATCGACCACGCGATTGGTCACACGCATCACCACGCGCACTTCCGGATAACGAATCATGAAGTCCGGAATGGCGCGCGACAGAATGGTCTGCGAAAGCGTGACCGGCACGCTCACCCGCACCGTCCCGCGCGGCGAGGCACGCAGCGACTGCACCACGTTCACGGCCGCCTGCGCCTCGCTCAGCATGGCCTGGCAGTGTCCGTAGAACAATTGCCCGGCCTCGGTCAACGCGAGCTTGCGCGTAGAGCGCTGCAAGAGGCGCACGCCGAGCGACGCCTCCAGTTCGGAAAGCCGGCGCGAGAGCCGCGACTTCGAAATGCCGAGCACGCGTTCCGCCGCGGAAAAGCCGCCGTGCTCCACGACCTGCGAGAAGTACATCAGGTCGTTCAGGTTGTGGGAATCGATCTTCATCTCATTGTTCCATGAGCAGGACAATCCATTGCGCGCAGGGCGGCTGAAGGCCGTAAAGACCGTTCCTATAATAGCCGGGTGTTTCAGAAATAACGCTATTCCCCCTTTTTTGAGGTGACATATCGATGACCACGATACGCACGATCGAACGCACGCATCCCGCTGTTCGCACGACCGAGGGCGGCGGCTTCATCGTCCACCGCCCGTTTCCCACACGCATGTTGATGGACTTCGACCCGTTCCTGCTGCTCGACGAAATGGGACCGGTCGACTACGCGCCGGGCGAAGCCCGTGGCGCGCCGGACCATCCGCATCGTGGTTTCGAAACCGTGACCTACATGCTCGAAGGCGAATTCGGCCACAAGGATTCGGCCGGGCATTCGGGCACGCTACGGCCCGGCGACGTGCAATGGATGACCGCAGGCGCGGGCGTCGTGCACAGCGAGATGCCAGGTGAGGAATTCACGCGCCGCGGCGGGCGCGTGCACGGGCTGCAGCTTTGGGTGAACCTGCCGCGCACAGACAAGATGATCGCGCCGCGCTATCAGGAGATTCCGTCGGCGCGCATTCCCGTGGCGACCTCCGCGGACGGCAAAGTGCGCGCGCGAGTGATTGCGGGCGAGGCGCTCGGCGTGAAGGCGGCCATCGAAACGCGCACGCCGATCCTGTATCAGCACTACACGCTGCAGCCCGGCGCGCGCATCGAGCAGCCGGTGCCGCGCGAGTATCGCGTGTTCGCCTACGCGCTGTCGGGAATGGGGCGCTACGGCGCCGACGGTCAGGAAATCGGTGCGCAGCAGATGGTGATCTTCGGCAACGACGGCGACGCGGTGACGCTCGCCGCAGGCGACGAACCGCTCGATGTGCTGCTGATCGGCGGCGTGCCGCTCAACGAGCCGGTGGTGCGCTACGGCCCCTTCGTCATGAACACCGAAGATGAAATCCGCCAGGCAGTGTTCGACTACCAGGCCGGCCGCATGGGGCAGATCGCACACTGAGCGCCGTGCGCGAGCGCCGCAAGCCGCAGCACTTTCCGTCACAATAGGGGCTCGCCGCGCCCGCGGCGCGCCCCGTTACCGTTTTCAGGAACACGCGCATGGCAGACACTGTAGTCACCGCCCACACCGGCCCGGAGCCCTTTCAGGTTTTCTTCGACGACGGCACGCACACGTGGCTCGCCGACGAACCCGCATCGGCAGGCGGCGGCGACCGCGGCCCCGCGCCTTTCGCGCTGCTGCTCTCGAGCCTCGGTGCCTGCACGTCGATCACGTTGAAGATGTATGCCGAGCGCAAGGGTTGGCCGCTCGAAAACGTGCGTGTAAAGCTTTCACTCGAAACCGGCGACAGTGGCTCGACTATCGACCGGCAGATCGTCCTTGAAGGCAATCTGTCCGACGAGCAGCGCGAACGGCTGTTGCAGATCGCCAATGCGTGTCCGGTGCACAAGGTGCTCAGCCGACCGATCGCGATCCGCACGGGACTCGCCGCGGCCTGAGGCCTTTTTTAGCGCCGCGCGTGAGGCCGCGTAAGGCTGCACGAGGTCGCATGAATCCGCTTTACGCCGGGTGTCTTTAGAGGAAACTGCAGTTTTGAACTTCGAACATCTGATCCAGGTAAACGACCCGCTGAACCCGTTCGTCGATACGATGACGCGCGAACAGCTCTGGGACGGTCTGGTGCTGCGTGCCGAACAACCGCAACTGTTCGTGCTCGGACTGGACAGCTGCACGATCCTGTCGCGCACCGAAAGCACGCTGGAACGCGAACTGCACTACGGGCACGCCACGGTGCGCGACCGTGTCACGCTCGTGCCCAACGAGAGCGTCCGTTACGACATCCTCGCAACGGAAGCGCACGTGGGCGGCTCGCTCACCATGACCATCGAGCAGCCCGACGAGCTGCAACTGTTCCTGCGCTTCGAGTACCGCACCACCCTCCCCGCCGCGCTCGACGCGGATTCGCGGCAGACGGAGGAGATCGTGAAGTCGGCGTATCGGGAATCGGACATCGATACGGTACGGCTGATCCGCCAGTACATGCTGGGCGGCGGCGAACCGGATTCGGTGCACTAAACGAGCGGACTGGGCGGGGCGTCATACGGGCGCCCGCCACGATGAACCATGCCTATCGACATTCGGTTTCAATCAATTCATTAGACTAGGAAATGCGAACCATTATCATTTAGAATCAACTCAACAAATCAACACGCGGTGACGCAATGAATGACATGACGCGCTCTTCCACCAGCGGCCCGCGCCGTCCCACCATCACGGCGAGCACGCTCGCCGGGGACCGTCAGAAGGCCATCACGACGGCGGCAAATGGCCCCGCCGAAACGAAAGGCCGGGCGGCGGCCGCAAGCGACCGCGTCGTGAACAGCGAAACGCTATTGCAGGGACGCAGCCACGTCAGCATCACGCACAACGGCGAGACGTACCAGCTGCGCGCCACGCGTCTCGGCAAGCTGATTCTCACCAAATAGTCACGAAATAGTTACGGAATAGCACAGGGTATTGTGGGGACCACCTCCTCGAGAGGTGTTAGGCATTAGCCAGTCACGACGGTTTTGCACGGATACCAGACCCCTTCGCGCAAACACACATCAACCGTCGCAGCCAGCCAGGCCGCTTTTTTGGTTCCCTCTGCGTCGCCGTCGAGCCATCAAGGCGCTCGACGGTTGGACATGGCAACAACCATTCAATCGGCAAAAAGCCGCAGGAGGTACGTACCTTCCTGCGGCTTTTTCTGGACGTCTTCAGCGCCACGTTGTTCGTGCGCCCACGGTCCGGCGAAAGGGTTCGACGCCGAGCGATGCAATCCTGGCAATGCCAGCGAATTGCCCTGAGCGCGGACAGCGTCTCTAGCGCCCTACGCGTTCCGCTCCATCACCGCGCCCAGCCCCAGAACATCAGCCACCACGCGCTGTCGACGACGGCGAGCGCCGCGATGAACCACAGTATGGCAGCGCCACGCTGCAAGAGGTTTGCGCTGTAGCGGCGCGTCACGAGCCAGGCCAGCCACGCGCTCCAGGCGTTGGAGACAGCAAGAATCGCGATGCGCAGATCCGACGCCCACCAGAGCGGTACGTGCTCGGCGCGCAGCAGCGAAAGCGTCGTTGCCGAGAGGCCGAGGAACACGCCCGCGCCCGCGAGCGGAATCAACGCCTGCACCAGGTGATGAAGACGTGTGGCCTGGAAACGACCGAGCATGCGCGTCCCCGCCGACAGCAACGCGAGCAGCGCCGTGCCGTAGACCAACCCCGTCGCGAGGATATAGCCGATCACCATCGTGCCGTCGAGCCACGAGAACACATCGTTCTGCTCGGGGTAATGCGTGAACAGGAACCACGGCGCGTTGGTTTCCAGCGGCCACGTGATGTCGCGATCGACCAGCCACGTCGCAAAGAACTGCTTGAGATCGACGAACCACGTCGATGCCGTCCAGTGAAACGCGCCAATCGCAATGCCAAGCAGACCGTACAGTACGAGCGCCGTGTCCCATCCACTCGCTTGCCGGTCGCCGAGTTGCACGATTTCGTTCGACGGCGAGCGCCACGTCAGTTCGATCGCATCGCGGTGCCCGCTGCAGCGACCGCACATGTGACACGCGGCGGAACCCTTCATGTTGCGCAGCGGCACAAGCGGCGCGCAATTCACGGGAATCACGCGGTGGCCATGCTCGCCGGCCTTGTACGAGCGTCGCCACGCGTCTTCGTCGACCTTGTAGTGAAACGGTGCCAGCCGCGCGAGCAGCGAGAACACACCGTTGACCGGACACAGGTACTTGCACCACACCCGCTTCTCGCGTCCGTAGAGCACGCCGATCACCATGGCGCCCACCGTCGATCCGCCCAGCACGAGCAGCACGGCCTTCGGATACTGATAGACGCTCACCATCTGCCCGTAGATGGTAGTGAGCCCGAAGGCGACGAACGGCCAGCCGCCCCAGCGCATCCAGTGCGGAATGGCGCGGCCGCGGCCGAAGCGGCTCGCGAATTCGGAGAGCGCGCCTTCGGGACACAGCACGCCGCACCACACGCGGCCGAGCAGCACCATCGAGAGCAGCACGAACGGCCACCAGATGCCCCAGAACACGAATTGCGCCGCGAGCGTGAGGTTGTTCCACAGATGCGCGGTCTCGTCGGGCAGCGGCGTGAAGGCCGGCACGAGAATCAGGAACGCGTAGACCGCCACCACGACCCACTGGATGCCCCGAATCAACGCGCCGTGGCGCTGCATCCAATGACCGACGGCAGCAAGCCGACCGCCGCGAGCGCTGCGCGTCGTGCCGGCAGGAACGCAGCTCATGCCGGCCGTCCCGCTGTCTGGAGCGGTTGACGGCTCGCGCGGCGCACGAGCAGCCACACCACGCCCCAGTAGACGGCATAAGCGATCAGGTTCATCAATGCGGGATGCGCGCGATAACCGGTCAGCGTGGCGACGAGCGAACCGAAGGTGCTCGAATCATCGAGCAGCGCGGACGTATTCCAGACCTGGTCCACGAGCGTGGGCAGCAGTTCCTTGTCGATCAACTTGTCGACGCCGGTCTGGAACAGGCCCGCACCGAGGAACAGCAGCATGATTTCGGTGACACGGAAGAAGTGGCGCCACGAGAACACCTTGCCGCCCAGTTGCAGCAGATAGAACGTGAGGAACGCCAGCCCAAGTCCAATCACGACCGCGAGAATCTGGCTCGCGTCCACGTGACCCGACTGCCCGAAGCCAATGCCATACAGGAAGATCACGGTCTCGCTACCCTCGCGTGCAATGGCGAGCGCCACGAGCGCCGCGACGCCCCACCAGTTCGAGTCGCGCGCGCTCAGTGCCAGCGACTGCTCCATGTCGCGCTTGAGCGTGCGGCCGTGCTTTTTCATCCAGAGCACCATCTGCACGATCAGCACGCACGCAATGAGCACCATCGCGGTCTGGAAATAGTCCTGCGCGTCGCCGGAGAGCACCTCCGTGAAGCCCACGAGTGCCGCGCCGAGCGCCACGGCCGCGAGCACGCCCAGACCGACGCCCGTCCACAGATACGGGATGCCGCGCTGCGCGTCTTCGTCGCCGTTTTTCAGCCACGCATAGAGAATGCCCACGACGAGCAGCGCCTCGACGCTCTCCCGCCATACGACGAACAGAATCTGACCCATCGAAAATTCTCCTGCTGCTTTGCTTCGCTGCAACCGCGCGATTACTTCGCGACGATCACGCCCTGCGCCTGCTGATGAAAGTCGTCGAAAAACTTGTATTCGCCGGGCGACAGCGGCGCGATCACGACGAACGAATCGGCGCCGGGAGCCAGCACCTTTTCCTTGCGCAGTTGCACGCTCTCGAACTCGGCGGCGCCCTTGCCCGTGTTACGCACCTCGATCTTGATGCGCTTGCCCGCCGGCACCTCGATGCGCGCGGGGTTCAGCTTGCCGTCCGCCATTTCCAGCTTGAAGGTGGGCAGATCTTCCGCGTAGGCAGTGCCCGCCATCATCGCCGCCAGCGCGACCCAAACGATCTTTCTGTTGATTCCCATCGACTTTTCCTGAGCAAAGCGTGACGCGCGAACGACTCTTGCCGGGCGAGGCCGCGGTTAAGCGAACTCGCCCGGATGCTGCCATCCAATCAGTAACCGCCCTTCTTCCCGATGCCCGCGTACGTGAAGTCGTACTGGAGCGTGAAAGGCTTGAACCACGGACCGACACCCGTTTCCTTGTCGACGTGGCGGCCGAACGCCATGTGGCCGGACTGCATCGGCGGTTCGACGTAGATCGTCAGGTGGTACTTGCCCGGGCCCGCCAGCTTGACGTTGTCGCCATAGTGCGGACCGTCGCTCGCCACCATCGGCATCAGGTCGCCCTTCTGCGCGTAGGCCGAGCCGGGCTTCGTGAGCTCGTAGCGCACCTGCAGGTAAGGCATCCAGTCGCCTTCCGCAAAACCCGTCGGGTTGTTCTTCACGGCATGGATATCGGCTTCCAGATGGACGTCCGAATCCGACGCCTTGCGCATCATGCCTTCGGGTTCCATCGTGATTGGCTGCAGATAGACCGCGCCGATTTCCATACCGCCCTGGATCTGCTGCTTGCCGATCGGGTATTCGGCCGCCTGGGCCGTGACGGCCGTTGCAAGCGCAGCCGCTGCCGCAACGGCGACACCGCCGCGCACGAAAAATGAGACCTGCATCGAAACTCCTTGTTTTTATGAAGCTGCCTTCATGAGGCTGCATCTACGAGGCTGAGACAAAACACATTAATGCAAGAACGCTAATGCGAACAATTCTCAATACATGCGCGAGTGTATCACCGTTCCCCGCCATCAACAAATCGAAATGTCATGAAAGCCTTACGGCAGGAGGGTTTCCCGCTAGCCGCCGCGCGTTTTTCGGCGTGGCAGTAGCGAGCATTCTGGAAAGGGAGACGGGCGAGACAGCCCGGGCGGCAGCAATGCCCGAGCGCGCGGGACACATCAGGCGGTGGCAAGACAGCCCGGGCTCAACAGTGAAAGGCAGGTGATGGCAGCCGGCGCCATGGCATAAGCGTCGGCTCAGCTCCGTCGCTCAACCCGCCCCGGCAACATGATCGCCAACGTTCGCGCCGAACACGCGCTGGCGCAGCAGCGCAAGCTGGTCGCGCGCCTGGGCGGCCTTCTCGAACTCGAGATTCTTCGCGTACTCCATCATCTGCTTCTCGATACGCTTGATCTCCTTCGCAATCTGCTTCTCGGACATGTCCTCGAACCGCGCGCGCTCCTGCTCCTCGCGCAGTTCCGCACGCGCCTCGTCGGCGTTGTAGACCCCGTCGATGATGTCCTTGATGCGCTTCACCACGCCGCGCGGCGTAATGCCCATGCGTTCGTTGTAGGCGATCTGCTTCGCGCGCCGCCGCTCCGTTTCGTCGATGGCGCGGCGCATGGAGTCGGTGATGCGGTCCGCGTACAGGATCGCCTTGCCGTTCACGTTGCGCGCCGCGCGGCCGATGGTCTGGATCAGCGAACGCTCGGCGCGCAGGAAGCCTTCCTTGTCGGCGTCGAGAATGGCCACCAGCGAGACTTCCGGTATGTCCAACCCTTCGCGCAGCAGGTTGATGCCGACCAGTACGTCGAACGTGCCGAGCCGCAGGTCGCGGATGATCTCGACGCGCTCCACCGTGTCGATGTCGCTATGCAGGTAGCGCACCTTGACGCCATGGTCGGTGAGGAACTCGGTGAGCTGCTCGGCCATGCGCTTCGTGAGCGTCGTGACGAGCACACGGTCGCCGGCTTTCACGCGTTCGTTGATCTCGGAGAGCACGTCGTCCACCTGGGTCGACGCCGGCCGCACTTCGATCTGCGGATCCACGAGCCCCGTGGGCCGTACCACCTGCTCGGCCACCTGCCCGGCCTTCTTCTGCTCGTAGTCGGCGGGCGTCGCGGAGACGAAAACCACCTGGCGCATCTTGCGTTCGAACTCGGCGAACTTGAGCGGCCGGTTGTCCAGTGCGGACGGCAGCCGGAACCCGTAATCGACGAGGTTCTCCTTGCGCGCACGGTCACCGTTGTACATGCCGTTCAGCTGGCCAATCAGCACGTGCGACTCGTCGAGCAGCATCAGCGCGTCCGACGGCAAGTAATCGACGAGCGTGGGAGGCGGCTCGCCCGGCGCCGCGCCGGAAAAGTGCCGCGAGTAGTTCTCGATGCCCTTGCAGAAACCCAGTTCCTGGAGCATCTCCAGGTCGAAGCGGGTGCGCTGCTCGAGCCGCTGTGCCTCCACGAGCTTGCCGTCGCGGTTGAAGAATTCGAGCCGCTCGCGCAGTTCCGCCTTGATCGTCTCCACGGCGCGCAGCACCGTTTCGCGCGGCGTCACGTAGTGCGACGACGGATACACGGTGAAGCGCACGATCTTCTGCCGCACGCGGCCCGTGAGCGGATCGAAGAGCTGCAGCGTTTCGACCTCATCGTCGAAGAGTTCGACGCGCAGCGCCATCTCGGCATGCTCGGCCGGGAAGATGTCGATGGTGTCGCCGCGCACGCGGAACGTGCCGCGCTGGAAATCGGCTTCGTTGCGGTTGTACTGCATCGCGATCAGCCGCGCGATGATGTCGCGCTGGCCGAGCTTGTCGCCCGTGCGCAGCGTGAGAATCATCTGGTGGTACTCGGTCGGATTGCCGATACCGTAAATGGCCGACACTGTCGCGACGATCACCACGTCGCGGCGCTCCATCAGGCTCTTGGTGGCCGACAGGCGCATCTGCTCGATGTGCTCGTTGATCGACGAGTCTTTTTCGATGAACAGGTCGCGCTGCGGCACATAGGCTTCCGGCTGGTAGTAGTCGTAGTACGAGACGAAGTACTCGACGGCGTTGCGCGGAAAGAACTCGCGGAATTCCGAATAAAGCTGCGCCGCGAGCGTCTTGTTGGGCGCGAATACGATCGCCGGACGGCCCAGCCGCGCAATCGTGTTGGCCATCGTGAACGTCTTGCCGGAACCGGTCACGCCGAGCAGCGTCTGGAACGCGAGCCCGTCCTCGACGCCTTCGACGAGCGTGTTGATCGCGTCCGGCTGATCGCCGGCGGGCGGATAAGGCTGGTACAGCTGGAAAGGAGAACCTTCGAAAGAGACGAACTTCGATTCGTCAAGCGTGCCGTCGACTTCGGCCAGGTGGTGTTCGGACATGGGAGCAGGATCCTCAGCCGCAAGCAAACGACTATTCTAGCGTTTTGCAAAAGGGCGGGCGGGGGCCTGATCCAGCGGCATTTTGCGTGAGCGGCGTGAGCGGCGTGAGCGGCGTGAGCGGCATGAGCGGCGAGGTGGCCGGCGGCGGGCGCTGCCCGGGGTGGCGGGACGGCGGCTCGTCGCGTTGCATCGCGTCGCAGAGCCAACGGCGCGGCAAGCGCCCACACCGGGCCGCACACAAGCCGCCTGGCCGGCGCTTGCAAAGGCGGCGAACCATCCCGCGTGCCGCCTTTATGGGCAAAAACGCCGCTGGCGGGTCAAAAACGACGCCCGGATTCGTTACAATGTCGCGTTGCGCGTGCCGATGAGCCTCGCTGTTATGCGTGGCTGCGGCCGTGTCGCCCGCCCCGAGCGAGGCGCCGGGCCGGCAAGCCTTCCGCTCGCCGCCGCCCACGACACCAGCATTCCTTCCTTGACTACTGTCGAACCATCATGTCCCTCTTTTCCGCTGTCGAACTTGCCCCGCGCGACCCCATCCTCGGCCTGAACGAGGCCTACAACGCCGACACCCGTACCACCAAGGTGAACCTCGGCGTCGGCGTCTACACGAACGAAGAAGGCAAGATTCCGCTGCTTCGTGCAGTGCGCGAGGCGGAGAAGGCGCGTGTCGAAGCGGCGCTGCCGCGCGGCTATCTGCCCATCGAGGGCATTGCGGCCTACGACGCTTCCGTACAAAAGCTGCTGCTCGGCAACGATTCGCCGCTGATCGCCGCTGGCCGCGTCGTGACGGCCCAGGCGCTGGGCGGCACGGGCGCACTGAAGATTGGGGCGGACTTCCTCAAGCGCCTGAACCCCACGGCGAAGGTCGCGATCAGCGACCCCAGCTGGGAAAACCACCGCGCGCTGTTCGAGGGCGCGGGCTTCGAGGTGGTCGCCTATCCGTACTACGACGCGGCCACCCACGGCGTGAACTTCGAAGGCATGCTGGCAGCACTCAACGGCTACCCGGCCGGTACGATCGTCGTGCTGCACGCGTGCTGCCACAACCCGACCGGCGTCGACCTGAACCCGGCGCAATGGCAGCAGATCGTCGAAGTCGTGAAGGCGCGCGAACTGGTGCCGTTCCTCGACATCGCGTACCAGGGTTTCGGCGACGGCATCGATGCGGACGCAGCGGCTGTGCGCCTCTTCGCAGCGGCTGAGCTGAACGTGTTCGTCTCGTCGTCGTTCTCGAAGTCCTTCTCGCTGTATGGCGAACGCGTCGGCGCACTGTCGATCGTGACGGGCAGCAAGGAAGAAGCCGCGCGCGTGCTCTCGCAGTTGAAGCGCGTGATTCGCACGAACTATTCGAATCCGCCGACGCACGGCGGCTCGATCGTGGCGGCCGTGCTCGGCTCGCCGGAACTGCGTGCGACGTGGGAAGCGGAACTCGGCGAAATGCGCGATCGCATCCGCGCCATGCGCAACGGGCTCGTGGAACGCCTGAAGGCAGCCGGCGTGCAGCGCGACTTCAGCTTCGTCAACGCACAGCGTGGCATGTTCTCGTACTCGGGCCTGACGGCCGCTCAGGTTGACCGTCTGCGCGAAGAGTTCGGCATCTACGCGGTAAGCACCGGCCGCATCTGCGTGGCTGCACTCAACACGCGCAACCTCGACGTGGTGGCCAATGCGATCGCGCAAGTACTGAAGTAATTGCAGGGGCGGCGATACGACTGCGGACGTCGCCGGTCTTACCGCAGCGTATTGCTTCCACCGGACATCTGACGGCGCTCCCTCATGGAGCGCCGTTTTTGTTTCTGCGCGGGTTAGCGCAGATCGCGATGGATGTCATGCGTGACGAAGCCCGCGTCGTTGTCCGGCATGTCGAGCCACCCGGGCTGGGCAAGCGACGCCCGAATGTCCTGCAGACCGCTTTCCCAATGCGCGCGCATCGTTGAGAGCCCGAACTGGTAGTCCTTGTAGTGCCCTTCGTATTCCTTCTGGCGGTAGATCAGATGGAACACGTTGTACTTCTTCGAGCACGAGAGTTCGTCCGCGAGTTGACACCAGGGATCGTCGCGCTCCTGCGGCGTGACACGTTCGAGCACCTCGCGCAGCACGTGCCTGAAACGTTGCGAGCGCTGCATCATGTCGGTGACAAGGCGCGTGCGACTTGAATACTGGATGTCCTTCACGCGTCCTTGCACGTCGGTGATGTTGTCGGGCACAGGGCCGCGTGCACTCCAAAGATCCACCTGGAACGCGAGCGTGTCGTGACGCGGCGTTGTCTGAATGACCTCGTAGAGCGGCGTGTTGGACATGAGACCGCCGTCCCAGTAATACTCGCCGTCGATTTCCACAGCCGCAAAGCCCGGCGGGAGCGCGCCGGACGCCATGAAGTGCTCGGCCTTGAGATGCTGGTGCCGGTTGTCGAAATACGCGAAGTTGCCTGTGGCGACATTCACCGCGCCGACCGACACGCGAATCTCGCCCGAATTGATGCGATCGAAATCGCACAGGCGCTCGAGTGTCGCCTTCAGTGGCGCGGTGTCGTAGTAGCTTGCGGCCTGTGGCGCACCGGCGCCGGCCGGCATGGGCGGCGGGAACCGCGGCACGAAGAAGCCCTTCTGCCCCTCCACCACTGCCCCGACCGCCTGCATCGCCGTGAACGTCTTGCGCAACACGTCGCCGGAATTGAAGAGCGCGTGCTCGAGGAAAGGCGGCAGCGGCGGCCCGAATGCGGGCTGGCAAATGGTTTCCCAGAACTGCCGTAAACGCTCGACGCGATGCCCAGGCTCATTGCCGGCGATGATGGCGGTATTGAGTGCGCCGATCGAAATACCGCACAGCCAGTTCGGCACAATGCCCGCCTCGTCGAGGCCCTGAAAGACGCCCGCCTGATAGGCGCCTAGTGCGCCGCCGCCTTGCAGCATCAGTGCGATGCACTCATACGGCGGCAGCTTGACAGGGCCTTCCGCCCGAACCCGGGACGCGGCGCCGGCGCGCTCGCCGGCAGCGTCGCCGGCTGTGCCGGCCCGGGCCCGTTTCACCTTCGGTTGCGCCATGGCCGCGCTCCCTGCCGTTATTGCATGTACCAGCCGTGGCTGACGATGAACGACTGCCCCGTCAGCGCGGCCGTGGGGTAGGCGGCGAGGAAGAGCGTCATTTGAGCGACGTCGTCGACGGTCGTGAACACGCCGTCCACCGTACCGCCCAGCATGACGCGCTTGATCACGTCCTCTTCGCTGATGCCGAGTTCTTTCGCCTGCTCGGGAATCTGCTTGTCCACCAGCGGCGTACGCACGAAGCCCGGACACACCACATGCGAGCGCACGTTATGCTTTGCGCCCTCCTTCGCGAGCACGCGTGCAAGACCCAGCAGCGCATGCTTGGCAGCTACGTAAGCGGACTTCAGCGGCGAGGCCTCATGCGAGTGCACGGACCCCATGTAGATGACCACACCGCCACGGTCGTCCTTGTACATGTGCTTGAGTGCAGCCTTCGTCGTGAGGAATGCGCCGTCCACGTGAATGGCCTGCATTTTCTTCCAGTCGGCGTACGCGTAGTTTTCAATCGGATTGACGATCTGGATGCCGGCGTTCGAAACGAGAATGTCCACCGAACCGAACTCGGCGGCGACCTTGTCGATACCCTGGTTCACCGCGTCTTCGTTCGTGACATCCATCGCAACGCCAAGCGCCTTGCCACCCGCTGCCCGAATCTCGTCCGCCACGGCGTTCGCGCCTTCCGGATTCAAGTCGGCAATGGCCACGGCCGCACCCGCCTCGGCAAACGAAAGCGCGATCTGCTTGCCGATTCCGCTCGCTGCGCCGGTGACAACGGCGACCTTGCCATCGAGCCTCGTATTCACTGTAGACATCCAGCACCTCCATGCAGTAGATGAAATGAAACCACGGCGCGCGGGTGGCGCAAACTCGTCCGGATGGCCTATGCCAGACGGAAGATACTGCGCCGCGGCCAACCACGCTATTGTGCATGAAGCAGAGCACGCGGCGAATAAAACCGGACAGGACTAAGCTGCCGGTTGCGCCAACTTTTTTCCACGGAGGAATTCATGAACTATCGAAGGCTCGGCCGCTCCGGCTTGCAGGTCAGCGAGTTGTCCATTGGCTCCTGGGTCACCTATGGCAATCAGGTGGACCGCCGCGCTGCACGCGAATCGCTCGCCGCCGCGCGCGACGCCGGCGTCAACTTCTTCGACAACGCGGAAGTCTACGCGGGCGGTAAATCCGAAGAGATCATGGGGCACGCGCTGAAGGAACTCGGCTGGCCGCGTGTGAGCTACGTGGTGTCCACGAAATTTTTCTGGGGACTACAGGACGCACCGAACCAGTACCACACGCTCAATCGCAAATATCTGCTCAACGCAATCGACGGTTCGCTTGCACGGTTGCAGCTCGATTACGTCGACCTCGTGTTCTGCCATCGCCCCGACCCGAACACGCCGATCGAAGAAACGGTCTGGGCGATGAGCGACACGATTACGCAGGGTAAGGCCCTGTACTGGGGAACGTCCGAGTGGAGTGCGGACGAAATTCGCTGCGCCTGGGAGATCGCCGAACGCCATCACCTTCACAAGCCTGTCATGGAACAGCCGCAGTACAACCTCTTTCATCGCCGGCGCGTGGAAGACGAATACCGACGGCTTTACGAGGACATCGGACTGGGATTGACCACGTGGAGTCCGCTCGCGTCAGGCCTTCTAACGGGCAAGTACCGCGAAGGCGTGCCGCAAGGCAGCCGTGCGCAATTGCAAGGTTACGACTGGCTGCGCGAACGGCTCATCGACACAGACAGGAACGCGATCGTCGGAAAATTCGGCACCGTTGCAAATGAACTGGGATGCACGATCGGGCAACTGGCCATCGCGTGGATATTGAAGAATCCCAACGTGAGCACAGTGATTACGGGCGCCTCCCGCATCGAGCAGATCGCGGAGAACATGAAAGCGCAGGAAATCGCGGCAAAGATCACACCTGAGATCAAGCGGGACATCGAGGCAATGGTAGGCGACGCATACGACTGACGACGCAACCGCCGCGGGATGCAGCGCAAAGAGCGGCGGGCCATGCGCGAGGCTCGCGTACAATACGCGACCGCAGCGCACGGCTACCACTGCGCGTAGCGCTCACATCCATGCAAAGCGCCGCTGCTGCACGTCCCGCGTCTTCGCCCTCGCCGAATTCATCGTTTCGTTTCAGCGCTTCGTTTCGTCGCCTCACATCGTCGCCCGCTATCATGCTCAGCTACCGCCACGCTTTCCACGCCGGCAATCACGCCGACGTCCTCAAGCACACCGTTGTCGTGCAATTGCTGCGCTACCTCGGCAAGAAGGACAAGGCCTACTGGTACATCGATACGCACGCCGGTGCCGGTGCATATTCACTGCAGGAGGGCTACGCGACGAAGACCGCCGAGTACGAAACCGGCATCGCAAAGCTGTGGAACCGGCGCGATCTGCCGGAAGCGCTGGCGGATTACGTGAGCGAAGTCGCCGCGCTCAATGCGGACGGCGAACTGCGCTATTACCCTGGGTCGCCGTATCTCGCGTGGCGTCTGATGCGCGAGCAGGACCGCATGCGTCTGTTCGAACTGCACAGCACGGAAATCGAAGTGCTGCGCCACAACTTTCGCGAAGCCGGCCGTCGCGTGATGATGTTTGCGGGGGATGGCTTCGAAGGCATCAAGGCGCTTCTGCCTCCGCCCTCGCGCCGGGCACTCGTGCTGGTGGACCCGTCGTTCGAAGACAAACGCGACTACGCGCGCACGCTGAACTGCGTCGAAGAATGCCTGAAGCGCTTCGCCACCGGTACCTATGCAATCTGGTATCCGCAGGTCACACGGCCCGAATCGCAACGCTTTCCCGAGCAGCTCAAGCGGCTACAGAGCACCAACTGGCTGCACGCCACGCTCACCGTGAGCCGGCCGCCGGAAGACGGTTTCGGCCTGTACGGCAGCGGCATGTTCGTCCTGAACCCGCCGTATACGCTCGCGGCCACGATGAAAGAGACGCTGCCGTGGCTCGTCAAAGCCCTCGGTCAAGACGACAACGCGCAGTTCAAACTCGAACACCGCATGAACTAGGCGTGCGATGCGCCTACTGCTGGGGCACGATGCGAGGCGGTCCCGGCTTGATATGCACCGGGTGAGACGGGCGCGTGGGAGTCGCGGGAGTCGTGGATCCCGGCGTGACCGTTTGCTGCTGTGGCCCGCCCACGGAGATGTACGGCGCAACGTACAACGGAATGGATTGATTGGATGGCGCAAGCTGCGCAGGTTCCGCAATGGGCTGCGCCTCCACGATGGGTGCCTTCACGAGTGGCGCCGTCTGCAGCACCGTGCCGCTCTGGCCGTCGCTGATGCCCCGCTGCGTATCCAGAATTAGCGGCTGTCCGCCCGAAGCAGCCTGCGCCGCAGATGCGGCGAGCATCGAGAGCGCTCCCACCACCGGCAGGATCGACAACGCGGCGACGCGTAGATAACGAAGTGCGACCATGAACAGCCCCCGTTCGGCGAGATCGTTGTTGTAAAGGATCGGTGCGCGAGCCGGTAAGCAGCCGGGCAGCAGCCCGATGCCGGAGCCCGCGCAAGAAACGCTTTACCTTACCGCGATGGCAGGCTTCAGACTAGCCCGTACGACTTGCTGTGCCATTGCCCGCGTCCCGTGCAGGGCCCGCCGACGCAAGAACTCCCGCTCCAGGTGCGCCAAAGCCCCGCGAGGCGGGGCTTTGGCCGAAACCGCAAGGCAATGCGACCGCGGTGAACGCGGCCTGTCGCGATTTACAGCGAGTAGCCGTTGGATTCGAGCGAGCGCAGGCGCTGTTCGAGCTGGACGATGTCCGTGGACTGCGCGAGGTAGGCCTCGCGGCGATTACGTTCAGCGGTTTCGAACCAGGTGCTCAACTTGTCGAGGATGTACGCAAACATGATGTTCTCCAAGGATCAGGAATGAATCCCCGGTGGATCAGATGTCAGGGATTTCCCTTAAAAGGGTTAACCCGAATTATAGCGAGACAACGTGAGCGCGGTAGTGAAATGCCCGAATGGCGTGCATTCCGTTTTGGAATGGTGCATGCACGAAGTTGGTTCAAGCCTCTGAATTTTCAAAGTTTTTGTTTTGATGCATCCCTTTTTGCACGCTCTCCGGGCGCAAAAAGCACCGACTCAGTGCTATTTTGCCGCGCCCTCCCTGCAGCAAGCTCGCCGAGCCCTTGCACTCATACGTCGTGGCACCCGGCGCAAGACTCGGTCGTTCCCTCGGCGTCGGCCAGCCGCTCGATGATCGGGCAATCCGGCCGTGCGTCGCCATGGCAGTGAGCAGCCAGATGAACCAGCGTATCGCGCATCTGGGTCAATTCGGCGATGCGGCGGTCCAGTTCGCCGACGTGTTCGAGAGCAATCGCCTTGACGTCCGCGCTGGCGCGCGAGCGGTCGTGCCAGAGGGCCAGCAGACGGCGGATGTCCTCCACGAGAAAACCGAGCCGTCGAGCCTGGCGAATGAATCGCAGAGAATGCACCTCCTCGGGCCCATAAACGCGATAGCCCGCTGCGGTGCGCGACCGGGCCGCAAGCAGTCCGACGCTCTCGTAGTAGCGGATCATCTTCGCCGTAACGCCCGACGCGCGCGCCGCTTCGCCGATGTTCATCGCGCTGCTCAGCGTGACGTTCGCGGCGATGTCCGTCGCAACGCTCATTCTTTTCCCGCCCTTCCCGGCCGGCATGTCGAGGGTCGAACCCACCGTTTTCATGCGCTTCTCCTCTTGTCGCTGCCTGCGCCGTCGCAGCAAGGCGGCAGGCAGCGTGCGGCAGCAAGTTTCACAATGTCCGTCGATCGTACAGCTTCCCATGATGGGAAGGTCAGCACGGTAGATGTATTTCCACGGGCATAATTCAACCGTTGTTTCACTCCAGTTCGAAAGGAAGTCCACACCATGATCCAGTTCCAGGTAGAAGGCATGAGCTGCCAGCATTGCGTCGCCGCCGTGACGCGGGCCATTCACGAACACGATGCCACCGCCAGCGTGCAGGTCGATCTCCCCGCGGGCCGCGTTCTGGTGGAGTCGAACCAGCCTCAGGACGTGCTCAAGGCTGCGATCGACGAAGCCGGTTACACGGTGGTCGGCGCATCGTCTCCGGCGCAGTAATCACGCGTCGAGGCAAAGGAGCGACGCATGTTCAAGGTTGGCCTGCTCGGGGCATCCGGGCTGCTGGGGCGCGCCATTGCGGCCGAGCTGCGGCAACACACGCAACATGAGCCCCCCGGGGAACCCACGGCAGCCGAGCCGTGGCAGGTGATTGAGACGGCGTTTAGTCGCCCTGGGCTGGGCCAGCTTTCGCTCGACATCCGCGACCCGCACGCGGTCGAGCAGTTCATGGAACGCGAAGCGCCCCAGGCCATCGTGATCGCAGCCGCCGAGCGGCGGCCCGACATTTGCGAACGTGACCCGGCGCTGGCCCGCGCGCTCAACGTCGAAGCAGTGGCAGCGATTGCGCGTGCAGCGAAGCGGCGCGGCGCGTGGGTGCTGTCGATTTCAACCGACTACGTGTTCGACGGCACGCACCCGCCGTATCACGCCGACGACCCGCCCTCGCCCATCAACGCCTACGGGCGCAGCAAGCTCGAAGGGGAGCACGCGTTGCTCGACGCCACGGATCTCGGTCTCGTGTTGCGTCTGCCGCTGCTCTACGGGCCGATCGTGGACTGGCAGGAATCCGCCGTGACGAGCCTCGTGCCGGCCATTGCGGCATCGGCGCGAAACGCTTTCACGCAAGAAGACCGTCAAGCGCAAACCGCCAAACCCGCCGTCATGGACGCCTGGGCGATTCGCTACCCCACCTTCACGCCGGACGTCGCTTACGTCGTGCGGCAACTGCTCGAACGGCATGCCGACGGAGCGCCGCTTTGCGGCATCGCCCAGTGGTCGGGCGACGAACCGATGACGAAATACGAGATCGCGCAGCGCCTCGCCACAGCGCTGGAGGTAGATGCCGCGCTCGTGCCGCAGACCACGCCCACTGACGCCACGCCGCGCCCCTACAACTGCCATCTCGATTCGAGCCGTCTCGAAGCCTTGGGCATAGGACGGCGCACGCCGTTCGACACCGGCATTCGCGACGTGCTGCGCGCCTTTCCGTGGCGGCCCGGCGGCGTGCAGTCAGCCACAAGGCGATGAACGACGAAACCGCGCCCGCCTTCAGTGAAAATCGCGGCTCGCCGTAGCCAGTCGCCCCAGCAAACGGCTGTGATCCTCCAGCCGGTGTGCGACCAGATGCACCACCTCGCCTTCGCGCTGCACGACGCCCGACACCGCCAGCAGCGATGAACTCAACAGCGCCTGGCGCTGCGTCTCCACCACCGACGGCCACACGATCACGTTGATCGCGCCGGTCTCGTCCTCGATCGACACGAAAATGGTGCCGCTCGCCGTGCCCGGCCGCTGCCGCACCGTCACGATGCCGCATGCGCGCACCAGCGTGCCGTGCCGGCACAGGGCGAGCTGCGCGGCGGTGCGAAAGCGCTGCTTCGCGAGCCCCGGTCGCAGCAGCGCGAGCGGATGCCGGTTCAGCGTCAGCCCGAGGCTCGAATAATCGGCGACGATCTCGCGGCCTTCCGTTGCGCGCGGCAACGCGAGCGGCGCCTCGGCGATCGGCGCGTCGCGCAGCAGCTTCGGCACGGCATGCTGCGCGGTGACCGCCCACCATGCCTCGCGCCGGTGTCCCGCAATGCTTGCAAGCGCATTCGCCGCGGCCAGTGCCTGGAGTTCTCGCCGCGTCAGCGCCGCACGGCGCGCGAGATCATCGACGTCGGTAAAAGGCGCCTCGCGGCGCGCCTCCATCACGCGATGCGCCGCCTCCTCGGGCAGCCCCTTCACGAGCCGCAGCCCGAGCCGCACCGCCGGCCCGCGCCGCCCATAGGCGCGCGCCGGCAGCTTGACCCAAGCTCTCACAGCACGCCGGACAGTGCGAGCAAAACAGTTCTTCGGCACCGCAACGGCACGCAGTAACCGCTCATAGCGAGGCGCATCGGCACGCCGCGCCGCCGCCTCGTCGGCCGCCAACCGCGCGCCGGGCCGGCCGCGCACCTCCAGCACCGATTCCCAGTCGCTCACCGAAACGTCGGGCGCGAGCACCGTCACGCCGTGCCGCTTCGCGTCCTGCACGAGCTGCGACGGCGAATAGAAGCCGAGCGGCTGGCTGTTCAGCAAGCCCGCGAGAAACGCCGCGGGCTCGTAGCGCTTCAGCCACGCGCTCACGTAGACGAGCAGCGCGAAGCTCGCCGCGTGGCTCTCCGGAAAACCGTAATCGCCGAAGCCCTCGATCTGCTTGCAGATGCGGTCCGCGAATTCCCGCGTGTATTTCCTCGCCAGCATCCGGTTCGTGAGGTCGTCCTGATAGGGCCGCAGGTCGCCGTCGCGCCGCCACGCCGCCATGGCGCGGCGCAGGCGGTCGGCCTCTTCCGCGCTGTAGCCGGCTGCGACCATCGCAAGGTGCATCACCTGCTCCTGGAAGATCGGCACGCCAAGCGTGCGTTCGAGCACCGGCTTCAAATCGTCTTTCTCGTATTCGACGGCTTCGAGCTTCTGCCTGCGCCGCAGATACGGATGCACCATGCCGCCCTGGATCGGCCCCGGGCGCACGATCGCCACCTGAATCACGAGGTCGTAGTACTTCCGCGGCCTCAACCGCGGCAGCATGCTCTGCTGCGCACGCGACTCGATCTGGAACACGCCCACCGTGTCCGCGTGGCAGCACATTTCGTAGACGGCCGGGTCGCCGCGCTTGATGTCCTGCATGCGATACGCCGGCAACCCGCGCCGCAGCGCGACGAACTCCAGCGCGCGCCGGATCGCCGAGAGCATGCCGAGCGCCAGCACGTCCACCTTCAAGAGCTTCAGCGCATCGATGTCGTCTTTGTCCCATTCGATCACGCAGCGGTCTTTCATCGCCGCGTTCTCGATGGGCACGAGCCGCGAGAGTTTGTCTTTCGCGATCACGAAGCCGCCCACGTGCTGCGACAGGTGGCGCGGAAAATTGCGCAGCTCGCGCGTGAGCCGGATCAGATGCTGCGTGACGTGCGACTCGGGATCGAAGCCGGCTTCGGCCAGATACCGCGCCACGGCCTCGGGACCATCCCACCATTGCTGCGCCTGGCTGATGCGTTCGATCAGCGCAGGCTCGAGGCCGAGCGCCTTGCCGACGTCCTTCAGCGCGCTGCGCGTGCGATACGAGATCACCGTGGCCGCGAGCGCCGCGCGGCGCCTGCCGTACTTGCCGTAGACGTACTGGATCACCTCTTCGCGGCGCTGATGCTCGAAGTCGACGTCGATGTCAGGCGGCTCGTTGCGCGCGCGCGAAATGAACCGCTCGACCAGCATGTTCATGTCCACGGGGTCGATCTCGGTCACATAGAGGCAATAGCAGACCACCGAGTTGGCCGCCGACCCGCGCCCCTGGCACAAGATGCCCTGCTCGCGCGCGAAACGCACGATGTCGTGCACGGTGAGGAAGTACTTCTCGTAGCGCAGGTCCGCGATCAGATCGAGTTCCTTGTCGATCTGCTCACGCTGGCGCTCGCTCAAGCTGCCCGCCCAGCGCGCGCGTGCGCCCTCCATCACGAGCTTGCGCAGCCAGCTGGCCGGCGTTTCGCCGGGCGGCACGAGTTCTTCGGGATATTCGTAGGCCAGTTCGTCGAGCGAGAACGTGCAGCGGCCCGCCACGCGCAGCGTTTCGGCGAGCATATCCGCGGGATACAGCGCACCGAGCCGCACCCGCGTGCGCAGATGCCGCTCCGCGTTGGGTTCGAGCGCATGGCCGCATCGAGCAAGCGGCTGGCCGAGACCGATGGCCGTCAACGTGTCCTGCAGCGGCTTGCGCGAACGCGCATGCATCAACGCGCCGCCCGCGGCCACGAGCGGCAGCCCGCTTTGCTGCGCGATGGTCCGCATTGCGTTGATGCGCACTTCGTCGTTGCCGATTTGCCATAGTTCGAGCGCGAGCCAGGCGCGGTCCGGCGCGATGCCCGCAAGCCAGTGCGCGCAGCGCAGCGTCTGCGCGAGCGTTGCCGCCTGCTGCGGCACGAGCAGCAGGACGCAGTCGGGCAAATGGCGCAGATGCGCGAGATCGGCCGGCGGTTGGGTAAAGTCGGCAGGATGCAGCCGATAGCTGCCCTTCGCCGCGCGCGAGCGTCCCAGCGTGATCAGTTCGGAGAGATTGCCGTAGCCATCGCGATTCATCGCGATGGCTACGAGCGTGCAGAACGGTGCACCGGCTTCATCGGTGAGATTGAGTTCGCTGCCAATCAGCAGATGCAGCGGCGGGTCGGGTTGCGCTTCCTTTCCGTCTTCCTGCGCTTCGCCACGTGCCTTGCGTTCCTTCTCGCGCTCCGCTTCGATGATCTTGAGCGCGCTGTGGGCACGAACTACGCCGGCGAGCGAGCACTCGTCAGTAATCGCGAGCGCGCTGTAGCCGCACTGGATGGCCCGCTCGACGAGTTCACCGGGACGCGACGCGCCGCGCAGGAACGTGAAGTTGGTGAGGCAATGCAGCTCGGCATACGCCGGCAATTGCGGCATCGGGGGCACGGCGCCCTTCCCGTCACGGGACGCTGTATCGACTCTCGACATGGCGCTCAGCCAAAGAGGCCCTGCAGGAACCACTGCCCGCTCAGACGCTCGCGATACACCCAGAACATGCGACCCTGATCGTCGCCGGCCACGTAGTAATCGCGCTCCACGCCTTCGCCATCCCACCACCCTGCCTCGATGCGTTCGGTGCGCGTAAGCGTTTTCAACGGACGCCGGTAGACCGGACGCTCGTCGCGCACCACGAGCCGCAGCGGCCGTTCGAGCATCCACACCGGACGCGGCTGCGAGGGCAACGGGCTCTCGGGCAGATCGAGCACGGCCTGATGCGGCGGCGGGTACGCATCGCCTGTCGGCTGGGCAGCGGGCTTCTTCGCACGCGCCGGCTTGCGGCGCCCCGCTGCGGGCTCGCGATAAGCGGTGGTCTGCATCGCGCGCTCGGGGCGGTGGTCTTCGTGAGCCGAAAGCTGCAGCACGTTCTGCGCGCCCAGGCGCGCGCCGAGCCGCTCCATCAGCCGCGCCATGGATTCGTCCGACGCCTCGGGCATGGGAAAGAGCGTGCCGGTGGGCGCCGCGTACTCGCTCACTTCGTCGGCGACGAGTTTCAGCCCGATCACCGGCGCGGCCAGCTCCGTCTGATTGAGCTTTTCGCGCAGCAGCCAGATCAGGTGATCGGCATCGCGCGACGGCACCGCCCAGCCGAGCTTCAACGACGACGTGCGCGGCGCGTGGCGCGAGGCGAGTTCGTGCTCGAGCCGCAGTTCGAACTTGCGCAAAGCCGCGTGATGGGCGCCCAGCCAGCCGGCCAGTTGCACGACGAGCCGGCGCGCCGCGAACAGCAAGGCTTCGGCGCTATCGACCCGCGCCTGCAGTTCCAGCTGCGCGTGAAACGAGGCCGGCGCCTGAAAGTATTCGCGCGGATCGGGATGCTCGCCGAAGGCTTGCGCGAGCAGCGTGAGCACGCCGTCGCCGAAGCGGCGCACGATGCCCTCGCGCGGCAGCCGGCGCAAATCGGCGACGGTCGTGCAGCCGATCTGCTCGAACACGTCGCCATGTTCGGCCGCGAAGGGCAAGAGCGAGACGGGCAGCGTATCGAGCGTGCGCGCTAGCGTAGCCTGCTTGACCACGCGCCAGCGCCGCCCTGCTCGCTCGGCACACGCCGCGGCCAGCAGCCATGCGCCCCACGCCGTGGGGGCACAGGCGAAGCGCGCGGTGTGCCCCAGCATCGCCACGGTCGAGGCGACCCGCGAGAGCAGCGCGCGCAGGCCGCCGAAAAGACGCAGCCCCGCACCCACCTCCAGCAGCAGCGTATTGCCTTCGGCAAACGCCACGTTCGGCGTAAAGGCGAGCAACGCCAGCGCCAGTGCTTCGAGCGCCGCTTTCTCACGCGCCGGGTCGGGCGTGAGCATCACGATCTGCGGCGCGAGCGCGAGCGCATGCGAGCGCGTGTTGCCCGCGCGCACGCCGAGACGGAGCGCATCCAGATCGGGAATCAGGATGCGCACATGATCGGCGAGCACATGGCAGCGCACGTTCGCGGCGCCGTCCACCGCACCGCTTGCGACGTGCGCGGCGCCGGCCTCATGCCGGCTGTGCGGAGCGTCCGGGTTTTCGGGCTGCCGCGGGAGAGCCAGAGGCGGCTTCACCGCCTCCAGCGGCAACAGGGGCAAGGTAACTGCGATCCACAACATGATTGCTCTCGTGCCATTGACGTTGATGGCCGGACTGGGACTGCGGCGGTGGCAGCAATCCGGCCTGCAACGGCAACGTGACGAAAAGCGGCCGGGCGGGAGGCGGCCCGCGCCGCTTGAAAACGTCCACCGACAACGACGCTTCCTGAAGCCAGCGATGCCGGTCGATGGTCTCGGCATCGGGCGGCAGCATCGGCTCGCATGCGATGCGCAGCGGCGCCGCCGAAGACTGGCTGCGCGCGTGCGCCGGCCGCACGAGAAAAGCGAGCGAGCGCGAATCCTGCGCCACGACCTGCAGCCGACGCACCGCATCCGGACGCGCTTTCGCGAGCCACACCAGTACCGCGCCCATGCCTTCCTGCTTCAATGCCTGCTCAGCGGCCCAGGGGGCTTCCTCTTCGCGTGCACGCACCCAGACCACCCGTTCGAGCGCGATGCCCCACGCCTTCAGCGCACACGCATAGGGCTGCCAGGGCGGCGCCACGAACACGACGTGCTTACCGTCGCGCGCCGTGAGGGACTTCAACGCCGGTGCCACGAGCCGCATTTCGCCGATGCCGCCGTGCTCCACCAGCAGTTCGGTCAGGCTGCCGGCTGGCCAGCCCTCGCCGGGCAACAGTGCGTCGAGAGCGGCATACCCGCTCGGCACGACGCCCGCCGTCGCGCCGGCAAGCTGATCCCCTTGCCATACCTGGCTGCGCAGCCGGGACGGCAAAGCGCTCGTGGCATGGAGTGCTGCAGCCATGATTCGTGCTGATGCTCTTTCAAAAGGGGATACGCCGCCCTCCCGACACAAGCCGGGCAAGGCGGAACCGTCGCCGAACGCGCGAACCGGATACCGAAACGCGCGCCGATACCTGTATATTTATACAGTATCGAAGAAGGAACGGAAAGAGGTTTCGATAAGGAATGGCGAACGCGCCGCCAGCACAAAAAGGGCACGTAACAAGGCCCGACGCCCGCAAGGGGACACACCAGGCGATGTTCTAGCCCTTGATAAAGCCCTTCAGCGTGGCGAGCGTATCGGCGTCTTCAATGCTCTTGTCCGTACGCCAGCGCAGCATGCGCGGAAAGCGCACGGCCACGCCCGACTTGTGCCGCCCGCTCGCCTGAATGCCCTCGAAGCCGATTTCGAACACGAGCGTGGGCCGCAGGCTGCGCACCGGGCCGAACTTCTCGACCGTCGTCTTGCGCACGATCGCATCCACCTCGCGCATCTCGGCATCCGTGAGCCCCGAATAGGCCTTGGCGAAGGGCACCAGCGTGCGCACGCCGCCGGCCTCGTCCCACACGGCGAAGGTGAAGTCCGTGTACAAGCTGGCGCGCCGGCCGTGTCCGGGCTGCGCGTAGAGCAGCACTGCATCCACCGCGTAGGGATCGATCTTCCATTTCCACCACGCGCCCGCCGTCTTCGTGCGACCCACGCCGTACAGCGACTCGCGCCCCTTCAGCATCAGGCCTTCCACGCCGCGCGCGCGGCTTTCTTCGCGCAGCGCGGCGAGCGCGGCCCAGTCCGGTGCCTCGGCCGCCGTGACGAGCGGCGACAGACGCAGCGGCGGCGCGGCAACCTCGACTGCGGGCTGGCCCGGCATGCCAGGCGAGCCAAGTTTTTCAAGCCGCGCGCGACGCACTTCGAGCGGCGTGGTCCGCAGATCTTCGCCTTGCGCTTCGAGCAGGTCGTAGGCCACGAAGGTGGCCGGATAGTCGGCCAGCACCTTCTTCGTGAGCGTCTTGCGCGTAATGCGCGGCTGCAGTTGCGCGAACGGCAGCGGCACGGCGGCGCCGGGCGCCCACGCGAGGATTTCGCCGTCGATCACGTAACCGTCCGGCAGCGCGCGGCCAAGCGCTTCGATCTCGGGAAAGCGGTCGGTGATCAGGTCCTCACCGCGCGACCACAGCCACACGCATCCCGCGCGCTTGACGAGTTGCGCACGAATGCCGTCCCACTTCCATTCCACGAGCCAGTCGCTTCGCGCGCCGAGCGACGCCGGCTCGTCCTGCAACGGATGCGCGAGAAAGAACGGATACGGCAGCCCGGCGTCGCCCGCATGCACCTGCGTCGCGAGGTCCGCGCGCAACGGCTGCTGTCCGGTCTGCGCGTCGCCGTCGCGGGCGCTCTCCTGCCACGCGGGCGCGACGAGGCGCAGATAGCGCGCGGCGTCCGGCGTCTGACGCGAATCCGTCCAGCCGACCATGCGCTGAGCGACGAGCTTGTGATCGACGCCCGCTACATCGGCCAGCGCACGCACGACGAGCTGCCGCGCCACGCCCACCCGGAAGCCGCCGCCAATCAGCTTGATGAGCAGAAAACGGCCGCTCCAGTCCAGTTCGTCCCACCACGCAGTGAGCCGCTCGCGCAGCGTCTCGGGAGCCGCTCCGCGCAGGAGCAGCAGCCGATCCTCGATCCATTGCGCGAGACCGAGTTCCGTCGTGCGTGCCGCGGGCGGCAGGATGTGCGCGATGGTTTCCGCGAGATCGCCCACGGCCTCGTACGACTCGTCGAAGAGCCACTCGGGCAAGCCTGCGCGCTCGCGCGCGATCTCGACAAGCAAACGCGTGGGCACCGACTGCCGCGGCTTGCCGCCCGCGAGAAAGTACGAGGCCCACGCGGCGTCTTCGGGCGGCACCGCGCGGAAGTACGCGATGAGCGCGTCGAGCTTGTCGCGCGTGGACGTGGTGGCGTCCAGCGCCGCGTAGAGCGCAGCGAAACGCCTCATGACGGCGTGTCTCCGGAAGCATCTGCGGCGGTGTCCGGGTTCTCGCCTGCGTCCGCGCGTTCGCTGTCCTCCGCGTGGTCGCCGGCGTTGGCATCGTGCCGCGATGCCGACTGCTTTTGCGCGAGCGATGCGAGCGATGCGGGCGATTCAGGCGATCCACCCGCCGCCGCGGCATCAAGCGACTGCGCCACCGCGTCCGCTTCCACCGCGTCGCCGCCGTACTCGGTGGCGAACGCTTCGGCTTCGAGCCCTGTCTCGCGCAGCCAGCGCACGAGCGGCTCGACATGCCCGTGCGTGACGATGACGCGTTCAGCCTTCGTCGCAGCAATCGCGCTCAGAAGCCCGGGCCAGTCCGCGTGATCGGAAAGCACGAAGCCGCGGTCCACGCCGCGCCGGCGACGCGTGCCGCGCAGCCGCATCCAGCCCGACGCGAAGGCGTCGCTGTAATTGCCGAAGCGGCGCAGCCACACGCTGCCCTGCGCGGAAGGCGGCGCAACAATGAGCGCGCCCTTGAACACGTCGCGCGCCTTCGGCGGCATGTCGGCCGTGAGCCGCGTCTCGGGCAAGGCCACGCTCGCCGCGCGATACGCGCGGTTGAGCGGCTCGACCGCGCCGTGGCAGAAGATCGGGCCGATGGCGGCATCGACGCCCGCCAGAATGCGCTGCGCCTTGCCGAACGAATAGCAGAACAGCACCGACGCGCGCGCCTGCGCCGCGTTGTGGCGCCACCACGAGTCGATGCCTTCGAACACGCTGTGCGCGGGTTCCCATCGGTACACGGGCAGGCCGAAAGTGGATTCGGTGATGAAGGTGTCGCACCGCACCGGCTCGAAAGCATCGCAGGTGGGATCCGCTTCGAGCTTGTAGTCGCCGGAGACCACCCACACGCGACCGCGATGTTCGAGGCGCACCTGGGCCGAGCCGAGCACGTGGCCTGCGGGATGCAGCGATACCGTCACGCCGTTGAGGGTGAGCCGCTCGCCATACGCCACGGCTTGCAGGCTGATGCCGGGCAGTCGCGCGAGCAGCACGCCGGCACCGGCGGCCGACGCAAGGTAACGGCCGTGCCCCGCCCGCGCGTGATCGGCGTGCGCGTGAGTGATCACGGCCCGCTCCACGGGACGCCACGGATCGATATAAAAATCGCCCGCCGGACAATACAAACCTTCGGGGCGCGCAACGATCAGGTCGGCAGAAGGATTCAAGACGAAAGCTTGCGGCAGGACGTAAGCGATTTCGTCAGTTTAACGGCGCCAGCCGACGCACGCCGGCCATGCCCACCCCAGCAACCTCACCCGCGCGACGCGTTCAGTCCGTGCGCCGTATGCGCTGTGCGCCGTTCATCGGAATGCGTACGGCAACGGAAGTGCCGCAGCCCCGCGCGCTCGCAATCGAGATCTCGCCGCCCAGCATCAGCGCGCGCTCGCGCATGCCGACAAGGCCGAACGACTTCTCGCGCACGGTCGTGGAATCGAAGCCGCGCCCGTCGTCGCGCACTTCGAGCACCCAGTCGTCGTTCGCCTGGGCAAGCGAGATCGTGACCTGCTCCGCCGACGCGTGCCGCACGACGTTCGTCAGCGCCTCCTGCACGATGCGAAAGAGCGCGACGGCCAGCGCCTCGTCGAGAACGAGGCTGTCGTCGGGCACGCGCAGACGGCACCGGATGCGGCCATCGCGCGCAAGCTCGGCCGCGAGCCATTCGAGCGCCGCGACAATGCCCGCGTCGAGCGCCGCGGGCCGCAGTGAAGCCACGACGTTGCGCACCACGCCGATGGTGTCGTCGGCGAGTCCGAGCAGGTATTGGCAACGCTCCGCCAGCACGGGATGGTGCGGCGCAAATTCGAGCCGCAGCGCCGACACGCCCATGCGCAACGCGGTCAAGTGTTGTCCCAGTTCGTCGTGCAGTTCGCGGGCAATGCGCTTGCGCTCTTCCTCGCGGGCCGTTTCGCGCCGCGACGTGAGCTCCTGCAGCAAGGCATACGAATCGCGCAGCTGATGCTCGGCATACAAGCGCTCCGTGATATCGGTCCAGATGGTGAGCGCCCCGCGTATGTCGCCGCCCGCATCGCGCTCGGGCACGGCGCTCACGTGCCAGCCGACCGGCTTGCCGTCGCGTTCCCACGTGAGATCGAACCGCGTGCCGACGCCGCTTGCCATGACCTCTTCGAGCGTCGTCGTGATGGCCGGCAGTTCGGGCATCGCCGTGCCCGGCAATTCGGCTGGCGTCTTGCCGAGCGCGTCCTCGGCGGCCACCCCGCACACCGCTTCGAACCGCGGGTTCACGTAGGCATGCCGGCCGCTGCGGTCGTAACGCACGATCATCTCCGGCGCGTTTTCGGCCAGCGTGCGAAACGCGGCCTCGCTCGCGCGCGCGGCGAGTTCGGCCGTTCTCAGCGGCGTGATGTCGCGCGCCACGGTGAGCACGCTCACCACCTTGCCCTCGGCGTCCTTTTCGGGAATGTGGCGCGCTTCGTAGATTCGCCCGACCCCGTTCGTGGCCCAGTGCGTTTCGAGCCCGCGGGCCTCGCCGGTGGCGAACACTTCGCGAATGCCGTCTTCCAGCATGCGCGTCTGGACGCCGTTGACGCCCGCGCTCATCTCGCCGATCCGCCTGCCGACGAACGCGTCCTGCGAAACGCCGCTCGTCGCGGACACGCGCGGGTTCACGTAGAGATAACGGCATTCGCTATCGAAACGGACGAGCGGATCGGGGAAGTTTTCGGCCAGCGTGCGAAAGCGCTCCTCGCTGCGCTTGAGTCCATCGATGTCGCGGCAGATGGCGAGCACGGTAGCCACGCGTCCGTCCGGCGCGAACTCCGGAACCATCCGCATATGGCCCCAGCGCAGCTCGCCCTGGCGGTTGCGAAACCGCACTTCGTCCACCCATTCCGCGCCGGTTTCGACGACGTGCCGCAGCCGGTCCACGTAGCCGGGAATGTCCGTGATGGGCGACGTCTCGATGGCCGCCACGCCCCTCGTACGAACCTCGGCGGGCGCGAGCAGCGCAAGCAGCGCCGGGTTGGCGTAGACGCGCCGGAACGCGAGGTCGTAGCGCGCGATGTAATCGGGCGAATGCTCGACGAGCGCGCGAAACGCCTGCTCGCTCGCATAGAGCCGCTCTTCTGCGTTGCGGCGTTCGGTGATGTCGCGGCCGATCGCGAGCACGCCCGTGATCTCCTCGTGCGGCCCGCGCTCCGCAGTGATGCGAACGTGGTGATAGCGCAGATCGCACCCGTGTGCGCCGAACACGAGTTCGAGCGTGCGCGACTCGCCGGTTGCAAGCGTGGCCGCAATGGCGGCCTCGTATGCGGCAAATTGCGGATCCTCGGTGTGCCCGGTGGGCGTCGCGCCCAGCATGTCCTGCACGGGCCGGCCGATGATCGCGGCGAGGCCCGGGTTCGCGTAGACGAGCCGGCATTGCCGGTCGTAGCGGCAGATGATGTCGGGCGTGCTTTCGGCAAGCCGCCGGAACTGCGCCTCGAGTTCGAACTGCGCCAGTGCCAGCCCTTCGGCTCGCCTGCGTTCCGTGATGTCGCGCACGAGCGCGAGGTTGTAGGCACGCCCGCCGTGCTCGAAATAACTCGCCGTGATCTCGACGGGCACGGTCAGACCGTCTTTGCGCCGATGGGTCGATTCGACAAGGAGCGAGCCCTTCGCGCGCAACTCGTCCCAGGCCTCGCGCCAGCGCGTGTCGGTCCACTCGGGATCGATGTCCATGACGCGCAAGGTCAGCGCCTCGTCGCGGTCGTATCCGAGCGAGCGGCAGGCTTCGTCGTTGACGTAGAGAAAACGCGCGTCCTCGTCGATCAGATAGGCCGCCTCGCGAACGAGGTTGAGCACAACGCTCAACAGATGCAGCAGGGCCTGCGGACTGGCGGCCGTCTGCGCGAGGCGCGCCGCGTCCACGGGCAACACGGCACCCTGCCCTTCGGGCGTCTCATGTCCGATGTTTTCCATGGAGCCCCGCGCGTGTCAGGTGAGATCTGCTCCAGCTTCCCGGGGCCGTGCGGCGGGCGAATGGGCGCTGGAACTCATTCGCCAAGCATAGCGCAAGGATAAGCCGGCAGCGATGCGGGGTCTCCTGCGCGGCACGGGGAAACGGCATGTTTGCTCACCGGGCGCGGCGGCGCGGCTCACCGTTCTTTGGTCAATCCTTTGGTCAATCCGGCATGCCTCGACGCCCCCTGCGCGGACACCGGTTGACGTGAGTCAATGGGCGCCTCGCCTGTCTTTCTAGACTCGGTGCAGATGTTCTCTTTGCCCTTGCAGCCGACCGATCAAATGGAGATGGCCATGTCCACTGCTTCGTACCCGAAACGCGTTGCGCTCTGCCTTGCCGGTGTCGTCGTCGCGGCAACCTTGGGAGCGAGCGCGCTTGCACAATCCCCCTCGCGACAGGATGGCACGCCGCAGACGCCATGCGGCAGAGGCGGCTACGGATGGGGGCCCGGCATGATGGGCGGGGCCGGGCCGGGCTATGGCGGCGGCATGATGGGCTACGGCGCGGGCCGCGGCATGATGCGCGGCTACGGTTACGGCATGGGCCCGGGAATGATGATGTCCGACGCGTGGACGGGCGGCCTGAACCTGACCGACGAACAGCGCGGAAAGATCCACCAGATACAAGACGAAACGCGCAAAACCCACTGGGCGCTGATGGGCAGCATGATGGATCAGCAGGCGAAGCTGCGGGATCTTTACGACGCGCCCAAACGCGACGCCGCTGCGATCGACGACGCGTACAAGGCGATCGACGGCATTCGTCAGAAGATGATCGACTCGTCGGCAGACGCTCACAAGCGCATGCAGGCGGTGCTGACCAAAGCGCAGCTCGACAAGCTTCGGACGTTCGAAAACCAGCAGGAAGAGCTCGGCTGGTGAGCATGGCCGCGGAGCCGGCATGGCGGCATAACGGCATGGCGCCGCAGGCGAGTAAGCCGGCAAGTAAGCAGGCCAGTAAGCCGGCTGGGTGGGCCCGCCCGAATGAGCCTGTCGAGCGCCGTGAATGCGCGCGAAACGCCCGGCTGCGGCGCGGCTAGCTACGTGAGCCCGCGCCCGTTTTGCGTGCTGCGCGGCCGCAGTACAACTCCGCAAGCGTTTCCATGATGGAGACGACTGCCGGGTTGGCGAGGCTGTAGTACATGTACTTCCCGTCGCGTCGCGCCGCGATCAGCCCTTCCTCGCGCAGCACGCCCAGTTGCTGCGAGAGACTGGGCTGATGCAGACCCACCCGCTCTTCGAGTTCTCCGACGTTGAACTCGCCCTCCGTCAACTGGCAAAGAAGCAGCAGACGGTCTTCGTGCGCCATGGCCTTGAGAAGCGCACTGCATTGCGCCGCGGACTTGCGCAGTCCGGTGAGCGCCTGTGTCGGTATAGAGGCTGGCATCTTTTTCATGACGTCCTGTCCGGTCATCATTGACTAACAATATACAAAAATATATATTAGTTTTGTGTATATCGAAAGGCGCCCGGAATGGAGTCCAAGGTGGCGCCCTTCTTCGATTTCATCGCTGCAACAACCCGCTCCGTCGCCCCCCCTGACAAGGGTTCGGCCCGATGCGCCTTTGCAGGCGGCAGTGCGCCGGCATTGTACCGTCCGCGGGAAAGCTTGCTGCGCGGGCGTACGGCAAGCGTATCGGGAAAGCACTGACACGAACCCGACGTTGACGTGAGTCAAAAGCAGCAGGAAACGCAGGCCGAAGATTGAACGTGCAGCAGATGGCGCCCGTGTGCGCATCGGCTGCAAACCAGCATCTGCATCATCGATGGTTGCCACACCATGAACAATGAACATCAAGAACAGGCGTCGAGACCAATGGGAAGGCCTGCGCAGGCAACGTGCACCCTGCCCGCGCGGCGCAGCGTTCTGACGCAAGGAGACCGTCCCCGCCACGGAGCGGCTCCGTTGTTGCGGAGGTGGGCGCTTGCCGCGGCACTGGGCATCGCCGTGCCGGCTGCTCACGCCGAAAAACTGGCCACGCTCGTGGTCGAACCCACGCCGGTTGCAGACGAGATCGTCACAGACGCGGTCGTGGAATCGGCGCGCCAGACCAACATCGCCGCCCAGGTCTCCGGCCGTATCACGGGGCTCTTCGTCAAGGCCGGCGACCACGTGAGCGCAGGCCAAAAGCTGCTCGCCGTCGACCAGCGCGCGGCCGACCAGCAACTGGCCGCAGTCCGGGCCCAGGCTGCCGCCGCGCAAGCGGAACTCGATGTCGCACGACGCGAGCTGGAACGCACGCAATTCCTGTTCGACCGCAAATACGTGAGCCAGGCTGCACTGGACCGTGCGAAAGCCCGTTACCAGTCGGCGTCTTCCATGACGGCGGCAAGACAGGCCGACGCCGGCGCCGCCGCTGTGGGCCCCAGCCTGCACAACATCGCGGCGCCCTACGCCGCCACCATTGCGAGCGTAGACGTGGAGCTGGGTTCGATGGCCATGCCAGGCATGCCGCTCGTCGCCCTCTTCGATCCCGCTGCGCTGCGCGCCGTCGCGACCGTGCCGCAGTCGCGCGCCACGGCACTGCGCACGGATCTGCCGGTGCGCATCGAATTGCCCGACGTGCCGGGCGCACAGCACTGGCAAACCGCGGCGTCGGTCACGGTTCTGCCGGTCACCGACCCGCTGAGCGACTCGGTCAAGGTGCGGCTCGCCTTACCCGCGTCGGCGGGCGATGCGGCCCGCCCCGGCATGTTCGCGCGCGCCCATTTCCTCGTCGGCTCACCGCGCCCGCGCCTGATGGTCCCGCTTGCCGCCGTGGTGCGTCGCACCGAAGTCACGGCGGTCTACGTCGTCGCGAACGACGGCAGCGCGTCGCTGCGCCAGGTGCGCCCCGGCGAAACGCGTGCCGACCAGGTCGAAATTCTCGCGGGACTGTCGGCCGGCGAGCGCATCGCGCTCGATCCGCTCGCGGCCGCAAAGCATTGAAGGGCGAGGCCACGTCATGACGATGGACACGCCGAAGCTGGGCATTTCCGGCCGCATCGCCGCGTTCTTTCTCGAGAACCGCATCACGCCGCTCATTGCGCTCGTCGCCCTGCTGCTCGGTCTCTTCGCGATGATGATGACGCCGCGTGAAGAAGAGCCGCAGATCAACGTCACGATGGCGAACGTGCTCGTGCCCTTCCCCGGTGCCAGCGCGCGCGACGTGGAGCGCATGGTCGCGGGGCCGGCCGAACAGGTGCTGGCGCAAATCAGCGGCATCGAGCACGTCATGTCCGTGTCGCGCCCGGGGCTTGCCGTGCTGACGGTGCAGTTCAAGGTGGGCGTGCCGCGCACGGAAGCGCTCGTGCGGCTCTACGACACGGTGTTCTCCAACCAGGACTGGCTGCCGAAAAACCTCGGCGTGCTGCCGCCGCTCATCAAACCCAAAGGCATCGACGACGTGCCCATCGTCGTGCTCACGCTGTACTCCACGCGCCCGGGCGGCAACGCATACGACCTGGAGCGCGTGGGCCATTCCATCGAGGCCGAACTGAAGCGTGTGCCCGGCACGCGCGAAGTGACGACCATTGGCGGCCCGCAACGTGCCGTCAACGTACTGCTCGATCCCGGCCGCATGCGCGCGGCGGGCGTCACGGTAGACGACCTGCGGCGCGTGCTCGTTACCGCCAACGCGAGCGCCACGGTGGGCGACCTCGTGCGCGAAAACAGCAGCATCCACATCGAGAGCGGCCCGGTACTGGACAACGCGCGCGACGTGGGCGACGTCATCGTCGCGGTCCACAACGGTCATCCCGTCTTCGTCTCCGACGTGGCGGCCGTGGTGGAAGGTCCGCCCGCCCCGACACACTATGTGTGGGAAGGCATTGCCGGCGCGCATCCCCCGCAGTATCCGGCCGTCTCCGTCACGGTCACCAAGAAGGCCGGCGAAAACGCCGTCACGGTCGCGAAGAACGTGCTACAGCGCGTCGACACGCTGCGCAACACCGTGATTCCCGCCGACGTGAAAGTCGAAGTGGCACGCGACTACGGCGTCACGGCCAACGCGAAGGCAATGAAGCTGATCGAGAAGCTCGCGTTCGCCACCACCTCGGTCGTGGTGCTCGTGCTCTTCGCGCTCGGCTGGCGCGAGGCGTCGGTGGTCGGCGTGGCCGTGGTCCTCACGCTCACCGCGACGCTCTTCGCATCGTGGGCCTGGGGCTTCACGCTGAACCGCGTGTCGCTGTTCGCGTTGATTCTCTCCATCGGCATTCTCGTGGACGACGCGATCGTGGTCGTCGAGAACATTCATCGCCATCGGCAACTGGAGCCTCATGCGCCGCTTGCGTCCGTGATTCCGCGCGCCGTGGACGAGGTGGGCGGCCCCACCATTCTCGCCACGCTCACGGTGATTGCAGCGCTGCTTCCCATGGCGTTCGTCA
Source organism: Paraburkholderia sp. A1RI_3L (assembly GCF_048957895.1). Lineage (NCBI taxonomy): Bacteria > Pseudomonadati > Pseudomonadota > Betaproteobacteria > Burkholderiales > Burkholderiaceae > Paraburkholderia > Paraburkholderia sp. A1RI_3L. Next base: position 168,668 of record NZ_JARCHA010000002.1, read on the forward strand.
CGGGCCTGATGGGGCCATACATGAGCCCCATTCCGATCAACGCGAGCATGGGCATGGCCATCTCGCTGTCCGTCGCGTTCATCGTCACGCCGTGGCTCTCGCGCATGTGGCTTGCTCACAGTCATCACGGCACAGACAGTACTAGCGGCGAAGGTGCCCAGGGCAAGTTGCGCGCGAAGCTCCAGCCGTTCTTTGCCCGCGTGTTCGCGCCGTTTCTCGACGAAACGCGCGGCTCGCGCAACCGCAAGCTGCTGTGGCTCGGCGTGGCGGGCGCCATTGCGCTGTCGCTCGTGCTGCCCGTGCTTCAGCTCGTCGTGCTGAAGATGCTGCCCTTCGACAACAAATCGGAGTTCCAGGTAGTAGTCGACATGCCCGAGGGCACGCCGCTTGAACGAACAGCCGGCGTGTTGAACGAGATGGGCGCCTACCTCGCCACGGTGCCGGAGACGGCGACCTGGCAGGCTTACGCCGGGCTCAGTGCGCCCATCAACTTCAACGGACTCGTGCGTCAGTACTACCTGCGCGCGGGCGGCAACGTGGGCGACATTCAGGTCAATCTCGTCGAGCAGTCGAAGCGCCACCGGCAAAGCCATGCCATCGCGACGTCGGTGCGGCCCGCGCTGGAGCGCATCGCGCAGCGCAATGGTGCGCGCGTGAAGGTGGTGGAAGTGCCGCCCGGGCCGCCGGTGCTCGCGCCCATCGTGGCCGAGGTGTACGGCGCGGGCGCGCCGCAGCGCAATGCCGTCGCGCATGCGGTGCGCGGCGTGTTCGCCTCGACGCCGGGTGTGGTCGATATCGACGACAGCACGGTGGTGGCCGCGGCCCAGCGCGACTTCGAACTCGACCGGCGCAAGGCGGGCCTCGTCGGCGTATCGCAGCAGGACGTCGCGCAGACGCTGCGCACAGGTCTCACCGGGGACGACGTCACCTATGTTCGCGACGGCAGCAAGTACCCCGCGCCGGTCCGTCTCGTGTTGCCGGCCACACTGGGCGGCGACGCATCGGCCCTGCTCGCGTTGACCGTGCGGGGCAGCGAGGGCCAACTCGTCCCGCTCTCTGAACTGGTGCGGCAGCGCGACACCCACGTCGAGCAGCCCATCTATCACAAGGATCTGCTGCCCGTTACCTATGTGGTGGGCGACATGGCCGGCAAGGTGGACAGTCCGCTCTACGGCATGTTCGAGATGCGCGGCCGTCTTGCGAAGCTGCCCGTGCCGGGCGGCGGCACGCTTGGGGAATGGTTCGTGAGCCAGCCCGACGACCCGTATCGCGGCTTCTCCATCAAGTGGGACGGCGAATGGCAGGTCACCTACGAAACGTTCCGCGACATGGGCATTGCCTACGCGGTGGGCCTCGTGCTCATCTATCTGCTCGTGGTCGCGGAGTTCGGCTCATACCTCACGCCGCTCATCATCATGGCGCCCATCCCGCTCACGATCATCGGCGTGATGCCGGGGCACGCGCTGCTCGGCGCGCAGTTCACGGCGACGTCGATGATCGGCATGATCGCGCTCGCCGGCATCATCGTGCGCAATTCGATCCTGCTGGTGGACTTCATCAATCTGCAGGTGGCGGCCGGCGTGCCGTTCCGCGACGCGGTCGTGCAGTCGGCCGCCACGCGGGCGCAGCCCATTCTGCTTACGGCGGTGGCGGCGATGATCGGCGCGCTCTTCATCCTCGACGACCCGATCTTCAACGGCCTCGCCGTCTCGCTCATCTTCGGGGTGCTGGTCTCGACGCTGCTCACGCTCGTCGTAATCCCGCTGCTCTACTACACGGCGTACCGGCGGCGTTTCGCGGCCGTGTCGTCCTCTCCGTCCTCTCCTTCCCACTCCTAAGGAGCCCATCATGACCTCCTGGCAAATCACGCGCGTCTTCGCGGGCATCGTCATCCTCGTCACGCTGGCGCTCGGTGCGCCGGCCAGTCCGCTTTTCATGAGCAGCTGGTGGCTCTGGGTCACGGTGTTCGTGGGCGCCAACCTGCTGCAAAGCGGCCTGACGCAGTGGTGTCCAATGGAAATCTTCCTGCGCAAGCTCGGCGTGCGCGGCGGTGCATGAAGCGCGGGGGCCGATGATGTCGCGTACCGAACGGTGGCTGCCATGAGATCCAGCCTGTCTGCATGGGCGATCGCGCTCGCGGCGGTCAGTTCAGTGGCACATGCCGAGACCGACCTGCTCGCCGCTGCCCACGATGCCCTCGCGCACGATCCGGTCTATGCCGCCGCCGTGGCCCAGAACCAGGCCGATGCAACGCGGCGCAAGCAGGGCCGCGCGGGCTTCCTGCCCCAGGTCTTCGCGACCGGCAACGTGCGCTACGGAACCGTCGATCAGGAAACGACCGGCGCGCACTTCGCCGGCGGCGGCTTCGGGTCGAGCAACGGCATCGCGTTCGATACGCGTGCAGCAGGCGCCACGGGTGCGGGCTGGGCCGTGACCATCAAAGAGAACCTCTACAGCGCAGCAAAGAACGCCGACGCCCGGCAGATGAACAATGCGGCGGACGCGGGCGACGCCTCGCTGCGGCTCGCGCGGCAAACGCTGCTGCTCCAGGTTGCCCAGGCGTACTTCGCCGTGCTCGCCGCCGAAGACGATGTCGCCGCGCTGAAGTCCACGCGCGAAGCGGCGCTCGAGGCGAGCCGCATCGCCCAGGGCCGCTTCGAAGCGGGCGACGCCGCGATCACCGACGTCAACGACGCCAAGGCGCGCGCCGATCTCGCCGAGGCACAGATGCTGGCCGCGCAAACGGCGCTCGACCTCAAGCGCGCCGAACTGCGCGACCTCACCGGCAACCCCGACACGGCGCTGCGCCGCCCCGGCAACACGGCGGCCGTGAAGTCTGCGTTGGAGTCCCTCCAAGCGGGCGACTTCGCCGACTGGCAGTCGCGCGCCATGACCGGCAATCCGTTGATCGAACTGCGCCGGCTTGGCGTGGACAACGCGCAGGCGGAGACGTCGCGCTACCGGCCCGGCGCCGGCACGACGGTGGATGCGTTCGCCTCGTACATCGGCGACCGCATGAACGGTGCAGGCTACGGCGGCAACAGCTCGATGCGCAGCAACAGCGCCGTGGTCGGCATCATGGTCACCATCCCGCTCTACACGGGCGGCCTGCGCAGCGCGAAGGCCGAAGAAAGCGCGGCGCTCCTCAACCGCGCGGGGCTGGATGAAGACGCCGCGCGCGTCGCCGTTGCGCGCGAGGTGCGGCAGGCGTTCCTCGGCTTGCAGAGTTCGAAGGTCCAGGTCACGGCGCTCACGCAGGCGCTGCACTCGGCCGAATTGCAACTGGACGCCAACCGCACGGGCTTCGAGGCAGGCGATCGGCCGTCGATCGACGTCCTCAACGCGGGGCAGGCGTTGTTCGCGACACGGCGCGACCTCGCGGCGGCGCGCTATCAGATTGCGCTGAACCGGCTGCGGCTGGCTGCGGCCGCCGGTGAACTCGACGAGGAGCAGCTCGCACAAATCAACGCGATGCTGCACTGATCGCAGCCATCGCGCGGATCGCGCTGACCGTACCGCTCCATGGAGAAGAAGGCGGGCGACAGAAAGAGATTCCCTGCGCCACGTGGCGCACCCAAGGAGGAGACACCATGGCTCATATCGTGATTCTGGGGGCAGGCCTCGGCGGCCTGTCGATGGCCTACGCAATGCGCAAGGCGGCACGTCACGACGATCGCGTGACCGTCGTCTCGGACGACACGCATTTCCATTTCGTGCCGTCGAATCCGTGGGTGGCCGTGCGATGGCGCAAGCGCGAGGATGTCGACGTCGAACTGCGCCCCGTGCTCGATCGCAAAGGCATCGGCTTCGACGCTTCGGGCGCGAAGCGTGCACCCTGAACGCAACGAAATCGAGCTGACGGACGGCAGGCTGCTCGCTTACGACTACCTCGTCATTGCGACGGGTCCGAAACTGGCGTTCGAAGAGGTGGACGGCCTGGGGCCGCAAGGGCATACGGCGTCCATCTGCCATGTCGATCACGCCGAACAGGCCGCGAGCCAATGGGACGCGTTCGTCGCCAACCCGGGGCCGATCGTGGTGGGCGCGGTCCAGGGCGCGTCGTGTTACGGCCCGGCGTACGAGTACGCGATGATCATGGACGCCGACCTGCGCCGACGCAAAATCCGCGACCGCGTGCCCATGACGTTCGTCACGGCCGAGCCGTATGTCGGGCACCTCGGCCTGGGCGGCGTCGGGGACTCCAAGGGCATGCTGGAGTCGGCCATGCGCGAGCACGACATCAAGTGGATCTGCAACGCAAAGACCACGCGCGTGGAAGCGGACAAAATGTTCGTCACTGAGTACGACGACCTGGGCCACGAACGGCGCAGCCATGAACTGCCGTTCCGCTACGCCATGATGCTGCCCGCGTTCAAGGGTGTGGACGCCGTAGCCGGCATCGAGAAGCTCACCAATCCGCGCGGCTTCGTCGTGATCGACGAATTTCAGCGCAATCCCACGTATGCCAACGTCTACGCGGTGGGCGTGTGCGTGGCCATTGCGCCGATCGAGACCACGCCCGTGCCTACCGGCGTGCCGAAAACGGGATTCATGATCGAGTCGATGGTGAGCGCGACGGCGGAAAACATCCGCGCGGTGCTCGACGGACGCGAACCGTCGACGCGCGCCACGTGGAATGCCGTGTGCCTCGCCGACTTCGGCGACCGCGGCGTCGCCTTCGTCGCCCTCCCGCAGATTCCGCCGCGCAACCTCAACTGGTCGAGCGAAGGAAAGTGGGTGCACGTGGCCAAGATCGGCTTCGAGAAGTACTTCATGCACCGCATGCGCACGGGCGGAACGGAACCGGCCTATGAACGCATGGTGCTGGATTGGCTGGGAGTGAAGAAGCTGAAGGCGTGAGGCTTCTTCGTGAGGAGTGAAACTCAGGTGGACAAAACAGAAAGGGGTTACCGGCCGGAAGGCGGGTAACCCCTTGGTGTTGCTGGTCGGAGCGATAGGATTCGAACCTACGACCCTCTGATCCCAAATCAGATGCGCTACCAGGCTGCGCTACGCTCCGAGTAATCCAACATTTTACCCAGAACGCGCTCGATCCGTCAAACCAGGGAGCCTCTGACCACCGTCACGTCGCGTCTTGCCCCTCCAGGCATCCCGCATGCACCATGCGAGATACGCCCACTCAAGGAGACGCCGCATGAACCTCATCCTATGGCGCCACGCCGAGGCCGAAGATGTCGCCGCGACCGATCTCGCGCGCCAGCTCACCACGCGTGGCCGCAAGCAGGCTCAAAACGTTGCGCGGTGGCTGCGCTCCCGACTGGACAACGATGCCATGGTCATCGCGAGTCCTGCTACACGAACGGTGCAGACCGCGGAAGCGCTCTCGGACCAATACCGTGTCGTGCGCGACATTGCACCCGGCGCAAGCGCAAGCGACATCCTTTCCGCAGCCGGCTGGCCCCAAGGCATCGCATCGACCGTCGTCGTAGTCGGTCATCAGCCCACGCTCGGCGAAGTGGCGGCCCTGCTGCTGACAGGCAGCGACGAAAGCAGTTGGGCCGTGAAGAAAGGCGGCCTCTGGTGGTTCGAAAGCCGCGAGCGTAACGGCCATGACCAGGCTGTGTTGCGCGCGGTCATGAGCCCGGACCTGGTCTGAATGCAGGGGGCATGGAAGGCGTGGAACGGCCGTTCCGCGCGTGATGGGTGCCGCATGTCAGCCTGCATGTCAGCCTTACGATACGTCATCGAATCGTCACTGGTTTGCCATGGAAGCGTCACCGGTCATTACTATATTTGGCGCTCAAGTGAAGCCCCTTTTTACGACCAGGAACGCCCCATGCGAGAACTGCCGACGCCCACCCTGCCCCTCGCTTCGATCCCGTTCGAGCCGCGTCGTCGCCTGCCGCACGCGGAGGAAACGATCACGGCCCAGCATCGGTTGCAGGTGGCCTGGGCGCGCAGCGACGAAGAGCTTCGCGAAGCGCAGCGTCTGCGTTACCGCGTCTTCGCCGAGGAAATGGGCGCGCATCTGACAGGCCCGGCCGGTCTCGACGTCGACGCCTTCGACGCGTACTGCGATCACCTGCTCGTTCGCGACCTCGACATGCTGAAGGTCGTGGGCACCTACCGCGTGCTGCCGCCGTATCAGGCAGCGCGCATCGGCCGCCTTTATGCCGAAGGTGAGTTCGACATTTCACGCCTCACGCATCTGCGCTCGAAGATGGTCGAGGTGGGCCGCTCGTGCGTGCACCCCGACTATCGCAGTGGTTCCGTCATCATGTCGCTGTGGGCGGGCCTCGGCTCATACATGATGCAGAACGGCTACGAAACGATGCTGGGCTGCGCGAGCGTACCGATGGTGGACGGTGGCCACTACGCCGCGAACCTTTACGCGTCGCTCGACGAAAGCGCGCTCACGGCACCCGAATATCGCGCGTTCCCGCACACGCCGCTGCCGGTCGACGAGTTGCGCACGGGTGCCGTTGCTGTGGCGCCGCCGCTCGTGAAGGGCTATCTGCGTCTGGGCGCAAAGATCTGCGGCGCACCGGCCTGGGACCCCGACTTCAACACGGCCGACTTCCTCACGCTGTTCCGCCTCTCGGAAATCAACGCGCGCTACGCCCGTCACTTCCTCGGTGACGCACTGCCGCGCTGAAAGCCGACACAAGCGCAGTCGTCGCGCGAACGAAGACAAAAGAGCCCGGCATGCCGGGCTCTTTTTCATCGGGATATCGAACGAAACGGCACAGCATGGTTGCGTGCCGCCGCAGCGGAAAGGCTACCTGTCCGTGTAGACCACACGATACGGAATGCCAACTTTCTCCCACTCCGCAGCCTCCTGAATAAGGCTGTAGTCCGTCAGCGGGTTGTTCACCACCCATTCCTTGGGCAAACGCACCTCGTAACCATTGCCCTCGCGCGCCACGGTGATCTCGGGCAAGCCGACGTCCGCACGGCGGCGCGACAGTAACGCGGCGAGGCGCAGACAAAACAACAATTGCCACTCCACTTCGCGCGTCTGCGAGAGCTTGCCGAGCTTGCCTGCGTGGCCGAGCACGAGCGCGGCAAGGCGCGCCTGATCGGTACGCGAAAAACCGGGCATGTCCGCGTTGCTCGCGATGTACGCCGAATGCTTGTGATAGGCGCTGTGCGAGATGGAAAGCCCGATTTCGTGCAGCGAAGCCGCCCACGAAATAAACATGCGGTTCTCGGCGCACACTTCCTCGTCGGCCTCTTCGAACTGGTCGTAGAACTGCACGGCAAGCTCGCCGATGCGCACCGCCTGTGCGCGGTCCACACCATAACGGCGCATGAATCCTTCCACCGTCACAGTGCGCATGTCCTCGTGCTGGGACCGCCCGAGCAGGTCGTAGAGCACGCCAAGACGCAGCGCACCGTCGGTCGTATCGACGTAGTCGATGCCGAGTTCGTCGAATACCGCAATCATGATCGAGAGACCGCCCGCGAGCACCGGCACGCGGTCGGCTTTTAGCGCAACGAGCTTGAGGCGGTTGACGTTCTCGGCCTTGATCAGCGCGCGCTTGAGTCGCTCGAGACCGCCGCGCGAAATGCCGTGCGTAATGCCGGCGTCGTTGAAGCCATTCGCCTCCACGAGTTCGGCCAGTGCGCGCGCCGTGCCCGACGAGCCGATTGCCTGCTCCCAGCCCGCGTCCTTGTACTCGGTCGAGATGATCTGGATTTCGCGGCGCGCAGCGAGTTCGGCCTGGCGCATCGTGTACTCGTCGACGTTGCCCGCCGGAAAGAAGCCGCGGCTGTGGCTCACGCAGCCGATATACAGGCTCTCCATCTTGATGGGCGTGTAATGCTGGCCAATGATGAATTCCGTTGAGCCGCCGCCGATATCCACCACGAGCCGTTTGCCCGCGCTCGCGGGCACCGAATGTGCCGCGCCCGCATAGATGAGCCGCGCTTCTTCGCGACCCGCGATAACTTCGATAGGAAACCCGAGCGCCGCTTCCGCCTCGACGAGAAATTCGCGCGCGTTCTTCGCGATACGCAGCGTATTGGTGGCCACCGCACGCACGTGATCGGGATGAAAATCGCGCAGCCGTTCGCCGAAACGCTTCAGCGCGTCCCAGCCGCGCACCTGCGAGGCGCGGTCGAGCATCTTGTCTTTTGAAAGGCCGGCGGCAAGACGCACGGGTTCGCGCAGGGCATCGACCTGGTAGATCTGGCTGCCGGCTTCGGTTTCTTCAACGCGCCCGACGATCAGCCGGAAACTGTTGGAGCCGAGATCCACTGCGGCGAGAAGATGCGGAGTATTGACCATCGATTGAGCGGGTTCCATACGCGCCAGCAAGGCCGCACGGGCCAGCGCAGCGCTGTTCAAAGTCGCCATTTTAAGCGTTGCGGACCTCACGATGTCGCTCCTCGCGCCGGAATGCTGCTCAATACCGCATCCTATTTACGGTGGCCCGAAAATACAGCGTAGAATTTGTGACAGCCCGAATGTCATAAGAATGCCACGTTATTGTGAGAATTTCCGACGGTCCACTCAAGTCTACCGACACCCCATTCTCCCAACCGATGTCCGCCCGCTACCCCCTTCTCAATCGCGAACTGGGCATCCTGGGCTTCAATGAGCGCGTGCTCGCGCAAGCCGCCGACCCCGCCGTGCCGCTTCTCGAACGGCTGCGTTTCATCTGCATCACGAGCAGCAATCTCGACGAGTTTTTCGAGGTCCGCATGGCGGGGCTGCATGAGCAGATGCGTGACAATCCGGGCGCGCTCTCGCCCGACGGCATGTCGCTGCAGCATGTGTACGACCTCGTGGTCGAACGCGCCCAGAAGCTCGTGCATCGCCAGTACGCCATGCTGCACGAGACCGTGCTGCCCGCGCTCGAACAGGAAGGCATCTATTTCCACGGCACCGAAGCGTGGAACGAAGCGCAGACGGAATGGGCACGCGGCTATTTCCTCGATGAACTGTTGCCGGTGCTCACGCCCATCGGGCTCGACCCCGCGCATCCTTTTCCGCGCGTGCTTAACAAGAGCCTGAATTTCGTGGTCGAGCTGGAAGGCAAAGACGCTTTCGGCCGCCAGGCGATGATGGGCATCGTTCAGGCGCCGCGCGCGCTGCCGCGGCTCGTGCGCATGCCGCAAGAACTCTCCGGCTTCGCCCACGGTTTCGTGCTGCTGAGTTCGCTGCTGCAGCGCTTCGTGAACGAACTCTTTCCGAATCTCGTCGTACGCAGTTGCAACCAGTTCCGCATTACGCGCAACAGCGAACTCTTCGTCGACGAAGACGAAATCACGAACCTGCGTGTTGCGCTGCAAGGCGAACTGCCCGCACGGCACCTCGGCAACGCAGTGCGGCTCGAGGTCTCCGCGGAAACGCCGCCGCATCTCGTCAAACGCCTGCTCGACGAAAGCGCGCTCTCGGAAAAGGATTGCTACTACGTCGATGGCCCCGTGAATCTGGTGCGGCTCATGCAGTTGCCCGAGATGGTGGACCGGCCCGACCTCAAGTTCGTCCCGCATATTCCGGCGATCCCCGCGCAGGTCGCGGCCAGCACGAGTCTCTTCGACGTGATCGATCAGGGCGACGTGCTGCTGCATCATCCGTACGAGAGTTTCCAGCCCGTGCTGGAATTGTTGCTTCAAGCCGCAAAAGACCCGAACGTCGTTGCCATCAAGCAGACCATCTACCGTACCGGCACCGACTCGCCGCTGATGGATGCGCTGATGCAGGCCGCGCGCAACGGCAAGGAAGTGACCGTCGTGGTGGAACTGCTCGCGCGCTTCGACGAGGAAACCAACATCAACTGGGCGTCGCAGCTCGAAGCGGTGGGCGCGCATGTGGTGTACGGCGTGGTGGGCCACAAGTGCCACGCAAAGATGATGCTGATCGTGCGGCGCACGCCCATGAACGGCAAGATGGTCCTCAAGCGCTACGTGCACCTGGGCACGGGCAACTACCATCCGCGCACGGCGCGCCTCTATACCGACTTCGGTTTGATGACCGCCGACCCGAAGATCTGCGAAGACGTGCACCACGTGTTCCAGGAACTGACGGGTATTGGTGGCGAGCTCGCTCTTCACGATCTGTGGCAATCGCCGTTCACGCTGCACCCGCAACTGATTCGCTCGATTCGCGCCGAAGCGGAACGTGCCCGCGCAGGCAAGAAGGCGCGCATCGTGGCGAAGATGAATGCGCTGCTCGAGCCGAGCGTCATTGACGAGCTCTACGAAGCATCGCAGGCCGGCGTAAAGATCGACTTGATCGTGCGTGGCGTGTGCGCGCTACAGCCCGGCGTGGAGGGACTCTCCGAGAACATCACGGTGCGCTCCATCGTAGGACGCTTTCTCGAGCACCATCGCATCTACTACTTCTATGCGGGCGGTGAAGAGAACGTCTACCTTTCGAGCGCCGACTGGATGGACCGCAATCTGTTCCGTCGCGTGGAAGTAGCGTTCCCGATCAAGAACCGGCGCCTGAAGCGACGCGTGATTGCGGAAGGGCTCTCGGTGTACCTCGGAGACAATCAGTCGGCGTGGCTCATGCAGAGCGACGGGCATTATCGCCGGCGCCGCCCCGGCAAGTCGTCGCGCAATGCTCAACTGAGCCTGCTCGCGAAGTTCTGTTCGTGAGTTGCTGAAGCGATACGGCCGGCGTCGCGCCGGCCGTATCGTGACTTACGCGACTTACCGCCTCAGTTGCGGCCGCGGAGGCGCAACCTCAAGCCGCAGTGGTCTGGCAGCGCGCCGTGCGTACAGCGGGGAACCGCACCGTGAACTTGCTGCCCCGCCCTTCCTCGCTCTTCACTTCGAGCTGCGCATCGTGCCGTTGCAGCACGTGCTTGACGATGGCCAGCCCAAGACCCGTGCCGCCCGTGTCGCGCGAACGGCTGCGGTCCACACGATAGAACCGCTCGGTCAGACGCGGAATATCGGCCGCGGGAATGCCCAGGCCGCTGTCTGTCACCGAAAACACCGCGGTGTTGCCTTCCATGTGCCAGTCGACGTGCACCTTGCCACCGTCCGGCGTGTAGCGGATCGCGTTCATGACGAGATTGCCGAGCGCACTCAGAATCTCGGTTTCCGCACCTTTGACCGTGAGCCCTTCGTCGATGTCATACGTGATGCGATGCCGGTCTTCGGAGAGCGTGCTGGCATCGTCGCGCACGTGCCGCAGCACGGCAGACATGTCGACGAGCCGCTCGCCAGGCGGCTTGGCTTCGCCTTCGAGCTTCGCGAGCACGAGCAGATCCGTCACGATGTGGCGCATGCGCGAGGCCTGCTGCTCCATCATGTCGAGGTAGCGTGTGCGTTCGGATTCGCTGAGCGGCAGTTCGCGCATGGTTTCGAGAAAGCCTGACAGCACCGTGAGCGGTGTCTTCAGTTCGTGCGACACGTTGGCCACGAAGTCGCGTCGCATCGAATCGGTTCGTTCGAGTTCCGTGATGTCCTGCGAGAGCACGAGCTTGCGGTTCTCGCCGTACGGAAACACCTGCACCGACAGCACGTTCTGCCGCTTCTCGCCCATGCCGCGCATGATCAGCATCTCGTCGTACTGCTGCGAATTCAGATAGCGCACGAACTCGGGCTGCCGCACGAGATGTGTGATGTGCTGGCGCAGGTCGCGCTTCGCGTCCAGTCCGAAATGCACTTCGGCAATCGCGTTGCACCATTCGATCTGGTCGTGGTCGTCGAGCATCGCCACGCCGTTCGGCGACGCCTGGATCGCCTGGATGAAGCGCGAGTGCTGCTGTTCCACCTGCCGCACCTGCGCATGCCAGCGCTTCGCGAGCTTGTGCAGCCGGTAATAGATTTCACCCCACACGCCGGGCGCGCTCGGCACCTCGCCGTACACGGGGGCATCGAGCAGCCGCCAGAGCTGCTGCTTGTGAAACGTGCTGAAGAAGCCCTGCGCGAGCAGCACGACGACCGCGAGAATCAAGGCCGCCTCGATGCCGAAGAACGCGCCGACGCCTGCACACAGCACAGCCAGCAGCACGACCGACACGATGGAGCGCACCCAGATGATGTTCATGGATGTAGCGATGGAAAGCGTTACGCGCAACACGTCCGCGCGAAGAAACGGCGGGACGCTGTTACGCGCTCCGCCGGGTTGTCGTTCTGATTATAGGGGTACGCTCCGGCGGTACATCGCTGGTCGCTGGCTGCCGGCGCCGCGAACGCTTCTTTCAGGCGCTCTTCGCGAGACGGTAGCCGCTGCCGCGCACCGTTTCGATCATCGCATCGCAGCCCGCGGGTTTGAGGGCCGCCCGCAGCCGCTTGATATGGACGTCCACCGTGCGTTCTTCGACGAACACGTGGTCGCCCCATACCTGGTCAAGCAACTGCGTACGGCTATGCACGCGCTCCGGATGCGTCATGAAGAAATGCAGCAGACGGAATTCGGTCGGACCCAGGTCGAGCTTGATTTCGCTGCCGTCCGAATGGGCCGCCACACGATGCGTGGCGGGATCGAGCTTGAGGCCGTTGATCGCCACGACGTCCTCGGTCAACTGCGGTGCGCGACGGCGCAGCACCGCCTTGATGCGCGCCATCAGTTCCTTCGGCGAGAACGGCTTGGTCACGTAGTCGTCCGCACCGATCTCGAGGCCCAACACCTTGTCCTGCTCGTCGCCGCGCGCGGTCAGCATGATGATGGGGATGTGCCTCGTGCGCTCGTTGTTGCGCAGATCGCGGGCGAAGGCGATGCCCGACTTGCCCGGCAACATCCAGTCGAGCAGGATGAGGTCGGGCAGCACGTCGCTGATCAGGTTCTGCGCCTGCTCCGCGTTGTACGCGCGAATGGGGCAATGGCCCGCATGCTGGAGGTTCACCGAAATGAGCTCGGAAATCGCGGGTTCGTCTTCGATGACAAGAATGCTGCTGGGCATCGGCACCTCTTGACCTTTGCGAAAAGAATTAGCTGAGCGCTTCACGTTCGAGCGCGTCGCGCGACTTGTGTCGCACGTCCGTGCCCTTCACGATGTAGATGATGAATTCCGCGATGTTCTTCGCGTGGTCGCCGATGCGCTCGATCGCCTTTGCGATGAACAGGAATTCGAGGCCCGCGCTGATGGTGCGCGGATCTTCCATCATGTACGTCACGAGCTTGCGCACGAAAGCGCGGAATTCCTCGTCGATCGCCTTGTCGTCGCGCACGATCTGCGCGGCGGCCACCGTGTCGAGGCGCGCGAACGCGTCGAGTGCGCGGCGCAGAATCGAAACCGCCATCTCGCCCGAGACCTTGATCTCGGCGATGTTGACCGTGCGCGCCGCGCCGTCTTCGGTCAGGCGCTTGAGGCGCTTGGCGATCTTTTCCGCCTCGTCGCCGGCGCGCTCGAGGTTTGTAATCGTCTTCGAGATGGCGAGCAGCAGGCGCAGATCGCGTGCAGCCGGCTGGCGGCGCGCGATGATGTTGCTGCATTCCTCGTCGATCTCGATTTCCATCGTGTTCACGCGCTCTTCGTTCGTGATCACCTGGTCGGCGATCTCGGTATCGAACGCGTTGAGCGCCTGCATGGCGTGGACGATCTGCGATTCCACGAGGCCGCCCATTTCGAGCACCTTCGATGAAACGAGGTTCAGGTCGGCGTCGAACTGGCTGGAGAGGTGTTTGTCGGACATGTCGTGCTCCTCACGGCGGCGGGAATCAGCCGAAACGGCCGGTGATGTAGTCTTCCGTTTCCTTGCGGACCGGCTTGATGAAGATCTTCTCGGTGTCGCCGAATTCGATCAGTTCTCCGAGATACATATACGCCGTGTAGTCCGAACAACGCGCGGCCTGCTGCATGTTGTGCGTCACGATCACGACGGTGTAGTCGCTCTTCAGCTCGGCGATCAGCTCTTCGATGCGGCCCGTGGAGATGGGGTCGAGCGCCGAGCACGGTTCGTCGAGCAGCAGCACTTCGGGACGAATGGCGATGCCGCGCGCAATGCACAGGCGCTGCTGCTGGCCGCCCGAGAGGCCGTAGCCGCTCTGCCCCAGCTTGTCTTTCACTTCGCTCCACAGCGCGGCCTTCGTGAGCGCCCATTCGACGCGGTCGTCCATCTCCGAGCGCGACAGCGTTTCGAACATCTTCACGCCGAACGCGATGTTGTCGTAGATCGACATCGGAAACGGCGTCGGCTTCTGGAACACCATGCCAATGCGTGCACGCAAGAGCGAGATGTCGCGCTTCGTGGTGAGCAGGTTCTCGCCGTCCATCAGGATTTCACCTTCGGCACGCTGCTCCGGATAAAGCGCGAACATCTTGTTGAACGTGCGCAGCAACGTGGATTTGCCGCAACCCGACGGACCGATGAACGCGGTCACCTTACCTTCGGGAATGCTCAGGTTGATGTTCTTCAGGGCGTGGTATTTGCCGTAGAAGAAGTTCAGGTCTTTGACCTCGATCTTCGCGGCACCCATTGGCTTTGCTTGTGTGCCCTGGGCGGGGTCCATGCCAGCAGGCGTCGTGGCACGGCCATCGGTGTTCAGGTGAGTCTCTGCCATGTTCATCGGATTGCTCCGCCCTTACTTTTTCGAAAAGACCGTGCGTGCGAGGACATTGAGTCCCAGCACCCCGAGCGTAATCAGGAAAACGCCTGCCCACGCGAGCGACTGCCATTGCGCGAACGGGCTCATCGCGAACTTGAAGATGGTGACCGGAAGGTTCGCCATCGGCTGGTTCATGTCCCACGAGAAGAACTGGTTGGACAGCGCCGTGAAGAGCAGCGGCGCCGTTTCGCCGGCAATACGGGCAACGGCCAGCAACACGCCGGTGATGATGCCCGCCACCGACGCCTTCAGCGTGATCGACATCACCATCTTCCACTTCGGCGTACCTAGTGCGAAGGCAGCCTCGCGCAGCGCGTTCGGCACGAGCTTGAGCATGTTCTCGGTCGTGCGGATGACGATGGGAATTTGCAGTAGCGCGAGCGAGATCACGCCGGCCCAGCCGCTGAAGTGCCCCATCTTCGCCACGACGAGCGCGTAGACGAAGAGGCCCACGACGATCGACGGCGCCGACAGCAGAATGTCGTTGATGAAGCGCGTGACGCTCGCAAGCCAGCTCTTCTGGCCGTATTCGGCCAGATACACGCCGGCGAGAATGCCGATCGGCGTGCCCACGAACGTCGCGATCACCACGAGCAACAGGCTGCCCACGATCGCGTTGGCAAGACCACCGCCATCGGTATTCGGTGGCGGCGTGGATTGCGTGAAGAGCTGCACCGAGAGGCCGCCCACACCGAGCTGAAGCGTCGTGAACAGAATCCACACGAGCCACAGCAGCCCGAACGCCATGGCCGCGAGCGAGAGCGAAAGCGCGATGGCGTTGACCGTGCGGCGGCGGCGTTGCAGCCGCGCGCGCATCGTTTCGAGCTTTTCGCCGTAGATCGCGCCCGGAATTTTCATCTGCGATTCGCTCATGACCGGCCACCCTCCGCTTTTTCGAGGCGCAGCAGCAGGAGCTTCGAGATTGCGAGCACGATGAAGGTGATCACGAACAGGATGAGGCCGAGTTCCATAAGCGCGGACGTATGCAGGCCAGGGCTTGCTTCGGCGAACTCGTTAGCGAGTGCCGAGGTGATGCTGTTGCCGGGCGAGAACAGCGAGACGTTGTCGAGCAGATTGGTGTTGCCGATCACGAACGTCACCGCCATCGTTTCACCGAGCGCGCGGCCGAGGCCCAGCATGACGCCGCCGATCACGCCGGACTTGGTGAACGGCAGCACGATCTTCCACATGACTTCCCACGTCGTGCAGCCGATGCCGTATGCCGACTCCTTGAGCAGCACGGGCGTCACTTCGAACACGTCGCGCATCACCGAGGCGATGTACGGAATGATCATGATGGCGAGGATCACGCCCGCGCACAGAATGCCGATGCCGATAGGCGCGCCCTGGAACAGCGCGCCGACGATCGGAATGCCGCCAAGCAACGTGCCGAGCGGCTTTTCGAACCACGCGGCGAAGATCGGGGCGAACACGAGCAAACCCCACATGCCGTAGACGATCGACGGAATGGCGGCCAGCAGTTCGATGGCGATGCCAAGCGGCCGGCGCAGCCAGGCGGGCGACAGCTCGGTCAGGAAGAGCGCGATGCCGAAGCTCACGGGCACCGCGATGATGAGCGCGATCAGCGAGGTCGCGATGGTGCCGTAGATGGGCACGAGCGCGCCGAACTGTTCAGAAGGAGGATCCCACTCGGCCGTCCAGAGAAAGCGCAGGCCGAACTTCTCGATGGTCGGCATCGACGAAACGATCAGCGACACAATAATGCCGCCGAGCAACAGTAACGTGACGATGGCCGCGAGGCGGGTCAGGCTGCCGAAGATGACGTCGCCGAGAGGGCTGGGCGCCTTCTGCTGCGCCGAGCCTCCTGGCGGAGCCGGGCGGGTGACGCCGGGCGCGAGTTGGATGTCGGACATGTTGGCCTGTTTCAGAAGCCGCCCGGCGACGCATTGCGTCGGCGTGCAGCCAGGTAAAGACGGGCATACGGAAACCGCAAGCCGCCTCGCCCAGAAACCCGGGGCGAAGCGGCGCACAACCGGATCACAAAGGCTGCGCCACACGGCACAGCCCCGAACCGGCGCTGACGACTTACTCGGCGATGGCCTTGCCGGAAGTGTCCTTCACCTTCGCCTTCCACTGCGTGCGGATTTCGCTCACGACCGACGCCGGCAGCGAGATGTAGTCGAGCTGATCCGCTGCTTCCGTGCCGTTCTTGAACGCCCAGTCGAAGAACTTCAGCGTTTCCTTGCCGCTATCCGGCTTGTCCTGCGCCGTATGCAGCAGCACGAACGTCGCGCCGACGACCGGCCATGCGTTCTTGCCCGGCTCGTTGGTCAGGATCTGGTAGAACGACTTCTTCCAGTCTGCGCCCGCGGCTGCGGCCTTGAACGTTTCGGTGGTCGGCTCGACAACCGCACCCGACGCGTTCTTCAGCGAAGTGTAGACCATGTGATTTTGCTTGGCGTACGCCCACTCGACGTAGCCGATCGAGCCCGGCAGACGCTGCACGAAGGCCGCAACGCCGTCGTTGCCCTT
This sequence comes from Paraburkholderia sp. A1RI_3L, assembly GCF_048957895.1. NCBI lineage: Bacteria > Pseudomonadati > Pseudomonadota > Betaproteobacteria > Burkholderiales > Burkholderiaceae > Paraburkholderia > Paraburkholderia sp. A1RI_3L. Next base: position 185,637 of record NZ_JARCHA010000002.1, read on the forward strand.
GCCACCCGTACCGACCGGCCAGTTCACCGTCGTACCTTCGCCCACCTTCGACTTCCACTCGGCGTTCACCTTCGAGAGGTAGTCGGTCCAGATGAAGCTCGTGCCCGAACCGTCGGCACGGCGCACCACGGCGATGTCGAGATCCGGCAGCTTGACCTTCGGATTCAGCGCGGCGATGGCCGGATCGTTCCACTTCTTGATCTTGCCGAGGTAGATGTCGCCCAGCACTTCACCCGACAGAACGAGTTCGCCGGCCTTCACGCCCGGCACGTTGATCGCCGGCACGACGCCGCCCACCACCGTCGGGAACTGGAAGAGGCCTTGCTTCTCGAGTTCGTCGTCCTTCAGAGGAGCGTCCGAACCGGCGAAGTCGACCGTCTTGGCGATGATCTGCTTGAGACCGCCCGACGAACCGATGCCTTGATAGTTGACCTTGCCGCCACCCGATTTCTGGTAGGCGTCGGCCCACTTCGTATAGATGGGTGCTGCGAAGGTGCTGCCCGCGCCGGTGATGTCGGTAGCATGTGCGGCGATCGCGAAGAGCGCGCCAGCCATGCCAGCAAGCGCGGTTTGCATCAATTTCATTGAGACCTCCAGTGGTGTGAGCGGATGACACAACACCGCGAAGCTTAGGGTCTCTTTATGACAGTCATGTGACGTTCCGTGAAAGTCACATGACATTCTTATTACTGGATGAAAGCAAAATCGCGCGGTTAAGCGCGTGCTTCGTTTGGCGATTAGTGGCGTTGAGCCAGGCGTGGCGGGACTTTCGCGGGAGGGGCATGGGCGACGCGAACGTTTGCGCAGAACGCCTCGCGAACCCCGCGTCGACGCGAATCGTACACAAAGTTGGTGCAGCGGGCGCGACGCCGCGGCGGCATTGCGTCGCGTGTCGCTCGTGAATCGGCCTGGCTGGCCTGATGATTACGCTGTTGCGCGCTTCACCACGTCGGCGATGGCTTCGGCATGGCGCACGGCGTCCTGCTCCGCCTGCGCCTCAACCATGACGCGCAGCACGGGCTCGGTGCCCGAGGCGCGGATCAGCACGCGGCCGCGATCGGCCAGCGCGCTCTCGGCCTCGCGAATCGCGTGGCGAATCGCATCGCTGCCCTTCCAGTCCGAGCCGGGCTGCATCCGCACGTTAATGAGCTTCTGCGGAAACAGCTTCACGCCTTCGAGCAGTTGGGCGAGCGTGCGGCCACTGCGCTTCATCGCGGCGAGCACGAGCAGCGCAGAGACGATGCCGTCGCCGGTGGAATGACGATCCAGCGACAGAATGTGGCCGGACCCTTCGGCGCCCAGTTGCCAGCCGTGCTCGCGCAGTTGTTCGAGCACGTACCGGTCGCCCACGGCTGCGCGGACGAACTTCACGCCGGCACGTTGCAGCGCGACTTCGACCGCCATGTTGGTCATCAAGGTGCCGACGGCGCCTTCGACCTTGCCCTCTGTCGCGATGCGGTCCTGGACCAGCACGTAAAGCAGTTCGTCACCGTTATAGAGGCGGCCGGCTGCGTCCACGACCTGCAGGCGGTCCGCATCGCCGTCCAGCGCGATACCGAGGTCCGCGTGGTTCGCGCGCACCGCGCGCACCAATGCGTCCGGCGCAGTGGCGCCCACACCGTCGTTGATGTTGAAACCGTTCGGCGCGACGCCGATCGGGATCACGTCCGCACCCAGCTCATGGAACACGTGCGGCGCGATGTGATAGGCCGCGCCGTGGGCGCAATCGACGACGAGCTTCATGCCGCGCAGGTCGAACGTCTGAGGAAAGGTGCCCTTGCAGAACTCGATGTAGCGGCCCGCCGCGTCGTCGAGGCGCCGCGCCTTGCCGAGCTGTTCGGACGGCGCGCAATCGAGCGGCTTCTCGAGTTGCTCTTCGATCTGGAGTTCGACCTCGTCGGGCAGCTTGTTGCCATCCGCCGAGAAGAACTTGATGCCGTTGTCGTAGTACGGATTGTGCGAAGCGCTAATGACGACGCCCGCCGCGAGGCGCAACGCGCGCGTGAGATACGCGATGCCAGGCGTTGGCATCGGGCCGGCAAGCATCACGTCGACGCCGGCTGCAGAGAAACCCGATTCGAGCGCCGCTTCGAGCATATAGCCCGAAACGCGCGTGTCCTTGCCGATCAGTACCGTGGGGCGCGTACCCGACCGGGCCCAGCGGTCCGCGCCGGCAAGCACCTTGCCCGCGGCAAAGCCGAGGCGCAACACGAAATCCGGCGTGATCGGCGCCGCACCGACTTTGCCTCGAATGCCATCTGTACCGAAATAGCGACGTGCCATTGCTTGTGGTCCTCCCTTCCTTATATTGAGGGCCCGTGCGGATCAAACGCGGCGTGCCGCGTCGCGCACTGTTGCCCAAACTTTCAATGCGTCCACCGTCGGTGCCACGTCGTGCACGCGGACGATCGCCGCCCCCCGTTCCGCTGCGCACACGGCGGCGGCCACGCTCGCCGCCATGCGGTCAGGGGTCGAACGACCCGTGACCGCGCCCAGCATCGACTTGCGCGACATGCCGACCAGAATCGGGAACGGCGGATCCGCCTGCGGCGCTGTGTCGCGCAAATGCGCGAGCAGCGCGTAGTTGTGCTCGACCACGGACTTCCCAAAACCAAAGCCAGGATCGACGCTGATGCGCTCGCGCGCGATGCCCGCGTCAGTCAGCGCGCGCACGCGCTCTTCGAGAAACTGACGCACGTCGTCCACCACGTTCGTATACGCCGGCTCGCCGCGCTGCATGGTTTGCGGCTCGCCAAGCATGTGCATTGCACAGAGGCCGCAGCGGCTGTCGCGAACCGCGTCGATTGCGCCCGGCAGCCGGAAACCCCAGACGTCGTTGATCAGGTCGGCGCCCGCGGCCAATGCCTGCCGCATCACTTCGGGCTTGTAGGTATCGATGGACAACGGCACGTTCGCGTCGCGCAATTGCTCGATCATGGGAATCACGCGTTCGAGTTCTTCGTCGAGCGGCACGGGTGGCGCACCCGGCCGCGTCGATTCGCCGCCGATGTCGATCAGGTCGACGCCGTCGAGCATCATCCGCTCGGCCTGACGCAAAGCGTCGCCGCGGGCAATGAACTTGCCGCCATCGGAGAAGGAATCGGGCGTGACGTTGAGAATGCCCATCACGAGCGGACGCTCGAACGACAGGGTAAAGCGGCCGCACTGTAGCGGCGCGGGAAGCGGATAAGACCGCGATTCGATGCTGGACACGAAAACGCTTTCGACGTGACTAGGAATGCAAAACGGGCCGGTGTGGTGTCACACCGGCCCGTACGTTATGCGGCCTCTATTACGCCGGTGCGGCAGCGCTGCCCGGCTTGACCTCGGTGCCCGTATTGCTGCCACCGGACGATGAGGCGTCACTGGCCGGCGGCGGCGCGCTCTTCGGCGAGCGCGGCGGACGGCCCGCCATGATGTCGTTGATCTGATCGGCGTCGATCGTCTCCCACTCCATCAGCGCGGCGGTCATCGCCTCAACCTTGTCGCGGTTCTCTTCGAGCAGACGCCTTGCGAGGCTGTACTGCTCGTCCAGCACGCGACGGATTTCGGCATCGACCTTCTGCTGCGTCGCCTCGGAAATCGTACGCGTGAACCCGCGGCCGAACGGCGAAGCGTCGTTCTCGTCGTCGACATACACCATCGGCCCCAGCGCGTCCGTCATGCCGAAACGAGCCACCATGGCGCGTGCCGTCTGCGTCGCCTTGTTGAAGTCGTCCGACGCGCCTGTGCTGATCAGGTTCAGGAACAGTTCTTCGGCTGCACGCCCACCAAACAGGATCGCAAGACGATCGAGCAGGTAGTCCTTCGAGTACGTTTCGTTGTCGTGCTCAGGCAATTGCCACGTAACGCCGAGCGCCCGGCCACGCGGAATGATCGTGACCTTGTGCACCGGGTCCGCCTTCGGCAGCAGTTTTGCGATCACGGCGTGGCCCGACTCGTGGTACGCCGTGGCACGCTTCGCGTCCTCACGGATCACGGCGGACTTGCGCTCCGGACCCATGAAAATCTTGTCCTTCGCGTCTTCGAAGTCCTGCATTTCGACGATGCGCTTGCCGCGGCGGGCCGCGAAGAGCGCAGCCTCGTTCACGAGATTCGCGAGATCGGCGCCCGAGAAGCCCGGCGTGCCGCGCGCGATCACCGCCGCATCAACGTCGTTCGCAATGGGCACCTTGCGCAAATGCACCTTCATGATGTGTTCGCGACCGCGAATGTCGGGCAGGCCGACGTACACCTGGCGGTCGAAACGGCCCGGACGCAGCAACGCCTTGTCGAGCACGTCGGAGCGGTTCGTCGCAGCAATCACGATCACGCCGGAATTCGCTTCGAAGCCGTCCATTTCCACGAGCATCTGGTTCAGCGTCTGTTCGCGCTCGTCGTTGCCGCCGCCCATGCCGGCGCCACGATGACGACCCACCGCATCGATTTCATCGATGAACACGATACACGGCGCGTGCTTCTTCGCCTGCTCGAACATGTCGCGCACGCGCGCCGCGCCCACGCCGACGAACATCTCAACGAAGTCGGAACCCGAGATGCTGAAGAACGGCACCTTTGCTTCGCCTGCGATAGCGCGCGCAAGCAACGTCTTGCCGGTACCCGGAGGGCCGACGAGCAACACGCCGCGCGGAATGCGACCGCCCAGCTTCTGGAACTTCTGCGGATCGCGCAGGAAGTCCACGAGTTCGGACACTTCTTCCTTGGCTTCGTCGCAGCCGGCGACGTCGGAGAAATTGACAGCGTTGTTGTTCTCGTCGATGAGGCGTGCGCGGGACTTGCCGAACGAAAAGGCCCCGCCTTTCCCGCCCCCCTGCATCTGTCGCATCATGTAAAACCAGAAGCCGATGATGAGGATGGTTGGTCCAAGGTAATACAGCGCCGAGACAAGCGCATTGGGTTCTTCATCGGCCTTGCCGCTCACCTGGACGCCATACTTCATCAAATCGCCGACCATCCAGATGTCGCCGGGCGACACGATCTGATACTTCTGGCCGTCTGACGGAGTGACCGTGAGGTTCCGCCCCTGCACGATAACGCTCTTGACCTTACCGTTCTTGGCGTCGTCCATGAACTGCGAATACGAGACGCCTTCCTGGACGCGGGGCTTATCGAACTGCTTGAACACAGTAAACAGCACCAGTGCGATGACCAGCCACACTGCTGCCTTCGAAAACATGTTGTTGTTCAAAGCACCACTCCTTCACTCATAGACGGGCGCCTACATTTGCCTTGCGGCACCACGAAAGCATTCTAATCCAGTCCGCAGACCCCTGCCATAACGAATCGCTACTGCAGGGATAGCCGGAAACCGCGCCAGAAGCGGCCCTGGCGGCATCCGGCGATGCCCCGCAACCGTCACTTGTCGCGGGCTTCCGGACGTTTCAGCTGTCTGCCCAAAATAAACGTTTCAGCCGATTTATCGCGTGACGCCTTCGGCTTGCGGGCCGCCACGATTTTGAACTGGTGCTTGAACTTCTCGACGATCTGGCTATACCCGCTGCCGTGAAAGCACTTGACTAAAAGGGCGCCATCCGGCTTGAGGTGCTGCTGGGCGAATTCCAGCGCCAGGTCGCAAACGTGCTCGATGCGCGCGGCGTCGGCAACGGCCACGCCGGACAGGTTGGGTGCCATGTCGGAAATTACAAGGTCCACCGGCCGGTCTCCCACGACTTCTTCAAGCTGGGCGAGTACGCTCTCCTCGCGGAAATCGCCCTCGATGAAATGGACATCGGCAATGGGCTCCATGGGCAGCAGGTCGAGCGCAATGATTGTGCCGTCGATACCGCCCTGGCGCGCCGCGTCGCGTCGGCCGCCCTGCGCGAGCTTGTTGCGCACGTACTGGCTCCAACTCCCCGGCGCAGCGCCAAGATCGACGATGACCTGACCGGGCCGGATCAGCTTGTCCTGCTCGTCGATCTCTTTGAGCTTGTAGGCGGCGCGGGCGCGATACCCCTCCCGCTGCGCCATCTTCACGTACGGGTCGTTGATGTGGTCGTGCAGCCACGACTGGTTGAATCGATTTTTTGCCATTACCGTTGAACTGTTGCTGCGTGATGCCGCACTTTTAGCGGATAATACGCGTTTTATTTACGTGGCTGCCGCCCCCGCCCGTACCGGGCCGCAGGGCTGCTTGCGGGTTGTTTCTTCCCCCACGTTTTCCCTTGTTCCGGCGAGCCGCTCCTCGCGCCCATGCGGCGAGCGGGCGCCGCCATTCTAGTCGAGTCCTGAACTCCCACAGCCGCCATGCCCGCCCTCCAAATCTCCTCCGACCAACGCGCCGCACTGCGCTCCGAAGCGCACGCGCTCAAACCGGTCGTACTCGTCGGCGCCGAAGGCTTGACCGACGCCGTTCTCAAAGAGATCAAGGTGCACCTCACGGCCCATGAACTCATCAAGATCCGCGTGTTCGGCGACGAGCGCGAAACGCGCCTCGCCATCTACGAGGAAATTTGCGACCGGCTCAACGCCGCGCCGATCCAGCACATCGGCAAGCTGCTCGTGATCTGGAAGCCCCGGCCCGCCGAACCCGCCGCGAGGCGCGGTGCGGCTCGCAAAGCGGCCGTTCCGGGCGCCCGCGAGGCGCGGGCCGCAGAGCCTGCCGCGCCGAAAGGCCGCGCGCCGCGCGTCGTCAAAGTGGTCAAGCCGAGCGACAACCCGATGCGCCGGAACAGGCCCGAACTCGTCGTGGTACGCGGCAATGAACGCGTGACGGCGGGCGGCAACGTGAAACGGGCGAAAAAGCGCCAGACGGGCGCAAAACGACAGCACCAGGGCACCAAGTAAGGCCGCAACAGGAATCGGCAAGGCGCTTACGCGCCTTTCGCCGGAGGTGCGTCAAACGGCCCCAGCACGTCCAGGCGGTTATGCAGCATCGCGCTGTGCGCCCGACCGGAGCGGCGCCGCGAGCGTCGCGCTGCCGGGAAGCATCCAGACCAGCGCGAGGCCGAAGAGACTCTCCACCAGATAGAACAGACTCGATACGCCGTGCAGCAGCCCGAAGCGGCTTGCATATGCGGAATGGCCCACATCCGTACCGGCATTCAGGGCCGCTACGCGCAGCGCATTCATGAACGGCTGCAATCCGAAGTAACCGACGAGCACGCACACCAGCATGCCCGTCATCACCCAGCGCAGCCGGCGATACACATCGTTACCGCGCCGAACGAGCAGATTGCCGAGCGCGAGCAGCAACACGCCGCACACCACACCGATCACCGCTTCGATGCGAAAGAGTTGCGCCGCGACGCTGCCCGCCGTCATGCGATCGAGCGAAGTGAACAGCACGGGCGCGACCGCGTAGCCGATTGTCAGCAAGCTGCCGACCCAGACTACGACGATAAGCCGGAATACCCGGTGAGGCATCGAGGACACCTGCACGGCGCCGCTCAGACGTAACGGACTTCGATGATTTCGTACTCGCGCACGCCGCTTGGCGCCTGCACGGCGGCGACGTCGCCTTCCGACTTGCCGATGAGCGCACGCGCGATGGGCGAGCTGATGGAGATGAGGCCGTGCTCGAGGTCGGCTTCGTCGTCGCCGACGATTTGATACGTCACGGTCTTGCCCGATTCAAGGTCTTCGAGTTCCACCGTTGCCGCGAACACGACGCGGCCGTCCGCTTCCAGTGCGGCGGGATCGATGACCTGCGCCGCTGCCAGCTTCGATTCGATCTCCGCAATGCGGCCTTCGATGAAGCCCTGTTTTTCTTTGGCTGCATCGTATTCGGCGTTTTCCGACAGGTCACCTTGTGCGCGGGCTTCCGCGATCGAATTGATGACTGCGGGACGCTCGACTGTTTTAAGACGCTGCAGTTCGTCGCGCAGTTGATCCGCGCCACGTCTGGTCAAGGGAATAGTGCTCATAGACGACTCATGTGGCCAAAAACGGCCATAAAAAAAATCACCGCGGTTAAGTGCATCCCGGTGCGGAACCGGCCACGATACGCTGGTATCAGGCCGTAGCCTTCGGGACGCCGCCTAACCGCGGCAGTTACGAATTGGACTGGTGATCGAAGCCTTAGTTTAGGCGAGCATGGAGTCCTTGTAAATCATAGACTTCCAGGTTCTTCAGGTACCGCAGACCCTCCACCGCGGCACGCGCGCCCGACATGGTCGTGTAGTACGTGACCTTGTTTGCCTGGGCGCTCATGCGGATGGAACGCGAGTCCGCAATCGCCGATCGCGTCTCGTCGACCGTCGTGAAGACGAGTGCGATCTCGCCGTTCTTGATCATGTCGACGATGTGCGGACGGCCGTCCTTCACCTTGTTCACCACCTTCACCGGCACGCCGGCGGCCTGAATGGCCGCGGCCGTGCCGCGCGTCGCGACGATCGGATAGCCGAGTTCGTGCAGCATGCGGGCGACTTCCACTGCCTTCGGTTTGTCGGCGTCCATCACCGTAAGCAACACCGTGCCCGACTCGGGCAGGCGCGAGCCCGCGGCGAGCTGCGACTTGAAAAGCGCCTCGCCAAAGGTCTTGCCCACGCCCATCACTTCACCGGTCGAACGCATTTCCGGTCCAAGCACCGGATCGACGGTGGGGAACTTGACGAACGGGAACACGGCTTCCTTAACGCTGAAGTAAGGCGGCACCACTTCGCGCGTCACGCCCTGCTCCGCGAGCTTCTGGCCCACCATCGCGCGCGCCGCGATCTTCGCGAGCGGCAGGCTGGTCGCCTTCGAGACGTACGGCACGGTACGCGAGGCGCGCGGGTTCACTTCGAGCACGTAGATCACGTCACGCTTCGAGCCGTCGTCCTGCGGAACCTGCTGGATGGCGAACTGCACGTTCATCAGGCCCACCACGTTGAGCGCCTTCGCCATCGCGGCCGTCTGGCGCTTCAGCTCGGCAACCGTTTCCTGCGAGAGCGAATACGGCGGTAGCGAGCACGCCGAGTCACCCGAGTGCACGCCGGCCTGCTCGATGTGTTCCATCACGCCGCCAATGAACACCGCTTCGCCGTCGGAGATGCAGTCGACGTCGCATTCGATCGCGTCGTTGAGGAAGCGGTCGAGCAGCACCGGCGAGTCGTTCGAGACCTTCACGGCCTCGCGCATGTAGCGTTCGAGGTCGCGCGGCTCGTGGACGATTTCCATCGCGCGCCCGCCCAGCACATACGACGGACGCACGACGAGCGGATAGCCGATCTCGTCCGCCAGCTTGAGCGCCTCCTCTTCGGTACGCGCGGTGCGGTTGGGCGGCTGACGCAGGTTCAGGTCCTGCAGCAGCTTCTGGAAACGCTCGCGGTCTTCCGCGGCGTCGATCATGTCAGGCGACGTGCCGACGATGGGCACCCCGTTCGCCTCCAGATCGAGTGCGAGCTTGAGCGGCGTCTGGCCGCCGTACTGCACGATCACGCCGAGCGGCTTTTCCTTGTCGACGATTTCGAGCACGTCTTCGAGCGTGAGCGGCTCGAAGTACAGACGGTCGGATGTGTCGTAGTCGGTGGAAACGGTCTCGGGGTTGCAGTTGACCATGATCGTTTCGTAGCCGTCTTCGCGCATCGCGAGCGCGGCATGCACGCAGCAATAGTCGAACTCGATGCCCTGGCCGATCCGATTCGGGCCACCGCCCAGCACCATGATCTTCTTCTTGTCGGTGGGCTGCGCTTCGCACTCTTCCTCGTAGGTCGAGTACATGTACGCGGTTTTCGTGGCGAACTCGGCCGCGCACGTGTCCACGCGCTTGTACACGGGGCGCACGTTGAGTTCGATACGGCGGCGGCGCACGTCGGTCTGCGTCGCGCCCAGCAGTTTCGCGAGACGCCGGTCCGAGAAGCCGCTCTGCTTGAGGAAGTACAGCTCTTCCTTCGAAAGGCTTGCGAGCGTGCGGCCGGCGAGCGCCTTCTCCTTGAGCACGATCTGTTCGATCTGCGCGAGGAACCACGGGTCGATCGACGTTTCCTCGAAGACTTCCTCGCGCGTCATGCCGAGGCGGAACGCGTCGCCCACGTACCAGATGCGATCCGGACCGGCCTCGCCGATCTGGCGGATCACTTCGTCGCGGTTCGTGGTCTTTTCGTCGAGACCGTCCACGCCCACTTCGAGGCCGCGCAGCGCCTTCTGGAACGACTCCTGGAACGTGCGACCGATCGCCATCACTTCGCCCACGGACTTCATCTGCGTCGTCAGGCGCGGGTCGGCTTCGCGGAATTTCTCGAACGCGAAGCGCGGAATCTTGGTGACCACGTAGTCGATGGTCGGTTCGAACGACGCCGGCGTCTGACCGCCCGTGATCTCGTTCTTGAGTTCGTCGAGCGTATAGCCCACGGCGAGCTTCGCCGCGACCTTCGCGATGGGAAAGCCCGTTGCCTTCGAGGCAAGCGCCGACGAACGCGACACGCGCGGGTTCATCTCGATCACGATCATGCGGCCGTTCTGCGGGTTGATCGAGAACTGCACGTTCGAGCCGCCCGTATCCACGCCAATCTCTCGCAATACGGCGAGCGAGGCATCGCGCAGGATCTGGTACTCCTTGTCCGTGAGCGTCTGTGCCGGCGCGACCGTAATCGAGTCGCCGGTGTGGATGCCCATCGGGTCCAGGTTCTCGATCGAGCACACGATGATGCAGTTGTCCTTCCTGTCGCGGACCACTTCCATCTCGTACTCTTTCCAGCCCAGCAGCGATTCTTCGATCAAGAGCTCACGCGTAGGCGAGAGGTCGAGCCCGCGCTTGCAGATTTCCTCGAACTCTTCGCGGTTGTACGCAATGCCGCCGCCCGAGCCGCCCAGCGTGAACGAAGGACGAATCACGATCGGATAACCGCCCGTGCCGGTGGCCTGGGCAATTTCCGCGTGCACCTTGAGCGCCTCTTCCATCGAGTGCGCCGTGCCGGACTTCGCCGAGCCAAGGCCGATCTTGGTCATCGCGTCCTTGAACTTCTGGCGGTCTTCGGCCTTGTCGATGGCTTCCGGCGAGGCGCCGATCAGCTCGACGTCGTACTTCGCCAGCACGCCTTCGCGGAACAGGTCGAGCGCGCAGTTGAGCGCGGTCTGGCCGCCCATTGTCGGCAGGATCGCGTCAGGGCGCTCCTTCGCGATGATGCGCTCCACCACTTCCCACGTGATCGGCTCGATGTAGGTGACGTCGGCCGTGTTCGGGTCGGTCATGATCGTCGCCGGATTGCTGTTGACGAGAATGACCTTGTAGCCCTCCTCCCGCAACGCCTTGCACGCCTGCGCGCCCGAATAATCGAACTCGCACGCCTGGCCGATGATGATCGGACCGGCGCCGATGATGAGGATGCTCTTGATGTCTGTCCGCTTGGGCATAACGCTCTCGTAGATGTATTCCTGTGTTCCTTGCTTGCTCGCGCGCTCGGGCGGCAGGGTACGCCGCCGGCGCTGCGTCCTTCGTGCCGGCTCTTCAGGCAGCAGCCGTGCGATCCGTCGCGCCGGTGTTGCGGGCGGCGTCCATCAACGCCGTGAACCGGTCGAACAGATAGCCGATGTCGTGCGGCCCCGGCGACGCCTCCGGGTGGCCCTGGAAGCAGAACGCCGGCTTGTCGGTCAGCGCGAAGCCCTGCAGCGTGCCGTCGAACAGCGACACGTGCGTCACGCGCGCGTTGGCGGGCAGCGTGTCGGCATCCACCGCGAAGCCATGGTTCTGCGACGTGATCACGACGCGGCCGTCCGCAAGATCCTTCACCGGGTGGTTCGCGCCGTGGTGGCCGGTCTTCATCTTCATCGTCTTTGCGCCGACGGCGAGCCCCATGATCTGGTGGCCAAGGCAGATGCCAAACGTCGGGATGCCGCGCGCGATGAATTCCTTCGTGGCCGCGATGGCGTAGTCGCACGGTTCCGGGTCGCCGGGACCGTTGGAGAGGAAGATGCCGTCCGGATTGAGCGCGAGCGCGTCGGCCGCGCTCGCCTGGGCGGGCAGCACCGTGACGTGGCAGCCGCGCTGCGCGAGCATGCGCAGGATGTTGTGCTTCACGCCGTAGTCGAAGGCGACCACGCGGTACTTCGGCTCGTTCTGCACGCCGTAGCCTTCGCCCAGTTGCCATTCGGTCGTCGTCCAGACGTACTCGCGCTGCGTCGAGACCACCTTCGCGAGGTCCATGCCGGCAAGGCCGGGAAACGAGCGCGCCAGTTCGATGGCCTGAGCTTCGTCTGCCGAGCCCGCTACGATCGCGCCGTTTTGCGCGCCCTTGTCACGCAGAATGCGCGTGAGCTTGCGCGTGTCGATGCCCGCAATCGCCACCACGTTTTCGTCGCGCAGGTAGTCGGAGAGCGAACGCTCCATGCGGAAGTTCGACGCGAGCCCCGGCAGGTCGCGAATGATGAGACCGGCGGCATGGACTTTCGTGGCTTCGACGTCTTCAGCGTTGACGCCGACGTTGCCGATATGCGGATACGTGAGGGTGACGATCTGGCGGGCGTAGCTCGGGTCGGTCAGGATTTCCTGATAGCCCGTCATGGCCGTGTTGAACACGACTTCGCCGATGGTATGGCCCGGCGCGCCGATCGAGTAACCACGAAAGACCGTGCCGTCGGCAAGCGCGAGCAGAGCAGGAGAAAAAGACGGCAACACGGGAGACTCCTTGGGGGAACACCCTGTTGCCGACCTGTTGATCCGACCGTACGGGCTGAGGCAGCGGCATCGTTCGATGCGCGCGAGAGCCCGTCGCGGCTGGCGGCAGGCGTCGCGCTCGCGGCGGACGGTCGCGGCTCTCAACGAGCGGACCGGACGGGAGCTGCGGCGCGCCTTCCGCTGCCTGTTGCGTACATATTGCGTGCGAATGCACGCCGACGCGCGGCGGATGAACGGTTTGGAGGAGGTAGGCGCTAGGGTGCGGGTTGATAAGCTGAAACTTTCGAATTATAGCCTGAAAGCGACGTTATCTTCAAATCCCGGGACGTTAGGGCCAGAACCGCGACGGTTCGCTGACCGTATTCACTATAGTCCACCCGGCCCCACGGGCAGCCGATGAGTCCCCAGTCGTTCGTGCACGGCAAGGCTCGACATCGTGATTGCGGGACACCGGACGAGCGCGCCAATCCGGTTCTCCAGCCCATTTCAGGTTCGAGTCGCTCAGAGCTGCCGCTCGGCCGAAAGCGCGGCCGATTCCGCCATCGCCGGACCTGGCAGTACGTACCACACCGCACTTGCGAGTTGCAGCGCAATCAGGATGCCCCAGGCGGTGAGATGCGCCGCGCGCGGATAATGTCCGTCCATTTCGGGCCAGTGCGACAACACAGCGCCCACGCCGATCTGGAAACCGAAGATCAGCAGAAAGATAACGAGGGTGAGCGTCGTATTAACGCGTCCGATCAAATGCGCCGGGAAATGTCGCGCCATCGCCGCGTAACTCAGGATGCCGGTGCCGCCGAAGAAGCCGTAAGCCGCCCACAGGAAGCCAGCGGGCAGCGGCGCGCCGCACACGATCAGGACCTGGGTGACGACGAACAGCGCCATGCCGATGCCGCAGAACGCGTACAAAGAAATGCCCTGACGCTCGAGGCCGCGGGCCGCCGCGCCAAAGCCCACGCAACCTGCCATCATCGCGAAGCCCAACACCGATACGAGCGCGGCCGCGGCCGGCCCGGCGAAGCCCGCGACATCGCGTAGCCAGGCACCGACCCACAGCGACTGCATGGCGTAAAACACCCCCTGCGTGACGACGGAGAACGACGCCATCCTCCAGAACGCCGCGCTGCGCATGATGTGCCACGTGCCCTTGAACTGACTCACGAGCCCGCCCTGGCGATGCTGCGAGTCGCGCGACTCCGGTGCGCCGAGCCAGAGCGCGGCAGACACGGCCATCGTAAGCACGCCCAAACCAACGCACACCGTACGCCAGCCCGCAAACGTCAATAGCCAGGTCAGAGGCGATCCGACTGCAACGCCGCCCAGCCCGCCGACCGCCATCACGAGCCCGTTCATGAGCGGCAACCGCGCCTGCGGGTAATGCTGCGCAAGCGCCTTGAACGCCGCGCCGAGACATACGGAAACGCCCACACCGATCAGCAGCCGCCCTGCCATCATCCCGGCCACGCCATGAGCCGCGCCGAAGACCCATACGCCGGCCGCAGCAAAGAGGAGCATCCCCGCCGTTACGCGGCGCGCGCCGTAGTGATCGAGCAGCACGCCTGCCGGAATCTGGGCACCCGCGAAGCCGAGGAAGTAGAGACTGGTGAGAAGGCCAAGATCGGCTGCGGAAAGTCCGAGTTCATGAGTGATCAACGGCGCGAAGCCGAGATTGACGCCGCGGAACACGTACGAGACGAAATACCCCGCGGAAAACAGCACGAACACACGCAACTGGGTAGAGGACATGGGAACGTCGGACGAGCACTGTGTAAGCGCCGGCGCATCGGCCGGCGAGAAACCGGAACGATACTGGAAAGCGGCCACGCCTGCCGGACGCGGATTCGACGCCACACCCCACCGAATCAGCATCGCGCGGCGACGGGAACGGCTACAGCAAAATGAAAACGCCGTCACGCAAGGTGACGGCGCATGAAAATACCAGGTGTGATCGGAGCGCGTTTCATGCGCTGCCCCCGCAACGCATGTGGTCACCCCAGGCGGGCCGCTTGTTTTACTTGCGCTTGCGCGCTTCGCCTGCGGTCTTCGGGCGGCTTGCCGCAGACTTCGATGCCTTGCTGGACACGCTTGCAGGCGCCTTCGTCGATGCAGCCGGCGTCTTCTTCGCAGCCGCCGAAACCTTGACGACGCCGGTGCGAGCGTGACCGTGCTTCTTATCGTAGCGCGAACCGGCAGGCTTGTCCGGAACGCTTGCGCTGACCTTCTCCACGCCGCCGCCCTGCACAGTGGTCGCGAGCTTTTCGGGGCCCGGCTCGCTCGGCATCGACTTGCCGACCGGCACGTGCAACACGAGCACCTGCCCCGGGCTGACGAGCGTCCGATGCGTGCGGTTCCACGCCTGCAACTGACCGACGGAAACACCGTAGCGGCTCGCCACGGCGGCCATCGACTGCTTGCGGCGCACGCGGATCAGCATCTTGCGGGTGTCGGGTACGTCGGGCTCCATTGCCAGCACGGCGCTTTCGGCGACGTCGGCGCTGATGTCTTCGTCGTCGTCACCGCCGCTGCGCGGCACCACGAGCGTAGAGCCCGGTTTCAGACGCATGCCCGCCGGAATCTTGTTGACCGACATGAGCGTGTCCGCGTCCACGCCGATCTTCTCGGCGAGTGCCACAGGGCGCGCGCGCTCGGTCACCGTGTACGTGGTCCACGACGAGAGCTGGCCCTTGTAGGCCTTCAGGTTGTGCTCAAACGCGCTCGCGTTGTCGAACGGCAGCAGGATCTGCGGCTGCGTCGCCCCGAGGATGACCGGCTTCTTGAACGACGGGTTAAGCGAGCGGAATTCGTCCGTGGACATGTTCGCCAGCTTCGCGGCCACGTCGACGTCCATGTCGTGGGAAGTCGTGACCGTCACGAAGTACGGGTGATTCGGGATGGAGGGCAGCGCGAGCCCGTACTGCTGCGGGTTCGTCACGATGTTTTTGACGGCCTGCAGCTTCGGCACGTAGTTGCGCGTCTCGTTCGGCATGCGCAGGCTCTGGTAGTCCGTGGGCAGCCCCGCCGCCTGGTTGCGCGCAATAGCGCGCTGCACATTGCCTTCGCCCCAGTTGTACGCCGCGAGCGCGAGATACCAGTCGCCGAACATGTCATGCAGGCGCGACAGATAGTCGAGCGCGGCGCTGGTCGACGCAAGCACGTCGCGACGCTCGTCCTGCCACATGTTCTGCTTGAGGTTGTAGGTGCGGCCCGTGCCCGGGACGAACTGCCACATGCCCGCCGCCTTCGCGACCGAAAGGGCCTGCGGGTTGTACGCGGATTCGATGAACGGCAGCAGCGCGAGCTCGGTGGGCATGTGCCGCGCCTCGAGCTCTTCGACGATGTGATAGAGGTACTTCTGCGACCGCTCGGTCATGCGGGCCACGTAGGCGGGGCGCTGCGCATACCAGTTGACCTGCATGTCGACCAGGTCGCTCTGCAGGTCGGGCATCTGGAAACCGCGGCGGATGCGCGCCCACAGATCGGTATCGGCGCTGGTGAGCTGATCGACGGAACCGTTGTCGACGTCGATGGTTTCTTTGGCGGAGGCAGTCTTGCGGAGGGTGTCGGCTACAACTTGCTGTGTATTGGGATCGGGTGAGGCGGATTGACTCGCAGTCGGCCCCTGGCTCGCGCACGCGGCGAGCATGAGGACCACTAGCGCACTAAAGATAAATCGCATGAATCGGCTTCCACAAGGCTGGAATTTGGAGCCGATGGTACGGGAAGCCAAGCGTTTCCGTCAATTGGAAATAACGGGAAAAACCAAGCTAAATCCGATGCTTGGCCAATTTTCCATAGTGATGGGATGAAGATCGCCGCGATTTACAACGGCTGGAAAGCGCGTTGACAACGCTTCAGCGGAAGCGATTTTTCCACTCCCGCATGAGCGTGAACGCCGCGAGGCGGTCCGACACCGTTTCGTGGAGCGACTGCGCAAGCGTGGCTTGGACTGTCGGGTCGCCGGCACGCAGGAACGGATTCACGGCGCGCTCGTGCGCGATCGTGGTGGGCAGCGTGGGCTCGTTTCGCTCGCGCCGGGCGATGGCCTCATCGCGCCACGCGGCAAGGTCTCTATTGGCCGGCTCGCACGCCAGCGCGAAACGGATGTTCGAAAGCGTGTATTCGTGTGCGCAATGCACCTGGGTCGCGCCGGGGAGCGCCGCGAGCGCGTCGAGCGAGGTCAGCATCTGCGCCGGCGTGCCCTCGAAAAGCCGGCCGCAGCCGCAGGCGAACAGCGTGTCGCCGCAAAACACGTGCGGCGTGCCGAGCGGGTCGGCCGCCTGGAAGTACGCGATATGGCCACGCGTGTGGCCGGGCACGTCAATCACGGAAAATTCGAGCGCCGGCTGGGCGATGTGGATGTGGTCGCCGCCCGCAAGCGGATGCGTGACGCTGGGAATCTGCTCGGCTGCCGGACCGTAGACGGGCAGCGCCTCGCCTTTCAGCAGATCGGCCACTCCGCCGACGTGGTCGTTGTGATGGTGCGTGAGTAAAATAGCGGCGAGCCGCCAGCCCCGCTTCGCCAGATACGCGCGCACCGGGCCGGCTTCGCCCGGATCGACGGCGATCGCATCGCGACCGTCTGACACGACCCAGACGTAGTTGTCTTCAAACGCCGAGACGGGTACGTATTCGTACGCAAGCGCATTCATGGGCGACGCATTCTTCAATATGTCTGACCGACCGATTATAGACTGGCCCGCCTGGATCGCCTCGCCGCCCGGCCGCTACGTGCTGGACTGGGAACAGGAGCAGCTGGACCGCGTGGTGTCGGACGTCTTCGGCTATCACGCACTGCAACTCGGCCTGCCGCAACTCGACGGACTGCGCGAGAACCGCATGCCATGCCGGGGCCTGCTGCTCGACGCCCAAAGCGTCGCGAGCGCCCCCTACACCCTGCCGCGCGAGGCCGGCATCGCCGGGCCGGTTGCGCCCGTCTGGCCGGCACCCGCGCCGCGTCATGCCCCAGAGGGCCGCAGCGTGGTGTGGTGCGACCTGCTGGACCTACCGCTCGAAACGCAAAGCGTCGACCTCATCGTGATGCCGCACACGCTCGAGTTCACGAGCGACCCCCACCGTCTGCTGCGCGAGGCCGAGCGCGTGCTCATGCCAGAAGGGCAACTGGTGATTCTCGGCTTCAATTCGCTCAGCCTGTGGGGCGCCCGCCAGTCGGTGGGCAAGGTGGCGGGGCGCCCGTTCCTGCCCGGCGAGCACGACCTCATCGCGTTCACGCGTCTCAAGGACTGGATCAAGCTGCTCGGCTTCGAACTTGAACGCGGGCGCTTCGGCTGCTATCGTCCGCCGCTTGCCACCGACCAGTGGCTCGCGCGCTACGCCTTCATGGAAAGCGCAGGCGACCGCTGGTGGCCCATCTTCGGCGCCGTCTACATGGTCACGGCGATCAAGCGCGTGCGCGGCATGCGCCTCGTCGGGCCCGTGAAGGTGAAAAAGCCGGTGCTGGCCGCCGGCCTCGCGCCGGCCGCCACCCCTCATCCACGCAACAGGAACCCATGACTTCTCCCGACTTCGTCGAAATATTCACGGACGGCGCCTGCAAGGGCAATCCCGGTCCGGGCGGCTGGGGCGCGCTGCTGCGCTTCGGCACGCAGGAAAAAGAACTGTTCGGCGGCGAGGCGCAGACCACCAACAACCGCATGGAACTGATGGCTGTGATCGCCGCGCTGGACGCGCTCAAGCGCCCCTGCCGCGTAGTCGTGCACACCGATTCGCAATACGTGCAGAAAGGCATCAGCGAGTGGATTCACGGCTGGAAGAAAAAGAACTGGATGACCGCGGCGAAAACGCCCGTGAAGAACGACGATTTGTGGAAGCGGCTGGATGCGGCCGTCGGGCGCCACGAGATCGAATGGCGCTGGGTCAAGGGCCACGCCGGCCATCCGGAGAACGAGCGCGCCGACGCGCTCGCGAACCGCGGCGTCGCCGCGCTCGCGCCCACGTGAAGCCGGCCTCACAGCCACAGCTCAGGCAAGCGGCTAAAGCCGTTTCCCGCAACACCTCAACGTAGAACCGCTCAACATGCGCCAGATCATTCTCGATACCGAAACCACCGGCCTCAACGCGCGTTCCGGCGACCGCATCATCGAAATTGGCTGCGTGGAACTGGTGAACCGCCGGCTGACCGGCAATAACCTGCACTTCTATGTGAATCCGGAACGCGATAGCGACCCGGGCGCGCTCGCTGTACACGGCCTCACCACCGAATTTCTGAGCGACAAGCCCAAATTCGCCGAAATCGCCGACGCGCTGCTCGACTTCGTGCGTGGCGCGGAAATCATCATCCATAACGCGCCGTTCGACATCGGCTTTCTCGAAGCGGAATTTGCGTTGCTCGGACTGCCGTCGTTTCGCGAGCAGTGCGGCGAAATCATCGATACGCTCGTGCAGGCCAAGCAGATGTTCCCGGGCAAGCGCAATTCGCTCGACGCGCTCTGCGACCGCTTCGGCATCAGCAACGCGCACCGCACGCTGCACGGCGCACTGCTCGACTCCGAGTTGCTCGCGGAGGTCTACCTGTCGATGACACGCGGCCAGGAAAGCCTCGTGATCGACATGATCGGGGAAACCGCCGCGGCGGCGGGTGAAGCCGGCGCACCGCTGCTGCAGGCGAGTTCGCTGGCCCTGCCCGTGATCGTTGCGACCGACGAGGAACTCGCCGCACACCAGGCGCTGCTCGATGGCCTCGACAAGGCAGTCAAGGGAACGAGCGTCTGGCGGCTCGAACCGGCGCCCGTTGCGACGGCCGAAGCTGCTGGCAAAACCGTCGATACGCAGACTGCTTAAAAAGTGCTTTACGAAGCGAGAGGAGTCTGACATAATGCGCAGCTCTTCGGGCGGTTAGCTCAGCGGTAGAGCACTGCCTTCACACGGCAGGGGTCACTGGTTCGATCCCAGTACCGCCCACCAGAATTCGTGGGTGTGTCGGAAGCCCGAAGAACAAAGGCCCTCAGGCGAAAGTCTGAGGGCCTTTTTCATTTCCGGCTCCTTACTGGCAACCGGATCCGCCTCGCATACAACATCAACGGGGCATTACCAGCTCACCCGACCTGCATTCGACCTCATCGGGTACAGCCACGCGCGCAACATTCATCCCGATGTGGCAACTACCTGCGCCGCACGCGCGCCTGCACTGGCCTCCACCGGCGCAGCTGCCACGCGGGCCGTCGCGCCGGCCCGGGCCAGATACGCCGCGATACTCGCGCACATCACGAGCGTAGCCGGCACGAACAGCATGCTGAGCGCCCTCACCTCGTCCTGATAACCCAGCGCGACGAACAGCGGCACGTTGATCGCCGCGGCAATGAGCGTGTGTTGACGCAGTGCTCGCGGCAGCGCACGCCAGCCCGCGCGTACCGTGAAGGCGAGCGCGGCCAGGATCAGCACGTTGACGCCTTTCGGCAGCAGCACGCCATACGTCCACTCGCCCAGCAGATAGTTGCGCGGATTCAGCAGGAAATGCAGGTTCAGCCACAGGTTGAAGATCGCGGGCTGGCCCGGGTTGTGCGCGTAATGCAGCTTGACTGCGACGTTGACGAGCGCGCCCACCGCAACGCACGCTGCCACGCCGAGAAGCGCAGTGCGCCTCGACGCAGTCTGCCGGACCAGCGGATACAGCGCGATCACGAAAACCGCGAACGATTCCTTGTTGAAGGTGGCCACCAAAGTGAGCGGAATCAGCCACTGCCAGCGGCCGCGCAACGCCAGCCAGACGGCGAGCGCCATGAACAGCAGCTCGACGAAGTCGTAATAGAACGACGCGGGCATGGCGATCGCGAACGCAAGTGGCGCGAGGGTGGACGCAGCTTCGTTGCCGGTCACCTCCATGCACACGCGCCGCAGCATCAGCATGGCGGCAACGAGCGCGCCGAACGTCAGCCCGTATGCCATGTAGTAGCGCAGCGCGTAAGGCGGAGCGTCCGAGCCGGCAGCATGGGCAAACGACGCGCGCAACGGGCTGTGCTTCGGCGCCTCGGTGGCGAGATGCGCGAGGAAGCGCTGCTCGACGGCCTGAGGCACCGCTTTCGCAGCAACATTGACGACCGCAGGAAGCAGTTGCCGGTACACGTACGGACGCTCGGCCGTGCCGTCGACGATCGCGACGAACGACGTGCCGGCGTCGCCATCGCGAAAGCCGTATTTCGCCAGGAAGCCGCAATACGATGCCGCGGCAACGAGGACGTAGACGCACAGCAGCATCGTCGTGCGCGTGGCGGCGCGTGACAGTGCAGACACGTTCATGGCTCGCTCCCCTCTATCGCTATGCGCGTACTCGTCGTGACAGATGCGCGCGCGGCCGGCCGCCGACGCAACCGCACGCACATGGATCCGTCCGACGATGGTAGGCAGGCAGCGCGCCGGCAACCGTGTGCTGCCGTACGAAGCCGCCCATGCCCGCGTGTGCCTTGGCGCACGGTTCGCGGCCGGCGGCCGGCATACGATCGGCGGACCGCCGCAGCCTTGGGCTGGCTCCAGGATCTGTCGATGCATGCAATGAGGCTATTGTCATGGGGCCGCTATCCCGCGATCCCGCAGACAGGTCACGCGTTGGCGTGGCCCGATGCAGCCGCGCGCGCGTTGCGCCAGTTGGCTGCGCAGGCAGGCACCACGCTGCCGTTCGGCAATGGCCGCAGCTACGGCGACAGCTGTCTTGCCGCAAGCGGCCACGTGCTCACGCTGGATTCGCTCGACCATTTCATCGCTGCCGACTGGCAAGCCGGCATCCTGCGCGCGCAAGCCGGCGTGACGCTCGGCGAGGTGCAGGCGCTCGCCGTCGCGCACGGCTGGATATTGCCGGTGACACCCGGCACGCAGTTCGTCACGCTCGGCGGCGCGCTCGCCAACGACGTGCACGGCAAGAACCATCACGTCAGGGGCACGTTCGGGCGACACGTTCGGCGTTTTCGTCTGTTGCGTTCCGATTCGCCGCCGCTCGAATGCAGCGCCGACGAGCACGGACTGCTCTTTCGCGCAACGATTGGCGGCCTAGGGCTGACCGGCGTCGTCGAATGGATCGAACTGCAACTGATGCCCGTGCGCTCCAGCTTGCTCCATGTCGAGACTGTTCCGTTCGCGCACGTCGACGAATTCCTCGCGCTATCCGATGCGCTCGACGCGCAACACGAATACGGCGTGGCCTGGGTGGATTGCATGAGTCGCGGCGCCGCGCTCGGGCGCGGCATCTATATGTCCGCCGATCACGCGGATGCCGACGCGTCTGTCGCTGGCCACGACACGCGCCCGCAAAGCAGCGGCCTGTGGCGCATTCCGTTCGCACTGCCCTGCTCGCCTGTGAACCGCCTGACGCTCAAGCCCTTCAACGCGCTCTACTACCATCGGCAGCGCGCCCGGGCCGCTCGAACTCGAGGCGGCAGCTGGGTCGATTACGCGCGCTATTTCTATCCGCTCGATCGCATTCGCGACTGGAACCGGCTATACGGCCGCAACGGTTTCCAGCAATACCAGTTCGTCGTGCCGACAGCAGCGGCGCACGACGCACTGCGCGCCGCCCTCGAGGCCATCGCGGCACATGGCAGCGGTTCGTTTCTCGCGGTGCTCAAGCGCTGCGGCACGTTGCCCTCGCCCGGGCTGCTGTCGTTTCCGATGCCGGGCATTTCACTCGCGCTCGACTTTCCGCAACGCACGGTGCGCGACGCGCGTCTGTTCGACCGGCTCGATGCCATCGTGCGCGAGGCAGGCGGCCGCCTGTATCCGGCGAAAGACGCGCACATGAGCGGCGCGGATTTCCGCGCCGCCTATCCGGCATGGCAAACCCTGGAAAGCCTGCGCGATCCGGCTTTGATGTCCCGCTTCTGGCAACGGACGACACAATCATGAAGAACATTCTGATCATCGGCGGCGCTTCGGCCATTGCGGCCGCGTGCGCGCGCGAATGGCTGCGTGCGGCGCAGCCGGTCGGCTTTTTCCTGGTGGGCCGCGATGAAGCCCGGCTCGCCTCGGTCGCGAACGATCTGCGTGTGCGCGGCGCGGCGCGCGTCGAGACCTACGTGCTCGACGTGAACGATCTTGCGCTGCACCCGCCCATGCTCGAGGCCTGCGTTGCCGCGCTCGGGCGCATCGATATCGCCCTCGTGGCGCACGGCACGCTCGCCGACCAGGCAGCCTGCGAACGCGATCCTTCCGCGGCAGTCGATGCCTTCATGACCAATGCGGTGTCCACCATCGCGCTGCTCACGCTGCTGGCGCAGCGTTTCGAGGCGCAGCGCGGCGGTACGCTGGCCGTGATTTCCTCCGTGGCGGCCGATCGTGGCCGTCCTTCGAATTACGTGTACGGCGCCGCGAAGGCCGCCGTCACGACCTTCTGCGAAGGGCTGCGCGCGCGCCTGTTCAAGTCCGGCGTGCGCGTGCTCACCATCAAGCCCGGCTTCGTCGCAACGCCCATGACAGCCGGCCTGCCCTTGCCCGCGCCGCTCGTCGCATCGCCGCAGCGCGTGGCAACGGACATCGTCCGTGCGATCGGTCGCAGCCGCGACTCGCTCTACACGCCGTGGTTCTGGGCCGAGGTCATGCTGGCAATCCGCTTGCTGCCGTCATTCGTGTTCAAGAGGCTGTCGCTGTGAGCGCCCCCGCGCCTCAGCTCTCGCGTGCGCAGATCGTCTACTGGTATGCGTTCTTCGCCGCACTTTCGATTGCCGCCAACCTCGGCGTGCAAACCATTGCATATCGCGTTTATCTGGGCGCGGCCGGCTGGCTCGCCGACGCCGATCTGTTCTGCACGGCAGCCAGCTCGCCCTGCGCCGCATGGGCGGTGCCGTTTTCCGTCTGCGCAGGCACGGGCATGGGGCTCGTCGTGAAGTACCTGCTCGACAAGACATGGATATTTCGCTACGAGCACCGCAACGCCGCGCACGGCGCGCGCACGTTCGTCTTGTACGTGGTGATGGGAATCGGCACGACGCTCGTCTTCTGGCTCTTCGAATTCGGCGCGCAGGCGCTCTTCCACACGGAGCCGGCGCGGCTGGCGGGTGGCGCGCTCGGTCTCGTGGCGGGTTACGTCGCAAAGTACAGGCTCGACAAGCGCTTCGTGTTTGCCTGATTGCGCGTGCGTTCGCGTACGGAAACGCTTTGCGCGAACCGACAGAATGACCTCGAAAAGTCCGGACATGCGATGCGCGGCGCGCAGCGCGGCCCGATCCCGTTTTGCTTGCTGCCGGGTCGCACGCCACCGGCGCGGAGACCACCCATGGCCACGCTGCCTGCTGCGTCGCCAGTGCCGCTGTGTGTCGATCTCGACGGCACGCTTGCGCGCACCGATCTGCTCTTCGAAGCGTTCTTCGCGCTCGCAAGGCAGAATCCGCTCGCGTTGCTGCTGTGCATCGTCTGGATGCTGCGCGGACGCGCCTATCTCAAGGAGCAGATTGCGAAACGCGTAACGCTGGACGCAAGCATGCTGCCGTACAACACGCAACTGCTCGCCTACCTGCGCAGCGAACGCTCGATCGGCCGCGAACTGTATCTGTGCACTGCCACGCACGGCACGCTCGCGGAACAGGTGGCCACGCACATCGGCCTCTTTACCGGCGTATTCGCGACGCGAGGACAGCTCAATCTGCGCGGCTCGAACAAGGCGCGCGTGCTGGTCGAGCAATTCGGCGACGGCGGCTTCGACTACTGCGGCGACGCGCGCGCCGACATCCCCGTATGGCGGCGCGCACGCCGCGCGATCGTGGTGGGGAGCCGCCACATCGAAGCGGCGGCGCGCAAGGTCAACGCAACGACTATCTTCTTCGACGACAATCGGCACCGGTTGCCGCTTGCGCTCAAGGCGATGCGCCCCTACCAGTGGATCAAGAACGTACTCGTGTTCGTTCCGCTGCTTGCCGCGCATCGGCTCGCCGACCCGCTCGCGCTGCGCGACGCCTGCATTGCGTTCGCCGCGTTCTGCCTGTGCGCGTCGTCGGTCTACCTGCTCAACGACATGCTCGATCTCGACGCCGACCGCCGTCACGTGCGCAAGTGCAGCCGGCCGTTCGCCTCGGGCAATCTGCCTCTTTCGTGGGGTGTGGTGCTGACTGTCGTGCTGGCCACTGCGGCGGGCGGGCTGACCGTGTTGCTGCCTGCGCCGTTTGCGGCGGTGCTGGCCGGCTACTTCGCGGCCACGCTCGCTTATTCGATCGCGTTGAAGCGCATGGCGCTGGTCGACGTATTCGCGCTCGCCTGCCTGTACACCGTGCGCGTGATTGCTGGCGGCGCGGCCACCGGGATCATGCTGTCGCACTGGCTGATCCTCTTCTGCGTGCCGATTTTCCTGAGCCTTGCCATGGTCAAGCGCTATGTCGAACTGGATGCGATTCTGCGCGAGGGCAAAGCCGAGGCGGCGGGGCGCGGCTACATCACGCAGGACATGTCGATCCTGCGTTCGTTCGGTACGGCCTCCGCGTATCTCGCGGTGCTGGTGCTCGCGCTGTATCTGAATTCGCCCGAACAGCGGCTGCTGTACAGCCATCCTCCCGCGCTGTGGATGCTCTTTGCGCTCACGCTGTTCTGGGTGAGCCGCATCTGGATGTTCGCGTTTCGCGGCAGGATGCACGACGACCCGATCGTGTTCGCGTTTCGCGACCGCGTAAGCGTGGCGGTCATCGCGCTGTGCGGCGCCAGCATGCTGCTCGCCATCTGAGGGATCTGGGGAGGAAGACGCCGCGCCGTGGCCCCCGCGGACTTACAGCACGCCCGCGTACTCCGTTTCCGGCAAGCCGACCACGCCGGGTCTCACCGCGAACACGGCGCCGTCGTCGTCGGATGCGCTATTCGCAGGCTGGATCGACATCACGAACAACGTTTCGAGCCCACTCCCGCCGAACGCGCACATCGAAGGCTTCACTACGGGCACTACGATCTCGCGGTCCAGCGCGCCCTCTGGCGTGAAGCGCAAAACACGGCCCGCGTCGTTGGCGCAGATCCAGTAGCAACCGTCGGCATCGACCGCCGCACCGTCGGGCCGGCCCGCGTAGCGATGCAGGTCGGCGAACACGCGGCGGTTGTGCGGAATGCCAGCGTCCGTATCGAAGTCGAATACCCAGACGAGCCGCCGGGAAGGATGCGAATCCGACAAATACAGGGTCCTGCCATCCGGCGACCAGGCAAGACCGTTCTGCGTTATAAGCCCGTCGACAACCGGTGCCGACAGCATGCCTTCGGCGTCGAATCGATAAAGCGCGCCAGCCGGGTTGGCAAGCGACATGTCCTGCACCATCGTCCCGGCCCAGAAGCGCCCCTGGCGATCGCAGCGGCCGTCGTTGAAGCGCATGTCGGGCGCCGCGTGAACGGGCGTGGCGAGCCTTCGCACCTGGGCTCGCCACGCTGCGCCGGGCGCTGCGGTGAAATCGGCCGCGTTTGCCGAATCCGCCGTCTCCGGCAGCGTCACAGCAAAGATGCCGGTCTCCAGCCCCGCGATGAGACCCCCACCCCGCGCAAACGCGATGCACGCCACACGCTCCGGCAAGAGCCACTCGGTCCGCGCGCCGTCATCGATGCGCAACCGCACGATTTTTTGCGCCGGAATATCGACCCAGTACAGCGCGTTCTCCTGCGCGCGCCATACCGGGCTTTCGCCCACCTGCATGCGCCCCGCAGCGGCAATGCGTTCGACGTGGCCCGCGCCGCTCACCGGCCACGCTCCAGCGGCTCGCCCACCACGAACGCGCCGCCCTGGAAGCGTTGCGCGGGGTCGTCGTAGGCGGCGGTCGGCGCGCTCACGGGAAAGCGGCCTGCAAACTGCGCCGAGCTGTCCTGCGGACAGAAGCCGAGAAAGCCGACCTTGGTGTTGTCCCACCACTTCGCCGGGTTGTCCGATACGCCGTAGACGATCGCGTGTCCAACACGGTTCGTGAACAGCGAGCAGCGTACGAGTTCGACGAAATCGCGATAGCTGAGGAAGGTCACGAGCATGCGCGGATTCTTCGGCTCTTCGAACGACGAACCAATGCGCAGACACACCGTTTCAATGCCGAAGCGGTCGTAGTAGTACCGCGAAAGCGCCTCGCCGAAGCACTTGGTCACGCCGTAAAGGCTGTCGGGACGCTGCGGCGAATCGGCGTCGAGTACTTCGGTCACCGGATGAAAACCGATGGCGTGATTGGAACTCGCGAACACGACGCGCTTCACGCCATGGTGCTGCGCCGCGGCGTAGAGGTTGTAGGTGCCGCGGATATTGGCTTCGATCAGGTCGTCGAACGGCGCGTCCACCGAAATGCCGCCGAGGTGGATCACCGCGTCCACGCCTTCGAGCAGCGCATCCACCGCGGCGCGATCGGCCAGGTCGACCACCGATGCCTCTTCGTGTGCCGCGACCGCCTCGAGCGGGGCGACGTCCGTGATGCGGACCGCGTCCGCCCATTGTGCGAGCGGGCCGCGCAACTGTTTGCCGAGGTTGCCGGCCGCGCCGGTCAGAAGCAGCCGCCGGAAAGGTTTGCGCGACGCCGCTGATTCGTTGCTCATGAATGCCACCCAGATGGATTGAGGATTGAGTAATGGATTGGCCTCGCCCTGTCTCCGGGGCGCAGGCGGCGCGAGAGAAAACGTTTTCCCGATAATAAGGTGGTGCGGTAAGCGAGTCAATCCGGCCCTACCGCGAACTAGGGATCGCCGCTTCGTCAAGTCCGGTGAGCAAAAGAAGCGCACGCGCGACGGCAAAACGACATCGGTACGAGCAGGTGAGTGACAGCAGAAGCCGTCTTCCGCGAAAATGCAGTTAACAATTCGAGAAAACGTTACCTCCACCGATGAAGAAATCGTCCCCTACCATCCGTGATGTCGCCGCCGCAGCGGGTGTCTCCGTTGCCACCGTCTCGAAGTACATGAACGGCGCGCAGCGCTTTTCCGCGCCGGTAGAAGCCCGGCTGAAGGCTGCCATCGAGGCGCTCGGCTACCGCTCGAATCCGCTCGCGCGCTCCATGATCACCGGCAAGACACGCACCATCGGTCTCACGGTTCTCGATATCTCCAACCCGCACTTCACGAACATCGTGAAAGGCGCGAACCGGGTCGCGCTGCAGCACGACTACACGCTGCTGCTGGTGGATACCGAAGAAAACCAGGCGCGCGAGCGGCCGCTCATCGAAGCCCTGGCGCTGCGCGTCGACGGCCTGATCGTGAGTTCGCGTATGCCCGACGAAGCGTCGGACTGGATGCTCGAACTCAACAAACCCGTGGTGCTGCTGCGACGCAGTCCGCATCTGCAGATTCCGAGCGTGGGCATCGACAATCATCTGGCCACCTACATGCTGGCGCGCCATCTCGTGAATCAGGGACACCGGCACGTGGCGTACCTCGGCTTCGGCCAGGCGCGCGTCAACGACGAGCGGATTCGCGGCGCGCGCGAATGCCTCGCCGAGGCGGGTCTCACGCTCGAGGTGTACGACGCGCATGCGCCCACGGCGCAGGCGGGCGAGCGGGCCTGTTCGTCGGTGATGCTGGGTCCGTCCCGGCCCGACGCGGTGATCTGCTACAACGACCTGATCGCGCTCGGCTTCATGAAGGAAGCGGCCTCGCTCGGGTTCCGGCTGCCGCAGGACGTATCCGTCACGGGCATCGACAACGTGCCGTATGGCGAATACGCGTCGCCCGCCCTCACCACGGTCGATATCCAGAGCGAAAAGATGGGTGAGCTGGCCATGCAGAAGCTGCTCGAGGCGCTCGCCGGCAAGCGCGAAAGCGGCTACGCAACATTCGAGCCGCGCCTGATCGTGCGCGAATCGACCATCCGGCGCAATTGAGGACGCGCCTGAAGACGCGACCCGAGGCGTGGCGGGCTGAACGTCACGCAAGTCATACGTTCGCCCGGTAGCGCCTTTAATGAAAAGCGTTGCCGCTCGCCCGATTGATGTTGTACGATGACCGATGTCTACAACGAACCGCGCGCAGCGCACGTCCACCATGACCCCTCAAGAGCTGAAGACAGTCCTTTCTTCGGGCCTGCTGTCGTTCCCCGTCACCGACTTCGACGCCAATGGCGATTTCCGCCCGGACACCTACGCGGCGCGCCTCGAATGGCTTGCGCCCTACGGCGCGAGCGCGCTCTTCGCCGCAGGCGGCACCGGCGAGTTCTTCTCGCTCCAGCCGGGCGAGTTCACGGACATCATCCGTACCGCGGTCGAAACCTGCCGCAACAAGGTGCCGATTCTCGCCGGCGCCGGCGGCCCGACGCGCACCGCCATCGCGTTCGCGCGCGAAGCCGAACGCGTGGGCGCGCAAGGCGTGCTGCTGCTGCCGCACTACCTCACGGAAGCGTCGCAGGAAGGCCTCGCGGCTCACGTGGAGGCGGTGTGCAAGTCGGTGAACTTCGGCGTGGTGGTGTACAACCGCGGCGCGTGCCGTCTGCAGGCCGACACGCTGGCGCGCCTTGCTGACCGCTGCCCGAACCTGGTCGGCTTCAAGGACGGCATCGGCGACATCGAATTGATGGTCACGATCCGCCGCAAGCTGGGCGACCGCTTCACGTATCTGGGCGGCCTGCCTACGGCGGAAGTCTACGCAGCCGCATACAAGGCGCTTGGCGTGCCCGTGTATTCGTCGGCGGTGTTCAACTTCATCCCGAAAACGGCCGTCGAGTTCTACCAGGCAATCGCCAACGACGATCACGCGACCGCTGGCCGTCTGCTGGACCAGTTCTTCCTGCCGTATCTGGAAATCCGCAACCGCCGTGCGGGCTACGCCGTGAGCATCGTCAAGGCTGGCGCGCGACTGGTGGGCCACGACGCGGGTCCGGTGCGCGCACCGCTCACCGACCTCACCGAAGAAGAGTGCGCGAAGCTCGACGCGCTCATCAAATCGGTTGGCGCGCAGTAACGAGTAACGGCACGCGCCACGCGCCGCCGGTTGTGCCCCGGCGGCGCGCAGGCAAGCATTTAATCGGGAATTAAAGCGAATCGCCGCCTGCCTGCTCGGCCGCCTCGTGGGCACGGCGCAGCCGCTCCCGGCTCTTGGCGAGATGAGTTCGCATCGCGGCGCGCGCCGCCTCCTGGTCGCGCCGCGCAATCGCTTCGTAGATGTCCTCGTGCTCCTGCCCGAGGCGCGCGGCATAACGGTCGGCATCGTCCTCCGCGAAGCTCGCCGAATTCAGGCGCGTGCGCGGAATCAGCGTCGTGCCCAACTGCGACATGATGTCGACGAAATAGCGGTTGCCCGTGGCTTTTGCAATCTGCAGGTGAAACGCGTAGTCGAGCGTCGCGGTCTCGCCGCCTGATTTCGCCGCGGCTGAAATGGCGTCGAGCGCACGCCTCAGCGCGGCCAGGTCCTCGGCCGTCGCGCGCTGCGCCGCGAGGCTCGCACATTCGCTTTCGAGGCTGATGCGCAGTTCGAGAATGGCCAGCACGTCACGAATCGTCGTGATGGTGGCCGGATCGATACCCACCGGCCGGCTCGCGCGCTCCAGCACGAAGCTGCCAATGCCATGCCGTGTCTCGACCAGACCGCTTGCCTGCAACCGCGAGATTGCCTCGCGCACCACCGTCCGGCTCACGCCTTGAGCCAGCATGACTTCGGTTTCCGTCGGCAGTTTGTCGCCGGGGCGCAGCGTGCCGGCCTCGATCTGCGCCGTGAGCGCGTCGACGACTTCCTGGGCAAGGCTGCGCACGCGACGGCGGGGCGAAACTCCCGCTGGGCTGGAGGGCGGCGGCACGGTAGGCGCAGACATGATGGGCAAAATCCTCGCGACAGACCGGCAGGCGAATGCTGCCCGGTCCAAGGCTCGTTTAAGGGTTAACGCGGGGTAGGTCTCTCAAAGCTGAGTTCATTATACTGCGTCACATGTCATCTGATGACTGATGATATGGATTCCGATCCAGCTCTCGAGCGCCGGCCGTCGTCGTATTCCCAAGATCGGCTCGCGTCCGCCCAACCGCGGCAATCCACCGCCAGCAGTCCCTTCCGGTTCCGGTCCTTCGTCATGACTGAATTCAACAAACGTATCGGCGCTTCGGCAGAAACGGCATCCGCCATCGTTCAGCAGCCGTCCGGCGCGAATGCAAGCGCGGTAAACGCGCGAAGCGACGCACGGCGCACGCGCGCCCGTCACCTGATCGTGCTCATGCTGTTCGTCGTGACGACGCTCAACTATGCCGACCGCGCCACGCTTTCCATCACCGGCACGGCGATGGAACACGCGCTGGGCCTCACGCCCGTCTCGATGGGCTACATCTTTTCGGCATTCGCGTGGGCTTATGTGGTCGCGCAACTGCCAGGTGGCTGGCTGCTCGACCGGTTCGGCTCGAAGCGCACCTACGCGCTCAGCATATTCTTCTGGTCGGTGCTCACCATGATGCAAGGCTGGGTGGCCGGGCTCGCCGTGGGCACCGCGGTCGCCGCGCTCTTTGCCCTGCGCTTTCTCGTCGGCGCAGCCGAAGCGCCCTCTTTCCCAGGCAACAGCCGTCTGGTGGCCACGTGGTTCCCGACCGCCGAGCGGGGCACCGCGGCCGCCATCTTCAATTCGGCCCAATACTTCGCCACGGTGCTGTTCGCGCCCATCATGGGCTGGATCACGCACGCCTTCGGCTGGCCGCACGTGTTCACGGTGATGGGTCTGCTCGGCATTCTGATCGCCGCCCTCTGGATGAAGACGGTCTACACGCCGCGCGAGCATCCGTTGATCAATGAAGCAGAGCTGCGCTACATCGAAGAAGGCGGTGCGCTCGTGGATCTCGACCGGCAGCGCGGCACTGCGGCCACAGCGCGGCCCGCGCCGCGCGTGAAAGTGGGCGCGTGCCTCAAGGAGATGCTCGCGAGCCGCATGCTGCTTGGCGTCTTCATCGGCCAGTACTGCATCACCACGATCACGTACTTCTTCCTCACGTGGTTTCCCATCTACCTCGTCCAGGAGCGGCACATGTCGATCCTGAAGGCGGGATTCGTCGCGGCGATTCCGGCGATCTGCGGGTTCCTCGGCGGCGTGCTGGGCGGCGTGATCTCCGACGCGCTGCTGCGTCGCGGCCATTCGACGACCTTCGCGCGCAAGGTGCCGATCGTGGCCGGCATGCTGCTGTCGACCGCGATGATCGCGTGCAACTACGTCGACACGCAGTGGCTCATCGTCGCGATCATGGCGCTCGCGTTCTTCGGCAAGGGCGTGGGCGCGCTCGGCTGGGCCGTGGTTGCCGATACGGCGCCCAAGGAAGCGAGCGGCCTGTGCGGCGCCCTCTTCAATACGTTCGGCAACACGGCGGGCATCACGACGCCCATCGTCATCGGTTACCTCGTGCAGGGCACCGGCTCGTTTGCGGCCGCGCTCGTGTTCGTGGGCGCCAACGCGCTCGTGGCCGTCGGCTGTTATCTGTTCGTGGTGGGCGAAATTCGCCGCGTCGAACTCAAACACTCGCTGATCGCTTCGGCATGATGTTGCGCCTCACGTCACGTCGCGCACCCCACTGCTGTCTTTGCCGCGTGGCGGCCCTGCCGTACGCCGCCACGCTTCTGTGCCTCACTCGCTGCTCCGGCGTTTTTTCACCCCACTGCATCTGACCATGAACGCTTCCGATTCCCTGCGCCCCACCGACGCGCCGCGCGTCACCGACCTCCAGGTCATTCCCGTCGCCGGCCG
This sequence comes from Paraburkholderia sp. A1RI_3L, assembly GCF_048957895.1. NCBI lineage: Bacteria > Pseudomonadati > Pseudomonadota > Betaproteobacteria > Burkholderiales > Burkholderiaceae > Paraburkholderia > Paraburkholderia sp. A1RI_3L. The sequence continues at coordinate 217,733 of NZ_JARCHA010000002.1, forward strand.
CGACAGCATGCTCTTGAACCTGAGCGGTGCGCACGGGCCGTTCTTCACGCGAAACCTGGTAATCCTCAAGGACAGCGCCGGACATACGGGCGTGGGCGAAGTGCCGGGTGGCGAAAAAATCCGCCAGACCATCGACGATGCGCGCCCGCTCGTGGTGGGTCAGCCCATCGGCGCCTTCAACAATGTGCTGAACGAAATGCGCCGGCGCTTTGCCGACCGCGACGCAGGCGGCCGTGGCTTGCAAACCTTCGACCTGCGCACCACGATTCACGCCGTCACCGCGCTCGAAGCGGCGCTGCTCGACCTGCTGGGCCAGCACCTCGGCGTGCCGGTCGCGGCACTGCTCGGCGAAGGCCAGCAGCGCGACGAGGTGGAGATGCTGGGCTACCTGTTCTATATCGGCGATCGCCGCAAGACCGACCTGCCCTATTCCGAAGGCGCCGATGCCACCGATGACTGGACGCGCCTGCGTCACGAGGCTGCGCTCACGCCGGAAACGGTGGTGCGCCTCGCGGAAGCGGCGCACGCGCGCTACGGTTTCAACGACTTCAAGCTGAAAGGCGGCGTGCTGCGCGGCGACGAAGAGATCGCGGCCGTCACCGCGCTCGCCGAACGCTTTCCGCACGCGCGCATCACGCTCGATCCGAACGGCGCCTGGTCCCTCGCCGAGGCAATCCGCCTGTGCCGCGACCAGCACGACGTGCTCGCCTACGCCGAAGATCCGTGCGGCGCCGAAAACGGCTACTCGGGCCGGGAGGTCATGGCCGAATTCCGCCGCGCGACGAGCCTGCGCACGGCCACCAACATGATCGCCACGGACTGGCGCCAGATGGGTCACGCCATCCAGCTTCAGTCGGTGGACATTCCGCTCGCCGACCCGCATTTCTGGACCATGCAGGGTTCGGTGCGCGTGGCGCAGATGTGCAATGACTGGGGGCTCACGTGGGGCTCGCACTCGAACAACCACTTCGACGTTTCGCTCGCCATGTTCACGCACGTCGCGGCCGCGGCGCCCGGCAAGATCACCGCGATCGATACGCACTGGATCTGGCAGGACGGGCAGCGCCTTACCCATGATCCGCTGAAGATCGTGGGTGGCAAGGTGACGGTGCCGCAGCGCGCGGGGCTCGGCATCGAGCTCGACATGGATGAAGTGGCGAAGGCGCACGAGTTGTACAAACAGCACGGCCTGGGCGCGCGCGACGACAGCGTCGCGATGCAGTACCTGATCCCGAACTGGACCTTCGACAACAAACGCCCTTGCCTCGTACGCGGCGCGTAACGCCCGCCGCGCGCGATTACGCCTGCTTCAATGTGGCGTCGAGCGCGCGGGCGGCGATGCGGTCCCGCTCGGTAACGAGCGGGACGCGGAAAACCGTCTGCCGGTTATGGCCCGCCGCAGCCGGCGAATCCCACAGCAATTCGACTCTCGGCCAGCGCCCCCAGCCCGCAAGGCTTGCCCGATTCGGCGCAGTGCGCGCCGCGCCGGGAAGCGCAGAACCCGAACCGGCTGGAACGGCATCCGAATCGGGAACATCCGCGCCTGCGGCGAAGGGTGAAATCGATGCACCGGGCGCAGAAGCGGTTATTGCCGGCTGGGCCGTCTGGGGCCAGCGCACCGAGAGTTCGCGCGCATCGTATTGCCCGATCTTGCGGCTTTCGGCCCAGACCACCGCGGTACGTGTCGTTCCATCGAGCGACACCGCGTAGCGGCCAATCGCAAATCGACGCGCGGCGACATTGGTTCTCCACAGTGCACGCGGCCGGCAAATCCACAGTACGACGGCATACAGCGTAGGCGCCGCCACGAGCCAGCCGTTCGTCTCGGCCACGGCGAGAAGGGCGCGGCGCCATCCGGCGGTCCACACGAACGCGCCCACGGTCCAGACGGCAAAGACGAAGCCGAGAAAGGCGAAGAGCCGCAGCGCTTGACGCAGCCATTGGGGCAGCGGGTGAAACGGACGCTCCGCGCGAGCCCGCGCGCCGGGCAAAAAGATCAGCAGGAACAGGAAGACGAGATTGATGCAGGCCCACGGCGACGACGCCATGGCGGCAAGTGCGGAGAGCAGATGCATCTCCGACATCGAGAACAGCCAGCGGACCAGGATCACGAGACCGATGGCGCGCAGTGCGAAGAGCGTGCCCGCGCCGGGCGCCGCGTTCGCGCGCGTCTGTTTCGTTCTCGTCAAGGCCATTCTCCTGTCGTGTGCGGCGCCGCATTTTTGCGGCACGGCCATTATAGGGACATTGGGATGGCGCCTCATTCCTCGTGTGCCGAAAAACACCTTTCGCGATGCTTTCCGCACGCGCGGTGCGGCGCAGATGCAACAACGCCCCGTTGCCGGAGGCAAACGGGGCGTTGTTCGCGGCAGCTTGATGACTGCATCAAGCCACTCAGAACGCGCCTGCGCGCGCTGACAATCAGCCGGCGGCGACTTCGCGCAGCACCGTGCGACGCTTCTGGCGCAGCAGTTCTTCGTACACGGCCACGTAGTTCTTCGCCATGACCTTCGACGAGAAGCGCGCTTCGAACGCCTTGCGCACGTTCTCGCGCGGCAGGCTCGACAGGCGCTTAACGGCTGCGACGGCGCTGATCTCGTCTTCCACGACGAAGCCCGACACGCCGTTCTCGATCACTTCCGGCACCGAGCCGCGCTTGAACGCGATCACCGGTGTGCCGCAGGCCATTGCCTCGATCATCACGAGACCGAAGGGCTCCGGCCAGTCGATCGGGAACAGCAGCGCGTGCGCGCCGCCCAGGAACTCGGCCTTCTCGGCTTCGCTGATCTCGCCGATGTACTCGACGTGCGGCAGCGCCATCAGCGGCTTGATCACTTCGTCGTAGTAGGCGCGGTCGGCCTTGTCGAGCTTGGCGGCGACCTTCAGCGGCATGCCGGCCTGCTCGGCGATGCGGATCGCCGTATCGAGACGCTTTTCCGGCGAAATGCGGCCGAGGAACGCGAGGTAGCTCGGCAGGGTGTCGGTACGCGGCGTGAGCAGGTTGTCGGGCAGGCCGTGATAGACGGTCTGCATCCACTTCGCCTGCGGCAGCGGAATGCGCTGGTTATCGGAAATCGACACCACCGGCACGTCATTGAACGTGCTGAACACGGGTTGCAGTTCGGGCAGGTCGAGGCGGCCGTGCATCGTGGTGACGAACGGCACCGGCTGGCGCGAGAACAGCGAGAACGGGTAATAGTCGATGTGGAAGTGCAGCACGTCGAACTCATCGGCACGGCGGCGCACCTCTTCGAGCAGCAGCATGTGCGGCGCGACCGTGTCACGAATGGTGGGGTCGAGGCGCAACGCCTGCGGCCAGAAGGCTTCGAGCTTTGCGGAAGTTTGCGAGTCGCCGCTTGCGAACAGCGTCACGTCGTGGCCTTGTTCGACGAGCGCTTCGGTCAGGTAGGACACCACCCGTTCCGTGCCGCCATACAGCTTGGGAGGAACCGCCTCGTGCAACGGAGCGATTTGAGCGATTCGCATAGTGGTGAACTCCTTCCTCGTAATAAATCGGGCAAAAATACTGCAGGTTGACTGATTGGCCACCGCTATGGACCGCGCGGGCCATCCCCGGCAGCAAGCCCCATTCCCGGCAGCACCCGCCTGCCTTCATGGCAGGACGGTACACCGGCGGTAAACGTTCAGAAAGAACTGGCGTTGACAGTTCTTCAAAATTCTGTAATTTGCCGGCCAGGCGGTTCGTATTATCCGCGCTGCAACAATTCGGCCGAGGTCAACATTTCAAATACTTTACGTTGTTACAAAGCCGAAACACTTTGCAACCCATTGTTTTCTAAGACACTTCTAGATTGGAACGCTTTCGCGGCAGCCGTTGCCACCATCCTTCGAAGGGCTTTTCGCAGAGCATCGAACCAGCCGGCGCGCACCTTGCTCCACTCCCGGCGCCGAGACCGAATGCAAACTGTAATTGTAACGTTAATTGCCGCTGTGATCCGCGTTGAACCACCGCAGCAACAACGGGTCGACGAGGCATGCACCCCGCCGTTCTGTCGCGCTATGATGCGCGGCCCATGCGGCAAACCGTACAGCGGAGCGTGGCATGCACGTTTAAAATGCCGGAACGCCTATCCGCTCTCGCCGTCACTCGCCGTTGCGGCATCTCCGCAACCCGGCCGCGTAGCCAACCACCCGTTGCTGACCGACGACACGCTCAATTGGAACATTTGACCACTGCCCAGCGTAACGCCCACAACGCAAAGCTCGCGAGCTATGCGCACCGGCCGCTCGCGTTCCTCTTCCGCTTCATCCGCCGCCATCCGCTCGCGCATGCCATCGTGCTCGCCAGCGTGTTTGCGGCCGTGGCCTGCGCGCTCGCCTCCCAGTACGCCATCAAGCATCTGATCGACGTGCTGGGCGCGGGGCGCAACCATCCGGGGCCGCTGTGGGGCGCGTTCGCGATCCTCGTCGGGCTGATCGCCGCCGACAACCTGCTGTGGCGCGTAGGCGGCTGGGTTGCTGCCCACACTTTCGTCGCGGTGACGGGCGACCTGCGCCGCGACCTGTTTCAGTACCTGAGCGGCCACTCGCCCACCTACTACGCCGAAAAGCAGCCCGGTACGCTCGCGAGCCGCATCACGGCAACCTCGAACGCCGTCTACACGGCCGAGAACACGATGGCCTGGAACGTCCTGCCGCCCTGCATTGCGGTGATGGGCGCGATCGTCATGATCATCACGGTCAATCCGCTGATGGCGGGCGGCCTGCTGCTGTGCTCGGCGATTCTTTCGGTCATCCTCTACAAGCTGGCGGGCCGCGGCTCGGCGCGACACCACCAGTTCGCCACGCGGGCGGCGTCCGTGGACGGCGAACTCGTCGACGTCATCGCCAACATGGCGCTCGTGCGCGCCTTCGGCATGACGCTGCGCGAGCAGAAGCGCTTTGGCGCCACTGTGAAGGCCGAGATGGACGCGCGCCAGAACAGCCTGCTGTATCTCGAAAAACTGCGGCTGCTGCACGCCGTGATCACCGCGCTGCTCTCGGCAGGACTGCTCGGCTGGGCGCTGTGGCTGTGGAACCAGGGGCGCGCTACTTCGGGCGACATCGTGCTCGTGAGCTCGCTTGGCTTCACGATCCTGCACGGCACGCGCGACCTCGCCGTGGCGCTCGTCGATGTCACCCAGCACATCGCGCGGCTTGCCGAAGCCGTGCAGACGCTGCTTGAGCCACACGGCATGCCGGACCGCAACGACGCCACCACGCTCGTGGCCAGCGGCGGGCGCGTGGAGTTCGACAGCGTGACGTTCGCGTATCCGCGGCGCAAGCCGATTCTCGACCACTTCGACCTGCGCATCGAGGCCGGCCAGCGGGTGGGCCTGATCGGCAAGTCCGGAGCGGGCAAATCGACGGTGCTGGCGCTGCTGCAGCGGTTCTACGACCCACAGGGCGGCCGCATTCTGATCGACGGCCAGGACATCGGCGCGGTCACGCAGGACAGCCTGCGTCACGCCATTGCACTCGTGCCGCAAGACATCTCGCTCTTTCACCGCACGATCTACGAGAACATCGCCTACGGCCGCCCCGACGCCACGCGCGAAGAAGTGATCGCGGCGGCGCGCGAGGCGCGTTGCACCGACTTCATCGAAGCCATGCCCGAAGGGTTCGACACGATCGTGGGCGACCGCGGCGTGAAGCTCTCCGGCGGTCAGCGGCAGCGCATCGCGATCGCACGCGCCATCCTGAAGGACGCGCCGATCCTGCTGCTCGACGAAGCGACGTCCGCGCTCGACAGCGCGTCGGAGGAAGCCATCCAGCAGGCGCTGGACCGGCTGATGGTGGGCCGCACGGTGATCGCCATCGCGCACCGCCTGTCGACGCTGCACAACTTCGATCGCATCATCGTGATGAGCACGGGCAAGGTGATCGACGACGGCAGCCCTGAAGAACTGCGCGAGCGCCCCGGCCTCTATCGCGACCTGCTCGCCAAACAGTACGGCAAGACGTCCACGCTGCATCTGGGCAGCAAGAAGGTCAACGAGAAGCACGTCGCCTGAGGTGGCGGGGCCGCAGCAAGCCTCACCCGCCAGCGGCACGCTGCAACCGTCTCAGCCCCTACTCTGCCGCCAGCGGCACCTGCGGCGCGGGCCCGTCGCTCGCCGCCTGCGTCACAGTATCTCCGCCACTCGCGCCCGCGCGCGCCAGATCGCGCATGAAGTTGTCGCGCCACACCGAGACGTTGTTCTCGCGCAGTCGCGCCATCATGTCCCGATAGCGCGCCTGGCGCTCCTCGAGCGGCATCGCAAGCGCGGTGGCCAGCGCGTCGGCCATGCCGTCGATATCGAACGGATTCACGATCAGCGCGCCGCCCAGTTCCTGCGCCGCACCGGCGAACTGCGAGAGCACCAGCACGCCCGGATTCTCTGGGTCTTGCGCCGACACGTACTCCTTCGCCACGAGGTTCATGCCGTCGCGCAGCGGCGTGACGTAGCCCACGTGCGATGCGCGAAAGAGCGCCGCCAGCACCGACCGCTCGTATTGCCGGTGGATGTAGCGGATGGGCGTCCAGTCCAGTTCGGCGAAGCGCCCGTTGATGCGGCCCGATTCGGCTTCGAGGCGCAGGCGGATGTCCTGATAGGCGTGCAGATCGGCGCGCGTGGGCGGGGCGATCTGCAGGAACGACACCTGGTTGCGCTGTGCCGGCGCGAGGTCGATCAACCGCTCGAACGCGCGAAACCGTTCCACGAGCCCTTTCGAGTAATCGAGCCGGTCCACGCTCATGATGACCTTGCGCGAATGTAGCGTCGCCTTGAGCGTGCGCACCGGCTTGCCGCGCTCACCGGCTTTCGCCAGTTCCGCAATCTCGTCCGGGTAGACGCCGATCGGATAGGCCCCGGCCCGCAGCGTGCGGCCGAATGCCCGCACAGTCGTGAGACCATCGGACCGCAGCTCCACCGCACCCGCCGCTTCGTTCACGACGTAGTCGCAGAACGCGCGCAGGTCGGGCGCCGTCTGGAAACCGAGCAGATCGAACGCGCAGAGTGCCTCCACGAGCGCACGATGCGGCGGCACCGCGAGCAGCACCTGCGATGCGGGAAACGGAATGTGCAGGAAGAAGCCGATGCGGTTCTTCACCCCCGCCGCGCGCAAGGCCTGCGCGAACGGAATCAGGTGATAGTCGTGAACCCAGATCACGTCGTCGGGGCGCAGGAGCGGAGCGAGCTGCTGGGCAAGCCAGGTGTTGACGCGGCAATAGCCTTCGAAGTCGTGGCGGTCGTACTGGATCAGATCGGCGCGGTAGTGAAACGCGGGCCACAGCGTCGCATTCGAAAAGCCCCGGTAGTACTGGTCGTAATCGCGCCTCATGAGGCCGATCGTCGCGAACGTCACGGGGCCGCGCTCTTCGAGCTGAATCTCCAGTTGTCCCGACGAAAGCACGTCGCCGCTCCAGCCGAACCACATGCCGCCGGTTTCCTTGAGCGCATCGTAGACGCCGACGGCAAGACCGCCCGCCGCGGGTCCGCCCTCCGAAATAGGCGCCACGCGGTTCGACACGATAATCAATCGGCTCATGAAAGGCAGGTTCCGTACGAAGACAAATGGAGCGGCGCGGGCGCGCGGCAAAGGCCGGAACGCACCGCGGCGCGTAAGCTCACGTCGCGCCCTGGGCGTGCGCGACGATCGAGCCAAGCCAGGCGAGCAGCGAATCGACCGACTCGACTCGCGCGCGGGCGATGGTATCGCCGCCGCCGACCTTGATGGAGAGCCCGCCGTGCTCGTTGACCACGGCGAAGCCCTTCTCGTCGGTCAGATCGTCGCCGGCGAAGAGCGGCGTGCGGCCGGCAAACGGCGGCTCGTCGAGGAAAGCGCGCAGCGCGCGGCCCTTGTCGACGTCCTTGGGCTTGATCTCGTAGACCATCTTGCCGGGCTGCAGCACATAGGCGCCTGCATAGTCGGCTACGAGCCGTTCGGTGGCGGCGCGCGCGACCGCTTCCCGCTCGGGCGCGTTGCGATAGTGGAGCGCGAGCGCGGCGCCCTTGATCTCGAGCAGCATGCCGGGATTGCGGCTCACCACGTCCGCGAGCACCTGCTCCATGCGCAGCAGGCGCTCGTCGTTGAAGCCGACACGCTGGGTGTCGCCGTTCGCGTCGCGCCGCTCCGCACCGTGCATGCCCGCCACGGGCAGGTCGGGAATGCCAAGGAACGAATCGATGCTGTCGATGCCGCGCCCCGACACGATGGCCACCGCGCCATGCGAGAGACGACGCAGGTCATGGAGCAGCGACACCATTTCGGTCGGCACCAGAATGCCCTCCGGCGTAGGCGCCAGTTCGACGAGCGTGCCGTCAAAGTCGAAGAAGAATGCCGTCTGGGAGGGGGTAACCACGGCGGGAAGGAGTTGCATCTGGTTTCTGGCCTCTCGGCGGCGTGCGCCGGAAAAGTGAGCGAATCTTACCGCGCATCAGACAATTTTTCGACAACGTAAGCCTGGCGCGAACCTGAAGCGCTTCGTCCGACGACGCCCGGACGCGACCGCGCACGTGCCACAGCCGGTAGAACGCGACAGCGTTGGCTTCCATGCAGATCGCGAACAATCGGCCTGCGCGGACCTTTCCGCCTCACGCCGGTCAACATGCCCGCCTGCGGCAAATTGCCTCGCTTTCTCCTGCATTGCCCGCGTTTGCTGGCGCGGAAAGGGCACTGCAAGGCAGCGCGGAGCCGTTTTTGCTAGAGTCCCAGCCAAGGCGCGGCAAGCCGTCGCACTGGCATCCGCCGCGTTCATTGCGTCATCGCACAGCGTCGTTGCGCGCCGCCATTCACGTCAGCCAGCCCAAGCGCAGCCGCATCGCGGGCCAAGGCCGGACAACTGCCGCGGCGCACTGAAGATCGAACTTCCGGACAAGCCTTTGTTCCCCATCTTTGCACCTCGAAACAAACTGGACGCCAACCGCCGCCCAGGTTCTCTGCCCCAGCCGCCCCGCCGGCCGCCGCGCCGGTACAGAGTCGTAGCATCTCTCGTGCTCGCTGCGGCGCTCGCAGGTCTCGCTGCGTGCTCGCACGACAACGAGCCGTGGCAGCTCACGAATGTGAGCGGGCATCTGCCCGACCTCACGTTTTCGCTGACCGGCGACGACGGCCGGCCCACGTCCGCGCAGGCATTCCGCGGACAAACGGTGCTCCTGTACTTCGGCTACACGCACTGCCCCGATGTCTGCCCCGAGACGATGGCGCGGCTCATGCAGGTGATCGGCAAGCTGGGCCCCGATGCGCAGAAAGTGCGCATTCTGTTCGTGACCGTGGATCCGGCCCGCGACACGGCGCGCGCGCTGCACGACTACGTCGGCGCCTTCGATGCCGAGCACGCACGCGGCCTCACCGGCACCGACGGCCAGATCGAATCCCTCGCGCAGCGTTACCGCGTGGCCTACCAGATGGAAAAGCGCGATCCCAACGGCGACTACGAGGTCACGCACAGTTCCGCGGTCTACGTGTTCGATGCGCAAGGGCACGCCCGGCTCATCGCCACCGATCAGGACTCGCCCGATGCCATCGCCCACGACGTGCGGCGCGTGATCGAGTCCACGTCGTAGCCAGCCCCGGTTCTGCCTTCGCTCCGTTCCCGTTCAACTCAACTGAAGCCCACTCATTTGCCTGCTCACTTCGCCATGTCGATCCGCCATTCATTGCTCGCTTCCCACGCTCGCGCCGCCACGTTTGCCGCGCTGCTCGCGGCCGTCTTCATCGGCGCCCCGGCCATGGCCATGGCAGCCGACGCTCACGCCGTCACCGCGCGCGACGCCTGGGTGCGCTGGCTACCCAACAACCTGCCGGCGGCCGGCTACGTCACGCTTGCCAACGACGGCGACAAGCCGGTCGACCTCGTCGGCATCTCGAGCGACGACTACGGCAGCGCGATGCTGCACCAAACGGTGTCGAACGGCTCGACCCAAAAGATGGTGATGGTCGACAAGCTGACGGTGCCCGCGCACGGTTCGGTAGCGATCGCACCGGGCGGCTATCACCTCATGCTCGAGGACGCCTCGCACAAGATCATGCCGGGCAGCACCGTGCATCTGAAGCTGAAGTTCTCGGACGGCGAAACGCTCGACACCGCGTTTCCGGTGAAGCCACCCGCGGGCGTGCAGTGAACGGCAGGCTCGGCTGACATCGTGATGAATCTGCTCTACTGGCTCGAACCCTGGGAGCCGTCGCCGACGGTCGTGATCGCCATCGCCGTCGCGGCGGTGCTCTTCGTGCGCGGGCAGCGCAAGGCCCACGTGTCGTTCGCGCGCCGCTTGTCGTTCTGGCTCGGCCTAACCGGGCTCTACGTCGCGCTGCATACGCGGCTCGACTACTTCTTCGAGCACGAGTTTTTCATGCACCGCGCGCAGCATCTCGTGCTGCATCACCTCGGGCCGTTCTTCATTGCCCTTGCCTACCCGGGCGCGGCTTTGCGTGCCGGCATTCCGTTCGCGTGGCGGCAGCGCTTCGTGCGACCGGCGCTCGCAGCGCGCCCCGTGCGGGCCGTCGTGGACGTCTTGATGCATCCGGTCGTCGCGGTCGTGCTGTTCGTGGGGCTCATCTATTTCTGGCTGCTCTCGCCGATCCATTTCATGGCGATGCTCGACTGGCGGCTCTATCGCGTCATGAACTGGAGCATGGTGATCGACGGCCTGATGTTCTGGTGGCTCGTGCTCGACTCGCGGCCCGCGCCGCCCGCGCGGCTCTCGCCGGGGCGGCGCGTGCTGATCGTGATTGCCGCGATTCCGCCGCAGATCGTGCTCGGCGCGTTCATCTTCTTTTCGCCGCGCGAGCTTTATCCGATCTACTCGATCTGCGGACGCGCATTCACGTGGCTCAGCCCGCTGCGCGACCAGCAGATCGGCGGGCTGCTGCTGTGGATTCCGGGATCGATGATGAGCGTGCTTGGCGCCGTGCTCGCCCTGCGGCACTGGATGCGGCTATCAGCGCGTGCGCGGCTGCGCGAGGAGCGAGTCGGGATGGCGCCGGTAGCGGCGCGTCATGACGGCGACGTCGGCGGCGGCATCACCGGCAAGCAAGCCGGCGCGGCGAGCGGAAAGACGGCGAAAAGCAGCGCCTGAAAGTCGCGACGCGAGGCAACGGCAAGCGATGCGCTCAAGCCGCAGAGCGCATCCAGACGTGCGGAATGCCGTCTTCCTCGTGAATCTCGGAGATCGGCTCGAAGCCGAAGGCGCCATAGAACTTCTGCAGATGCGCCTGCGCGTGCAGGCGAATCGGCACGCCCGGCCACTGCACGCGAATATGAAAGAGCGCACGGTCCAGCATCGCGTTGCCGAGCTTGATGCCGCGAAACGGCGCCGTCGTGAGCACCCGGCCGATGCGGACGTCGGGGTCGGACGCATCGGGCAACAGCACGCGCAGATAACCGGCAAGCTTCGGACGACCGCCCTTCGCGGTGCCGTCCGCTGCGTCGTTCGCCTTGGCGCTGTAGGCAAAGAGGTGCCATGCGGTGGTATCGAGACCATCGATGTCGCCGTACAGACAGTTCTGCTCCATCACGAATACCGCCGCGCGGGCGGCCAGCATGTCGTAGACCTCGACGGTCGTGAGGTCGTCGAACGCTTTCCAGCGCCATTCGACATGCGCAAACTCGGGGATGCTTGGTTGCTCGGTCATGGGACGTTCGTCACGCTGCGGGAATACGCGATTATGCCGCGCTCACCGGGCGATGGGCAGAGCCACCTGGGCGCCGCGTTGCACACACCGGATTCGCCACGCGCGGCGCCGGCTAGAGGTGCTCGCGCAAGAAGCTGACCACCTCGTGCTCGATTTGCCGATGAATCTGCGCTCGATCGACGCCTGGCGCGTCCTGGCACACCATGGGCTGATCGAGCGCAATCGAGTCGGGACAAGGATCGATGAAGACGAAGTGATTGCCGGGCACGACCTCCATTTGCGGCCTCGGCTGCAAGCCGGTCGCAACGGCAAGTGCATTGACCGCGCTGCCAAGATAGGCGTCGTTTTGCGGACGATAGAGCAGCGTGGGCACACGCACGGCGGAAAGCGCCGACGCATCGAACATGACCGCCAGCGGATCCATTAGCACGAGCGCCTTTACGCGGCGGTCGAGAGGCGGCTTCCACGCCGCGAGTTCGGGCGTGATGCCGGCGGCCGATTCTGCGACAGGCGTGGTCCCGCCCTGCGCGACGCGACGCGGACATGAGCCGGGATCGTCGTGCGTCGAGCAGTACGCGACTGCGGCCCGGAAGTCTGGTTTCGCTCCCGCGAGGATCAACGCGGTGTAGCCGCCGGCCGAGAAGCCGATCATGCCGATACGGTTTTCGTCGACGCTCGCCGAGAACCGTGGATCCGCCAGGATGGCATTGAGCGACGCCTCAGCTTGCCGCGGACGATCGATCAAGATGCGCGACTGTGTCGGCGCCGGCGGCGAGCCGTAAGCATCGCCCACGTGCGTTGGGAGAATGACGATGAATCCGGCACGCGCAAGCGCGGTCGCCAGCTCACGATGGCTCAGCGGACCGCCGCGCCGGCCATGCGAGAGCAGCACGACGGGAAAACGCCTGTCCGCGATGGGCGCGGCATTGCGCGTGGCCTCGATCAGGAACGGCCCCGCTTGCCAGGCGGTTTCGCGATCGCGGGTGGGATAGAAGACAACAGTGTCGATCGGCGCGGTTTGATCGGCGACAGTCAGGCGGATGACGCCTGCATTGAAGCTCGGCGCATCGGTCTGCGCCCGAGCCGCGCACGCGAACGCAATAAACAGCACGACGGTCACTATCCAGCGCATGGCGTGGCTCCTCGCACGTCGCTCGAAATGAGCGTGGGCGAAGAAGCATAGCAAAGGCGGTTGGGGATGGGCGCATGAGCCCGCGCGCAGTGGCCCGGAAAAAAGAAAAGCCCTGACGGATCAGGGCTTTCTATCTGGAGGCGCGAGCCGGAGTCGAACCGGCCTACACGGCTTTGCAGGCCGTCACGACTTACACAAAATCAATCACTTATATATATTAACCACCAAAATTAGCCACCTTACCAAGGCAGTAGCCGCAGATCCCGTTTTAGAACGGGATGTCGATTTCCATTGAATTCTCCAAATCAACTAAATAAATGATCTGCGAGGCGCACAGCGCCAACAGGTACTCGGTGACTTCTAACGTCGCCTTGCCGCCGTTCGCCCCGCCATGTCCCACCCCGTCTCCACCGCTCCTAAACGCATAAACACCGGTAATCGTCTGGCAGATAACTATCGCTTTGTAGAACAGCCATTGAGACGAAGGGGGCGCTTCATCGCCAAACGTATCGAATCTGGAGCAGCTTCCTCGACGCCTCAAGGCGAACACCGCGGACGAGAGGATGAGGCAACCGGCGCGCTTGTCGGAAAGTGATTAGATTGTAGATCGGCTGTGGGAGGGATGCCGGGAGGGCACCGGCAATTCCGCCTGTGCACCAGAAGCAGCGCTGAGTATCCCGCGTCGAACCTTTCTCGATAGGCTGCACCAGAACACCGTCGATCGTGCGCGGCAAGAACGCAATGTGAGCGCAGAGTACGCGAAGTAGAATTCACGAAAGGCATCTACTTGCCCTTAACGCTGAAGGCGCCTAGATGATGTCAAGGCGCGTTTGCAGCGCAGATTTTCCGTAGTTGCCCCCGGGACGGTGACGAGAACGATTCGCCCACTGAATGGCTTTTTTCAAAAGAAGAGAGCGATTACCGCATTGCCAGTGCAGGCCACTAGGTTAACGGCCCCAAGCCCTACGGCGTCACGTACGCTTATCGTCGGCGCTGGGCCGCGTCGTCGCCTTGTTGTTATCGAAAACATCAACGGTGTACGGGCCAACTTGATGAATCTCGCTGGGCTCGCCAAACGTGGCGACCACCTGTTCTTGGCTAAATTTCGGTTCGATCTGCCGGTTTTCAACCACAACGAATTTGCGCCCTGGATTCGACATAAGTGGCTTTTCCGGCGTGCTGGATATCCAAACGAGAGGCGTTAACTTGCCGTTCGGCCCAGGAGCGAGCGCATTGACTGTAGTCTGACCGTGAGTCAACACAGTCACGATTCCGGCGCTCCAATATGGGCCATACCCATCCTTTAGATCGTGTGCCGTCAGCCATGCAGCGAGCTGCTGTTGCTCGCCGTTAGCGAAACGGTGTTGGTCGGTCGAATTCACGAATCCACAGACTATGGACACCACCGAGCTGGCCGCAATGACGCCGACAGCACCTTGATCCATTCTCACGCGTGGTAACGACATCGACACCAGGATCGCTCCAAAGACGTATACGGGCAGCAAGTATCGGGACGTCGCCAAATTGATAGGCAGCGTGCTGAAGAGATTCGCCGCGATAACTAACAAGATTGCCCAGAATAGTGCCTGTGTGATCGGCTGCTGATCAGTCGGCTCAGCGCCGAGTACTGAGCGCATGATCGGCCTCGCAAGTTTCGAAACGACAAAGCACAAGAGCAGCACAATCGGTAAGCGGATTAGCGCCGGCAGGGGGCCACTGGCGAGGAACGGAACTATATCTAGCACCGGGCTCACAGGCTTCCCGAAGAAATCTGCCCCGAACAACCCAAGAATGCCCTGCACGACCAATGAAACGTTCTTCCCCACTAGGTCGAACATGACGAATCCAGCCGGCATCGGGATGATACTGAAACCGCCAGCATGACCGATCAGGACTAGGCCAACCTTCCCTGCGATCACCGCACCGCTGGTCAGCGCACCTAGGGCGCCACGGCGACGCCAGTCCATGCGACGAGCCGACAGGCAGGTGAGCAACACAGGCGCCGCACAGAAATACGGGGAGAACGGGTCGCCGAGCGTCATTAAGGCGACGAGGAGAAAATAAGAACACGCTGCAAGACGTTCGATACGCCTTGAGACGAGGAAGCGTTGAGCCAGTACGAACGCGATCAGCGCGTAGACGATCGATCCGATATGGATCGGGGCAACGGTGATCAACGCCGCCACCGGCCCGTTAAATACCTGGGGCAGACCAAGTATCACGAAGGCACACAGCGCGTGGAAGAAGCGAGTTTCCTTCGCTGAATACTTGGCGACCACGGCGCACGACAGAAGAACAACCATTGCCCAGATAAGAGCGGGCGTAATAACAAGAATTGTGGGTGATTTTCCAAACACAATGGATTGTGCGCCGAACAGCAATAAGTCTATGCCGTAGAACGTGCTAACCGGCTCAACCCACCCCCGCAAGAGCCAGTTTCCGTGAACCATATCGTAGGCCGACAGCAACGGGTTCGCCTCGTCGGATGAGTGCGCAAACAGGTGAAAAATTTTGTAGTAAGCGATCGCCAGGACAAGCAGGCATACGATCGCAACAGCCAGCGATTTAGCCCGTGAAGATTCCGTTTGCATGAATTATTCTCATCTTTTAGCTAACCGCCGAAGCGATTAGCCGCGATAGTGTTCGTGTTGTTGAGAAGCTTAGGGGCAGATATGTGAGAGAAAGGATGGCTTCCCATGCGCCAAGGATGATGGCAACCGCTACGATCACGGCAACAACGTTCACGAAGGCTGATTGCCTTCGCGCAGTAACGTCAATCCGCGGGTTCACCGCGTCTGTCAGGATGCCCCGAGCGTCGCGCACGAGGTCTTCTTTTATCTTCACGGTAGTCTCTACCGATTAACTTACTACGCCCAATTTTGAGGCAGCCATTATGAGATAGGCTCACTGAACCGTCTACAACGATCCGGCTCAATCTTACCATGTCGTGGAACAATGGCATTCTCGCGTCAAGACTCTAGAAGAGTCCGCCTGTCTGGGTGCCGGGCTCCCAGTTCGTAATCACCAGCTCGCGACTCGTCGACGGCCCACCAGATTGAGTGTTATTGACGCTGTAGGTGGCAGGGCCTCGGCTGATTCACTGGCCAACTCAGTGGAAAGGCGGCCGGGTTCATGCGCGAACATTTTCCCGGTCGCCCTGTCTTTTCCCGTGCCGCGAAGCACGGTCAAAGTAACTTTTATGCTCCCCGCATAGCGCCGCGACAAGCGCTGGTGGCCACTCGCATCCCTTTAAAAGCCAGAATGATTAGCCCAGACGGGAAATCGCACTAAACGCGAACTATCCGCTCCAAGAGGTCCGCTATAATCGTCGCCCACCGCAATCCTTACATTTCATTACGGCGATGATTTCTAGAGACGACGTGATTTCAGCGTACCGAATAATCCTGAGACGCTCCCCGGAGAGCGAGAGTGTCATCGACCATTGGATGTCGCGGTGCGAGTTTCCAGAGCAGCTCATCTCCAGCATTCTCGGATCGACCGAGTTTCGATTGAGCGTCTACCGTCGCGCCCTTCCCGAATCTGAACCACGTCTTTCTGCCCGTGAAATTGCCGAGCGTTTCGGCGTATATCCAGAATCTAATCTGGTGCGCTGGCTGCGAGACTATCCGACGATCGAGGGCATGGTGTTGCCGAGCGCTGCCTATATGTCGGCGGCGCTCGCACAGTTGCAGGCGCGACAAAATCTGAGCGGCAATATCGCTGAGATCGGTGTCTACCACGGCAAGCATCTGGCCGGTCTGGCGACTTCGCTCAAAAACGGTGAAAATGACCTGCTCCCCGCGTTTAGTACGGTGACGGTGTAGAGTCCGTTCCAGAGAGGAACGGCAATGAAAAAGCGATTCACCGAAGAACAAATCATCGGCATCTTGAAGGAAGCCGAGGCTGGCCTGAAGCCGGCGGAGCTGTGCCGCAAGTACGGCATATCGGAAGCGACCTACTACAACTGGAAAGCGAAGTTCGGCGGGATGACGGTCTCCGAAGCGCAGCGCCTGAAGGAACTGGAGCAGGAGAACAACAAGCTCAAGCGCCTGTTGGCCGAATCAATGCTCGACAACGCCGCGCTGAAGGACCTGCTGGCCCGAAAGTAGCAAGCCCGCAGGCCAGGCGCGAAGCGGTCCGGATATTGATGACCGAACGCGCCATGGGTGTTACCCGGGCCTGCGGGCTGGTAGGGATTTCGCGCTCGCTGTTTCACTACGAATCACGCCGCCGGGTTGAGGACGAAGCGCTGACTGGCCGGATGATGGCCATCGCTGCGCAGAAGCGCCGTTACGGCTATCGCCGGATTCACGTGCTGTTGCAGCGGGATGGCTGCCTGGCCAACCACAAGCGCATCTGGCGCCTGTACAGCAAGGCGGGACTGAGTGTGCCTAAGCGGCGACGCAAGCGTATTGCGGCTGTCGAGCGCACGCCGCTTCCGGTACCAACAGGCCCGAATCAGAGCTGGTCGCTGGACTTCGTTTCTGACGGGCTGGCCTATGGTCGGCGGTTTCGATGCCTGAACGTGGTCGACGACTACACACGCGAGTGCCTGGCCATCGAGGTCGATACTTCATTGCGGGGCCTACGCGTGCAGCAAGTGCTCGAGCGGCTCAGGGAGATGCGAGGCTTACCCGCATCCATCACGGTCGACAACGGGCCGGAGTTCGCTGGTAAGGCGCTGGATGCATGGGCCTACGAAGCCGGTGTCACGCTGTCGTTCATCCGGCCTGGCAAGCCGGTGGAGAATGCCTATATCGAGAGCTTCAACGGGCGGTTCCGCGATGAATGCCTGAACGAGCACTGGTTCGTCTCAATGCGCCACGCCAGGCGGCTGATTGAGGAATGGCGTATCGAGTACAACACCGAGCGGCCTCATAGTTCACTCGACTATCTGACGCCCGTGCAGTTCGCCCGGGCGTACGACGCCAGGCAGCAGTTTTTAACCTCGGACTCTAACTGCAGTTCGGACTAAAACCGGGGGCAGGTCATCCTCTATGGTGACTATCTGGTCCTTTTGGGCGATGAGCTCTTCAGGAAGGATGCCAGCGTCGAGCAGTTGCTCTAAACGGGCAACGTACGCGTCGCCCTCTTCTTCGGTCTGGAATGTGAGGTGAGGGAAAGTGGCTTTGGGAGAACGCCCTTGCGGCGAATAATGTATTCCCACGTCCCTGATGGACGTCTTCTCTTTGTCGACATAGCCCCGTGGACTCAATTCGCGACGACGGCCAAAGAGCCGATCGTCGCGTGGTTGAGCGTGATTCTTGAGTGGTTACAGAGGGCTTTTTACCACTTCAGAGCGCGTATTTCCAACAATGGAAACGATCAGAAAAAAGAAAAGCCCTGACGGATCAGGGCTTTCTATCTGGAGGCGCGAGCCGGAGTCGAACCGGCCTACACGGCTTTGCAGGCCGCTGCATAACCGCTTTGCTATCGCGCCAGAAGCGGACTGCCGGCCCGGATCGAACAGGGTGCGCCTGAAACGGCCCGGCAGATTTGTGCGGCAGCCTTCCGGCCTGCCAAACAAAAAGGGAAGCGCAGCTTCCCCGTGTATCTGGAGCGGGAGACGAGTCTCGAACTCGCGACCTCAACCTTGGCAAGGTTGCGCTCTACCAACTGAGCTACTCCCGCATGGTCCTGCTTGCAACGCTTTCGGAACCGACACAACCGCAAAACGCCGCATCGAAAATCTGGAGCGGGAGACGAGTCTCGAACTCGCGACCTCAACCTTGGCAAGGTTGCGCTCTACCAACTGAGCTACTCCCGCGTTTTGCTGCTTTTTGCCGCCTTCTTAAAGCAACTCCGGTGTTCAGAACCGCGTGCACCGGAGAGATGAGATTATGTATAAGCCGCTGAAACGTGTCAAGCCCCACGCAAGTTTTTCCTCTTTGAAGCGGCGGCATCACGCAAGGTCGGTCCCTCGCCGGTTCAGGCCCGCCCACCGCGCTCGCGAATCTGCGGCCACGCGAGCTTCATGTAATAAAGCATCGACCAGATGGTCAACACGGCAGCCACGTAGATGAGCCACAGGCCCCACACGCGCGTGTCGAGCACGAAGCCGCCGCCCAGCGGCACAGGCCCGTAAAGCAGCAGCATCGGGATCGCGACCATCTGGCACGCGGTCTTGAACTTGCCGAGCTGATTCACGGCCACGCTCTTCGACGCACCGATCTGCGCCATCCACTCGCGCAATGCCGAGATAGCGATTTCCCGACCCACGATCACGAGTGCAATGGCCGCGTCGAGACGCAACAGCTGCACGAGCACGAGCAGCGCCGCCGTTACCATCAGCTTGTCCGCCACCGGGTCGAGAAACGCGCCGAACGACGACGTCTGATTCCATTTGCGCGCCAGATAGCCGTCGAACCAGTCTGTCAGCGCCGCCAGAATGAAAATGGCCGCTGCCGCCAGATTGCGATGCGCGGGGCTCATCATCATGTCCGGCAGGTAGAACACGCCGACGAACAGCGGAATCAGCACGATCCGCAGCCACGTCAGAAAGATCGGGAAATTGAACGGCATCGGCGGGCGCCATCTGTCAAGGGAGTTGCAATTGTGCCGTGTCGTCGCACCCGCTACAAGCAAAGCCCGGCGAGCCCGCAAGGCCCAGCGCAGGACGCGACGAAACGGCAAGGCGGCTGGATAGCACCGCGGCGCCTCAGTGAAGCTGCTGATAGATCTGCTCCGCAAGCGAGCGCGAGATGCCCTCCACGCTCGCGAGGTCGTCCACGCTCGCCGCCATGACGCCACGAAGGCCGCCAAACCGCGCGAGCAGCCGCTGCCGGCGCTTCGCCCCCACGCCTTCGAGTTCTTCGAGCCGCGAGGTCTGCCGCGTCTTGCTGCGTTTGGCGCGCATGCCCGTAATGGCGAAGCGGTGCGCTTCGTCGCGGATCTGCGCGACCAGCATCAGCGCCGCGCTTTCCTTGCCGAGTTCCAGCGGGGCGCGGCCGTCCGCGAAGACGAGCGTTTCGAGACCCACCTTGCGGCCTTCGCCCTTCGCCACGCCCACCAGCATGCCGCGATCGAGCCCGAGTTCAGTGAACACCTGGCGCGCAATCTCGACTTGCCCCTTACCGCCGTCGATCAGCACGATGTTCGGCAGCGTCCCGCCCGCCGCAGCCGGCTCCGCCACGTCGCCACCCGCGCTCGCGGCCTCTTCGGATTGCAGCGTTCCGGCTTCGTCGGCGGCATTCTGCGCGGCCTGCGCGACCATCTTTTCGTAGCGGCGCGTCAGGACCTGGCGCATGGCGGCATAGTCGTCGCCTGGCGTAATGCCCGTGATGTTGTAGCGCCGGTATTCGCCCGACTGCATCTTGTGGTGGTGATAGACCACGCACGATGCCTGCGTGGCTTCGCCCATGGTGTGGCTGATGTCGAAGCATTCGATTCGCAGGTGCGCGAGGTCGTCGAATTCGAGGCTCAGCGTATCGGCAAGCGCGCGCGTACGCGCCTGCTGCGAGCCTTGTTCGGAGAGCAGGCGCGCGAGCGCGAGCTGCGCGTTCTGCTCGGCCATCGTGAGCCAGGCGCGCTTCTGGCCCTGCGGCTGACGCAGCACGGTCACCTTGTGACCTGACTGCTCCATGAGCAGGTTGACGAGTTCGCTGTTGGCGGGCGGATGGCTCACGACCAGCACCGGCGGCACGCGATTGCCGAGGTAATGCTGCGCAATGAAGGCATCGAGCACTTCCGATTCGATCGCGACGCTGCGGCCTGTTCTCGCGGCGTCGGCCCCTTCTTCGTCGTCGCTCTCCGGCGCAAGGGCTTCGGCGAGCGCGAGGGGGTCGTCGGCGAAATTCGGGGCGCCGGCTTCGCTGTGGGCCCCCTTCCCGGCGGCATCGGCTTCAGCGGCGCTCGCGTCTGCCGCGGCCTCATCGTCGTTCTGGCGCAGGATCACGGCGCGGGCATCGGCCTCGCCCTCCGCGCGCTCCCCCCTGTCTTGCCCATCCGCGACCACTTCGGACTCGTCGCCCACGCCGCCTTCGTCTGCCGTGAGCGCGCTTTCCACGTGCGCGGGAAAATACGCCTTGTCGCCCAGATGCCGGCCGCCGCGCACCATCGCCAGATTCACGCAAACGCGGCCGCCTTGCGCGACCACGGCGAGGATGTCGACGTCGCTGTCACCGCCGGTCTCGATGGCCTGCTGATGCAGCACCGTCGAGAGCGAACTCATCTGGTTGCGCACCGCCGCGGCCTGCTCGAACTTCAGCTCGGCCGCGAAGGCGTGCATCTTCTGCTCGAGTTCCTTCATCACCTCGGTCTGCCGCCCGAGCAGGAAGCGCGAGGCGTTCTGCACGTCGCGCGCGTAATCCTCTTCGCTGATCGCGCCCACGCAAGGCGCGGAGCAGCGCTCGATCTGATGCAGCAGGCACGGTCGCGTGCGGTTGTTGAACACCGAGTCTTCGCAGGTGCGCAGCTGGAAGACGCGCTGCAGGATCTGGATGCTCTCGCGCACCGCCCATGCGCTCGGGAACGGCCCGAAGTACTGGTTCTTGCGATCGACAGCGCCGCGGTAGTACGCCATGCGCGGATACGCGTGGCCCGTGAGCTTGAGGTACGGATACGACTTGTCGTCGCGAAACAGGATGTTGTAGCGCGGCGCGAGCGCCTTGATCAGATTGTTTTCGAGCAGCAGCGCTTCGGCCTCGGAACGCGTCACCGTGGTTTCGACGCGCGCGATGCGCGTCACCATCATCGCGATGCGCGGCGACAGCAGCGTCTTCGTGAAGTAGCTCGACACGCGCTTCTTCAGGTCGCGCGCCTTGCCTACGTACAGCACGGCGCCGGCGGTGTCGTAATAACGGTAGACCCCGGGCAGATGCGGCAGCTGCGCCAGTACTTTTTTCGGTTCGAAGTCTTCGGATTCGGTCATGCAGAAACGGGCGACGCCGCGCTTGCACGCGGGCCACCTCGATGGCTGATGTGCTTTAGAATCGCCAGTTTAGAACATTCCACGCGCGTCCGAATCGCGGCGCGGGCAAGCGCTCGAGGCGCCGCGCCACGCTGCGCAATGTGCACGCCGACGCCATGCCTGCTTCGTCCTTCTCTTCCCGTCCCGGCATGCATCCCTCCGGTACAGCGACAGCCATCGCCTGCGACATCTTCTGCGCCGTCATCGACAACTTCGGCGACATCGGCGTCAGCTGGCGGCTCGCGCGCCAGCTCGCGCACGAGCACGGCTGGCAGGTGCGCGTGTTCGTGGACGACCTGCATGCGTTCCAGAAACTCTGTCCGGCACTGGATCTCGACAAGTCACGGCAAACGGTAGACGGCATTGCCGTGGAGCACTGGCACACGCCCACGCACGCGGGCGACGTGCTCGAGATCGCCGACGTGGTGATCGAGGCGTTCGCCTGCGAACTGCCGCCCGTGTACGTCGCGGCTATGGCGCGGCGCGAACGCAAGCCCGTGTGGCTCAATCTCGAATATCTGAGCGCGGAAGACTGGGTGGCGGAGTTTCATCTGCGGCCATCGCCACACCCGCGCTATGCGCTCACGAAGACGTTTTTCTTTCCGGGGCTCGGCGCCGGCACGGGCGGCGTGCTGAAAGAACATGATCTCGACGCCCGGCGCGCGGCGTTCGAAGCCTCCGCACAGGCGCGCGCCGACTGGTGGCAACGCGCGACCGGCGGCCCGCCGCCGGCCGAAGGCACTACCGTGGTCTCTCTCTTCGCCTACGAAAACCCCGCCGTGGACGCTTTGCTCGCCCAGTGGCGCGACAGCGCGGCACCCATCGTGCTGCTCGTCCCCGAAGGCCGGATCTCCGGGGCCGTGGCCCGCTTTTTCGGGGTCGGGTCGTTTGGCGCGCAAACGCATGCAAGCATGGGGGCGCTCACGGCATATGGCCTCGCGTTCACTGACCAAAACGGCTACGACAACCTGCTATGGGCCAGCGACATCAACTTCGTGCGCGGCGAGGACTCGTTCGTGCGCGCGCAGTGGGCGGCGCGTCCGTTCGTCTGGCACATCTACCCGCAAGCCGACGACGCTCATCTGCCCAAGCTCGACGCCGCCCTCGCCCACTACACCCGCACGCTGCCCGGCGCGGCACGCGCGTCGCTCGCGCGGTTCTGGCATGCGTGGAACGGCAACGGCGTGCCCGACTGGGCCGATTTCGAACGCCACCGCGTGCAATTCGCGGCCCGTGCGGTGGAATGGGCGAGCGAGCTTGCGCGGGTGGGCGACCTCGCCGCGAATCTGGCCGGATTTGCAAAAAGTCAGCTAAAATAAGCGGTTACCCGTGAACGCGCATCCCCGGGTAGGCGCAGCATGCAGCGCGAACCCGCCCAGGGTCGTATGCCGTAGAAAATATTCGAAGCGATTTAAATTTTTGGACAGGACAGTTTTATGAAGATTGCACAGGAACTCCGCACCGGCAACGTCGTGATGATCGGTAGCGACGCGATGGTCGTGCAGAAGGCCGAATACAACAAGTCGGGCCGCAACGCCGCCGTCGTGAAGATGAAATTCAAGAACCTGCTGACGGGCGCAGGCATGGAATCGGTGTACAAAGCCGACGACAAGTTCGACGTCGTCGTGCTGGATCGCAAGGAAGTGACGTACTCGTACTTCGCCGACCCGATGTACGTGTTCATGGACGCCGACTACAACCAGTACGAAGTAGAAGCCGAGATGATGGGCGACGCGCTCAACTACCTCCAGGACGGCATGGCGTGCGAAGTCGTGTTCTACAACGACAAGGCCATCTCGGTCGAACTGCCCACCACGCTCGTGCGCGAGATCGTCTATACGGAGCCGGCAGTCAAGGGCGACACGTCCTCGGGCAAGGTGCTGAAGACCGCGAAGCTGAACACGGGCTTCGAACTGCAAGTGCCGCTCTTCTGCAACATCGGCGACAAGATCGAAATCGACACGCGTACGAACGAGTACCGCAGCCGCGCCTGAGGCAAGCCCCACTCGGCGCACACGACTTACTCGCTGCAGGAAAGCGCCGCGGCACAGTCTGCGGCCGCGACGAAATAAAGCGCCCCCAGGGAATAAAGCGCCCTTTTGGGCGCTTTTTCTTTTTCCGTCGACCGTGTATGTTTGGGAAAACTTTACCGCTTTTGCACGTCATTCCGCGCCCTCTCCGGCACACAGACCGTCGCGGTGCCGCGCAGCACGGGGCTTGATCCAGACGTCACAGGATGGCACGTTCCCTGCTTTAAACGACGCGAGTCTTTGGGGAGCCGCATCCCCATTCTCGAGGTTCAGGAGACGTGCCATAAACAACGACGTCACAGCAGGCAAGTAGAAGCGCTTCACGGGCAAAGATCCGCGAAGGAGCGCCGCGCGAAGTGCGCCAGTTTTTCGACACAGACGAAGACTGGCGACCGTAACACCGTAACGCTCGAGGCGCCCGGAAACAGGCACCAGCCCCGTGAGGTTGGTCCGGAGGCACTCCGCAGGACGCGGCATGCAAGAGCCGCGCGGCGCCCGCAGGCGTTTTCGACAAGGACCGAATGACAAAGACAACGAACGCGTCGAATCGCGACCGCCGCCGGCTCACGTCAGAGCGGCAGCAACGCGACGTCGCCCTACGCATCCCAATATCTGCAACTTGCGCTCCGCCATGCCACACGCCCTGATTGTCGAAGACGATCCCAACAGCCTGTCCGGCCTCTCTGCCATCCTCGCGGCAGACGGTTTTTCTGTGGATACCGCGGCCACGCTTGCCGAGGCACGCAGCGCGCTCGCGCGGTTCATCCCCGACGTCGTGCTCGTCGACCTGAATCTGCCCGACGGCAGTGGTCTCGACCTGCTCCAGCACCTGCCTGCGCAACCGCCCGGCGGCGCGTTGCCCGTGATCGTGATGACCGGCAACGCGACAGTGGAAAGCGCCATCGAAGGCTTGCGGCATGGCATCTGGGACTATCTGCTCAAGCCCGTCAACATTCCGCGTCTGCGCAGCCTGCTCGCGCGTATTCCGCGTCCTTATGAACTGACGGAGGAAGTGCGCACGCTGCGCGCCACGCTGCGGCAGATGGGCCGCTTCGGCCGCATGATCGGGCACAGCACGGCCATCCAGCACGTCTACGACGCCATCGAGCAAATTGCCCCTACCGAGGCCGCCGTGCTCATCAGTGGCGAAGCGGGTACCGGCAAGGAGATCGCAGCACGCACGCTGCACGAGATGAGCCGCCGCCGCAAAGGGCCGTTCGTGGTGTTCGACACCCGCAAGGCGGCCGCCCAAGAAGAGGGACGCCTGCTCGAGAGCCTGCTCTTCGGGCACGAGCGCGGCGCGTTTAGCGGCGCCGAGCAACGCGAACCCGGACTCGTCGATCAGGCAAGCGGCGGCACGCTGTTCATCGACGAACTCGCCGACCTGCCGCGCGCGCAACAGGAAGCGCTGCTGCACGCGCTCGATTCGCAGACCTTCATGCGCGTAGGCGGCACGAGCAAGGTGGGGACCGATTTCCGGCTCGTGGCAGCCACCCGCACGGTGCCGCGCAATGCGGTGACCGAAGGCCGGCTGCACGAAGACCTGTGGCTGCGCCTCGATGCCGCAGCGCTCGCGCTCCCGCCGCTGCGCGAACGCGAAGACGACGCCGCACTTTTCGCGCAGGCATTCGTCGACGAACTGAACCAGGAAACGCACGCGCGAGGCCTCACGGGCACCACGCGGCTGATCTCGCCCGAATTCGTCCGCGAGTGTCTCTCGTACGAGTGGCCCGGCAACGTGCGCGAACTGCAGGAGCGCGTGCGGCGGGCGTATCACGCGTCGGGCGAAGTGCTGGAGACGTTGCGCGCAGACGAGACCGGCAGCGGCGGCATGCGCGACATCAACGGTGGCCGTGTCCAGGTGACGGTCGGCACGCCGCTCGCGGATGTCGAAGAAATGCTGATTCGCGCAACGCTGGACGCGGTGGGCGGAACGCGACATCGCGCCGCATCGCTGCTCGGAATCAGTCCCAAGACGCTCTACAACAAGCTGCAGCGCATGCGGCTCAATTGAGGGACAAACTAGAGCCCGGAACTCAGCCCAGGGCGCTGCGCAGCAGCGCCTGCGCGCGCTGATAGGCAGGCTGGCTCGCGAGCCTGTTCCATTCCAGCGCCTTGCCGCGCGGGCGCATCGCCTTGATGCGCTGCCGGGACGCCTTCGACGGCTCAAACGCCAGCGCATCCAATACCTTGCCCGCCTCCTCCGGCTGATTGCAGATCAGCACCATGTCGCAGCCCGCGCCGAGCGCGGCGGTGGCCGCCTCGGTCAGCGTGCCGCCCTGGCGCGCGGCTTCCATCGAAAGATCGTCGCTGAAGATGGCGCCGGTGAAGCCCAGCTTGCCGCGCAGGATGTCCTGCAGCCACACGCGCGAGAAGCCGGCGGGTTTGTCGTCCACCTGCGGATAGATGACGTGCGCGGGGATCACGGATTGCAGCGCGAGACCCAGCCAGTCGTAAGGCTTCACGTCCTCGGCAAGGATAGCGTCGAGGGGTCGATCGTCGACGGGCACCGCCACATGCGAATCCGCCACGGCGAAGCCGTGTCCCGGAAAATGCTTGCCGCAGTTCGCCATGCCGGCGAGCGCGAGACCGTGATTGAGGCTCTTGGCGAGCAGCGCGACGACGCGCGGATCGCGATGGAACGCGCGGTCGCCGATCACCTTCGAGTGGCCGTAGTCGAGATCGAGCACCGGCGTGAAGCTCATGTCGATGCCGCACGCGCGCAGCTCCGAGGCGAGGATGTAGCCGACTGCCGTCGCAACCTTCGTCGCATGCAGCACGTCCTTGTCCCATAGCTCGCCGAGCCGGCCCATGGCGGGGAGCACCGTGAAGCCGTCGGTGCGAAAGCGCTGCACGCGTCCGCCCTCGTGGTCCACGGCGATCAGGATGTCCTCGCGCACGTTGCGGATCGCGTCAGTCAACGCGACGAGCTGGGCGCGGCTTTCGAAGTGACGCGCGAAGAGAATCACGCCGCCCGTCATCGGATGGGCGAGGCGGCGCAGGTCGGCGTCGGTCAGCGTCTTGCCGGCGACGTCGAGCATCACCGGGCGGGGTCTGGTTTTCATCGGATCGGGAAAAGTGGTGGAAAGAGCGCGGAGCGTGCCGCGCATTCAGGAATCATGCGGCCGGGCCGGAGCGGGTCTCAATGCTGCCGTCGCTGCTGCCATCGACCTCGGCGATCACGAACGACACGGCGTAGTCGTGCTCGTCGCTGATGGTCACGCGCGCGGTGATGCGGCGCGCGGCGAGCCACTCGGCGAGTTCGCCTGACGTCACCACGACGGGCTTGCCGCTCGGCTCATTGAGCGTCTGCATCGCGCGCCATGTCATGGGCCAGTGCATGCCGAGACCGATCGCCTTCGAGAACGCTTCTTTGGCCGAAAACCGCGTGGCGAGAAACGCGAGCCCGCGCACCTGCGAGCGCGCATTGCGCGCGTGGTAGACGCGCAGTTCGTCGGGCCCGAGCACCTTCTCCGCGAAGCGCCCATTGGTGCGCGTCATCACCACCTCGACGCGGCTCACCTGAACGATGTCTGTGCCGATGCCGTAGATCGCCATGGAAGTTGTTTGTGTGTCGTCTGCGCCAGGGATGGGATGGCCAATCGCGAAGGTTGCGAAGATCGCGGCGGATCAGCCGCGCGCACCGAGCCGCGCGGCGACCATGATCGCCTTCATCTCGCGCACGGCGTTCTCCCAGCCGGCGAAAACCGCGTGCGCCACGATCGCGTGACCGATGTTGAGTTCGGCAATGCCGTCGATCGCGGCGATCTGCTGCACATTGGTGTAGTGCAGGCCGTGTCCGGCGTTGACCTTGAGACCCAGGCCCATACCGAACTCGACGCCGCGCACGACGCGCTCGTATTCGCGCTGCTGCTCGCCGGCATCGTGCGCTTCGGCATAACGGCCGGTGTGCAGTTCGATCACCGGCGCACCGGCTTCGTGAGCGGCGCGGATCTGCGTCTCGTCGGCGTCGATGAAGAGCGACACGCGAATGCCCACGTCCGCAAGCTGGCGGCACGCGGCGCGCACCGCCTCGAACTGACCCGCGACGTCGAGGCCGCCTTCGGTCGTCAGCTCCTGGCGCTTCTCGGGGACGAGACAGGCGTCGTGCGGCTTCACGTCGCACGCGATGTCGAGCATTTCCGCCGTGACGGCGCATTCGAGGTTCATGCGCGTCTTCAGCTGCGGGCGCAGTGCGCGCACGTCGGCGTCCACGATGTGGCGGCGGTCCTCGCGCAGGTGCAACGTGATGGCGTCGGCGCCCGCCTCTTCAGCCGCGAGCGCGGCGCGGATCGGATCGGGATACGACGTGCCGCGCGCATTGCGCAGCGTGGCGACGTGGTCGATGTTGACGCCCAGCTCGATGACGTTCGGCGAGGTGAGAAAGAAGCTCATAGGTTTTGCAGGTCGATCAGGATCTGACGAGTGGCCAGCGGCGCGCCGCCAAGGTAGGTATTGAGCAGGAAACGCATCAGCGTCTTGCTTTGCGCGACGGTCTGCGGACGATGGTAATCGTCCTCTTCCATATCGAGCAATGTCTGGCCCGCAATGATGGGCCATTGCGCGGGCAGGTCGTCGGACGCTTCGCGCACGCCGCGCTCCGGGTCGAACACGTAGCGGCCCTCGGCCAGCACGGGCTTGCGCGACGCGGTCTTGTCGAGCGACATCGCATAGCCGGTCTCGCGCAGCAGCACGCGCTCGAAGGAGCGCAGCACCTGCACGGCAGGTTCGTCGTGCGCAAGGCGCGTGAGCGTGACGACGTAGTGATGAAACAGCTGGGGGTGCGGATCTTCGCGCGCGCAGAACTTCACGAGCAGTTCGTTCACGTAGAAGCCGCACAGGAGCGCGTCGCCCGCGAGCGGCAACATGCCGCCCACCCATTCGGCCGTCGTAAGCGTGCGGACCTCGCCTTTGCCGGTCCACGAGAGCGAGAGCGGCTGGAACGTCTGAAGCACCCCGCGCAGCGCCGAATGCGGACGCTTGGCGCCCTTGGCGACAAGGGCGAGACGGCCATGGTCGCGCGAGAGCACGTCGATGATCAGGCTGGTTTCGCGATAGGGATAGCTGTGCAGCACGAAGGCGGGCTGCTCGGCGATTCGATACTGCGGGGTGGGCGGCGACGGCGCACGGGGTGCGCGGCGCGTGGAGGGTCGGCTTCGTTCGCCGCTCACGCGGCTCGAGGCGGCGCGGGTGCTGCTTTCATTGCCCGCGTCTTCATGCGTGTCGTGCGCCAACTCGCTCGCCGCCTTGACGGCGGCGCTTGCCTTGCGGCCGCGCGGCGCACGCGGGGCGGTTTCAGTGGCTTCGGCCTCGTCGGGATCGATGGGGTCGACGGGATTGACGCGCGGGTCGAGCGTCATCCATCCGTCATTCGTACCCATACGCCCGCAGCCCGGCTTCATTGTCGGCCCAACCGCTCTTCACCTTGACGAAGGTCTCCAGGTAGACCGGGCCGTCGAACAGCTTTTCCATGTCGAGGCGCGCTTCCGTGCTGATCTGCTTAAGCTTGGCGCCCTTCTGGCCGATCACCATCGCCTTGTGTCCGTCGCGCTCGACGAGAATGGTCGCGAAGATGCGGCGCAGCCGCCCTTCGGTTTCGAACTTGTCGATGAGCACCGTGCTCGTGTACGGCAACTCGTCGCCGGTCCAGCGGAACACTTTCTCGCGCAGAATTTCGGCGGCAAGAAAACGCTCGCTGCGATCGGTCAGATCGTCTTCGCCATAGATGGGCTCGCCTTCGGGCAGATACGGCTTGATCGTGGCGAGCAGGCGCTTGATGTCGTCCGGATTCTTCGCGGAAAGCGGCACGATTTCCTTGAACTCCCGCAGCGCGTTCATCTGCTGGAAGAAGGGAAAGAGCGTGTTCTTGTCCGAGACGCGATCGAGCTTGTTGGCAATCAGCAAGGTGGGCGCGGAAGGCGGAATCAGGTCGAGCACCTTCTGGTCGTCAGGGCCGAAGCGGCCTGCCTCGATGACGAACAGCACGGCGTCCACCGAACTCAGCGTCGACGTAACGGCGCGGTTCAGCGAGCGGTTGAGCGCGGAGCTGTGGCGGGTCTGGAAACCGGGCGTATCGACGAAGATGTACTGCGCGTCGTCGATCGTGTTGATGCCCGTGATGCGATGGCGCGTGGTCTGCGCCTTGCGCGACGTGATGCTGATCTTCTGTCCGACCAGCGCGTTCATCAGCGTCGATTTACCGACGTTCGGGCGGCCGACGATCGCGACCATGCCGCAGCGAAAACCGGAAGACGAGGAGGAAAGAGGAGCATTCATGGTCGGATGACAGCGGATTTCACCAACGTGCGGCGCACGCTGGCGACATTGTTTCAGTGGCCGGCGTCCGCGGCGCGGACGGGTACGGCGCCGGGGGCCACGACTGCGTCTTCGGACGTGCCGGACGACGCATCGCGAGCACGCAGTGCAACGGACTTCTCCGCGAGCGGACGCGCGCCGGACGATGCGTCATTACGCTCGCCGGAGCGATCGATGCTATGGACCGTGGCTTCGGCGCGATCTGCGGCGGCCTTGATGGCCGGGGTGCCCGACGTAGTCGCCGCAGCACCAGCAGATTCGGATTTTTCGGCAGAACGGTCGGCACGCGATTCAGGACGATCGGATTTCTCGGAGCGACTGCGTTCCGCAGAAGCTGACTCGACCTTCTCAGCGCTGTGCTCTTCCTTCGATTGCGCTTTTTCGGCGCTCTTCTCGGGCGCCTTGTCCTGGAGCTTTTCGGCGCCTCGCTCGGACGTTCTTTCTGTGGCTTTCTCAGTGCTTTTTTCAGCCGGCTTTTCGGGCGTTCTCTCCTGGCCTTGCGTCGAGCCGACGTGGGCGGCACGAATCACGGCCAGCGGCGCGGCAGGCGGCACGGCGCCCGACGCCACAGGAGACGCCGAAGGCGCACGCTCGGCCGCCGGCTCGGCGGTGGCCGCGGTCTTTTCCGCGACACGTGCCGCGCGATCCGGACGGCGCTCCGGTGCGCGCAGATCCAGCGCGGCCTGCACACCTGTCACCCCCGGCACCACTTCCTGTTCCGCCTTGGCCGCACGCGAATTCTTCGAGCGCTTCGGTTTCGTCGCGAGCGCAGGCGCCACGGCCATTACCTCTTCCAGCGCCTTCTTGGCCGCGGCCTGCTCAGCCGCGCGCCGGCTCGCGCCGGAGCCTGACACTTTCACGTCGAGCTTCGGAACCGTGCATTCCACTTCAAACTGCTGATTGTGCGCCGCACCATGCGTGGCGACCACGGTATAGGT
This sequence comes from Paraburkholderia sp. A1RI_3L, assembly GCF_048957895.1. NCBI lineage: Bacteria > Pseudomonadati > Pseudomonadota > Betaproteobacteria > Burkholderiales > Burkholderiaceae > Paraburkholderia > Paraburkholderia sp. A1RI_3L. The sequence goes on from NZ_JARCHA010000002.1 coordinate 248,672, forward strand.
GGGCAGCGCGATCTTGTGACCTTGCAGGTATTCCTGCAGCAGCGTCTTCGAATCCTTGCCGAGCGTACGAGGATCGATATGGTCGAGAATCGGCACGTACAGGCGCTTGATGACGGTCTGGGCGGCATCGAAGCCACCGTCGAGAAAGACCGCGCCGAAGACCGCCTCCAGCGCATCCGCCAGAATGGACGGGCGACGGAAACCACCGCTTCGCAGTTCGCCTTCCCCTAGCCGCAGGCTTTCCGAGATATTGAGGGCCTGAGCAATTTCATACAGCGACTGCTGCTTCACGAGATTGGCCCGCACACGCGACAGGTCGCCTTCGTCCAGTTTGCTGAAACGCTGGAACAAAAGGGCAGCCACCGCGCAATTCAGAACGGAATCGCCCAGAAATTCGAGCCGTTCATTATGCGTGGCACTGTGACTGCGGTGGGTTAAAGCCTGGCGCAATAATTCCGCATTACGAAATTCATAGCGCAAGCGGCTTTCCAGCGGAGATAGGGGCATGGGCAGAGTATAACGCGCCGGCCTGCCCCGGCGAACACACGGGGCAGCGGGCGAAAAAGCGTGGTGAAGCGGCGTTATCGCACGTTCTTAAAGTGCCGTGCGAACACGATGCGATGCGTCTCGCGTGCGAAACGCATCGTGACGATGTGTGCTCAGTTGAACGAGCCGACGCGCTTCAGGTTGCCGAAGTTCATCCAGATGAAGAAGGCGCGGCCGACCAGGTTCTTGTCCGGAACGAAGCCCCAGTAGCGGCTGTCGGCGCTGTTGTCGCGATTGTCGCCCATCATGAAGTAGTGCCCCGCCGGCACCTTGCATACGACGCCGCGATCGTTGTACTGACAGTTCTCACGGTACGGGTAATCTTCCGCACCCACCACGAAGGGCGGTACGGCCGGATTATTGAGGATCGCGTTCTTGCGTCCGTTGAGATCTTCTTCGAACTGCTTCGCGTAGCCGATGCGCTCCTCGTCGAAGTAGTCGGGCAGCGGCGTTTCGGGAACCGGCTTGCCGTTGATGGTGAGCTTCTTGTCTTCGTACGCGACCACGTCGCCAGGCAAGCCGATCACGCGCTTGATGTAGTCCACCGACTCGTCCTTCGGGTAGCGGAACACCACCACGTCGCCGCGTTCGAGCGGACGGCCCTGCGTGATCTTCGTATTCACGATGGGCAGGCGAATGCCGTAGTCGAATTTGTTGACGAGGATGAAGTCGCCAACCAGCAGCGTGGGCACCATCGATCCCGACGGAATCTTGAACGGCTCGATCACGAACGAGCGCACCATGAACACCACGAGGATGACAGGAAAGAAGCTCGCGGAATACTCGAGCCACCACGGCTGGCGCAGCTTTTCTTCGCGCAGGCGGGCTCGCGTGGCGGGCGCGTTCTCGTCTGCGAAGCGCTCGCCGACGCGCGCCTGCTGGCGGTCGAATTCCGCCACCGCCGCCTCTGCCGCCCGCCGCCGCTGCGGCATGAAAACCAGTTTGTCCGCCACCCATGCAACGCCCGTCAGAATGACGAGCACAAAAAGAATCAGGGCAAAATTCATGTAGGTACGGTTCCCGTGTTGATCTTATTTGTCTTCGACCCGGAGGATGGCAAGAAATGCCTCTTGCGGAATTTCGACGGAGCCGACCTGCTTCATCCGCTTTTTGCCTTCCTTCTGTTTCTCGAGCAGTTTCTTCTTGCGCGTGATGTCGCCGCCATAGCACTTGGCGAGCACGTTCTTGCGCAGCGCCTTGATGTTCTCGCGCGCGATGATGTGCGCGCCGATCGCCGCCTGGATCGCGACGTCGTACATCTGGCGCGGAATGATCTCGCGCATCTTCGCCGCCACTTCGCGGCCGCGGTACTGCGACTGCGAACGGTGGACAATGACCGAGAGTGCATCCACCTTGTCGCCGTTGATGAGCATGTCGACCTTGACCACGTCCGACGCGCGATATTCCTTGAACTCGTAGTCCATGGACGCGTAGCCGCGCGACACCGACTTCAGCCGGTCGAAGAAGTCGAGCACGATCTCGGCCATCGGAATTTCGTAGGTGAGCTGCACCTGGCGGCCGTGGTACTGCATGTTCACCTGGTTGCCGCGCTTTTGCGTACACAGCGTGATGACCGAGCCCACGTAGTCCTGCGGCATGTACAGGTTCACGGTGACGATCGGCTCGCGAATCTCTTCGATCTTCGACGGGTCCGGCATCTTCGCCGGGTTCTCGACCATGATTGTGCTGCCGTCGGCCAGCACCACTTCGTACACCACGGTAGGCGCCGTGGTGATCAGGTCCATGTCGAATTCGCGCTCGAGCCGCTCCTGCACGATCTCCATGTGCAACAGACCGAGGAAGCCGCAGCGGAAGCCGAAGCCGAGCGCCTGCGAGACTTCCGGCTCGTATTGCAGCGACGCGTCGTTCAGCTTCAGCTTTTCGAGCGACTCGCGCAGTGCGTCGTACTGGTTGGCCTCGACCGGATACAGCCCCGCGAACACCTGAGGCTTCACTTCCTTGAAGCCCGGCAGCGGCTCCGCGGCAGGCTTTGCCGCGTTGGTGACCGTATCGCCCACTTTGGTTGCCGCCAGCTCCTTGATGCCGGCGATGATGAAGCCCACCTGGCCCGCGGAGAGCGCCTCGAGGTCTTTCGACTTCGGCGTGAAGACGCCGACGTGCTCGACCGGGTACTGGGCGCCCGTCGCCATCAGCTTGATGCGCTCTTTCGGGCGCAGCGTGCCATTGACGATGCGCACGAGCATCACGACGCCGACGTAGTTGTCGAACCACGAGTCGATGATGAGCGCCTGCAACGGCGCTTCCGGGTCGCCCTTCGGCGGCGGCACCTTGGCGACGAGCGCTTCGAGTACGTCTTCCACACCCTCGCCCGTCTTCGCGCTGCAGCGCGTGGCATCGGTTGCGTCGATGCCGATCACGTCTTCGATTTCGGCAATCGCGTTTTCGGGATTCGCCGCCGGCAGATCGATTTTGTTGAGCACCGGCACGACTTCGACGCCGAGTTCGATGGCCGTGTAGCAGTTCGCAACCGTCTGGGCTTCGACGCCCTGGCTCGCGTCCACGACAAGCAGCGCGCCCTCGCAAGCCGACAGCGAACGGCTTACTTCATATGAGAAGTCGACATGGCCTGGCGTATCGATCAGGTTGAGGTTGTAAACCTTCCCGTCGCGCGCGCGATAACTCAGCGCCGCGGTCTGCGCCTTGATGGTGATGCCGCGCTCGCGCTCGAGATCCATCGAGTCGAGCACCTGCGATTCCATTTCACGGTCAGACAAGCCGCCGCACAACTGGATGATGCGATCGGCGAGCGTCGACTTGCCATGGTCGATGTGCGCAATGATCGAGAAGTTACGAATATGATCCATTCAGTGCCGATCAAGCGAAAAAGGCGCGCCTGGACGATTGCAGAGCACGCCTTGTAAGCAAATGAAAAACCGGACTATTTTAGCCGAAAAGGCCTTCCAGAGGCAGCTTTGGGCGGCCTCGGCCAATCTTCAGCGCGTTCGGGCGTAGAAACGGACAAAGCATCAGGACGACGACTGGATCAGCCATACGGCCGATTTGCAGCCTTTACCCGCGCGTAGATGTCGTGAGCCGCATCAGCGCGGCTCGCACCGGCGCTTCTTCGAACCGGTAGCGGCACAACTCGATGCCCCCGATTGCGAGCACCGGGACCAGTTCGTTGTAGCGCCCCTCCAGCACGGGGTCCGCATCGATATCGATGATTTCGACGGTCGCGCCGAACTCGGCCAGCAACGGCTCGAGCGCAGCGCGCATGTCGTCGCACAGGTGGCACCACGCGCGCCCATACAGCGTGAGGGTTGCGCAAGCGGTGGGCATCAGGCGCTATGCCTCGTCATTTTGCCGTTGCGCGGGGGCGCAGTGGCACGAACTGGGTGTTCTCGCCGCGACGCACGAGCACAGCGACCATCTTCTGCGAATCGAGGTGCGAGGCAACCTCTTCGAATTGCTTCGCGCTCTTGATGTCCGTGTCGCCCACCCGCAGGATGATGTCGCCCTTCTGCAGCCCCGCCCGCGCGGCCGGGCCGTCGACGGCGTCAATCTGCACGCCGCTGCGCAGCTTCAACGTCTTCAATTGGTCTTCGGGAATGTCGCTCACTGCAATACCGAGCGAATTCGACGCGCGCGGTTTCGGTGCCGGGGCCGGCTTCTGGTCGGCCTTCGCGGTCTTGTCCGTCTGCATTTCGGCAACCGTGATGGGCATATCGCGCGTCTGGCCCTTGCGCCAGACCGTGACCGTCGCCTTCGTGCCCGGTTTCGTGTCGCCCACCATGCGCGGAAGATCCGTTGCCGCATCCACCGACTGGCCGTTGAACTTCAGGATGATGTCGCCCGGCTGCACGCCTGCCTTGTCGGCCGGCCCGCCCGGCTCCACGCTGCTCACCAGGGCGCCCTGCGCCTTCGGCAAGCCCAGCGAGTCGGCCACGTCCTTGGTCACTTCGCCGATCGCCACTGCAATGCGACCGCGCACCACCTTGCCGGTGGACTTGAGCTGGTCGGCCACGCGCATGGCCTCGTCAATGGGAATGGCGAACGAGATGCCCATGAAGCCGCCGGTGCGGCTATAAATCTGCGAGTTGATGCCAATCACCTCGCCCTGCATGTTGATGAGCGGACCGCCCGAGTTGCCGGGATTCACCGCAACGTCGGTCTGGATGAACGGCAGGTAGTCGCCGGTGTCACGGCCCTTCGCGCTGACAATACCGGCCGTCACCGTATTTTCGAGCCCGAACGGCGAGCCGATCGCCACCACCCATTCGCCTACGCGAACCTTGTTCGAATCGCCGATCGTCACCGCGGGCAGGCTCGATGCGCTGATCTTCACGACGGCGACGTCCGTGCGGTCGTCCACGCCGATCAGCTTCGCCTTGAACTCGCGCTTGTCGGTGAGCGTCACGTAGATGCTGTCCGCGCCGTCCACGACGTGCGCGTTCGTCATCACGTAGCCGTCGGCCGACAGGATGAAGCCGGAACCCACGCCGCTGTTCTGCTCGGTGTCGTTGCCGCCGCTGTCGGGTGACGAGTCCGAGCCGCCGCCTTGACCACCACGCGGCGATTGCGGCGTTTGCGGTGACTGCGGCATCGGAATGCCGAAGAAGCGGCGGAAGAACTCCGACATGTCGCCGTCGTCGAGTCCGGGCGGCAGCCCGCGCTGCGACGTAGGCACACGCGCGGTGGTGCGGATATTGACGACTGCGGGACCGACCTTGTCCACAAGGTCGGTGAAATCGGGCAGATTGGCCGCCGGGGCCGCAGACGCCAGGTGCGGCGCGAACGGCAGGCAGACCGCCACCGCTGCGGCCGCGAAGAATTTGCGCACCGAAAAAGTCGTCATATCGTAGTCAGCCGAAGGAGGGTTTATCGCGGAGCCTTGTATTCTATGGCAGACGCGAATTGCTGCAACGTTGCCTGGGGCACCTCGCCGAGCAGCGTGATCCAGTAGTCGCCGCTGCGCTTCACGAGAACGTGCGTCGCCCCGCTATTGCCCGTCCCTTCCTTGCGTGTATTGTTTTCGACCGGCTCGATAAAAATCGAAATGGCGGCGAGCCCGTCCGAGAAGACGGCCTGATCGACCGGAATGGGCGGGCTCGACGGGTTGCGGGCGGCCATGGGCCGGCGCAGCTCGCGAATTTTGTGGAAGCCCGGCACGGTGGGCGCGAACTGCCAGCCCTGAGCTTCCATGTCCACCGCTTCGACCGGCGGCCGCACGATGGTCCAGCCTGCGGTATTGCGAATGCCGTTCGCGATCGGCGTTTTGTCGACCGGCACGCCGATGCGGATCTGCGAGAACGACAACTGTTCGAGCACCTGACCGCCAGCGTCCAGCGTTTGCGCACGTAGCAGCAGACCGGTCTTCGTGTCCGCCCACAGTTTGTACGCGAATCGATACGCGTCTTTCGGATCGAGCTCGATCACCTGGCTGTCGACGCCCGCCACACGGTCGGTACCCACCAGCTTCGGCTCATAGACCGACAACACCTGGTCCGCACTCGCGGCGAGCAAGGCCGGGAACGAGTCTTTGTTCTGGCGCTTTTCGACCACACAGAGGTGACGCTCTGGAACAAACGTATAAAGCTCGTCGTTATGGCGCAGCATCTTGCGCGGCTTGCCGTCGAGGCTTTCGAGCTGCTCGTACTCGCCGTCACCGTGCGTGGCGTAGTGGGTGATGCGCGAAGTCTGCACGAACGTGCCGCGCTGATAAACGAAGGCGCCCTCGTAGTTCTGCTGCTGGGCGGCCTGGTGAATCCGGTTCAGCCATTCGGCCGCCATGCGGCGTGTGGCAGCCGGATCGCTGGCGGAAGTCCCTTGCGCGTCGGCGCGGGCTGTGACCGACAGCGCCGATAACAACACGGCTGCACAGCACAGGAATGCCGGCAGCCGTCCCCAGATCGTCGTTTTATTCAACCGCAGGGTCTGCATCAGACTTATTGGCCTTGCGTAGTAAGCGCTGCGGCGCGGATCAGCGGCATGGAGTCGGGAACCATCGGTTGCTGGGCGAACTGCTGGTGCGCTTCAAGATACTGGTCGAGTCGCGCGTCGCGAATGATGTTGGCGTCCTGCGCCACCGCAGGCTGCACATTGGCCGCCGGCATGGAAGCCATCGCCACGCGCTGTACGCTGTCGGTGGGCTGGACCGCCGCGAGTTGGGCGCCGCCATGGCTGGCTACGCCCCCCGCCCCTTGCAGTTGCGGCACGACGATCCACGTCAGCGTTGCGGCGGCGGCCGCGACGGCGAACGCGGGAACCACCCGGCGACGCAGCGCAAGCAAACGGCGCGTGACCGGCGCCGACGCCGGTGCGAGTAGATGCGGCTCCGACTCGAAGCGCGCGGCAAAACCCGCCAGAAAAGCGCTGCTTGCCGCCGGACTGATGGCGAGGTCGTCGGAACGCAGCGCATCGCCGATCAGGTGATAGCTGGACCACGCCGCGCGTTCCTCGGGGTTGAGCCCGCCGAGAAAGGTGTTCAATTGCCCGTCGCCAGGCATTTCCCCGTCGACGAAAGCGGACAGGTGCTCGCCGCGCGAGCCTGCTTGCGATTGCATCGAGACCGACCCCATGATGATCCCCATTCCTTACAGACACCCCGTAGTGACACCACCCAAACCCTGATAATCGCGCTCGTGCCCTTCTGGCCGCCGGTACCGCTTACCAGCGCTTGCCTTCAGGTGTGTCCAGCAGCGGACGCAATTTTGCCGCAATGGCTTCTCGAGCACGAAAAATTCGCGACCTGACAGTGCCGATCGGGCAACCCATCATCTCGGCGATCTCTTCGTAGCTCAATCCTTCAATTTCCCGGAGCGTAATGGCGGTGCGCAGTTCTTCCGGCAACAGCGCCATGGCAGCGTTGACCGTCTCCGCGATCTGCTTGCTCATCAACATCGACTCGGGCGTATTGATATCCCTTAGTTGATCGGCGTCGGAGAAAGTTTCCGCCTCTTCCGCGTCCGCCTCCGTCGAGGTGGGCGCCCGGCGGCCCTGGGTCGCAAGGTAGTTCTTGGCGGTATTCACCGCAATCCGGTACAACCACGTATAAAACGCCGATTCGCCGCGAAATTGCGGCAGCGCACGGTATGCCTTGATGAAGGCGTCCTGGGCCACGTCCTCGACCTCGGCGGGGTCCCGCACGAGACGCGAGATCAGCCGGATGATCTTGCGGTGGTATTTGGAGACCAGAAGTTCGAACGCCGCCTTGTCGCCTTTTTGCACGCGCTCGACGAGCAACTGATCGATTTCTTTTTCGCTCACCTGATAAATCCGTTAATGGGGAGTGCCCCGCGGGGCACCATTGTAGCGTTCCGTTCGGCCCCTCACGTTACGCCGGTAACAGCGGTTACAGGCGTTACGGGTAGTAGCCGGTTCAGCCGGCAGCAAGCACGCGCGGGTGTCATCCACGTCCGCCGCAACGCGCGATTACCGAGAGTTCGCGAAAAGCATCGGGATGGAGCGCGTCGGCCGTGATAACCAGTGAGTACCGGCGCCGGCCTGAAGCGAGAACGAGGACGAGCAGCCAGGCGCCCCACTGTGAACTGGCCGCGATGAGCCCTTGGGCAACGTGCACGCCGCGGCGGTCGAATGCCGACACACCGTCTGGCCCGATTTCAATTGCAGCCGGGGCGCCGCGACGAAGCGCCGCAGAAACCAACGCAAGCAGCGCCAGAACGGCCAGAGAAAGCGGCAACGCGCGCCAGCCGCCGAGCCAAGGCGCGAGGCTCGTATGAACGGCTGCAACAGCAACCGCGATGAAACAGAACACGGCAATCTGCAAACCGCCTGACGGCCGCAACGCAATGCGTCGCGGCGCCAGGCGTTGCACCACTTCCCCGGACGGCAGCGCAGACCATGGTCCATCTTGCGGACCCGGCGGACACCCCGCCCGGGAGAGCGGCGTCAAGCGATCAGACGCGCTTGAAGACCAGCGTGCCGTTGGTGCCGCCGAACCCGAACGAGTTCTTCAGCGCCACGTCGATCTTCATCTCCCGCGCCGTGTTGGCGCAGTAGTCGAGATCGCACTCCGGGTCCTGGTTGAAGATGTTGATGGTGGGCGGCGACACCTGGTTGTGCACGGCCAGCACCGTAAACACCGACTCGAGACCACCGGCGCCACCGAGCAGGTGGCCCGTCATCGACTTGGTCGAGTTGACGACGATGTTCTTCGCGTGATCGCCGAATGCGCGCTTGATGCCCGTCGTCTCCGCGAGATCGCCGAGCGGCGTCGACGTGCCGTGGGCGTTCAGGTAGCTCACCTCGTCCAGATTGACGCGTGCATTCTTCAGCGCGGCCAGCATGCAGCGGCGCGCGCCATCGCCATTCTCGAGCGGTGCCGTCATGTGATACGCGTCGCCGCTCATGCCGTAGCCCGCCACTTCGGCGTAGATCTTCGCGCCGCGCGCCTTCGCGTGCTCGTACTCCTCGAGCATCATCACGCCCGCACCCTCGCCCAACACAAAGCCGTCGCGATCCTTGTCCCAGGGACGACTCGCCGTAGCGGGATCGTCGTTACGCTGCGAAAGCGCGCGCGCCGCGGCGAAACCGCCAATGCCGAGCGGCGACACGGTGGACTCAGCACCGCCCGCGATCATCGCGTCCGCATCGCCGTACTCGATGAGGCGCGCGGCCTCGCCGATGCAATGCAGGCCCGTCGTACAGGCCGTGACGATCGCGAGATTAGGACCCTTGATGCCGAACTTGATCGACAGGTGGCCCGAGATCATGTTGATGATCGAGGCCGGCACGAAGAACGGCGAAATACGGCGCGGACCGCGATTGAGCAGTTCGGTCTGCGTAATTTCGATCATCGGCAGTCCGCCGATGCCGGACCCCACCACCACGCCCACGCGTTCCGCGTTTTCGTCGGTGATTTCGAGCCCGCTGTCCCGCATCGCCTGCATGCCCGCCGCAACGCCGTAATGGATGAACGTATCCATATGGCGGGCTTCCTTGCCGGGGATGTAGTCCTCGATGTTGAAGCCCTTCACCTCGCCGGCGAAGCGCGTCGAGAAGTTCGACGCGTCGAACTTCGTGATGTTGGCGATGCCGGACGTGCCGGCAACGAGATTGGACCAGCCGTCGGCAACATTATTGCCAACAGGCGAAATCAGCCCCAGGCCTGTAACGACAACTCGACGGCGGCTCACGGTAACCCCTTTTCCATAGAATGACAAAAGCAAAAGCCACAGGGGCCACAGGAAATGCTCCTGTGAGCCCTGTGGCTGTTAGCCGGCAGATGCGCTTGCAAATGTGCTCGCAGGTGCACTGGCTGATGAGCGGGCAGCGGCGCGGCCCGGCAGGCAGCGCGCGGAACGCGGACGCGAACCGACTCAGGCCTTGACGTTCGCGCGGGCGTAGTCGATAGCCTGCTGGACGGTCGTGATCTTTTCGGCTTCCTCATCCGGAATTTCCATGCCGAATTCGTCTTCGAGGGCCATGACCAGTTCGACGGTATCGAGCGAGTCCGCGCCGAGATCGTTCACGAACGATGCTTCGTTCTTGATTTCCGCTTCGGCTACGCCCAGTTGTTCCGCGACGATCTTCTTGACGCGCTGTTCGATGTTGTCCATTACCCCTCCAAGGGAAGAAAGTTCATAAATACGAGTGCGCGCATTTTATCAGGTTTGACCTGGCAAAAAAGCTGCGCCCACGGGTTCCAGATGGCCAGTCCGCGCTGCGCTCTTCGACGGTGTTTGCGACGAGCGCATCAAGGCGCGGATAGTACCTGAATCCGGTTACGACATGTACATACCGCCGTTGACGTGCATCGTCGTGCCGGTAATGTAGCCGGCGTGCGGCGACGCGAGGAACGCAACGGCGTGCGCGATATCGTCCGGGCTGCCGAGACGGCCGAGCGGAATCTGCGCCTTGAGCGCCGCCTGCTGCTCTTCGGGCAGAACCTTGGTCATGTCGGTGTCGATGAAGCCCGGCGCAACGCAATTCACGGTGATGTTGCGGCTGCCGATCTCGCGCGCGAGCGCACGCGTCATACCTGCCACCCCGGCCTTCGCCGCAGCGTAATTCACCTGACCCGGGTTGCCCGCCGAACCCACCACCGACGTGATGTTGATGATGCGACCGCCGCGCGCCTTCATCATCGGACGCAGAACCGCACGCGACAGACGGAACACCGCCTTCAGGTTGGTGTCGATCACCGCGTCCCACTCCTCGTCCTTCATGCGCATGGCGAGTTGGTCCTGCGTGATGCCGGCGTTGTTGACGAGAATGCCGAGGCTGCCGAATTCCTTGACGGTCGCTTCGATCAGCGCTTCCACCGCGCCGGCATCGTTGACGTCGAGCACCGCGCCACGACCGTTCAGATCTGCTGCCTTGAACGCGTCGCTGATCGCGACTGCGCCCGCTTCGCTCGTTGCCGTGCCGATCACGGTTGCGCCCTGGCGAGCCAGTACGAGCGCGATGGCGCGGCCAATGCCGCGCGACGCGCCGGTTACGATCGCGATCTGTTTGTCGAGAGTCTTTTCCATCGTTCAGTCCGGATTGCGAATGGCCCGATAACCATCAAATCAGCGGGCGAGTAATACAGGAATGCGCTCATCGGCGATGCGCCTCGCGGCGAAAGCGTCTGGCTTGGCTGTTAGCGCAGGCACGCCGCGGGCCCGTGGGGCAACGCCGCCCGACCGCGCTCGTCGAGTCAGGCGCCGGCGAGCTTCAGTGCCTCGTCGAGCGAAGCCGGGTCCACGATCGCCGCCCCCACGAGGTTGCCGTCGATACGTTTCGTGAGGCCCGCCAACACTTTGCCGGGACCGCATTCGATCACGTGCGTCACGCCTTGCGCTGCAATCGCCTTCACGCATTCCACCCAGCGCACGGCGCCCGCGGCCTGACGCACCAGCGCGTCGCGAATTGCCGCCGGATCGCGCACCATGGCGACATCGACGTTGTTCACGACCGGAATGGCGGGCTCGCGCACTTCGACGCTCGCGAGATACTCGCGCAACTGGTCCGAAGCCGGCTTGAGCAGCGACGAGTGAAACGGCGCCGACACCGGCAACGGCAGCGCGCGCTTCGCGCCCTTTGCCTTCGCGAGTTCGCAGGCCTTTTCGACAGCGGCCTTGTGGCCCGCGATCACGACCTGCGCAGGCGCGTTGAAATTCACCGCTTCGACCACGCCGGCGACTGATGCCTCCGCGCACACGGCGCGCACCGCGTCGTCGTCGAGGCCAAGAATCGCCGCCATGCCGCCTTCGCCCACCGGCACCGCCGACTGCATCGCCTGCGCCCGGAAACGCACGAGCGGCACAGCATCGCGAAATGCGAGCGCGCCGGCCGCCACGAGCGCGGTGTACTCGCCCAGGCTGTGGCCGGCCACAATGGCCGGCGCCGGACCACCCGCCTGTTGCCAGGCGCGGTAGACGGCGTAAGCCGCCGTGAGCATGACGGGCTGCGTATTGGTCGTGAGATTGAGTTCCTCGGCGGGCCCTTCGGCGATCAGCTTGCCCAGGTCCTGGCCGAGCGCGTCGGAGGCTTCCTCGACGGTCTCGCGCACGATAGCGTGGTCGGCGAACGCATTCAGCATGCCGACCGACTGCGAGCCCTGTCCGGGAAAAACGAACGCGAATTTCATAACGTCCCCAATTCGATGATTTCAGATGCGGGCGCACACGCTCTGCGCGTGCACCGCGATGCGGCGCGATTGCCCCGCGTGACAACCACGTAGGCGGTTGCAGCGCTCCGGCACCGCACCACTGCGGTCGTCAATAACGGATGACGGATGCACCCCAGGTGAAGCCCCCGCCGACTCCCTCGATCAGCACGTTCTGGCCGCGACGGATGCGCCCGTCGCGCACGGCGACGTCGAGAGCGAGCGGAATGGAGGCGGCCGACGTGTTGCCGTGCTCGCCGACCGTGACGATCATGCGCTCCTGCGGCAAGTGCAGCTTGCGGCAGGTGCCCTGCATGATGCGGATGTTGGCCTGATGCGGAACGAGCCAGTCGATTTGATCAGCCGAGAGATGAGCCTTTTCCAGCGCTTCGACGGCAACTTTCTCCAGCAGGTTGACGGCGAGCTTGAACACCGCCTGGCCATCCATGTGCAGGAACGCGCTGCCGGCAACCACGCCGCCGTTCACGTTGCCGGGCGTGCAGAGAATATTTGCGTAGCTGCCGTCGGCGTGCAGTGCGCTCGAGAGCACACCGGGCTCGTCCGATGCCTGGAGGATCACCGCTCCGGCGCCGTCGCCGAACAGCACGCACGTGGTGCGATCATTGAAATCGAGAATACGGGAGAACGTCTCGGCGCCGACGATGAGCGCCGTGCGCACCTGTCCGCCGCGAATGAAGCTGTCGGCGGTCGCCAGAGCGTAGGCGAAGCCGGAGCACACGGCCTGCACGTCGAATGCCGCGCCGTGGCTCTTGATGCCGAGCTTGCTCTGCAGCAGGCAGGCCGTGCTCGGAAACACGTAGTCGGGCGTGGACGTCGCAACGATGATCAGATCGATGGACTGCGGATCGATGTCCGCCGCTTCGATCGCACGACGCGAAGCGATCAGTGCGAGTTCGCTGGTGGGAACGTCGGATTCGGCGAAATGACGGGCATGGATGCCGGTGCGGGCAACGATCCATTCATCGCTCGTTTCGATGCCGTTCTTCGCGAGGCGTTCAGCCAGTTCCTGGTTCGTGACGCGGCCCGGCGGCAGATAGCTGCCAGTACCGGCCACGCGGGAATATAGAGTCGATTGAGCCATTATGCCTTCGGGGATAATGCTGCGTAGGGCTCGGCCGGCTGGCCCGCGACGGGGCTCGCAAAGCCCGCGCCGCCCGCTTCGCGCGCGGCCCGCTCGAGGGGTGCCGCGTTCTCTTCCATGGCGCGCGCAAGACGTTCCACCACGCCATTTTTGACGGCATCATACCCGCGTTTGATCGCCCACTCAAACGCGTAGGCGTCCGCAGAACCGTGGCTTTTGATGACGAGACTGCGCAGGCCGAGAAGGGCCGCGCCGTTGTACTGACGGTAATCCACACGCTTCTTGAAGCGCGAAAGCACCGGCAGCGCGGCGAGCGCCATGAGCTTCGTGAGCCACGAGCGGCCGAACTCTTCCTTGATGATGTCGGCGAGTATCTGAGCCAATCCTTCCGACGTTTTCAGCGCGACATTTCCAACGAAACCGTCGCAGACGATCACGTCGACGGTGCCCTTGTAAATATCGTTGCCTTCCACGTTGCCGCGAAAATTCAGCGTGCTTGCGCGCAGCAGTTCGCCTGCGCGCTTGATGGTCTCGTTACCCTTGATGACTTCTTCGCCGATGTTCAGGAGTGCGATGCTCGGACGCTCCTTGCCTTCGAGTGCGGACACGAGCGCGTGCCCCATCTCGGCGAACTGCAGCAGATGTTGCGGCCCGCAATCGACATTGGCGCCGAGATCGAGCATCGTCGTGTAGCCATGCGGGTTCGGCATGGCGAACGCGATAGCCGGCCGCTCGATGCCCGGCAGCGTCTTGAGCACATAGCGAGAGACGGCCATCAGCGCGCCGGTGTTGCCGGCGGAGATGCAGGCCTGCGCCTCGCCGTCCTTCACGCGGTTGAGCGCCACGCGCATCGACGAGTCTTTCTTCTTGCGCAGCGCGACCTCGACCGGATCGTCCATGGCGACGATCTCGCTTGCTGCCACGATGGAAAGCGCCGGGTCGTCCAGTGCCTTGAGCTTTTTCAGCTGCGCTCGAATCGCCGTTTCGACGCCGACGAGCATCAGATGCGCGTCGGGATGCGCACGAACGAAATGGACCGCAGCGGGGACGGTGACGGACGGACCGTGGTCGCCTCCCATGCAATCAATCGTGAGCTTTACAGTCATGGAATGCGACGAATTTCAGACACAAAAAAGCGGCAGTTGAATGCCGCCTTTTTGCCGAGCAGGAAAGTAGTCAAGCGAACGGGTCGCCATGCGAAACGCCGGAAGGCGCAACGCGATGTGGCGATTAGTCGTTCTTCGTCTTGACGACCTTCTTGCCGCGGTAATAACCATTCGGGCTGACGTGGTGACGCAGATGCACTTCACCCGTGCTCGGCTCGACAGCCAGCGGGGCCGACTGAAGGAAATCGTGCGAGCGGTGCATGCCGCGCTTCGACGGCGACTTCTTGTTCTGTTGAACTGCCATGATAACTCCTGAAAATTTTCCGAATTCTAACACAGCACGATCCGGCCTTAACCAACCCTGACACCTGCCCCGACCTACCGCCCGGACTGCGCAGAGACATATCGCGCTACCCTGCAACCTGTTTGTTCAACGCCCGCTTAAAGCGCCGTCAATGCTTGTCGCCCGCCCCACCCTTCTTGAGCGCTTCCAGCGCCGCAAAAGGATTGGGCTTTGTCGTGCCCTGCTCCGGCTCGCCAACGCTTTGGCCGCTTTGGCCGCCCTCAACGTCTTCTTCGGGCGGCTCGCTGGCATCCTCGCCACTCGCACCGGAAATGAGACTCTCGTGGACTTCGGGGCAGACCTCGTGCTTCGGCACCACTGGCAACGAAAGCAGCAATTCTTCCTCGATCAGCTCGATGAGATCGAACTGGCGCGAGCCCACGATCACTTCGATTTCGTCCTCGTCGAGCGGAAACTCCTCCGCCTCGGCTTCCGTTTGAACGATGCGATAAATTGCATCGACATCGAACGCCTGCTCGTACGGCGTAAGACACCGCTGACACTCGAGCCAGGCGGCACCGTGGACGGCGAGCCTCAAATACGGCTGCGGACCCTCGGTACCGTCGTCCTGCAATTCCGGCTGCGTGGAGCCTTCCGCCTGCCACGTAAACGAGGTATCGCGGTCTGGCGCGTCCGCCGGGACTTCGTTTAACATGCGCGGCAGTTGCGAGACGCGCACTACACCCGCAGCCTGGCGCCCGCTGCGCGCGAACTCGAAGAGATCGAGTTCATGCATGCTGGCCGGACCGGCAGGTTTGCCAGGATGTTCGGTCATGGGCGGCTCCTGCATCGGTGAATTTCGTGCAGCCTCGTTGCCAACAAGAGAACCGGCAAGAGCATGCGAAAGCATACCGATGAAAAGCCGGAGATCATATCGCCTTTGTCTTTTCGAGTCAAACACTTAAGGGCACGGGCGAAATCGCCGGCAGCGCCGCCGTCTCTTGCACGTTCGCGGGCCGCCGCAGCCCCTCGTTAGCCGTCACCAGCCCGTCAGCCACCCCTCTTTCAGCGCCCAATAGACCATGCCGGACTTTTCCGATCGCCCGCCTTCAACCGGCCGGCCCGCCCTGATTCTCGCCAGCAGCTCGCCCTACCGGCGTGAACTGCTCGAAAGGTTGCGCATTCCGTTCGACGTAGCAGTACCCGCGATCGACGAAACGCCCCTCCCGGGTGAAACGCCGGACGCCACCGCGCTGCGCCTCGCCGAAGCCAAGGCGAAAGCCGTGGCCGCCACGCTGCCCGCGAACGCGCCCCGCACACTCGTTATCGGGTCCGATCAGGTTGCGACGTTCGACGGCCAGCAGATCGGCAAACCGGGCACGCACGAACGCGCCCTGGCGCAATTGCAGGCCATGCGGGGCCGCGAGGTACTGTTCCACAGTGCGCTATGCCTGTTCGACAGCGCATCGACCGAGTCGCAAAGCGTGGATGTGATCACCCACGTGCGTTTTCGCCGCCTGCCGGACGGCGCGCTCGACGCCTATCTGCGAGCCGAGACGCCTTACGACGTCGCGGGTAGCGCCAAATCCGAAGGGCTCGGCATCGCGCTCCTGGAGGCGATTCAGTCCGACGACCCCACCGCGCTGATCGGCTTGCCGCTAATCGCGCTCACGCGGATGCTGCTCGCCGCAGGTTATCCCTTGCTGGAGGCGGCATGAGCGGAACGCTTTACCTGATTCCGAACACGCTGGGCGAAGGCGACGCCGATTCGCTCGCAGCCGTGCTGCCGCAAGCGGTGCGCACGCGCGCGGCCGGGCTTCGCTACTACATTGGCGAAAACGCGAAATCCACGCGCGCCTTCCTGAAGAAAGTGGGTACCGAACAGCCTGTTCAGGCGATCGAAATTCGCGAGTTGAACGTGAACACGCCGCCCGGCGAAATCGACAAGCTGCTCGAACCGGTGCTCGCCGGCACGGACGCCGGGCTCGTGTCCGAAGCGGGATGCCCGGCCGTAGCCGATCCCGGCGCGCTTCTTGTGCGTCGCGCACATGAGCGTGGAGTCAAGGTCGTACCGCTTGTCGGGCCCAGCTCGATTCTGCTTGCACTCATGGCCTCGGGGCTGAACGGTCAAAGCTTCGCGTTTCACGGCTACCTGCCCGTCGATGCCGGCGAACGCGCGAAGCGGCTGCGCGAACTCGAGCAGCAGTCGCGCAAGTCGAAACAGACGCAGATTTTCATCGAGACGCCGTATCGCAACCGCGCGTTGCTGGACGCGCTCATCTCCATCTGCGCACCCTCGACACTTTTGTGCGTCGCGGCCGATCTGACCTTACCCACGGAGACTATTGCAAGCCAGCCGGTATCTGCCTGGAAAAAGGCGCCAGCCCTGGATTTGCAGAAGCGGCCCGCGATTTTTCTGCTGCTCGCCGTATAACGCGTAGCCGCGGCCTTTGGCGCAGGCCGCGCGTCCTTCCGCTCCGCTCAGGCGGCAAAAAGCGAGCGCCCACTCACCCGCTCATCATTGCAATCAGCGCAGATTCACCTTGCCGGTCAGAATCAGCGTGTGGACGGCGGCACTGCCCACGGCCGTGCCGAATTTGCGCGCCACGCGGTCGGTCAGGCTTTCCTTCACGGTGTAATCGACGATGTCCGGCGCCTTGATGACGTCGCGCGCCACATAGTCCATATCGCCGAAACCATCTGCGAGACCCAGTTCCACGCTCTTCTCGCCCGTCCAGAAGAGGCCAGAGAAGATATCGGGCGTCTCGTGCAGCCGTTTGCCGCGCCCTTCGCGCACGGCCGAGATGAACTGCGTATGGATCTGATCGAGCATCGACTGGGCATGCTCATCCATCTTCCGCGTATCCGGCGAGAACGGATCGTAAAACGCCTTGTTCTCACCCGAAGTACGAACCCGTCGCTCGATGCCGAGCTTCTCCATCAACCCGGTGAAACCGAAGCCGTCCATCAGCACGCCGATCGAGCCCACGATGCTGGCCTTGTCCACGTAGATCTTGTCGGCCGCCGCCGCGACGTAATAACCGCCCGAGGCGCACATGTCGCCCACCACTACGTAGAGCGGGATGGCCGGATATTTCGCGCGCAGCCGACGAATCTCCTTGTACATAACGCCGGCCTGCACGGGGCTTCCGCCCGGGCTGTTGATGCGCAGAATCACGCCGGCCGTACCGTCGTCTTCGAACGCGTTCTGAAGAGCCGTATCGATGTCTTCGGCGTTCGCGGTGCTATCCGACGCAATCTCCCCGTCCAGCGACACGAGCGCCGTATGGCGACCCGAGCCGGACACCTTGCCGCCGGAGACGTCGAGCAGCCCGATGGCGACAAGCAGCAACACGGCAAGAAAGGCGAAGCGGAAGAAAATTTTCCAGCGCCGGGCGGCGCGTTGCTCGTTGATCGCGGCGAGCGCGATACGCTCGAGCGCCGCCCGCTCCCAGCCGGGTTCTCCAGCAGAGGTGGCAGGAGCGGGTCTGGGACCCGACGAGGAGGGGTCGCGCGGATCGGAAGTCGGCTGGTCGGACATGCGTGGCGTGTGGAAGGTCAGGAATCGGCCGGACGCAGATCGTTGTCCGGGAGCCAGAATACGGCGCGGCCTTCCGGCGTGTCCCTTTCGTCAGCCTGCACCGGGCGAAGCCTGCCGCCGCGGCACGGACCGCCGACACACCGGCCGGTATCGGGCTCGTAAATCGCGCCATGCGTAGCGCACATCAAGTATAAACCGGACGATTCGAAGAACTGGCCCTCCACCCAGTCGAGCTCCATGGGCACATGGGCGCAGCGGTTGAGATAGCCGTAGGGCCTGCCGTTGTAGCGCACGAAGAACACGACCGCCTCCCCGCCCGCATACGACGCCCGGCAACGTACGCCCTGGCCGCCCTCGACAAGGTCCCCGGCGGCGCATACGCGCACGGGGTCGAGCACCGCGGCGCTCACGCGTTCTCCCGCAGCCACGCGACGAGCGACCCGACACTGTCGGCCACGAAGCAGGGCTCGAGCGCGGCGAGCGAGTCCGCCGGGTGCGCGCCATAGGCCACGCCCACGCCGGACGCGCCTGCGTTGATCGCCATCTGCAGATCGTGGGTGGTGTCGCCGATCATGACTGTGCGCTCGAGGTCCTGGCCAAGTTCCCGCGCCAGTTCCTGCAGCATGGCGGGGTGCGGCTTCGAGAACGTCTCGTCAGCACAGCGCGTGCCGTCGAAAAGGCTCGCGAGACGAGCCTGATCCAGCGCGCGGTTCAGACCCACGCGACTTTTACCCGTGGCAACACTCAGCAGATAGCCGGTGTCGCGCAGCTCCTCCAGCATTTCACGCACGCCCGCAAAGAGTTCCGTGTGCTGATCCTTCACCAGATAGTGGAACCGGTACCGCTCGGCGAGACGCGGATAGTCGGACGGGTCGAGTGTCGGCGCGGCGATCTGCAACGCGTCGCGCAATCCCAACCCGATCACGAAGCTCGCCGCCTCGTCGGCGGGCACGGGAAGGCCGAGATCGCGGCACGCGGCCTGGATGCTGCGCGTGATGTGCGCTGTCGAGTCCATCAGCGTGCCGTCCCAGTCGAAGACGATCAGGTCAAAGTGCTGTCGGGCCATGCGCGTTCGTCTCCCCTTCGATATCGGTATCGTGCCTATTTTCACCCGGGTTCTGATCCGTCCCGGCGTGCGGCGAATTTCCTGCATTTGCGGCCCCATCGCGCAACGCCGTGAGTTGCGAGAGGAAACGCCGGCAATCCGCCGGCAACGGTGCTTCAAACTGCAAGGTCTCGCCGGTGAGCGGATGCACGAGCTTGAGCCGGTACGCGTGCAGGAACATGCGCTTGAGCCCCGGGACGGCGTTCGCTCGGGCAAGCGCCTTGTTCAGCGCAAAATCGCCGTACTTGGCGTCGCCGACGATCGGCAGGCCGAGATGCGCCAGATGCACACGAATCTGATGCGTGCGGCCGGTCTTGAGCTCCGCTTCGAGAAGCGCGTACCCGGGCCAACGGTCGACCAGATTGAAAATCGTGTGCGAGGCAAGACCATCGGGCTGCACACGCACGCGCCGCTCGCCTTCCGGAGTCAGATACTTGTGCAACGGCTCCTTGACGACGCGCCGACGGCCCCAGTCGTTTGCCCATTGTCCATGGACGCACGCGTAGTAGCGCTTGTCCATGCGGTTGTCGCGGATCTGCTCGTGCAGGCCCACGAGCGCCGTGCGCTTCTTCGCCAGCATGAGCACGCCCGAGGTTTCGCGGTCCAGCCGGTGCACCAGTTCCAGGAACTTCGCGTGCGGCCTCGCCTCCCGCATTTGCTCGATCACGCCGAACGCCACGCCGCTGCCGCCGTGAACGGCCACACCGGCAGGTTTGTCGATGACGAGCAGTGCGTCGTCCTCGAAGAGGATGTCGAACTGTGCGGAGGGCACAGCCGCAGCGTCGAAACTCTGGGTCTGTGCGATCCGGATAGGCGGAACGCGCACCAGATCGCCCTGTTCGAGCCGGTACTGGGCGTCGACCCGCCCTTTGTTCACGCGCACTTCGCCGCTGCGCAGAATCCGGTAGATGTGGCTTTTCGGCACGCCCTTGCAGACGCGCGTGAGGAAATTGTCAATGCGCTGACCGGCGGAGTTCTCGTCCACTTCGACGAAGGAAACCTGGTCGCTTGCGACCTGATTCTGGGAAATTTTGCCTAACCCTTTCATTCTGAATATAATTTGCCCAGCGTACCGGCGCGGCCGGCCTTCGCGTTCGAACGGTTCGAACGACTTCGAGGCGCCCCAAACCGCACGGTCTGCGCAGGCAGCAAGCGATAAATCGTCATTTTACTTGCGCCCGGGGCTGGTTGCTCACCCTGACAACGAGATGCAACGAGTTGCACGCACGGATCCCGCAACGGGCAGGGACGGCGCCCACAGGCACGTTCGGTCACGTCGGCTCCGACGGTAACGGAATGTTGGTACAAAGAATTTGTCTGGCAGGCCTTCTCTCGCGCTCCACAGTTTGTGCGGTTGCGCGGCACAAGGCGGCCAGTGGCGAAAATACGGCGTGCGCCCGAAGCGTTCCGAGAAAACGGCGGAACATGGCGACGTCAAAATGAGGCGAGACACCCGAGGGGGAAGACGGGCGTTCCAGATCAGCTTCCCGCATGCGGCACGACCGCAGGTTTCAACGCGCAGCAAGGCCGCGCGCAGCACATTGCGCGCAGCAGGCCAAGGCGTCGAAGAAACCGGAAGCATTCGGACCACCGCATTCCGCGCGGCGTATCGAGCCATTGTTTGAAGCCGTATTCGCACGTGCCCCGCGGCCCTTCCATCCGTTTGACGGATGGGCCCTCTGACGGCAATTCTCCCCGCCATCGTTCCTGCTCCAGCGTGCTTGTGACAACACAATAAGGCGCGGCATGCCGCCGCCCGCCAGCGTCCCCGTGCCTGACAACCACGGGACGTGGGCCGGCAAGGCCGCTCTGGAGCCGTTCAATGAAACGCATGCTGTTTAATGCGACGCAGCAGGAAGAACTGCGCGTTGCCATCGTCGACGGTCAGAAGCTGATCGACATCGACATCGAAACCGCCGGGCGCGAGCAGCGCAAAGGCAACATCTACAAGGGCATCGTTACCCGCATCGAGCCGTCGCTCGAAGCCTGTTTCGTCAACTACGGCGAAGACCGCCACGGCTTCCTGCCGTTCAAGGAAGTGGCCCGCCAGTATTTCCGCGATGGCGTGGACATGCGCTCGGCGCGCATCCAGGACGCCCTGCGCGAAGGCCAGGAACTCATCGTCCAGGTCGAGAAGGAAGAGCGCGGCAACAAGGGCGCGGCGCTCACCACGTTCATCTCGCTCGCCGGCCGCTACCTCGTGCTGATGCCGAACAATCCGCGCGGCGGCGGCGTCTCGCGACGCATCGAGGGCGATGACCGCCAGGAACTGCGCGAAACCATGGGGCAACTGCAGTTGCCCGACGGCATGAGCATCATCGCGCGCACGGCCGGCATCGGGCGCAGCGCCGAAGAACTCCAGTGGGACCTGAATTACCTGCTGCAACTGTGGCGCGCCATCGAGGCCGCCTCGCAAAGCGGCCGCCAGGGCGAGCCGATGCTGATTTACCTGGAATCGAGCCTCGTGATCCGCGCGATCCGCGACTACTTCCAGCCGGATATCGGCGAAATCCTGATCGATACGACGGACATCTACGATCAGGCCCGCGCCTTCATGGACATCGTGATGCCCGACAACGTCGGGAAGGTGAAGCGCTACCACGACGATGTGCCCCTCTTCTCGCGCTTCCAGATCGAGCACCAGATCGAGACCGCGTACTCGCGCACGGTGCCGCTGCCTTCGGGCGGCGCCATCGTGATCGATCACACCGAGGCACTCGTCGCCATCGACGTGAACTCGGCGCGCGCCACCAAGGGCGCCGACATCGAGGAAACCGCCGCCCGCACCAACCTGGAAGCCGCCGACGAAGTGGCCCGCCAGCTGCGCCTGCGTGACCTGGGCGGCCTGATCGTGATCGACTTCATCGACATGGAGTCGGCCCGCAGCCAGCGCGAAGTCGAGCAGCGCCTGAAAGACGCACTCAAGCACGACCGCGCCCGCGTGCAGATGGGCAAGATCTCGCGCTTCGGTCTGATGGAGCTGTCGCGCCAGCGTCTGCGCCCGGCGCTTTCCGAAGGCAGCCACGTCACCTGCCCGCGCTGCAACGGCACGGGCCACATCCGCGACACCGAATCGTCCGCCTTGCAGGTCCTGCGCATCATTCAGGAAGAGGCGATGAAGGAAAACACCGCCGCGATCCACTGCCAGGTGCCGGTCGAAGTGACGGCCTTCCTGCTGAACGAAAAGCGCGCGGAAATCAACAAGATCGAGTCGCGCTTCAAGGTCAACGTCGTCCTGATTCCGAACAAGCACCTCGACACGCCGCACTACAAGCTCGAGCGCCTGCGCCACGACGACGCGCGCCTCGACGAGCCGCGTGCATCCTGGAAGATGGCCGAAGACGCGGCCCGCGAAATGGAGTCCGAAACGGGCTACAGCAAGCGCAGCGAAGAAGTGAAACCGAAGCAGGAGGCCGCGGTGAAGGGCATTACTCCTGAGCGTCCGGCACCCAGCGCACCGGTCAAGGCCGCGGAGCCCCAGGCGGCACCCGCTCCGGCCGTTGCCGCGCCCGCGAGCGGCGGCTTCTTTGGCTGGCTCAAGGGATTGTTCGGCGTGCAGCCGGCTCCGGTCGCTACCGCTCCGGCACCTGCGCAACCCGCAAAGACTGAACGTCCGGCACGTGAAGCGCGCCCGGAACGCCCGGCCGGCGAGCGCGGTGGCGATCGCAATCGCAACCGCCGCGGCGGACGCGACGGAGCCGCACGCGGTGAAGGCGCAGCCGTCGGCGGACGTCAGCAGCAACCGGCTCAACGCCGTGAGGAACGCGAACCGCGTGAAGGTCGTGAAGGCCGCGAAGGTCGTGAAGGCCGCGAAGGTCGTGAAGGTCGTGAGGCACGCGAGCCGCGCCAACCGCGTGAAGCCCGTGAAGTCCGCGAGGGCCGGGAAGGACGTGAGGGTCGCGAAGGACGCGAGCAACGCATCGAGCGCGTAGAGCGCGGCCAGGAACGCGCCGACGTCGCGGCAGAAGGCACACCGCGCGGCGAACGGCAGGAGCGCGGTGAGCGCCGCGAACGTGGCGAGCGTGCGGAACGCGGCGAGCGCCGTCGTCCGCAAGCCGAGGCCGCAGCTGAGCAGTTGAACGTCCCGGGCGAGCTGCTGGCGCCTGAGTCGACAACTGCCGTCGAGGCAAGTCTCGCGGCAGGCATCACTGAAGACATCGCACCGGAAGACCAGGGCGCCGCACCGCGTGAAGGCGAAGAACGCCGCCGCCGTCGTCGCGGCCGCCGTGGCGGTCGTCGCGAGCGCGAAGCTGAAGGCGCGAACCTGACGCATACGGCCGACCTCGCGGAAGCCGGCGGCGACACGGAGCCTGAGGAGGGAGCGGAAGCCGTTCACGAAGTGGAGCATCACGGCGTGAAGCCGGCGGCCGCAGTGGAAGCCGTGGTCGCTGCTGTGGCGACAGAGAAGGTCGTCGTGACTGAACTCCAGCCTGCCACCGACGCCCCCGAACTCGCCGTGCAAGCCGCAGCGAAGATCGAAACCGTCGCGCCCATCGTGCCCGCGGAAGAAAGCGTCCCGGCTACGGAAGCCAGTCATGCGCCAGCGGTGCCGGCTACCGAACCGGCGCCTGTGCCGGCCCCCGCGATGACTCCGGTCGAGGTCGCTCCGGCTGCCGCCGCAGTCGAAACAGCGCCTGTCGCGCCGGTTGAAGCCGCGGCGCCTGCATCGGCCGAGACGGCTACGCCGTCTCACGCCGCATCCGCTGAAACGGCACCCGCCGCGCAAGCGGCCCCGGAAGGCACCACGCCGCCGGTGGAAGAGGTTCCCGCAGCGGCACAGCCGGTTCCGGTGATTCGGGAAGACGTGATCCAGGCTGCGGTTCCGGCGCATGAAGCAGCCGTGCCCGCCGCCGCAGTTCCCGTGGAAACGGCGCCGGCAGCAACGGCCGCGGTCAAGCCCCGCCAGGCTGCGCCGCACGCCAACGGTCTGTCGCCGGAAACGCTGCAGCCGATGCTGGCAAACGCCGGCCTCGTCTGGGTCAACACGGACGCCGACAAGCTGCGCGCCGCGCAGGAAGCGGCCGCCCAGGTGGTGAAGCCGCCGCGCGCGCCGCGCGAACGCAAGCCGCTGCCGCCGGCGGATTCGACGCCGATGCAACAGGTCGAGACCATCAAGCACCCGCAGTAAGGCTGCGCGGTCGCTCGAACCGCGCTGCAAACGCGAAAGCCCGCCCTCACCGGCGGGCTTTTTTGTCCGACGCCTGTGCCCGGACGCCGCCAACGGCCCCAACGTGGCAGCGCCAGAGGCCCACAACATGGCAGAGTTCCTCGCGAACCTTCCACGCTTGAGGCGCCCCCTCGCCGGCAAGCCACCCGCAAGACCCCACGCGGCCGGTCTGGTCCCATGTGGCAAAGAGGCGGTTCGGCTAAAATGCATGGTCAAGCCTTGTTAAAACCACCATGTCCCGTCGCATCATCCCTGTCGCCGATGCCAACGCGCTCACCGTCCCTCGCTCCACTGCCGGAGCCGCGAGCGCACCGCGCGGCGTACTCCTCGATACGCTGGCGCGGCCGTTGCGCGACCTGCGCATTTCGGTGACGGACCGCTGCAACTTCCGCTGCGTCTACTGCATGCCGCGCGAGGTCTTCGACAAGGACCATCCTTTTCTGCCGCACAGCGCCCTGCTCACGTTCGAGGAAATCGAGCGGCTCGCAAAGCGCTTCGTCGCACACGGCGTCGAAAAAATCCGCCTCACAGGCGGTGAACCGCTGCTGCGCAAGAACGTCGAGCACCTGGTGGAACGCCTCGCCACGCTGACCACGCCCGACGGACGTCCGCTCGATCTCACGCTCACCACGAACGGCTCGCTGCTCGCGCGCAAGGCGCGCAGCCTCAAGGATGCCGGGCTCACGCGCGTCACCGTGAGTCTCGATGCGCTCGACGACGCCCTCTTTCGCCGCATGAACGACGCCGACTTCGCCGTCGCCGACGTGCTCGAAGGCATCGCTGCCGCCGAGGCCGTGGGCCTCGCCCCGCTGAAGGTCAACATGGTCGTCAAGCGCGGCACCAACGACGCGGAAATTCTGCCCCTCGCCCGCCACTTCCGCGGCTCCGGCATCGTGCTGCGCTTCATCGAGTACATGGACGTGGGCACGTCGAACGGCTGGAACATGACCGAAGTGCTGCCGTCCGCCGACGTCGTCAGCCGCATTCACGGGGAGTTTCCGCTGGTGCCGCTCGAAGCGCATAGCGCTGCCGAAACTGCGCAACGTTGGGCCTATGCCGACGGCGCCGGCGAAATCGGCGTGATTTCCAGCGTCACGCGCGCGTTCTGCGGCACCTGCACGCGTGCTCGCCTCTCGACGGAAGGCAAGCTCTACCTGTGCCTCTTTGCCTCGGCCGGCTACGACCTGCGCGCGCTCGTGCGCGGCGACGCCACGGACGACGACATCGACGGCGCCATCACGCACATCTGGCAAGGCCGCGCCGACCGCTATTCGCAATTGCGCGGCAGCGGCGCTGGACAACCGCCTTCTGGAGACGGCGGCCGGATCGAAATGTCGTACATCGGCGGCTGAACAAGACACGCCGATGAACATGCCCGCCGACCGCATCACCGGACTCGTGCTTGCCGGCGGACGCGGCACTCGCATGGGCGGCGCCGACAAAGGTCTGCAACCGCTGCAAGGCGAAGCACTGGCGCTGCACGTCATGCGGCGCCTCGCGCCACAGGTCGGTCCGCTGCTCGTCAGCGCGAACCGGCATCAGGACGGCTACGCCGCGCTCGGCGCGCCCTGGCACGCCGCGGTCGTAACCGACTCCCTGCCCGACTACGCCGGACCGCTCGCAGGACTGCTCGCCGGCATGCTTGCGGCACGCACCGAATGGCTGCTAGCAGCACCTTGCGACTCACCGTGGCTGCCGGCCGATCTCGCCCAACGTCTCGCCGAAGCGGTCGAAGCCGACGACGCCGACATTGCGACCGTGAAGACCACCAACGCCGCCGGCGAGACTTCGCTGCATCCGGTCTTCGTCCTGCTGCGCACCTCGCTTGCCGACGACCTCGCGGCCTTTCTGGCCGCGGGCGAGCGCAAGGTTCGCGCGTGGTACGCGCGCCACAAGGCCGTTGAAGTGACCTTTGCCGATGAACGCGCGTTTTACAATATCAATTCATTGCAGGAACTCGCCGAATCCGGGCGCGCGTGACCATGCCAGGCGCGCCACGATGCGCGCGTGTGCGGGGTCCGCAAGACACCGCCGCTCATCCTGGTACGACCGCCGGATTCCTTCCGGGCGCGACGCATCTCCAATCAATGACCACGCTTAACAACCTGTCCCGTTGCGTCGCCGATTACGATCCCGAGGCGTTGCCCGTTGCCGCCGCCCGGGCCATCGTGCGCCAGTGGGCCACGCCCGTCACGGCTGCTGAACGCGTGCCGCTGCGCGATGCGCTCGACCGCGTGCTCGCCGCAGACATCGTCTCTCCCATCAACGTGCCCGCGCACGACAACTCCGCCATGGACGGCTACGCCTTCGACGGCACAGCCCTCGGCACAAGCGCGGCGAACGGCGACGCCCCACGCACCGTCGAGCTGAAGATCGCCGGCAAGGCACTCGCCGGACACCCGTTCGACAGCAAGGCCGCGCGCGGCACGTGCGTGCGCATCATGACCGGCGCGCCGATGCCCACCGGCTGCGACACGGTCGTGCCTCAGGAGCTCACGAAGGTGGAAGGCGAGACGGTATCGTTCGCCGCCAGCGCCGTTCGGCCAGGCGCCAACCGGCGACGCGCGGGCGAAGACCTGGCCGCGGGGCAGCCGGCGTTGCGTGCGGGCCGCTGGATGCGCGCCGCCGACATCGGCCTCGTGGCCTCGCTCGGCATCGCCGAAGTACCGGTGCACAGGCGTCTGCGCGTCGCGTTCTTCTCGACCGGCGACGAGCTGCGTTCTATCGGCGAGCCGCTCGCAGCAGGCTGCATCTACGACAGCAACCGGCACACGCTCTATGCGATGCTTCGCCGCCTCAACGTGGAAGCCATCGACCTCGGCGTTGTGCGCGACGAACCGGGCGCACTCGAAGCCACCATTCGCAATGCAGCCGCCAATGCCGACGTCGTGCTGAGCTCGGGCGGCGTGTCGGTGGGCGAAGCCGACTTCACCCGCAAACTGCTCGACACCATCGGCGACGTGGCGTTCTGGAACCTCGCCATGCGGCCCGGCCGTCCGCTCGCCTTCGGCCGCATCTGGTCCGGGGCGCGTGCCGGCGACGGCCATCCCGCGCTGTTCTTCGGTTTGCCGGGCAACCCGGTCGCGGTGATGGTCACGTTCTACCAGATCGTGCGCGAGGCGCTGATCGCGATGACCGGGGCCTCGGTGAACCCGGTGCCGCTGATCGACGCCGCCTGCACGGTCGCTATCCGCAAGCGGCCCGGCCGCACGGAATTTCAGCGCGGCATCGCCCACCGCGACGCGCACGGCCAATGGCACGTCACGCCCACGGGCTCGCAAAGCTCGGCGGCGCTGAGTTCGATGAGCGAGGCCAACTGCTTCGTCGTCCTTGCGCACGATGCCGCCGATCTCGACGCAGGCGACCGCGTCGACATCATGCTGTTCGATGCACTCGTCTGAATCACCGTCTTTCACCAACCAACACACACGACCACGGGTCTCGACTCAATGAAAAAGCAGATCTCCTTCATCGCTCCGGGGCAGACCGCCAAAGCGCTCATCCTGGTCTACCTGACCTTCAGCGTGCCGATCGTGCTGCTCGGCGTGCTCGTGGCGTTCATTCGCTACGGTTCGGTGGAGCTGAGCACCGTGTTCAGCGCGCTCCTGCTCAACGCGATTCTCGGTTTCATCCTGCTGTGGATTGCGTGCCACGCGTACAACTGGGTCGCCTCGCGTTTCGGCGGCATCGAAATCCATCTCTCCGATGTGCCCGAGGAAGCGTAAATGACCGCCGTCGTTCGTCCCGCAACGCCCGCCGATGTCGGCGCAATCTTCGCGCTGATGTACGAACTGGCCGAATACGAAAAGCTCACGCATCTGTTCGTTGCAACCGAAGCGGGTCTCAACGACGCGCTGTTCGGTCCGCGGCCGGCATCGGAAGCGCTGGTCGCCGACGACGACGGACGCGTGGTCGGCTACGCCCTCTTCTTTCACAATTTCTCGACCTTTCTCGGCCGGCGTGGGCTGTACCTCGAAGACCTGTACGTGCAGCCGTCGCAGCGCGGCACGGGGCTCGGCAAGGCCATGCTGAGCCGCCTCGCGGCGCTCGCACGCGAGCGTCAATGCGGACGTTTCGAATGGTCGGTGCTCGACTGGAACCAGCCGGCCATCGATTTCTACGAGAAGCTGGGCGCCACCGTGCTGCCCGACTGGCGCATCGTGCGCATGACGGGCGACGCCATCGACCGCCTCGCCGATGCCGTGCCGCCCGCCGGCGTGCAGACTCGCCAAGAGCGGGCATAGCCGCCGCGTTGACCGCGCTCACTACGGCGCGGTCAACGCAACAGCTCAGGGCTCGTCCGAGTCCGCGCCTGAAAGCGCCTCACCCAGCACACCGCTCGCCTCTTCGCCCGGCAGCGCCTCGACGTCGCGCAGCTTGCGGTTCATCGCACGCGTGCGCACCTCGGCGGCCTCGATGGAGCGCGTCACTGTTTCGAGCTGCGACTTCGTTTTCGCGAGCACGTCGCCGAACTTGCCGAACTCGGTCTTCACCGCGCCCAGCACCTGCCAGACCTCGCTCGACCGCTTTTCGATGGCAAGCGTGCGGAAACCCATCTGCAGACTGTTCAGCAGCGCCGTCAGCGTAGTCGGCCCCGCGATGGTCACGCGATAGTCGCGCTGCAACAGGTCGGTGAGGCCAGGGCGCCGCAAAATCTCCGCGTACAACCCTTCGGTGGGCAGGAACAGCAGCGCGAAGTCGGTGGTATGCGGCGGCGCCAGATATTTCTCCGCGATGGTGCGCGCCTCGCCGCGCACGCGCGCTTCGAGCGCACGGCCTGCCTCGTCGATGGCCGCCACGTCGGCACGCTCCTGCGCGTCGATCAGCCGCTCGTAGTCTTCGCGCGGAAATTTCGCGTCGATAGGCAGCCATACCGGCGCCACGGTGCCCGTCGCGTCGGGACGGCCCGGCAGTCGAATCGCGAACTCCACGCGCTCGCCGCTCTTCGGCACCGTCGCGACGTTCTTCGCGTACTGATCCGGCGTGAGCATCTGTTCGAGCAGCGCTTCAAGCTGCACTTCGCCCCACGTGCCGCGCGTCTTCACGTTCGTCAGCACCTTCTTCAGGTCACCGACGCCCGCCGCCAGCGTCTGCATCTCGCCCAGCCCGCGATGCACCTGCTCGAGCCGGTCGGACACCAGCTTGAACGACTCGCCGAGACGCTGCTCGAGCGTGGCGTGCAGCTTTTCGTCCACGGTGCGGCGCATCTCTTCGAGCTTCGTCGCGTTGTTCGCCTCGATGTCCTTGAGCCGCTGCTCGATGGTGGCGCGCACTTCGGCAAAGCGACGGTCGTTCGCTTCGGTCAACTGCGAAAGTTGCAGCGTGAGCGTGTCGCCGAAACGCTTGAGCGCCGAGCCCTGCTCGTCACGCGCCTGGAGCGCCTGCTGCTGCAGGCTCTGGCGCACGGCTTCGAGCTGCTGTGCGTTGGTCTCGGTGAGCTTGACGAGCTGTTGCGCGAAGCCGTCGATCTGGTTGTTCTGCACGGTCGCGATGCTCGTGAGCTGCGTCGCAAGCGTCTGCTGGAATTGCGCGAGGCCGCTGCCCAGTTCGGTGCGGGAGGCCTGCGCGGTCTGCGCGATGTCCGTGCGCAGCTCGCGTTCGAGCCGTTCGGCGGTACGTGACTGCACATCATTGAATGCCGCGAGCCGGTCGGCCAGCTCATGGAGCCCCGCCTGCGCCGAGCCGTCGCGCCCGCGCATCGCCATCACGAGCACGATCACGAGCGCCGTGGCCAGCACGATCACGGCAATCGACATCAACAGCATCGCCGTCATGAGCGTGCCCTTCCGATTACTTCAGGATTGATGGGATTCGGCGGCTGTCCGGCACGCGGCCCTTTACCCAGGCCGGCAATCAGGTTGTCGGCAGCGAGATTGGCCATCGCGCGGCGCGTGCGCTCCGTCGCGCTCGCGATGTGCGGCGTGAGCACCACGTTGGGCACCGTGAGCAGCGCGGGGTTGAGGTTCGGCTCGCCTTCGAACACGTCGAGGCCGGCTGCGGCAATGCGCTTTTCCCGCAATGCTTCAGCGAGCGCGGCGTCGTCGACGATCCCGCCGCGCGCGATGTTCGTGAGCGTGGCGGTGGGCTTCATCAACGCGAGTTCGGCAGCGCCGATGGTGTGGTGGTTCTCGGCCGTGTAGGGCAGCACGAGCACGACGTGATCGGCTTCGCGCAGCAGCTCGGCTTTCGGCAGATAGGCGGCGTTCAGTTCGGCTTCGATCTCGGGCGCAACGCGCGAACGGTTGTGATAGACGACGCGCATGTTGAAGCCGCGCGCGCGGCGCGCCAGTGCCTGACCGATACGTCCCATGCCGATCACGCCCAGCGTGGAACCGTAGAGATCGACGCCGAGAAAACCGTCGTACGACCACTTCTGCCAGTGGCCCGCGCGCAGCCAGTGCTCGGATTCCGCGATGCGCCGCGCAGCCGCCATCATGAGCGCCCAGCCGAAATCGGCCGTGGATTCATTGAGAACATCCGGCGTATTGGTGCCGAGCACGTTCGCCGCGTTGAACGCGGCCATATCGAAGTTGTTGTAGCCCACGGCCATGTTCGACACGACGCGCAGCTTCGGCGCCGCCGCGAGCGTCGCCGCGCCAATCGGGTCGCCCGCCGTCAGCGCGCCGTCCTTGTCCGCGAGACGTCGTGCGAGTTCGTCGGCACTCAGCACGTCGCCGTTGTTCCACTCCACTTCGAAGTGCTGCTTCAACCGCTCGATCACGTCCGCAAAGATGGGACGTGCCACGAGAATCTTCTGCATCGGTTTTCTCCGCTTACTCTGTTTCTGTTTGCGCGCCAGTTGGCGTCAGAAAAATATCCACGTCGTCATGAGAAACACCGGCAACAGCACGCCGCCCGACCACAGCAGGTAGCCGAAGAAGCTCGGCATGCGAATGCCGCGCGACTCCGCAATGGCCTTCACCATGAAATTCGGCGCGTTGCCAATATAGCTGTTCGCGCCCATGAATACCGCTCCAGCCGAAATCGCCGCGAGCGTGGTGGCGCCCGTGGTCATCAGCGACGGCGCGTCGCCGCCCGCGAGATTGAAGAACACGAGGTACGTGGGCGCGTTATCGAGGAACGAAGAGAGGAGCCCCGTCGCCCAGAAGTACATGGCCTCGCGCGGCTGGCCGGCGGCGTCGTTGACCAGGTGCACGATACCGCCGAAGGCACCGCCCTCGCCCGCGCGCAGGATCAGGATGACGGGTGCAATGGTCACGAAGATGCCGGCAAAGAGTTTCGCGACTTCCTCGATGGGCGCCCAGTTGAAGCCGTTGCCGATGCGCGCCACACGCGGCGTCACGGCGAGCGAAATCAGCGTGATCCCAACGAGCGCAACGTCGCGCACCGCGTTTTGCAGTTCGACGTGTACGCCCATCAGGTCGAAGGTTACGCCGGGCTTCCACAGGCCGCTCGCGAGCACGAGCGCGACGACGCCCGCGAGCAGCAACAGATTGATCTTGCCGTCGATGCCGAACGACACCGTATCGGGCGTGGGATCGAGTCTCGCTGGCCGCGCTTCTTCGCGCCGCGCCCAGTACCAGCTATCGAGCGCAAAGAACACTGCCAGCAGCACGCCGCAGACGAACAGCATGGGCAACGCGAGATGCTGGGTCGTCCAGAAAAAGCCCACGCCATTGAGGAAGCCGAGAAAGAGCGGCGGATCGCCGAGCGGCGACAGCGAGCCGCCCGCATTCGCCACGAGGAAGATGAAGAACACGACGACATGGACGACGTGCCGGCGGTTGTCGTTGGCGCGCAGCAGCGGCCGGATCAGCAGCATGGCCGCGCCCGTCGTCCCCATGATGCTGGCGAGCGCCGTGCCGAGCGCGAGCATCGCGGTATTGACGCGCGCCGAGCCGTGCAGATTGCCGCGCACGCAGATGCCGCCGGCCACGGTATAGAGCGCCGTCAGCAACACGATGAACGGCACGTATTCCTCGACGAGCGCGTGCAGCAGCGTGCGCCACGCGGCCGCGAGGCCGAACGCTGCGCCGAACGGCACGATGAAGAGCACCGCCCACGCCGCGGCGATCTTGCCGAAGTGGTGATGCCAGAAGGCCGGCGCGACAATCGGAAAGATGGCGATGGAGAGCAGCATGCCGGCGAACGGCACCGTCCACCACGCCGACAAGGCGGCCCCATCGAGTGTCGCGGCGACGGCGAGTGCGGGCCACACGGCCAACAATGCAAACGCGGCATATGCAGCAAAGAGGGCCACGCCTGCACTCGCGGCGTGTCGTGTCATGTTCAGGTCCTTGTTTGTTGTAGAAACGCCTTGGATGCGCCGTCAGTGTGGAGCGTGGCGGCAGCACGGTCGGCGAAATGGGTTCAACGCGCGAGCACGAAGCACGAAGTTCCGGGCGACCCGTCAGTGTGGCGTGTCCGGTTGGTGTTTCGCCTGTCCGGCTATCCGGCTATCCCGCAGGTCCGGCGTCGAACGCGTGGCGCACCGGCACGCAGCAAGCCGCCGTGCAGCCGCATGCGGCCGCGCGGCACACGTGTCACGCCCCGCGCACGATCACCACATGCACGCGATAAGGACCGTGCGCGCCCAGCACGATGGTCTGTTCGATATCGCCGGTGCGCGACGGCCCGGAAACGAAATTGACGGCACGAGGCAGTTCGCCGCGTTCGGCGCGAATCAGCGCGAACGCATCCTCCTGTCCGGCCACGATGCGCGAAGCCGGCACGATCGCAACGTGCGTCTCCGGCAGCAGCGCCCCGGACGCCCACGTCTCGGGTCCGGAGAGCAGCACCAGCGTGCCCGTCTCCGCGACCGCGCAAAAGCAGCCGGTCACGCCGACAAGATCGGTATCCACAGGTTTGCGGAATTCGATGGCGAGTCCCGCGTCGGCCCAGGCAAGTTCCGTGAGCGTCGCCCACGCCACGCCGGTGAGCGGCAAGCCGTTCGTCTCCAGGTAGCGGCGCACGGCGGCGGGCACCTGGGCGAGCGTATCCACTTCGTCCACCGTGGTGGCCATTTTGTGAGCGGCCTCGATGAAGCAGGCCTTCAGATCGGCGGGCAATGGCGGACGCGGACCTTGCGGATGACGCGCGAGGTAGTCCACGACCGCTTCGCGCTCCGGCGCGGTGGGCTCGGCGTCGCGTCCCTGCGCAGCGCGAATGCGCGCGAGGATGTTGCGACGGGCAGCGGATGTATCCATGAAGCGGTCCTCGTGTCGTGGGCAGATCGAGTATCGCGGAATTATACCGGCGGGGGATGCACCGCCGCGGGGGCAAACGGCCTATTCCAGGCGGCCGGATGGCGGCAAACGCGCGGCCATCGCAGAATGAGCGATCAAGTCGCTCCACGGCGGCGCCGCACAGCGCGATCTATTTGCCCGAGGTCTCGTCATCGGCCAGCTGCTCGATGCCGAACACCTGGCGCAGGTAGGCCAGGTAAGCCTTGTCGTCGCACATGTTCTTGCCCGGCGAGTCGGAGAGCTTCGCCACAGGCTGCCCGTTGCAGCGGACCATCTTGATGACGATCTGCAGCGGGTTGTAGCCGAGGTCGTTGGTGAGATTCGTACCGACGCCGAAGGCCAGCTTGCAGCGCCCGCGGAAGCGCTCGTAGAGCTGCAGCACCTTCGGGATGTCGAGCGCATCGGAGAACACGAGCACCTTGGTACGCGGGTCGCAGCGATTCGCTTCGTAGTGGCTGATAAGGCGCTCGCCCCAGTCGAACGGATCGCCCGAGTCGTGCCGCGCGCCGTCGAAGAGCTTGCAGAAATACATGTCGAAGTCGCGCAGAAACGCCTTCATGCCGTAGACGTCGGAAAGCGCGATGCCGAGGTCGCCGCGGTACTCCTTCGCCCACATTTCGAAACCGTAGGTCTGCGAATCGCGCAGCCGCGGACCCAAGGCCTGACACGCCTGCAGATATTCGTGCGCCATGGTGCCGAGCGGCGTGAGGCCGTGCTTCATGGCATAGAACACGTTGCTCGTGCCGGCGAACTGCGGGCCCAGGCCGTCTTTGAGCGTCAGGATCACTTCCTCATGCCAGCGCTTCGAGAAGCGCCGGCGAGTGCCGTAGTCGGCGATCTTGCAGTCGGCGAACTCCGGTTTCGCGCCCAGCAGCGTGATCTTCTCGCGCAGCCGCTCGCGGCCCACGGCGTAGTCGGGCTGCTGCTGCGTGTTGCGGAAGTAGACCTCGTTGACGATGGCAAGCACCGGAATCTCGAAGAGAATGGTGTGCAGCCACGGCCCTTTGATCTCGATGTCGATCTCGCCGTTGCCCTTCGGTGACGGCGTCACCGAAATGTATTTTTCGTTGAGCTGAAAGAGCGCCAGAAAGTCGACGAAATCGCTCTTGATGAAACGCATCTGCCGCAGGTAGTCAAGTTCGGGCTCCGTGAAACGCAATTTGCAGAGCAGGCGCAGCTCACTGCGAATCTCGTCGATGTAGGGAACCAGGTCGACATTCGGCGTGCGGCAACGGAAGCGATATTCCACACTCGCGGCGGGGAAATGATGCAGCACCACCTGCATCATCGTGAACTTGTACAGATCGGTATCGAGCAGCGAAGTAATGATCATGGTGTGGCGGCTGGACTGCGGTCGGACGGTCGCGCGGTCACGACGTCCGCACGCCCGCGCTTGCAGGGCACGTCCCCCGCGCCCTTTGGTCGCCATGTTACCGCAAGGCGTCGGCACGGCACGTGCCAGCACACCGGCTGGACAAGGCTCATCGCGCCATGACAGCCGCGGCGCGACCCATAAACTAATCACCAAACGATATAAGCCGGCCTGTCAGCGTGTGGATTCGTCTTTTGACGTTCAGTTACAATACCGGTTTTGGCGTTTCGCCACCCCTGATACTGCACGCAGGAGCTGCCTGAATGACTCACGTTGTGACCGAAAGCTGCATTAAGTGCCGCTATACCGACTGCGTCGATGTGTGCCCGGTGGACTGCTTTCGCGAAGGTCCCAACTTCCTCGCGATCGACCCGGATGAGTGCATCGACTGCGCTGTGTGCGTGGCCGAGTGCCCGGTGAACGCCATCTACGCCGAAGAAGACGTGCCGGGCGACCAGCAGGACTTCATTCCGCTGAACGCCGAACTGGCGAAGGCATGGCCGAGCATCACGAAGACCAAGCAGCCGCTGCCGGAAGCCGAAGAATTCAAGGACGTGAAGGACAAGCTGTCGCTGCTGCAGCGCTAAACGACATCGGGGCTTGTCTATCAGGCCGGTCCGGCAGGCGCTACGGCAAGAAGCGCACGCAGGAAATACGCCTCGCCGAAGCCCCGAAGTATTGACAGCGTCTGAAGTACCCCATAGAATCTCGCTTCTCTGCTTTTGTTGTTCCCCGATAGCTCAGTCGGTAGAGCGCCGGACTGTTAATCCGTAGGTCCCTGGTTCGAGCCCAGGTCGGGGAGCCAAGAAATTGCAAAAGCCCGTTAACCATAACGGGCTTTTTTACGTAGTGAACGGTTGTATTGCTGTTCCCCGATAGCTCAGTCGGTAGAGCGCCGGACTGTTAATCCGTAGGTCCCTGGTTCGAGCCCAGGTCGGGGAGCCAAAAGATATCGAAGGGATTACGTGTCTTCACGTAATCCCTTTTTTCTTTTCCGGCAGAGCGGTGGCGAGTCGCCGCGCGAGTTCGTCGATAATGTGGATCTGTCATTCCCGCCGATCGATCCACGATGAACCTCGCCAAACGCACTCACGACTTCTCCACGACGCGAAACCCGCGCCTGCGCGTCACCGCACGATGCGCTGCCGCAGTCGGTACCGCGTTCCTCGCGGCCACGACAGGCGCGGC
This sequence comes from Paraburkholderia sp. A1RI_3L, assembly GCF_048957895.1. Lineage (NCBI taxonomy): Bacteria > Pseudomonadati > Pseudomonadota > Betaproteobacteria > Burkholderiales > Burkholderiaceae > Paraburkholderia > Paraburkholderia sp. A1RI_3L. Next base: position 284,860 of record NZ_JARCHA010000002.1, read on the forward strand.
ATACGGCGAGGATATCGGCAGCGTCAACACGAATTTCCGCATCACGGGCTCCGACCGCGTCGTGGTCGAAGCCTATGACGATCCGCTCGTCGATGGCGTCACCTGCTATGTCTCGCGGGCACGCACAGGGGGCATCAAGGGCACGCTGGGCGTAGCCGAAGACCCGACGGAGGCGTCCATCGCATGTCGCCAGGTCGGGCCGATCCACTTTACAGGCAACCTCAAGCAGCAGTCGGACGTGTTCACGGAACGCATGTCGTTCATCTTCAAGACGCTGCACGTGGTGCGCGTCGTGGATGCAAAGCGCAACGCGCTCGTCTATCTGACCTACAGCGACCGCGTGGTAAGCGGCAGCGCCAAGAATAGCGTGAGCGCCGTGCCCGTCCCCGCGGGCACGCCCATTCCGTTGAAGTAGGCAGGTTCCGCCCACGCATAACGCACCAGTCTCAAGAGACCCGCAAGCCCGAAACCATGACCGTGACCCGCTTCCGCGATTCCGCCCATTACTGGCGTACGCCGCTGTTGCCCGGCGCGGACCTGCTCACCGCGGAATATCACGATCACGAGTTCACACCGCACTGGCACGACGCCTACACGATTCCCGTGATCGAGGAAGGCGCGGAACGCTATCGCTATCGCGCCACGCACTACGTCGCCGAAGCGGGCAGCGTGCCGGTGATCAATCCCGGCGAGGTGCATACGGGCTCGCGTGCCGTGGACGAAGGCTGGCGCTATCGGGTGATGTACGTGCCGATCGAGTACATGCACAGCCTCGCGCAGGACATCGCGGGCGGCGCGCAGCCGCTGCCGTGGTTCGACGCCGACGTGATTCGCGACGCCGACCTGGCGCGCCGCCTCTCTCGTGCGCACCAGCTACTCGAAGCCGGCGCCGCCGGACTGCCCGCTCCGACGTCCACGCCGACGGCGGACCCGCTCGCTGCCGAATCGGCATTGCTCGACGCGCTCGCCACGCTGCTCGTCCGCTACGGCCGCACGCCGCCGGAACACGTGCTGCGCCCGGCGCGCGACCCGCGTGTGGCAACGATGAAGGAACACCTCGCCAGCCATCTCGCCACGCCGCTTCTGCTTGCCGACCTCGCGGCAGCGGTCAGCCTTTCGCCCTTTCACGCGGCACGCCTTTTCGCCCAGGCTACGGGGCTACCGCCGCACGCGTGGCGCAACCAGATGCGCCTGCAACGCTCGCTTGCGCCCCTGCGCGCGGGCCGGCCGGTGGCCGAGGTCGCGGCGGCCAGCGGCTTCGTCGATCAAAGCCACTTCACGCGCCATTTCCGCCGCATGTTCGGCGTGCCGCCGGGGCGCTGGCAAGCGGCATAACCGCCCTGGGAACACCCTCCCCACCCCGCCGCAAGAACGTACAAGCCAGCTGCCTACGCCCTCCGTTAAGCTCGCGGCAAAAGGAGGAGAGAGTGACCCGTTCCATTCGCTTCAAGGAATTCACGGCGGGCGCGCGCGACACGATTCCGATGATGGTCGGCGCCGCCCCGTTCGGCATCATCTTCGGCACGCTCGTCACGTCGGGACCGCTTCACGTGTGGCAAGGGCAGTTGATGTCCCTCGCGGTATTCGCCGGCTCGGCGCAGTTCATTGCGCTCGGCCTGATTGCGGGCAGCGCGAGCTTTCCGGTCGTGCTCGGCACGACGCTCGTGGTGAATCTGCGGCATCTGCTGTACAGCGCGACGCTCGCGCCCTATGTGGCGCACCTGCCGCTGCGCTGGCGGCTGGTGCTCGCCGGCCTGCTCACCGACGAAGTATTCGCCGTGGCCTGGGCCCACTATCGTCGTCAGCCGCATGGCCGGTTCGACGCCATTGGCCCCTGGTACTTCTTCGGCTCCGGGCTCGCCATGTACGTGAACTGGCAGCTCTGGACGGCGGCCGGACTGCTGTTCGGCGCGGCCTTTCCGGGACTGCAGTCGCTCGGGCTCGACTTCGCGATGGTCGCCACCTTCATCGCCATCGTCGTGCCGCAGCTGGTGGCCGTCCGCTACTTCGCGGCCGCGGTCACCGCGGGCACGCTCGCGCTGCTCTGGCAGACGTGGCCCTACAAGCTCGGACTGCTGGGCGCCGTGCTCGCCGGCGTCGCGGTGGGTGTCGCGCTGTCGCTGCCGGGCGCCTCGCGCGGACGCACCGCAGAGGCAAGCCGATGAACTACGCGCTCCTGATTCTCGGCATGGCGCTCATCACCTGGGCGATCCGCGCGGCCGTGTTCGTGCTGGGCGACCGCGTCGTCTTTCCGCCGCTCGTGCGCACGGCGCTTGGCTTCGTGCCCGTCACCGTGCTCACGGCGCTCATCGTCCCCATGGCGGTCGCCCCGCACGGCAGCCCTGAGTTGACGTGGCGCAATCCGCAGCTCGTCGGCGCGCTCGCGGCTATCGCCGTGAGCGCGCTGACGCGCCGGCCGCTGCTCACTATCGCCGTGGGGCTCGCCGTGTTCTTTGTCTGGCAAGGCGTCGTGCTGCGTTAGCGCCCCCGTCCCTTCCCCGTCCGCCGAACGTGAGCCCCCGGCGCGCCCGCCCCGGAGGCCGGCGTTTCGTGCGCTGCGTCATGACTTCCTCAAGTTTGCCCACCGCACGCCGTTAAACAGATCGAAGTCCGCCGATCGAAATCCGCTTTTCGCGCCGGCTCCGGCCCTGGTGCCCGCCGGCCTGGCGGCGCGCAATGCGCCCGGATCGCACGCAGATCGCGCGACGCGCGTCGTCCGTTCACCGCGCCGTCACGAACGTGAAGACGCCGGCAACCCGCGCGAAGGACGCTCCGCCGGCATACAGCAGATACGCCACGGCGCCACGAAGAGGGGCGGACCGGGGAAACGGGATAACAACATGGGCCAGATCACCCTTACGCTGAAGGAAGAAACCCTTGTGTCGCTACGCAAGGATTTCGACGCGTTCCTGCGCGTGTCGCTCAAGCTCGACCCGCAGTTCGCGACGCCCTCGTTCGAGGACTTCCTGCGTGCGAAGCTGCTCGACAACATGGTGCCGCTCACCGAGCACGCGGTGCAGCGCATGCTTCAGGGCGGCCAGTACGCGTGGGCAAAACGCACGCTCGACAAGGAATTTCCGGACGTCGTCGCCATCCTGATGCGGCAGGCCGCCGAGTACGGCTTCGGTTTCGCCGCCCGCTCCGAATGGACGCCCGACGAGCTCGCCAAGCACTGTCGCGACTGGGCCACGGCGATCGTCAACGAGGCGCAGGCCGCGCCCAACCTGATCGATCCGCTCTCGGCGCAGATCAAGTCGGCCGTGCAGGACATCCAGACGCTCGAAGAAGTGATGCAGACGCCGGCGTGGCGGCTCGCGGAATCGCTGCGCCAGCGCATCTACGAGGCGAAGATCGCCTGCGAAACGAGTGTGGGCAGCGCGTCGCGCGAAAAGCTGGGCGAGTTGCGCGGGCTGCTGCGCCTTGGCATTTCGCACGGCTCGTTCCAGAAGCAGGAAGCGCAGCAGATCATGGAATACCTGCGCCTGCTCAAGCCCGAGATCTTCGTCGAAGAACCCTACGACGTGTTCGCTCGCCTCGCGGCGTGGCTGCGCAACGTCTTCACGCCGCCCGTGCGCAACCAGCAACAGCAGCAGCGTCAGTCGCGCTGAGGGCGCAGCGCTGAAGCCAGCACGCCAGCCGCCTTGGCCTCGGATGCAATAACCCTGCTCAGTCCCACATCTTCCTGAGCTTCGCCGCAATCTCCACCTTGGCGTGAGCCGCCGCAGCCAGCCCCGCCGCCGTGGGCGCGGCGGCGACGGGCACGGGCGGCCACGCACGCGCCTCGAAGAGCGGCAACAGCGGCGCCGGAATGAAGCGCGTGCGCGAGGCCCAGACATGCCGGTCGCCCGCTTGCGTCTGGTTGTGCACATAGAAGCGCTGCGGCACGACGATGTGCAGGTCTTCCTTCGCGCGCGTCATCGCCACGTAGAGCAGGCGGCGCTCCTCGTCGATCTCTTCGTCGCTGCCGGTGCCCAGGTCGGACGGAATGCAGCCGTCCACGCCGTTGAGCACGAACACGTTGCGCCACTCCTGGCCCTTCGCCGAATGGATCGTGGAGAGAATCAGGTAGTCCTCGTCGAGCAGCGGCACGCCGGACTCGCCGCTCGTGGCATCGGGCGGATCGAGCGTGAGTTCCGTGAGAAAGCGTTCGCGCGACGGGTACGTGCCCGCAATGCTTTCCATCTGCAGCACGTCCGCGTGACGCATGGCGGCGTCTTCGTGGTTGCGTTCCAGATGCGGTTCGTACCAGCGGCGGATCAGCTCGAACTCGGCAGGCCATGCACTCGTGCGCGAGCAGACCGTCGACATCATCGCGACGAACGCGGCCCAGTCTTCTGCGGCGCGCGGTGGCGGCGCGAATGCCGCGAGCGCGTCGGCGGCAGTCCAGGTACCCTTGCAGGCTGCGACCTGATCGAGCAGCCGCGCCGCCGTGGCCGGCCCCACGCCAGGCAGCAGTTGCACGACCCGAAAGCCCGCCACGCGGTCGAGCGGGTTTTCCGCCCAACGCAGCACAGCGAGCACGTCTTTCACGTGCACGGAATCGAGAAAACGCAGCCCGCCGAACTTGACGAACGGAATGTTGCGTCGAGCCAGCTCCACTTCGAGCGCCGCGCTGTGGTGCGCCGCGCGAAACAGCACGGCCTGCGACTTCAGTTTCATGCCCGCTTCGCGCGCCTCGAGCACCTGCTCGACGACATAGCGCGCTTGCGTGGCTTCGTCGGCCACGGTAACGAGCCGCGGACGCTGCTCGCTCGCGCGGTCGGTCCAGAGGTTCTTCGCGAAGCGCTCTTTGGCGAGCCCGATCACCGCGTTCGACGCCTCGAGAATGGGCGCCGTGGAACGGTAGTTGCGCTCGAGCATGACCTGCCGCGCGGGCGGATCGAACTGCGCGGGAAAGTCGAGGATGTTGCGCACCGTGGCGCCGCGAAACGAGTAGATGGCCTGGGCGTCGTCGCCCACCACCGTCAGGCCGCGCCCGTCGGGCTTGAGGGCGAGCAGGATCGACGCCTGCAGGCGGTTCGTGTCCTGGTACTCATCCACGAGTACATGATCGAAGCGCGCGGAAAGCTCGGCGGCAAGCGCGGGCTCCGCGGCCATGTGCGCCCAGTACAGCAGCAGGTCGTCGTAGTCGAGCACGTTCTGCGCCTGTTTCGCCTCGACGTAGCGGGCAAAGAGCGCGCGCAGGTCCGCCTCCCACTCGCAGCACCACGGAAACGCACGGGCGAGCACATCGGCGAGCGACGCACCGGTATTCACGACGCGCGAATAGATCGAGAGACACGTGGACTTCGACGGGAACCGCCGTTCCTTCGCCGACAAACCGAGTTCGTGGCGCACGAGGTTGATGAGGTCCGCGGAATCTTCGCGGTCGTTGATGGTGAAGCCAGGCGCGAGGCCGATGCGCTCGGCGTACTCGCGCAAGAGCCGCGCGCCCACGCCGTGGAACGTGCCGGCCCACATGAGCCCGTGCGCGAGCGCCGCAGACGCGCCCGGCACGCCGGCGGCGATGCGCGTCACGCGGCGCGTCATTTCGTCGGCGGCGCGGCGCGAGAAGGTGAGCAGCAGGATGCGATGCGGGTCCGCTCCGTTCACGACAAGATGGGCCACGCGATGCGCAAGCGTATTGGTCTTGCCCGAGCCCGCGCCCGCGATCACCACGAGCGGCGCGGGCGCGCCGGCCTCGCCGACGCCGTGCTCGACGGCCGCGCGCTGGGCGTCGTTGAGCTTCGCGAGCCAGGCGGCGACTTTCGTTGCAACCTCGGCTGCCATTTCGGGCGTCGGGCTTGCGCCGCCATGCGCGGCGGGGCGCTCGACGAGGGCAGACGAATCGCGAACAGAAGCGGAAACCGGAACGAAAGCGGAAGGCACGGCGTAGGCAGAATGGGAAGATGGCGACGCACACTGTATATCCATACACCCCTACGAGACAAGCGCGCAGAACCCTTGCCCGCCCACGCACCCGCGGCCTCCACGCAATCCGTTCGACGCGCCCGCGCCCGCGGGCTTATGATGCGAGCCCTTGAACCTGTTCCCTCGCGTGCGCCATGCCCAATCTCGATTTCCCGCTCACCGGCGACTACGTCGAACTCCATAACCTGCTGAAGATCACCGGCCTCGCCGACAGCGGCGGCGCGGCCAAGCAGCTGGTGGCCGCAGGCGAAGTGAAGGTGGACGGTCAAGTGGAGCTGCGCAAGACGTGCAAGATACGCGCGGGCCAGGTCGTGCTGTTCGGCGATACACGCATCGCCGTGCGCGAAGCCGATTGAAAGAAACTGCACCAAAAACGGGCTTTTCCATCGACAACTGCCCGTTCCCGCAATAAGCTGTCCGTCCCGAAAGACATCATAAGAATCGCGGCGCGCCCGTACGCTCGCGCCGTTTTTTCCCTTCCCATGACCCAGCAATCGAGCTTCTCGCGCGTGGGCACGAGGCCGCCCACGCTTTCCCGCCACGCCGCCGACACCGCCCGCCTCGCCGCCCCGCTCGCCATCGCGCAGCTCGCCCAGATGGCCATGAGCGTGACCGACACGGTGCTGCTCGGCTCGCTCGGCGCCGATGCGCTCGCCGCCGGCGGCCTCGGCGCCGCGCTCTACTTCGTCGTCGTCACGCTGCTGCAAGGCGTGCTCACCTCCGTGAGCGTGACCGTGGCCAACGCGCGCGGCGCGCAGAACGAGCATCACGTGCCGCACATCTACTGGACCGGCTTCGTGCTCTCGCTGCTGCTCACCGTGCCGGCGTTCGCGCTGCTGTCGTTTGCCACGCCGATTCTGCTCGCGTTCGGCGAACCTCCGCTGCTCGCGCGCAACGTGGGCGAGTACTGCGCGGTGTTGCGCTGGGCCGCGCCCGCAAGCCTTGCGGGCATCGGGCTGCTGCGCTCGTTTCTGCCCGCCATTGGCGCAGCGCGGCGGCTGCTCGGTGTTTCGATTGCGAGCGTGTTCGTCAACGCGTTTCTCAACTACGGACTCATCCACGGCGTGTACGGACTGCCGCGGCTCGGCTTTCTCGGCTCGGCCGCGGCCACAACGCTCACCGTCTGGCTCTCCGCGCTCGTGCTGGCGGCGCTGCTCCATTTGCGGCCGCGCTACCGGCACTTCGTCGCTGCCCGGCGCCCCACCGTGCCGCTGATGGGTGAACTGTTCGGCATCGGCTGGCCGGTGGCGATCACGTACGGGGTCGAATCGACGCTCTTTCTCGCCACAGGGCTCATGGTGGGCGTGCTGGGCGAATCGCAGCTCGCGGCGCACCAGATTGCGCTCAACGTAGCGTCCGTGTCGTTCATGGTCCCGCTCTCGATCGGCCAGGCGGCCAATGTGCGCGTCGGCTTCTGGGAAGGCGCGGCGCAGCCGCTTGCCGCGCGCCATGCGGGCTTCGTCGCGCTCGTGCTCGGCGTTGCGTTCATGTCGCTCTCGGGGCTCGTGCTGATCGTCGCGCCGCACTGGATCGTCGGGCTCTACCTCAAGCTCGACGACCCCGCCAACGCGAACACCGTCGCGCTTGCCGCGTCGCTGCTCGGCGTGGCGGCGATCTTCCAGATCGTGGACGGCATGCAGACGGTGGCCTCGGGCTGCCTGCGCGGCCTCAAGGACACCCGCGTTCCCATGATCGCGGCTGCGTTCGGCTACTGGGGCATCGGTTTTCCGACGGGCTACACGCTCGCGTTTCACTTCGGCCTGGGCGCGCGCGGGTTGTGGTGGGGGCTCGCCGCGGGGCTCGCGAGCGTGGCTGTTCTGATGACGCTGCGCTTTCACCGCTTGAGCCTTCAGCGTGGGCCGGGCGCAGGGCAAGACCGCGCTTGATCGAAACGTCAGAACAACGCGGGGGCGAAGCATCGCAGCGCGCCGACGATAAGCAACGCACGGATCGTTGGTTGGTAGCACATGGCGTGCACGCTACGATGAAGCCGTTTTCCGTGACACTCCTCTGACAGGGTTTGGGCCCGCGCACTGCGCGGGCTTTTTTTCACGCCCGCGCCCCCATCGACCGCGCACCCACGTGCGGTACCGCCCCACAGCCTGCCTTAACAATTGCCCGTAGAATGTTCTCCACAGGGTACCGGCCCCGTCAGGCCGGCGCCGACAACACCACCCGTGGAGGACGAGGCGTGCTGCCGTACATCGACCGGTCCGTCGCAGCGCTGTGGCGCAAGCGTGTCCGCGCAACGCCTGCGGCACGTCTCTGCCATGACGCGCCTGCCGGGTTTGCGAGCCGGCTCGCCAGCCTTCTGCTCGCCTTCGTTACAGCGCTCGCGCTCGGCGCCTGCGCCACGCGCCCACCCGCTACCGCCTATCCGCGCGACGTCACGCACGCGCTGCCGCCCGGCGCTTCCACGCCACTTGCCGAAGCGCTCGACGCGCCCGTGAAGGCCCATGGCGGCCAGTCCGGATTCAGACTGCTCTCCGCCGGCACTGAAGCCTTGCAGATGCGCATTGCGCTCGCGCGCGCCGCCACGAAAACCCTCGACATGCAGTACTACATCGCCAACGAGGACACCACCGGCAAGCTGCTGCTCGGCGCGGCGCTCTATGCGGCCGATCAGGGCGTTCGCGTGCGCATGCTGGTCGACGACCTGAACTTCAAGGACATCGACAAGCTGATGGCCGCGCTCAACACGCATCCGAAGATCGAGATCCGCGTGTTCAATCCGTTCGGCAGCGAGCAGTTGAGCATGTTCGAGCGCACCACGGACCTGTTCACGCGCATCGACACCTTCACGCGCCGCATGCACAACAAGGCGATGATCGTGGACAACCAGCTCGCGATCGTGGGCGGCCGCAATCTCGGCGACGAGTATTTCAACGCGAGCCCCACGCTGGAGTTCCGCGATCTCGACATGCTTGCCGCCGGTCCCATCGTCGCGGACATCTCCGCGAGTTTCGACCGGTACTGGAACAGCGCGAGCGCCTACCCGCTGCGCGTGCTCAACCGGCAAAGCTTCGACCCGCACGATCTCGACCTCGCGCGCGACGCACTGCGCGAGCACTGGCGCGAAAACGCCGATCCCTACGACGCGAAGCCGATCAATGCGACACCGCTTGCGCAGCAGATCGCGCGTGACGAACTGGGTCTCGTCTGGGCCCCGGCCGAATTCAAGGCCGACACGCCCGACAAGGTGGCCGTGCCGACGGCCGACTACAAGAGCCCGCCCGCGCAGCGGCTCTTCGAACTGATGCGCGGCGCGCACGAGAGTCTGCAGGTCTTCTCGCCCTACTTCGTGCCGCACGAAGTGGGCGTGAAGGCGCTCTCGCGGTTGACGGCACGCGGCGTGCACGTGGCGATTCTCACGAACTCGCTGGCGGCCACCGACGCCGTCGCCGTGCAGGCCGGCTACAGTCCGTACCGCGTGCCGCTTCTGGAGCACGGCGTGGACCTCTACGAATTCAAGCCCGTGCAACGCGAACGCAGCGTGGGTTTCACGGGCTCGCGCTCGCGCGCAAGCCTGCACGCGAAGGCCTACATCATCGACCGCAGCACGCTCGTGATCGGCTCGCTGAATCTCGATCCGCGCTCGGTGCATCTGAATACCGAACTCGCGCTCATCGTGCACAGCCCCCAGATCGCCAGTCAGGCCGCGGCGCTCTTCAAAAGCGCAACGGCGCCCACGGCGAGCTATCGCGTGCAACTGGCCTCGCCGCAGGAAGCCGCCTCGCTGCGGCGCATCGGCGCGCCGCCCTCGCCGCTTGTCTGGACCGGCGAGGACGACGGCGAGATGCGCACCTACAACTTCGACCCGCAGGCGGGTTTCTACAGGAATCTGCTGACCGGGCTATTCTTGCTGTTGCCGGTGGACGATCAGCTCTGAAGCCCACTGCGCCCTGAACGCCCTGCCCGCGCGAACGTCCCTGAATCGAGAAACTGCAGCGAAGAACTGCGGCGCACCGTCTCGCGACGATACGCCATCCACCCAGAGCCTCTGCCGGTTGCAACCATCGCGCGACCGGCAACGCTCGTCATACGGAGCGAAGCTATGACCGAAGACGTCAGAATGGAGCGCGACACGTTCGGCGAAATCGCCGTGCCCAACGCGCAGCTATGGGGCGCGCAAACGCAGCGCTCGCTGCAGAACTTCCGCATCTCCACGGAAAAGCAGGCGCCCGAAATCATCACCGCGCTCGCCACCATCAAGCGCGCCGCGGCGCAAGTGAATCTCGACCTCGGCGTGCTCGACGAAGCGAAGGCGCGCGCCATCATGACGGCCGCGGACGAGATCATCGCGGGCAAACACGCCAACGAGTTTCCGCTCGCCGTGTGGCAAACGGGCTCGGGCACGCAGACCAACATGAACCTCAACGAGGTGATCGCGAACCGCGCGAGCGAGCTGCTGGGCGGCGTGCGCGGCGAAGCGCGCAAGGTGCATCCGAACGACGACGTGAACCGCGGCCAGTCGTCGAACGACGTGTTCCCCACGGCGATGCATGTCGCCGCCGCGGTGGGCATCGTCACGCATCTGCTGCCCGCGCTGAAGACGCTGCGCGAGACGCTCGACGGCAAGGCGAAGGCCTTCGCGGACATCGTGAAGATCGGCCGCACGCATCTGCAGGACGCCACGCCGCTCACGCTCGGCCAGGAGTTCTCGGGCTACGTGGCGCAGCTCGACCAGGGCATCCGGCATGTGGAGTCGACGCTGCCGCACCTCTACGAACTCGCGCAGGGCGGCACGGCGGTGGGCACGGGCCTGAACGCGCATCCGCAATTCGCCCGGAAAGTGGCCGAAGCCATCGCAAAGCTGACGGGGCTGCCCTTCGTCACGGCGCCCAACAAGTTCGAGGTGATGGCCGCCGCCGACGCGCTCGTCTTCGCGCACGGCGCGCTGAAGACGGTGGCCGCAAGCCTCATGAAGATCGCCAACGACATCCGCTGGCTCGCGAGCGGCCCGCGCTGCGGACTCGGCGAACTGTCGATTCCAGAGAACGAGCCGGGCAGCTCGATCATGCCGGGCAAGGTGAATCCCACGCAGTCCGAAGCGGTGACGATGCTGTGCTGCCAGGTGTTCGGCAACGACGTGGCCGTGAACATGGGCGGGGCGAGCGGCAATTTCGAACTCAACGTGTATCGCCCGATGATCGCGCACAACGTGCTGCAATCCGTGCGGCTGCTTGCCGATGGCGCGCGCAGCTTCAACGACAACTGCGCGGTGGGCATCGAGCCGAATCGCGAGCGCATCGATGCGCTGCTCAACGAGTCGCTGATGCTCGTGACTGCGCTCAATCCGCACATCGGCTACGACAAGGCCGCGCAGATCGCCAAGAAAGCGCACAAGGAAGGCACCACGCTCAAGGCTTCGGCGCTCGCGCTCGGCTACGTGACGGAGCAGCAGTTCAACGAGTGGGTGCGGCCGCAGGATATGGTGGGACAAGTGCCGGGCAAGGGTTGATGGCGCCGGCGAGTAACTCGGCCGTGGCGTAGGCGGTGAACGCCTGCGCCATGCCGCTCGAGCCCTTAAAGCCCTTCAAACCGCGCCCGCTGCCACCTCTTCGGGCTTGAGTTCCACGATCGCGTCGAGCGCTTCTTTCACGTCCATCGCGTAACGGGCGAGGCGCTTCTGCTCGTCCGTCTCGGGCACGAACGACGGCACCGGCATGGGCGTGCCCGTCTCGTCCACGGCGACGAACACGACGAGGCAGTCGGTGGTCTGGCGCAACTGTCCGCTCTTCGGGTCGCCCGCGTGAACGGAAACGTGGATATGCATGCTGGTGCGGCCCGTCGCCACGACGCGCGCGCGTAGCTCCACCATGTTGCCGACATGAATGGGACGCCGGAACCGGATGTTGCCCACGCTCACCGTCACGCAATAGCGGCTCGACCACACGGCCGCGCAGGCGTAGGCGGTTTCGTCGATCCACTTCATGAGCGCGCCGCCGTGGACCTTGCCGCCGAAATTCACCGAGCTCGGCTCGGCCAGAAACCGGAACGTGGTTTCGGAACGGTCGTGTGCGTTCGAAGGGGTACTCATCTTGACTCCGGTCATTGACTCCGCTCGTGCGGATGTATATGGAAGGAGCCGATTATACGGGGCGCCATAAAGCGCGGTGGTTCTGTCGGAGATGCGGCGGGCGCGCGTGGCCGCGTTACTTGCTGTGGTAGCTGATGCCTTCGTCGATGGTGCCGTACATCGTGATGCCGCTCCCGCCGCCCGACGATGCAGACGGTCCGCCTGCGGCACAGGCGCTGCACAGAATGCCGGCAAGCACGGCGGCAACGACCCAGGAAAATTTCATGGCTGGCTGGGCGACTGACGTTCGAAATCTGGAGCCACCGATTCTAGCGCAGGGACTGTGAGCGCCGCAGGTGAACCAGGCGCGGCACGAATCGTCGCCGTGCAGTCCACGCTTCACGTCAGCCTGAAACGTCGAATGCCGGCATCCGCTACAGTGCAGACCAGTTCCGACGAAAGAGGCCAACCGCGCAGCACGCCGCATTGCGTTGCTACGCTGGCGCACCGAAAGGAGGTTCCGATGTCCCTTCCCCACTCCGCCGATTCGAGCCATTTCCCCGGGCTCTCGCGCATCGGCGCGCTGCTTGCCGACCCTGGCCGCGCCGCCATGCTGTGGGCGCTCATGGACGGCAGCGCGCGCCCCGCTGGCGAACTGACGCTGATCGCCGGGCTCTCGCCCTCCGCCGCGAGCGCCCACCTCGCGCGGCTCACGGAAAGCGGCCTGCTCGCGCTCGAAGTGCGCGGCCGCCACCGCTACTTCCGCATCGCCACGCCCGAAATCGCGGCGTCGATCGAAGCCCTCGCGCATCTGGCCGAAGCCGCCGCACCGCAACGGCCGGCACCGCGCCCGGCCCGCACCGTGCCGCTCGACATGCGCTACGCGCGCACCTGCTACGACCATATGGCGGGCGAGCTGGCCGTGAACGTCTTCGACCGGCTCGTCCGCGACGGACTGCTGAGCGCCCACGGCGACGAACTCGACGCCACGCCGGCCGGGGCAGCGCGCCTCGCGGACTGGGGCATCGACGTTGTCGCACAGCGCCGACGGCGGCGGCGTTTCGCCTGCACCTGCCCCGACTGGAGCGAACGCCGGCCGCATCTGGGCGGCTCGCTCGGCGCGGCCCTGCTCGACGCCTGGACCGCACGCGGCTGGGTGGAACACGCGGAGCGCCCGCGCGTTCTCCGTATCACGCCGCCCGGGCAACGCGCGTTCGACGAATTCTTGTCGAGCTGATTGCTGCGCCTACTGCCGCGTCAACTGGGTCAACTACCGGATCAACCGCGGGGGCTACCGCCCGGCCGCCTGCCGCCCCAACCGGTCCGTACAGCGCGGCAAAGCAGCGAGGCGCGGTCAGGCAAACGCCTTGCGCGACCTTCAGACGCAAGGCGCTCGAAAGGCCCCCGCATCCGGGACAAATTTTGTTACAGCGCACCATGACGCCCTTACAAATGACTGCCCCTTGAAACATGCACCGCGGATAGAGTGAATTCCGAGGGCGCGCCGTGCCGGCCGCGATCGCGCGTGGCCGCCCCGCTCCGTCGGAGACACACAATGAAAACGCCAGCCACATCGCTCACGCTATTTCGACGCGCCAGTTCCGCGACTCGCGTCAGCCGCACGGGACGCATAAGCCGCCCCGCCATCATCGTCTGCGCGGTGCTTGCCGCGTTCAACCTCGCAGCCTTGCCGGCGCTCGCGCAAACGCCGCCGGTGGCCCCCGGCGCAGCCGTCACGCAGGCAGGCGACCCGCCCGGCCGTGTGGCGCGGCTCGACTACATGGCCGGTGCCGTAACTACGCAGCCCGCCGGTGCATCGGACTGGTCATACGCGCAGTTGAACCGGCCGCTCACCACCGGCGACCAGCTCTGGAACGACCGCAACGCGCGCTCCGAACTGCACATCGGCTCCACCGCGGTACGCATGGACGAACAGACAAGTCTCGACGTCCTCAACCTCGACGACACCTCGACGCAACTGAAGGTCGCGCAGGGCACGCTGTCCACCCACGTTCGCTCGCTGCCGCCCGGCAGCAGCTATGAGATCGACACACCGAACCTCGCGCTCGGCGTGAACGGCCCCGGCGACTACCGCGTGGACGTCGCGCCCGACGGCAGCACCACTACCGTCACGGTGCGGCGCGGCAGCGCTACCGTGTACGGCGACGGCGGGCAGATGCCTGTCGAGGCGGGTCAGCAGGTCCAGTTCGCCGGTACGAACCTGCAGCAGGTGGCGGCGAGCGGCGCCCCCGCGCCCGACGTGTTCGACCAGTGGAGCGGCGCGCGCGACGCGGCCGAAGACCGCTCGGTGTCCGCGCGCTACGTCTCGCGCGAAATGCCGGGCTACCAGGATCTCGACGCGAACGGGTCCTGGCGCGACGATCCGCAGTACGGCGACGTCTGGGTGCCCAATGCGGTGCCCGCGGGATGGGCGCCCTATCACGACGGACACTGGGTATGGCAAGCACCATGGGGCTGGACCTGGGTCGACGACGCTCCGTGGGGTTTCGCGCCCTACCACTACGGCCGCTGGGCTTACGTCGACGACACATGGGCCTGGGTGCCGGGTCCGGTCGTAGAAGCGGCGCCACCTGTCTATGCGCCGGCGCTGGTGGCGTTCGTGGGTGGCGGAGGCGGAGGCGTCGACTGGGGCGTGAGCCTCACGCTGGGCGGCGTGGCAGCGGCCGGGGTGGCGTGGTTCCCGCTCGGCCCCGGCGAGCCGTGGCATCCGCGCTGGTGCAACTGGAGTCCGCACTACTACGAACGGGTGAATCAGCCTGTCGTGATCAACAACTACCGCAACAACGTGAACATCACCAACATCACGAATGTTCACAACACGTACATCAACTACCGGGCACCGGGGGCCATCACGGCTGTGCCGGCCACGGCGTTCGTCCACGGGCAGCCCGCGTCGCGGTTCGCGCAGAAGGTGGATCCGCGGCAGTGGCAACACGCGAGGATCGAATCGGGCACGCCTGGCATCGCGCCAGTGCGCGAGAGTTTCGGCCCGGGTTTGCGCAACGCCGGGTTCCGACCGCCCGCGAGCGCGGGCGAACGCCAGGTCGTCGCCACGCGGCGGCCCGTCGCGCCGCCGGCCTTCCACGATGCGCTCGCACAACGTGCGGCGCATGGCGGCGTGGTGCCGGGCGCGGGCGCGCCGGTGGTGAGGACTTCCGCGCCCGCGCGTAGCGGGTTCATCGGCAACGTGCCGCGTAATCCGGCCGTGCAGGCGATTCCGAATGTGAGACTCGTGCCGCCGCATTCGCCGACGCTGGCCGCCGCCGGGCCGGGGCATCAGCCGCCCGCGAATGGACAAGCGGAACGAGCCGGACAACCGGGCGCGCAACCCGGCATGCCGGCAGCGGGGGCCGGTCCTCAGGCAGCGCAACGGCCGGGCATGGGGGCCGTACCAGGCGGCGGAGCCCGGCCGCAGCCCGGTGCACCGATGGCCGCGCTCGAGCGGCAGCCCCAGCCCGGCAACGGTGTGCCAAGGCCGCCACAACCCGGCGTGCGACCCGAGAACGGCATGCCGCGCGGCGCTGTTGCTGCCGGCGGCCAGCAGCCGCAGCCGGCCCAGGCAAACGCGCGGCGCGAGCCGGTCTGGACGCAACCCCACACGCCGATGGCGATGCAAGGGCAGCCGCGCGTCAACGGCGCACAAGCGGCGCCACAAGAATCGCGCATTGCACCTCAAGGCGGACAACCGATGCCCCGCACACCGGAGGCTGCGGGCCAGCAACGTCAGGCGTTTGCGCCGCAAGGCGGACAGCCGGTGCCGCATGCGCCGGAAGGGCAAAGCCAACAACGTCAGGCGCTCATGCCGCAAGGCGGCGCGCAGCCGGGTGGCCAGCCTCAGGTACAGCAGCCGCGCGAAACCGTCCGCGCGCCACAGGCAGCGGCCCAGGCGCCGCGCCCGCAGTTTGAGCCGCGCGCTCCGATGGCGGCACCCCAGGTGCAGCAACCACGGCCAGAAGTTCGCGCACCGCAGGCAATGCAACCGCGTCCGGAAATCCGTCCACAGCCTCAGCCGCAACCGCGTGCCGAGTTCCGTCCGCAGCCTCAGCCTCAGTCGCAACCTCAGCCGCGCGCGGAATTCCATCCGCAACCTCAGCCGCAACCGCAGCCCCAGCCGCGTCAGGAATTCCATCCGCAGCCGCAGGCCGTTCAGCCGCACGCCGCACCCGCACCCGCGCCTGCAGCCGGCCAGCGCGACGAGCACCATCACGGCTAGGCGAGGCTTTTCCGCGAAGGGAAAGTCTCACTTGCAAAAGAAAACGCCCGCTCCGCGAAATCGCGAAGCGGGCGTGATGCTGTGATTTACCAGCGGCGCGACCGTTTCAGACCTGCAACGCTGCGGCGGAATGCCTGCGGCGCATCGGCGCAAGCCGGACGAACGGGACAAAAAGCAAGCCGCGCACAGCGGCACGAGCGCCGCAGAAGCTGCGCTGCCCGTCGATTCAAACGGCCATGGGCGCCGTCAGCGGCTCGTGATGCCGATACCCCACCAGCGAGAAATCGGACGGCTCGATCTGCTCCAGCCATTGCGGCTCGTAGACGCCGGTCTGCGCGTAGTCGGGCACACGGTCCGAAATGGCGAGCCGCGGGCTCTCGTACGGCTCGCGCGTAAGCTGCTCGCGCAGCATCGGCAGCTGGTTCTCGTAGATGTGCGCGTCACCGATGAAATAGGTGAACCAGCGCGGCGTGTAGCCCGTCAGGCGACCCACCAGATGAAGCAGTACCGCCCCTTCGGTGAGATTGAACGGCGTGCCCAGTCCCACGTCGTTGCTACGGATGTAGAGGCACAGCGACATTTCGCGCCGCGCGGCGTTCGGCAGGAACTGGTACAGCAGATGGCAGGCCGGCAGCGCGATCTGGTCGAGCACTGCAGGGTTCCACGCATGGAACAGGATGCGGCGATCCGCCGGGTTCTGCATGATCGTGTCGAGACACTGGCGTAGTTGATCGACTGCCTTGTACAGCAGCACCTTCTGCGCGCCGTCCTCGGTGAACTGCGTCACCACCTTGAAGCCGCGCGCCTGCGCGTCGGCCAGTTGCGCCGTTGCGGATGCATCGAGCACCTTGTAGGCCGGCCACCGGCGCCATTGCACGCCGTAGACGTCGCCCAGATCGTCCGGCCCCTCGCGGTACGGATTCGCGAGCCACTGGGCGTTCTCGTTCGCGTTGGCGTCCCACACCTTGCAGCCGAGCGCGCGGAAGTCCGCGGCGCTGCGCGACGCGCGCAGAAAGCCCACCAGCTCGCCTACCGCCGACTTGAACGCCAGTTTCTTCGTGGTGACGGCGGGAAAGCCCTGCTGGAGGTCGAAGCGCATCATCGCGCCCGGCATGCTGATGGTACGGATGCCGGTGCGGTTTTCCTGCCACGTGCCGGTGTCGAGAATCGTGCGGACGAGGTCGAGGTACTGTTTCATTCGGGGGCTTCCTTCGGGCCGGCGCGGCGCCGTTTGGATGAACTGAAGCCCCCGATTCTAACAAGCGCGCGTGCGCCTCACCTGGCACCGCCCTCGGCATCGCTCATTGGGCATCGCTCATTGGGCGCCGCACCGGCAGATCGCCCGGCATCCGCGTACCCGAACGTCAGGCCATGCCGCGGTATGTCGCGTCATGCCCTCTCACAGATGCGGCACGCTCGCCGGCAAGTCCCCGCCCTGATGGCCGAGATCGCCCTCCATGTGGCGCATGCCATGTGCGCACAGCAGCCGGTATAGCGTGACGCGCGAGATGCCGAGTTCCTGCGCGGCGTCGCCAAGACGTCCGCGATGGCGCAAGAGCGCAAGCTCGATGGCCTGGCGCTCCGCCGCCTCGCGCGCCTGGGCGAGCGAGACCGGCACGATCTCCACGTACTCCGAGAGTTCGAGGTCACGCGCCGTGATAGCACGGCCCTCCGACATCACGATGGCGCGGCGCACGCGGTTGATCAGCTCGCGCACGTTGCCGGGCCAGCTGTAGTTGTGCAGCGCCGCGATGGCATCCGGCGAGAAGCCGCGCAGACGGCGGCTCGCGTCCTTGCGAAAGCGTTCGAGCATGTGCCGCGCGAGCAGCTCGATGTCCTTGCCGCGCGCGCGCAGCGGCGGCTCGTCGATCTGCAGCACGCACAGGCGGTGATAGAGATCCTGACGGAAGCGCCCTTCGATCATCGCCGTCTGCATGTCCACGTGCGTGGCCGAGATGATGCGCACATCCACGGGAATGGATTGATGCCCGCCCAGCCGCTCCACCTTGCCTTCCTGGAGAAAGCGCAGCAGGCTCGCCTGGCTTTCGAGCGGCAGGTCGCCGATTTCGTCGAGGAACAGCGTGCCGCCATTGGCCGCTTCCACGCGCCCGATCTTGCGCTGGTTCGCGCCCGTGAACGCGCCGCGCTCGTAGCCGAACAGTTCCGATTGCAACAGGTGCGGCGGAATGGCGCCGCAGTTGATGGGCACAAACGGAGCATTGCGCCGCGCGGAGCGCTCATGAATGGCGACCGCGGTCAATTCCTTGCCCGTGCCCGATTCGCCTGAAATGAAAACGGGCGCATCGGTCATCGCAACCTTGCGGATGGAGCGGAAGAGCGCCAGCATCGCGTCGCACGAGCCGACCATTTCGCCCTCGGCGCCCGCGCCCGATTCGTTCGACGCCGGCTCCCCCAACTCCACCATGCCGAACGCGTGGCCCACCGAATCCACCACGCGTTCGCCCGTCCACGGCATCGTTACATAGTCGAAACAGTAATCACGGACCAGCCGGCGCAGCGACGCGTCCTGCAGTTGCCCGGCCGTCGTGGCCGCCACCCAGCCCACGTTGGGCATGGTGAGGCACGACTCGAAGGTCACGATTTCATGCGGCTGAAAACGGCTGGCGAGGTCCAGCAGACCGCCCGCCGTGGCACCCGGGCGCACGGCGCGGCGCACGTCGCGCGCGCTTTCCACAACATCGACTTGCCAGCCACGGTCACGAAAGCGCGAACTCAACTCCGGACTGGGGTTGCGTGTGACATAAACGAGTTGCCGTGTTGCGGGTTCCATTCTTCAGATCCTCTCGTCAACGTGCGCCCGAAAATCCGACAGCACGCACCTGATTCTCCGGACATGCGGACGGGCGGCGGCATTTGCCTAATGGCAAAAAATACCGAACGACCATTCCATTTCCTGTGGACTGCTGATACCCGAAAGCGGCATGTGTGCGTTCAAACGGCCGAATGCTGAGGTTTTTTAAAAATCGGCTCGTGTCAGGAGCTTACTATACGCGTCGTTCGGGCAACAGCAAATATGCAAATAAAATCCTCGGAGCCCATATCCCACAAGGCTGTGCGGCATGGCTGCATGTCTGACGAATTATATAAAACGTTTTCTGCGCCATTACCATGATTACCCTGGTAATGTGACTGCCGCATTGCGAAATAAGCGGTATTTTCTTCCCGCCGTTTCAGTGCTGAAACGTTTCGGCGCGATTTCGGACCTGGGCCCGGGCGCCAATTTCAGCTTCTCCTGTCGCGTCAATGGTTTCCGCGCGATGGCACACGTTTCGCTAAACGTGGGCCACCAGGGAGAAACATCATGCGACTCGTTGACTGCGTAGAACGATGCATTGCCAGGCGCGCTCCGCTCGTGCTCGCCGCCTCGCTAGCACTGCTATTTGCTGCCTCCTCTGCCTCGGCGCAGGAAGCCGCAGCCATCGCCTCACCCGACCCGGCGGTCGCCACCCTCGTGGACACCCCGTCCGCAGCGGTGACGCCGTCGCAGACGGTGGCCCAGGCCGACACCGGTAGGGCCCCCACCACCGCAGCCATCCTGTTCACGCGAGCAATGGCCGTTCCCGGCGCGACCACCTTGAGCGACATCCCGCTCGACGACCAGGTGCTCTCGCGTCAGCGCGGCGGTGCGGTGGGAATGATGATGGTCGCCGCCACGCCTCAACTGATGCGCGGCAACGGCGTGACGCTGTGGGACGAAATCGCCCCGCCCGCGCCGCTGCCCATTCCGGTGGACGCTGCGCGCGCCGCACAGAGCAACGTCACGACGTATCAGCGCAACGGCAACTAAGAGCAATCAAGAGCCACTGGGCGAGGCATCGTGCGCCACGCGCCCACATCGCCCGCCAGTTTCGAGGAACCGACATGATCGCCTCATCTCCCGTGCCACGCCGCGGCGTCCCGTTTGCCGCGCTGCTGTGCGCACTCGCCAGCGCAGCCGCCGCAGCGGCAACGCCCGCGGCCGCGCAGCAACTCATGCAGCCCACCACGCAGCCGGGCAACCTCGTGATCGAGCGCACCATCACGCCGCGCGATGCGTTCGTGCCGGTACCGAAGAGTCAGGATCCCATCGCAGTCCAGGTGGAGACCTTCCCGCGCGCCACGTTCAACGGGGCCATGGCGTCCATGGCCACCGACCTCGACCTGAATGGCGCCCACGGTTCGGGCGGCATTGCGGGCAGCGGCGTGCGCTCCACGCTTGCGAGCGTCGGCGGCATGGGGCAAGTGCTGGGCGCCACAGGCAACTCCGTTCCCGTGGGTGCGAACGCAACGGCGGGCGCAGGCCTCGCCGGTCTCGGCAGCTCGATCTCGCAGACCGTGACGAGCGCGCTGGCGCCGCTCGGTGCCGCACTGGGAGCCACGAAATGAGCGCGTCGCGTCTTCTGCATCGTCTTCTCTTCGCGACTGCCGTCGATCGGCATGTTGGCTCAGGCCGCGCCGTTGGCCGTGTGCTCGGCCGCACGTTAGTCGCCTGCGCGGTGGCAGGCGCGAGCAGCGCGGCGAGCCTCGCCGCCCACGCGCAAACCGTGCCGGAGCGCGTCGACGCGCTCTCCGTGATCGGCAGCGCGGCGGTCACCGGCGCGGTGGGCGTGGTCGCCGTGAACCAGGCGAGCGGCCTCGACAACGTTCAGGCGAACCAGGCGGTGGTCACGACCGGCGCGATGCCGATCGACCTCACGGCAAGCGCGCAAGGCGCGAGCGCCAATGCGCGCGCCACGAACGCGGCGAGCGTGATCGCGAGCAACGCATTTTCCAATGCCTCCGGCGTGATTCAGCTGAACCAGTCGGCAGGCGTAGCGAATCTTCAGCGGAACAGCGCCTTGATCGGCGCTGCTCCGGGTGAAGCGGAGATCGTATCGGATGGGGTGCTATCCGCTACGACCGCCAACGGCAGTGGGCTGGCGAGGTCCGTGGGCAGCCACGACGTGCAGCAGGCGTCCATCGGTGCGGGCGCTTTCGCCAACGTCAACGGCGTCTTGCAGATCAACCAGACAGCCGGAGCAGGCAACGTCAGTTCCAACAGTTTTGTGCTCCGTCCCCCGGCGGGCACCTTTTTTTAACTTGATGTTTTTCGGAGCGTAATCATGAAACGCACTCTCATTGCAGCGGCTGTTCTGTCGACGATGGTCACCGGCGCCTACGCGGGCGAACGCAATTGCGGATCCGGCTGCGACCCCGCCGAGCTTTTCACGGCCACCAACATCTACACCGACATCGGCGAATTCGGCTTCATCACGCTGCGTGGCCACGTGAACGTGGCGGCCAGCTCGGGCGCGACGGTCAACAACTCGCAGAGCGTCAACATCGGCGGCGTGGACATGCAAGGTCCGCCGCAGTCGTACACCAAGGGCAACATCACGACGAATGTGAACACCACGCACGCCTGGGACAACGCAAGCGGCAGCGGCAGCAGCTGGAGCGTGAGTGACTCGTACAAGAACGACAGCTATGCGTACAACAACACGCATACGAGCACCTCGAACTGGTCGAAGAGCGGCAGCTTCGTGAAGGGTGGCGGCTTCGCCTCGGGCATCTCGGCCAACTATGGCGGCTACCAGTACGCGAACACGCATCAGTCCGCGAACGGCTTCATCGCGGCGGGCTTCATCGCGGGCCTGGGCGGCGGCCCCGGCGTGATCTTCGGCGGCGTGGCGGCGGGCTTCGCCGGTGCGCTCAACACGCACGAATCGTCGAACTTCGGCGGCGGCTTCCACGGCAACGCGAGCGGCTACGACGTGGCATGGGGCGGCTTCGCGGCAAGCGGCCAGAGCAGCGCCACGCACACCAACAGCGGCAGCGGCTCGTTCACGTCGAACGACTACTCGGCTCACGCTCACGCCTACGGCTGGAACCGCAACTACGCCGAAGACGCCGGCCGCGTGACGGTGACGGGCTCGGTCACGGAGCACATCGACACGCGCAAGACCACCACGATGGCCGCGACGATCGACTCGGGCGCGCTCGCTGGCGCACAGGGCAACATCGGCGTGAACATGGCCACGGGTGCCAACAATGCGCAGTCCAACGACGCCGCGCTCGCCAACATGGACGTAGGCCCGGTGTTCGGC
Source organism: Paraburkholderia sp. A1RI_3L (assembly GCF_048957895.1). Lineage (NCBI taxonomy): Bacteria > Pseudomonadati > Pseudomonadota > Betaproteobacteria > Burkholderiales > Burkholderiaceae > Paraburkholderia > Paraburkholderia sp. A1RI_3L. The sequence goes on from NZ_JARCHA010000002.1 coordinate 307,109, forward strand.
AGCGCGCAGATCTTCTCGACGCAAAGCTCGTCGGGCAAGGCGAAGGTGGGTCCGCTCAACTTCGTGGCGGCCGTGGGCTCCGGCGTGCTGGCCGGCGCGTCGGGCAATGTCGGCGTGAACGTGGCGTCGGGTGCGGGCAACGTGCAGAACAACAGCCTTGCCGTGTCGTCCACGACGGTTTCGAAGAGCGACCCGAGGGGCTGGGATGAACATAGCAAGAGCGGCAACGGCGGCGAAGTCATCGCGAGCGACCAGAACTGCCAGACCGCCGAAGCCGGCGTGAAGGGCAGCTTCACCGGCTCGTCGTACCTCGGCGCCGGCGCGCTTGCAGGCGCCACGGGCAACATCGGCGTGAACATCGCGTCGGGCGTGGGCAACCTGCAGCACAACGGCCTCGCAGTCGCGAGCGTGGCATCGCACTAAGCCACCTCCCACCGCAGGCAACAGCACTGCACGGGGAAAAACCGGCCGGCCTCGACATCGGCGTCGAGGCCGGTCCGGACCTGATGTCGAGGCCGGTCGGCCCGCATCACCAAGGGGGACATCATGTTCGTTGGAACGAGCAGGGCCGCTGCTTTGTCCGCGCTGGCATTGGCCGTCTCATGCGTCGTGCCGCACGCGGTGCGCGCGCAGTCTTCCCTCAACATGAACGCCGCGGCCGGCGTGCCCTTCAACGTGAAGGTGCGCTCGGTGCGCGAGCTGCGCTACAACCACATCGTCACGCAGCAGTTCGACTACAGCTGCGGGTCCGCTGCGCTTGCCACGCTGCTCAAGTACGGCTACGGCATCGACATTCCCGAAAGCGAACTCATCGCCCGCATGATGGCGTTCTCGACTCCCGAGGTCGTCGTCAAGAACGGCTTTTCGATGCTCGACATGAAGAAGTTCGTCGAGACCATCGGGCTGCGCGGCCGCGGCTTTCGCGTCACCTCCGAGGCGCTTTACCACCTGCAGATCCCCGTGCTCGTGCTGATGAACAGCGACGGTTACGAGCACTTCGTCATCGTCAAGCACGCGGAGTACGGCCGCATCTTCGTCGCCGACCCCGCGCTCGGCAACCGCATCGTGCTCGAAGACGACTTCGTGAAGAAGTGGAACGGGCTCGTCTTTGCCGTCGTCGGCAAACCTTTTCTGGAGGACTCTCCGCTTTTGCAGGGCAACGAATCGCATGCGCTCAAGCTGCGCCAACGTGCGCTGGAAGACGGAAGTGCAGCGATTCCCTTCGTAGAGTTCGGTCTGATCAAGGCAGAGTTGTTCTGACTCGTCATGGATAGAAACCTTCTCACCGCCGGCTGCGCGTTGTGCATCACCACGCTCGGTCTGGCTTCGGTCGCCCATGCTGCCGGGCAAGGTCCGACCGTTTTCGACAACGTCCCGGCGCTCAGGCTTCAGGCCGTGGACGACAACGTGCTCGCAGCACAAACCGGCAAGGGGCTGGCTGGAGACATCATCTCGGGCGTGGTGGTGGAACTGCTCTCCAGCTGGAAAATGCCCAACGGGGCCACGGCCGTCGCGCAAGGCGCGCTCTCGCTCGTGACCGGCAAGCTCAACCAGGTGGCCGCCCAGGTGAGTTCGCAGGCTTCGGTCACGGAGCCAGCGCACAACGCAAGCGGCGGCGCCAATCCGAACGCGGGCGCCGCAGGTGGCGAAAACGTCAGTGTCAACGGCGTTTCGCAGATCACCCAGATCGCGGGCAACAGCAACATCGGCAGCAACCAGGCCGCCATCGACTTCAACGCGGCCACCAACGCTCACACGTCGCCCGCCGCCTGGAACAACGCGACCTCGGCAGCCGCCAGCAGTGCCGACGGTTCGGTCAAAGCCGGCATCACGTTCGGCAGCGGCGGCATCAAGGTGGCCCTGCAAACACCCGCAGGCATCGCCACGCAAACGGTTGCACCGACCAACGCCCAACAGGCAAGCATGATCGGGCAACTCCTTCAGATCGCAGGCAATAACCAGCAAGTGGCCAACCAGCTGCAACTGCATCTGCAGACGCAGCCGATGTCGGCCGACGCGCTACGCCAGCTCGGCGTACTACAAGCCCTGCAGAACGGTGTGAGGAGATAGGCGGGCAGCCGGCCCGCACGCGCGTCACCGAGGACGCGCAGAAACAAAGGCAGCACACGGAAGAAGAACGCAGCCGCGCAGGCCACACAGGAGACCGGTGCTGCGCGGCCGCAACACCGGGGGACCAACAATGAACCACTTGCAGAGGACGAGGGGGCCGCGCATGGCGTTGGCGGCCATTCCGGCAGCAGTGATGCTGCTCGCCATATCGCAGGGAGCAGGCGCGCAGGCGCTTGCGCATCAGTCGCTGGAAGACCGGCTCAACACGCTGATGCGTGTGGTCGATGAGCAGCAGAGACAGATCAATTCGCTGGAGCGCCAGGTGACGGATCTCCAGATGGCACAGCGCGGGCGCGGGCTGCCCGGCGCAGGCGCCGCGCCCGCCGACAACGGCGCAGCCGACAGCACCGCTGCCCAGCAGCCCGGCGCCGACGGCCTGCCGGTGCCGCTGCCGCCGCTCGCACAGATCAATCCCAACGCGAATGCGCCGGGCAGCAGCACGGGCACGGCCACGGGCGTGCCGGTCACGCCGCCGGTGCCTGAAGGCGCGAGCGCAAAGGCCGCAGGCACGGGTGGAGGGACAGGCGGCGCGCCGTCGTCAGGCGAATCGCCGGGCGCGATCGGTCAGACCCAGAAGGCCGCCGAGCCCGCCCGCACCCAGGCCGAAGAAGCCGTCGTGCAACGCGAACACGCCCCGCTCTTCGACCACAAGCTCACGCTCGACTGGGGCATCAACGACACCTATTACGACCGCCGGCAACTGCAGCTTTCCGGCTTCCTCGCGCTCGACGCGATCTTCCTCGGCAACATCAACCTGGGCGAGACGAAGTCGCACCAGGTCATGTCGGACCTCGACGTGCGCTACGGGCTCACTGACCGCATCAGCATCGACGCCGACGTGCCCTACATGTACCGCACGAGCAACTTCATCGTGGGCGGCGCGGGCGGGTCGGCGAGCACGATGTCGGATGCGTCCGCCAGCTCGCATGCGCTCGGCGACGTCAACTTCGGCCTCTACTATCAGCTGCTCAAGGAGACCGGCAATCTGCCCGACGTGGTGGCGAGCCTGCGCGTGAAGGCGCCCACCGGCACCTCGCCCTTCGGCATCAAGGTCGTGCAGGTGGATGCGGACAATACCAACCTCGTCGCGCCGACCAAGCTGCCCACGGGCACGGGCTTCTGGAACATCACGGGCGGCGTGTCGGTGCTGAAGACCTACGACCCGGTCGTGCTGTTCGGCAGCTTCTCGTACACGTACAACGTGTCGCGCTCGTTCGCGGACATCTCGTCGGTGGTCGGGCAGACGCAGCCCGCCACCGTCAAGCTGGGCGACGTGATCCAGTTCGGCGGCGGCGTCGCGCTCGCCTTCTCCGACAAGGACTCGGCAAGCGTGGCCTACACCATGGCGCTGGAACCCGCCACCGAAACGAAGGCGCCCGGCGGCGCCTGGTCGAAGGTGCCGGGCAGCGAAACCACCGCCTCCGCCGTGACGTTCGGCCTGAATCACGTGGTAAACAAGCATCTGACCATCAACGGCTCGGTATCGATCGGCCTCACGCCCGATACGCCGAACTTCGTGGTTGGCGTGCGCTTTCCCTACACTTTCTGATGTAAGAGGCTCATCGTGCGCGAATCACCCCACTTGAGCGGTACAGTTACGTCGTTAGCGGGCTCGGGCCCTCGTCTCGTCATGACGAGCCCGGACAAGATCGAAGCGCAGCGCCACAAGAACACTTCGCCCGCCCGAACCGAGGACACGACACCTTTGACGACTGCTCAGGCCGAACGCTTGCTGCTCTACGTCGCGCGCTCCCCCGACGACGACCTGGCGGCACACCTGAAGAGCCGCGGCTGGAACATTTCAGTCGCCCGCTCCGCGCACGACGTCGCCCGGCTGGCCAAGCCCGACGCAACCTGCGCGGGCATTGTCGATCTCACGAGCTTCGCCGCCCGCGACGTTGCCGGGCTCGAATCCGCGCTGCGCCAGCAACAGATCGGCTGGATTGCGCTCGCCAACAGCGAGCGGCTTGCCGACCCGGAAGTGCGCCGCCTGATTCGCCACTACTGCTTCGACTACGTGAAGATCCCGGTTGCCAATGCAACCATCGACTATCTCGTCGGCCACGCCTACGGCATGGTCACGCTCTGCGATCTCGACTTCGTGGCGGGCGTGGCCACTGCGGGCGACGACGAAATGGTGGGCACCTGCGAGGCAATGCAGCAGCTCTTTCGCACCATCCGGAAGGTGGCGAACACCGACGCGACCGTCTTCATCTCGGGCGAATCGGGCACGGGCAAGGAACTCACCGCGCTCGCCATTCACGAGCGCTCGCAGCGGCGCAAGTCCACCTTCGTGCCGATCAACTGCGGCGCGATTCCGCATCACCTGCTGCAGTCCGAACTCTTCGGCTACGAGCGCGGCGCGTTCACGGGCGCGAACCAGCGCAAGGTCGGCCGCGTGGAAGCCGCGGACGGCGGCACGCTGTTCCTCGATGAAATCGGCGACCTGCCGCTCGAAAGCCAGGCGAGCCTGCTGCGCTTTCTGCAGGAAGGCAAGATCGAGCGGCTGGGCGGGCACGAGTCGATTCCGGTGGACGTGCGCATCATCTCGGCGACCCACGTGGATCTCGAAGCGGCGATGCGCGACGGCCGCTTTCGCGCGGATCTTTTTCACCGCCTCTGCGTGCTGCGCGTGGACGAACCGCCGCTGCGCGCACGCGGCAAGGACATCGAGATCCTCGCGCATCACATCCTGCACAAATTCAAGACCGACAGCGCGCGCAAGATTCGCGGCTTCACGCCGTCGGCCATCGAGGCCATGTACAACTACAACTGGCCCGGCAACGTGCGCGAACTCATCAACCGCGTGCGCCGCGCCATCGTGATGGCGGAGAACAAGCTGATTTCGGCCGAAGACCTCGACCTCGAGCACTTCACGGCGCAGCAGACCATGACGCTCGCGCAGGCGCGCGAGGCCGCCGAGAAGCGCGCGATCGAGTCGGCGCTGCTGCGCCACCGGCACCGGCTCAACGAAGCGGCCACCGACCTCGGCATCTCGCGCGTGACGCTGTACCGGCTGATGGGCGCGCACGGCCTGCGCGACGCGAGCGCAAGCGACGAGAAGAACCTGTTCGGCGGGGAAGCGGAAGGACACGAATAACGCGTTACTCGGCTCGCACGCAGCCGGGCAACGAAGGGCGGTCGGTTAGAATCGCGAGATTCACGACTGCCCTTCCTGTTTTCATGACGACGCTCACCTTGATCGTGGCGCGCGCGCGCAACGGCGTAATCGGCCGCGACAACCAGTTGCCCTGGCGGCTGCCCGAAGACCTCGCGTTTTTCAAACGCACCACGATGGGCGCGCCCATCATCATGGGACGCAAGACGCACGAGTCGATCGGCCGGCCGCTGCCGGGCCGGCGCAACATCGTCGTCACGCGCGACCCGGCGCGCCGCTTCGAAGGCTGCGACACCGTAACGGGTCTTGACGACGCGCTCGCGCTCGCCGCGCGCGACGGCGCCGCAGAGGCATTCCTGATTGGCGGCGCCGAGCTTTACCGCGAAGGATTCGAGCGGGCGCAAAAACTGATCGTCACCGAGATTGCCGCGGACTTCGCAGGCGATACCACCTTCCCGGCGCCGGACCCGCTCACGTGGGACGAAGTCTCGCGCGAAGCCCATCGGGCCGCGGCGCCCAATGACTTCGAATTCGCGTTTGTGGTCTACGCGCGCAAGCCGGGGGCTTGAGGCGTATTCGGGGAAAGAACTGCGAGGGAGGCGAGCGGCCGAATGCGCCGCCCACCGATGTGACACAAAGAGCGGCGGCCTGTGCCAACCTGCCGCGCAGGCCCGCCCGCTGTTGCGGTGACTTGCGCCTGCTATTTACTGCCCTGCCACCGTCATCCGTTCGATCAGCACCGAACCGGTCTGCTTGGTGCCGCGCACGATGGTGTCGGCGCCCACTGCAACGATGTTGCGAAACATCTCCTGAAGCGTGCTCGCCACGGTGATCTCTTCCACCGGATACTGGATCTCGCCGTTCTCGACCCAGAAACCCGAGGCGCCGCGCGAATAGTCGCCCGTCACGTAGTTCACGCCCTGCCCCATCAACTCCGTGAGCAGCAGGCCCGTGCCGAGCTTCTTCAGCATCGCCTTGAAGTCGTCTTCGGGCCGCGTTTGCGTGCTGAGCAGCGAGACGTTGTGCGAGCCGCCCGCGTTGCCCGTGGTCTGCATGCCGAGCTTGCGCGCCGAATACGTGGAGAGGAAATAGCCTTCCACCACGCCGTCCTTCACGACCGAACGCTGCTTCGTGCGCACGCCTTCTTCGTCGAACGGTGCGCTGCCCATGGCGCGCGGCACGTGCGGGTCTTCGACGATCTGGATGTGCGGCGCGAATACGGGTTTGCCGAGGCTGTCGACCAGAAACGAGGTCTTGCGGTACAGCGCGCCGCCGCTCGTGGCCTGCACGAACGCGCCGAGCAGGCCGGAGGCGAGCGGCGCCTCGAACAGCACCGGCACCTTGCGCGTATCGAGCCCGCGCGCGCCCATGCGGGCGAGCGCCCGTTCGGCGGCGTAGCGGCCCACGGCCTCGGGCTGCGCCAGTTCTGCCGCACTGCGCTTCGACGAGTACCAGTCGTCGCGCTGCATGTGGCGGCCTTCGCCCGCAATCGGCGCACAGGCGATGTAGTGGCGCGAATACGGATACCCGCCGAGGAAGCCCCGCGTGGTGGCCAGCACGAACTGCGAGTGCTGCGCCGACACGCTCGCGCCTTCCGAGTTGCGGATGCGGGAATCGGTGGCAAAAGCGGCTTCTTCGGCGCGACGCGCGAGCGCGACGGCCTCGTCGGCGGTGAGATTCCACGGATGGTAGAGGTCGAGGTTGCGCGGCGACGTTTCCAGCAGTTCGGCCTCGGCGAGGCCCGCGCAATCGTCTTCAGCCGTGAAACGGGCGATGTTGTAGGCGGCCGCAACGGTGTCCTTGAGCGCCTGCGACGAGAAGTCCGAGGTGCTCGCGTTGCCGCGCTTGTTGCCGATGTAGACCGTCACGCCCACCATCTTGTCGCGGTTGTGCTCGATGGTCTCCACTTCACCGCGCCGCACCGACACCGAGAGGCCGTCGCCTTCGGAAATCTCGGTGCCGGCATCGGTCGCGCCGAGCGCCTTCGCGTGGCGGAGAATGTCCGACGCGATCTCCTTGAGCTCGTCCTGGGTGTGCGGGAAAAAGCGTTGCCGGGCTTCGATGTCTGCTGCCATTGTGTTTGCTGTCCGGGTTCGGGGCCCTGGGTGGCCCGGGATAAGGTGCGTGGCAATTTCGTCACGTATCACGCGATCATAGCAAGGTCCGCGCAAAGACATGTGCCGCAGCCTGACGGCGTTCGCCGGCGCGGCTGTGCGGCGTGCCGGCGGCCCGGGCCGGAACTGTCCCGTGACAGGCCCACGCTACAATACGGCCCATGACACGCAAAACCCGCATCCAACCTATGCACGCGGCCGTCGAGGAAGACGACAACGGCTACGATCGCCCCAGCAAATCCCAACTGAAGCGTGAAATGCACGCGTTGCAGGAGCTGGGCAAGGCGCTCGTCGAACTGCCGAAAGACGCGCTCAAGCGCATGCCGATGCCAGAGCATCTCGCCGATGCCGTTGCCGAAGCGCGCCGCATCACCGACCACGAAGGCAAGCGCCGCCAACTGCAGTACGTCGGCCGCGTGATGCGCGGACTGGCCGACGAAGAGACCGAGGCGTTGCGCACGGCGCTGGAAACCTACCGCGGCGTGAACCGCGCGGCCACGGCACAACTCCACTGGATCGAACGTACCCGCGAACAGCTGCTTGCCGACGACGCCGCGTTCACGGCGTTCCTGCGCGAGCACCCCGCCGCCGACGCCCAGGAAGGCCGCACGCTGATCCGCAACGCGCGCAAGGAAGCGCAGATGGGCAAGCCGCCCCGCTACTTCCGCGAACTCTTTCAGTGGATCAAGGACGTGAGCGGCAGCACCGACGAAGACACAGGCGACACCGGCGACGCAGGCGAAGGAACCGACGATGACGACTCCCACGCGTAACCACCCCGACGAAATCGTGATCGGCCTCGTGTCCATCAGCGACCGGGCCACGAGCGGCGTCTATCAGGACGAAGGCATTCCCTCGCTCACCGCCTGGCTTGGCGCGGCCCTGACCTCGCCGTGGCGCGCCGAAACGCGGCTCATCCCCGACGATGCACCGACCATTTCCGCGACGCTCGTGGAACTCGTCGACACGGCAGGCTGCGACCTCGTGCTGACGACGGGCGGCACCGGCCCCGCGCGGCGCGACGTAACGCCCGAAGCCACGCTCGCGGTGGCAACGAAGGAAATGCCCGGCTTCGGCGAACAGATGCGGCAGATCAGCCTGAACTTCGTGCCCACCGCGATTCTCTCGCGCCAGGTCGCGGTGATCCGCGAAAGCCAGACGTCGGCGACGCACGCGGCGTTGATCGTCAACCTGCCGGGACAGCCGAAGTCGATCAAGGAAACGCTGGAAGGTTTGCGCGACGAGAGCGGTGCCGTGAAGGTGCCGGGCATCTTCGCGGCCGTGCCGTATTGCATCGACCTGATCGGCGGGCCGTACGTGGAAACCAACGACGCGGTCGTGGCGGCATTCCGGCCCAAGAGCGCGCGGCGGACGCCGCGCACGGCATAACGCACGGTATGCGCTATATGCGCGTGGTCAGTACGCGCGGGTAGCGTGGTCGCTCGGTGGCCGGCGGGCTTGTCGGCTCATTGACCGGCTCATCCGCCACCAATTCATTGGCCGGCTTATTTGTCGACCTGCGCTGCGCTCGCGTCGATAGCAAGCGAGTCGCTGGCCGCCGGAATCAGGAAGTGCTTGCGGTAGTACTGCAGTTCGTCGATCGACTCGTGAATGTCGGCGAGCGCGGTGTGCATGGCGCGCTTCTGGAAGCCCTTGTAAATGGCCGGCTGCCAGCGGCGGCACAGCTCCTTCAAGGTGCTCACGTCGAGGTTGCGGTAGTGAAAGAAGCGCTCGAGGTCGGGCATCCACCGCGCCATGAAGCGGCGGTCCTGGCAGATCGAGTTGCCGCACATCGGCGACTTGCCGGGCGGCACGTATTGCGACAGAAAGGCGATGAGCTGTTCCGTGGCCGAAGCCTCGTCCACCGTCGAGGCGCGCACCCGGTCAGTGAGGCCCGAGCGGCCATGCGTATTGCGGTTCCACTCGTCCATCTTGCCGAGCGTCTCGTCGCTCTGGTGGATGGCCAGCACCGGCCCTTCGACCATCTTGTCCAGCGTCGAATTCGTCACGACGACGGCGACTTCGATGATGCGGTCGTTGTCGGGATCGAGCCCCGTCATTTCCATGTCGAGCCAGATGAGATTCATGTCGCTGCGCGCGAGCGCGGGCGGCGTGACGGAGTCGAGAGTGTCAGTCATGAAAGCAACCTTGTGTGTCGCGGGGTGCAGGGCGCACCGGCCGGTCGGCGAGAACATATAATTGTCGCATAGATACCACGGATTCCCCGGATGCCTACCCTGTACTTCACTGTGCTGTTCGCCGTCGCCGTGCTTGCGATGGTCGTCACGAAACTCTGGCTCGCCTCGCGCCAGATCCGCTTCGTCGCCGCGCACCGCGAGATCGTGCCGGACCAGTTCGCGACGTCCATCCCGCTTTCCGCCCACCAGCGCGCCGCCGACTACACGGTTGCGCGCACGCGCCTCGGCATGGTCGAGATCGTAGTGGGCGCGGCGGTGCTGATCGGGCTCACGCTGGTGGGCGGCGTTCAGGTGCTCGACCTGGCAATTTCGGAGTGGCTCGGCCGCGGGTATCTGGGTCAGATCGTACTGGTGGCAGCGGTTGTCGCCATTTCGGGCATTGTCGAGGTGCCGTTCGACTATTACCGGCAGTTCGTCATCGAAGAGCGCTTCGGCTTCAACCGCATGGGCAAGGGCATCTTCTTCGCCGACCGCCTCAAGGGCGTGCTGCTCGGTGCCGCGTTCGGCCTGCCGCTGCTGTTCGTGGTGCTGTGGCTGATGCGCCAGGCGGGCAGCTTGTGGTGGCTGTGGACGTGGGTCGTCTGGGTCGTGTTCCAGATGCTCGTGCTGGTGCTGTACCCCACGGTCATCGCGCCCCTCTTCAACAAGTTCGAACCGCTCAAGGACGACGCGCTGCGCACGCGCATCGAAGGGCTCATGAAGCGCTGCGGCTTCGCGGCCAAGGGCCTCTTCGTGATGGACGGCAGCCGCCGCTCGGCACACGGCAACGCCTATTTCACCGGCTTCGGGTCGGCAAGGCGCATCGTGTTCTTCGACACCCTGCTCTCGCGCCTCTCCGGCAGCGAGATCGAAGCCGTGCTCGCGCACGAGCTCGGTCACTTCAAGCGCCATCACGTCATCAAACGCATGATCGTCACCTTCGCGATCAGCCTCGCCATGCTCGCGCTGCTCGGCTGGCTTTCGCAGTGCGTGTGGTTCTACGAAGGACTCGGCGTGCGGCCGTCGCTCATCGACGACAACAGCGGGCTCGCGCTCGTGCTGTTCTTCCTCGCGGTCCCGGTGTTCCTGTTCTTCGTCACGCCCATCGGCAGCCTGAGTTCGCGCAAGCACGAGTTCGAGGCCGACGCGTTCGCCGCCACGCAAACGGACGCGAAAGATCTTGTGAATGCGCTCGTGAAGCTTTACGAAGACAACGCCTCCACGCTCACGCCGGACCCCATCTACACCGCGTTTTACTACTCGCATCCGCCCGCTTCGCAGCGCATTGACCGGCTGCTGCGGCACGCATGACGCGGCGCGCACCGAAAGCGGCGCAAGGCGCCGCGGAAAACCGCGCGCAAGGTAAGCGCATGGAAGGACGCGTGATCGCAGCGCATGGCCGCCATTACCTCGTGACCCCGGACGCTGGCGGCGCTGCGCTGCAGTGCTTTCCACGCGGCAAGCGCAGTGAGATCGCCGTGGGCGACCACGTAACCTATGAGCCGACCTCCGCGGACCAGGGCGTGATCGTGGCCATCGGCGAGCGGCGCAATCTGCTCTACCGCTCGGATCAGTACAAGTCGAAGCTCTTCGCGGCGAATATCGACCAGTTGCTGATCGTGCTCGCCACCGAACCGCACTTCAGCGAGGACCTGCTCGGCCGCGCACTCGTCGCGGCCGAAGCGAACGAGCTGAAGCCGATCATCCTGCTCAACAAGACCGACGTAGAGGCCGCGCTGCCAGCGGCGCGTGCGCGCCTCGAACGCTACCGCGCGCTTGGCTATTCCGTGCTCGAAGTATCGATCAAGGCGGCGCCGGAGGCGGCGCAGGCCGTGCTCGCCGAGCGCCTGCACGGCCACGACACGCTGCTGCTCGGCCAGTCAGGCATGGGCAAATCGACGCTCGTGAACCTGCTGATTCCAGACGCCGAAGCCGCCACGCGCGAAATCTCGACGGCACTCAACAGCGGCCGACACACCACGACCTTCACGCGGCTCTACCCGTTTGCGGGCGGCGGGGCGCTGATCGATTCGCCGGGCTTCCAGGAGTTCGGGCTGCACCATCTCACAGAAGGACGGCTCGAGCGCGCTTTTCCGGAATTCCGGCCGCTACTCGCGCACTGCCGCTTCTACAACTGCCATCATCTGCACGAGCCCGGGTGCGCGATACTCGCCGCCGTCGAAGATGGCCGCATCGCCCGCGAACGGCATGCGCTCTACGCGCAGCTCGTTCACGAAGCGAGCCAGATCGTGCGTTGACCATCCGGTCGCCGCAGCCCGCCCACCGCTATGCTCAAGCTCACGAGCGCGCCGAACCTGCTGACCGCACAGCACTGGCTGAACGTACTCGAGACAGCCGGGATTGCGTGCGAGATGCACAACCGCTATCTGAGCGGCGCGATGGGCGAGATTCCGGCGGAACAATGTGCGCCGGAACTGTGGCTCGTTGACGAACGCGACGAGGCGGTGGCGCGCAAGCTGCTCGCCGCCGCGATGAGCGGACCGCCGAAGGACGCGGCGCCGTGGCGCTGCCGCCAATGCGGCGAAACGCTGGAAGCGCAATTTACCGTGTGCTGGCAATGCGGGACGGCGCGCAATCCGCTGGACTGACTGAAATCCAGCGGCGCTGAAACGGAAAAAGAGGCTGAAGCGGATCTACGAGCGCGGGTGGGTTAGAACCACATCGCGATGGTGAGCATGAGGAGCAGCAGCATCCACAGGATCACCGCACGCCACACCAGCCCAACTGCGGATTGCAGGGTACGCGGCGTGCAATCGTCGCCAACCTGCAGCGGACCGCCGTCGCCCGTGGCCAGGGCATCGAGACTCGACGGCTCGGCAAGCGGCCCGGAGAGACGCGCGCCCAATGCACCGCTACCCGCGGCGAGCAATACCCCCTCGTTGGTGTCCGGCCACGTGTGCGCATGATTGCGCCAGGCGTAAATCGCGTCTTCGAAGTTGCCGACAATCGCAAAGCCCAGCGACGTGAGCCGTGTGGGCACCCAGTCGATCAGAAAGAACGCGGTCTGTGCGAAGCTGGAAAATGCCGCGGTGCGATCGTCGGCGGGCCGCGACCATGTGCGGGCGAGATATTCCGCAATCCGGTACAACACCGCGCCGGCGGGTCCGATCGGCACGAGGAACCAGAAGAACACGCCGAACACGTGCCGATGCGACGCCACAACCGCGTGAATGAGCGTGTGACGCACGATTTCGCCGACCGGCATGTCGACGGTGTCCATGCCAGTCCATTCATTGAGAATTTCGCGGGCGCGCGGCACGTCGTCGCTATTCAGAGCGAGATGAATGTCCGTGAAATAGTGGCTGAACTGCCGGAAGCCGAGCGTGAAATAGACGATGACGACGTTCCACAGGAACGCCAGCACAAAGCTGATGCGATACAACACATAATAGACGAGCGCGACCGCGAGTGTCCACGGCAACACCACCGCAAGCCACGCGAGCAACCCATGCTTTTTCTTGCCGGCGTCGAACCCTTGCGCCGCGGACTCGGCGTGAAATTGAAGCAGCGCGGACACCGGATTGGTCGGCGACAGCGCGCGCACCTGTTCGATGATGAGGGCCAGCAATACGGAGAAAAAAGTCATGCGACGCGCCGTGCGATTCGGAAGTTTGGAATTCTTTTATAACGATAGCACAGGGTCAGATGGGCCTGAATGCGCGCGGGCCGCGGCGCAACATCGAAACAACAACGGCGTGATGTGCACGAGCCACATTCCAGTCGGCATGGTGTTTCATGCCGCAAGAAAGCGATAGAAATTGCGCAACATGCCGGCCGTCGCACCCCAGATGAAGTAATGACCACCGGTGCTGCCGCCGCGCGGATACGGCATGGAGAAGAAGCGTCGCTCGCCGCCTTCCCAGCGGAACACGCGCACCTCATGGTGCGTCGGATTCATCAGGAAGCTGAGCGGCACTTCGAAGATATCCGCCACTTCGAGCGTATCCGCTGACACTGTGAAGGGCGGATGCACAAGACCTACCACGGGCGCCACCAGAAAGCCGGTGCCCGTGATGTAGTCCGGCAAGGCGCCCAGCACTTCCACGCGCCCGGAATCGAGGCCCACTTCCTCGTTCGCCTCGCGCAGCGCGGTGGCGAAGGCGTCCGCGTCTTCCGGTTCCCGGCGTCCGCCGGGAAAACTGATCTGGCCAGCGTGATCGTTGAGGTGATCGGCACGTTGGGTGAGCAGCACCGTCAGCCCATCCTCTCGCACTACGAGCGGTACGAGCACAGCTGCGTCGCGTGGGTCGACGTCTTCCGTGAGACGCGGCTCGAACGGCTCAGGCGACCACAGCAGGCGTTGCTCGAAGCGCGCGCGTAAGCCGTCCGGCGTCAAACGGGCAGACGGCACAGGCGGCAGGTCCGTGCCGGTCGACTCGACCGGCAAGTTTTCAGGCTCGAATACAGGACGGATCAACGGGTCTCCCGGAACGGGCACCGGCGTGCGTGGCGGGGCGCTACCGCCGGACAGCGAACATAGCGATGTCGCGCGGACATCTGCACATATCGCTATTTTGACCTGGCAAACAAAAAAGCACCCGGGAAGGGTGCTTTTTCTTACAGCTTTTACTCTGCGGCAGCTGCGCGGTCTTTCGACACCAGCTTTTCCTTGATCCGGGCAGCCTTGCCCGAACGCTCGCGCAGGTAGTACAGCTTCGCACGACGCACATCGCCGCGACGCTTCACGACGATGCTGGCGAGCAGCGGCGAGTACGTCTGGAACGTCCGTTCGACGCCTTCGCCCGACGAGATCTTGCGCACGATGAACGACGAGTTCAGACCGCGATTACGCTTCGCGATCACGACGCCTTCGTATGCCTGAACGCGCTTGCGGTTGCCTTCCACGACGTTCACGTTCACCACCACCGTGTCGCCGGGGGCGAATTCGGGAATGGTCTTGCCTGCGAGCACGCGCTCGATTTCTTCCTGCTCGAGTTTTCCGATGAGGTTCATCACTGACTCCGTAAGCCATCTTGTCGGCGTTCGTGCCCGTACCGGCTTGAGCAGCATTCCGGCACCACGGCCCCGATAGAGGATGGGTTCACATCAGGCACCGTCCACGCATGGAGCGGCGCCGCCTTTCGCCTCGCTAGTGGCCGCCGAAGACGATGCCTTCCGCGCTTCCTTCGCGAGACTTGCGAGCCATGCCTCGTCGGCGCGGCTCAACATCTTGTTCTTCCTGGCCTTCTCGATCAGATCGGGCCGCTTGTAGAGTGTGTTGCGCAATGCCTCGCGGCGGCGCCACTGCTCGATTTCCGCATGATGCCCGCCGAGCAGCACATCCGGCACGCGCATGCCGTCGTATTCCTCAGGGCGCGTGTAATGGGGACAATCGAGCAGTCCGTCCACGAAGCTGTCCTGCACCGCCGACTGGGCATCGTTGAGCACGCCCGGCAGCTGTCGCACCACCGCATCCATCAGCGCCATGGCCGGCAGCTCGCCGCCTGACAGCACGAAGTCGCCGAGGCTCACTTCTTCGTCGACACAACGGTCGACAAGGCGCTGGTCGATGGCTTCATACCGCCCGCACAGCAATACGAGGCTGGGCTGCTGTGCGAACTGCATCACGCGTTCATGCGTAAGCGTGGCGCCTTGCGGCGACATCAGCACGACCTTCGCACCGGTAATGCCCTGTTGCGCCTGAGCCGCTTTCGCCGCGCCAATCGCGTCTTCGAGCGGCCTGGCGAGCATTACCATGCCGGGCCCGCCCCCGTAGGGACGGTCGTCAATCGTGCGGTAGTTGTCGGTGGTGAAATCGCGTGGATTCCACGTACGCAACCCGTAGCGCTGCTGCTTCGCGGCCCGACTGGTAATGCCCCAATCGGTCAGCGCACGGAACATCTCAGGAAAGAGCGTCACGACATCGAACTGCATCGCTCTCTCCGTTCAGCGAATCGTGTTCAATAGTCGGCTTGCCAGTCGACGACAATCCGCTTCGCCGCCTGGTCCACCGACTTCACATAGACGCCGACGAACGGAATCAGCCGCTCGCCGGTTAGTGGCTTGCCGTCTTTCCCGGTGGAGGGATACTCGACCTGCAGCACCGAGTGGGCGCCGTTGTCGATCATGCTCGCTACTTTGCCGAGCACATCGCCGCCTTCGTTGACAACTTCGAGGCCGAGCAGATCGACCCAGTAAAACTCGTCGGCTTCGAGCGCGGGAAACTCGGTGCGGCTCACGTACACGCGGTGACCACGCAGCGCGAGTGCCGCATCGCGGTCGTCCGTGCCGCCCAATTGCGCCACCACTGCGTCGCCGTGCGTTTTGGCGAGCACGACCGGCACCGACTTGCGCTCGCGGCCCTTCTCGAGCCACCAGCGCTTCGCAGCCAGCAGGGCATCGCCGCCGCGACCGGCCTGCGCGTGCGCCGCCACTTTGACCCAGCCTTTCAAACCGTAGGCATCGACGATCGCGCCGACTTCCACCGCGTCGACCGGCCAGCTTTGTTCCGACTCAAGCCGCATGCCCGGCGCCTCTGCTGCGCCCTGCGACTCGCCGCGTGTTGCTTCACGGCTGCGGCCGGGTTTGCGCACGAACGCACCGAACGGTGCGACGCCTTCGCCGGAAGCCGGCGGCTGAACGCGACGCTGGCTGCGCTCCACCGGTCCAGCGCGTCCCGATCGTTCGGAATCACGTGCGGACATCAGCGAACCTCGCAGCCAGTTTCAATTGCCGGGGCACACTCGCCCGGCCAGGCATCGCAGAGTTTGCGCGACGCAACCGGGAATGCACACCCACAAGCACGGACCCTGCGGAGCCGGACAAGCTCATGCACGCGGCTCATGCAAGCAGATTACGCAGCCGGAGCTGCTGCCTGCGCCTTCTGCGCCTGCTTCACGAGACGCTCCACGGCCGGCGACAGCTGGGCACCCACGCCTTGCCAGTACGTCACGCGATCTTGCGCGATGCGCAGCGCTTCGCCCTTCGTCGCGACCGGGTTGTAGAAGCCGACGCGTTCGATGAAGCGGCCGTCGCGACGGTTACGCGAATCGGTTGCAACGATGTTGTAGAACGGGCGCTTCTTCGAGCCGCCGCGAGCCAGACGGATGATGACCATACTTGAATCCTTGAAAACCGGGGGTTCGGGACCACTGAAACCGGCGATTATAGCCTGAAACCAACGCCATAACAAACACTTAACGGAGAACCTTGCAAATCGGGCTGTGACGGCAATGCAGGCCCGGCTGCGCGAAGGTGGCACAAAGCGGCTTGCCACCCGACGTGCCTTTGCCCGCGGGCCTATTCCGTACCTATGCCCGCACCCCTGCCGACCGTATTTGGGCGCCGCAACCAGCCCATCCCGGTCACTCTCGCCGCGACGCATTCGCCGACTGTCCCACCTGCCTTACGCCGTCCCGTCGGCGTAGAATTCGGCTCGGCCGGAATCCCGAGCAGCGTGACGCAGGCACTACAGGCAGCGGCGGCGCTCTCCACCATCACTCGTTCCCATGTCCACCGTTTCGAATTCATCGCGCTTTCGTTCCAAAACGCTCACCGCTGCTCTTGCCTTTTTCTTCGGCAGCATCGGAGCACATCGCTTCTATCTATACGGCCCGCGCGATGTCTGGGGATGGGCACATCTGCTCGGCACCGTGATCGGCATTCCTGGCTTTTTGCTGCTCGTCGCCACCCAGCGCGAATCTGCCCTCGGATGGTCGCTCGCGCTACCCGGCGCAGTGTCGCTGCTGGCCGCGTTTCTCGCCGCCATCGTCTACGGGTTGCGCCCCGACGAGAAGTGGGACGCGCAGTTCAACGCGCAGGCCGGCCGTCGCAGTCGCTCGGGTTGGACGGTCATCTTCATCGTCATCTTTTCGCTGCTGATCGGCGCCTTCCTGCTGATGACGGGACTTGCGCTCTCGTTCCAGACCTATTTCGAGTCGCAGGTCGAAGCGGCGAAGTCGCTATCGCAGTAATCGGACCGGCAACAGACACGACGCCGCACAAGCCCGCAACCCGCCTAGAACAGATCGAGTTGCGGGTCATCCGCCGCACGCCGCAACACGACCGGTTCGCGGCGAAACTGCGAAATGTCGAGAATGCCGCGCCGCCGCTCGTTGAGACCGAGCCGTCGCACGGCTTTCCCGAAGCGCTGTTTCAGCAGATCGGCCCACGGCCCCTCGCCTTTCATTCGGCGTGCGAATGAGGCGTCGTAGTCTTTGCCGCCTCGCATGTCGCGCACGCGGCTCATGACGCGGTCCGCGCGGTCCGGAAAATGGGCTGCCAGCCAGTCCTTGAATAGCGGCGCGACTTCCCATGGCAGCCGCAGCACGATGTAACTCGCGCTCGTCGCGCCTGCCTCCGTACACGCTTCCAGAATGCGCTCCATGTCGGGCTCCGTTACAAACGGGATCACCGGCGCAATGCTCACGCCCACCGGCACGCCCGCCTGAGCGAGCGTACGAATGGTGCGCAGGCGCCGGGCGGGCGACGCCGCGCGAGGCTCCAGCGTGCGCGCAATGCCTGCATCGAGCGTGGTGATGGTGATGGCAGCCATCACCTGGCCGCGTTCCGCCATCGGCGCCAGCAGATCGAGGTCGCGCTCGATCAGCGACGACTTCGTGATGGCGGCGAACGGATGATGACGATCGTGCAGCACCTCGATCACGCGACGCGTGAGCCGCAGATCTCGCTCCACGGGCTGCCATGCGTCCGTGTTGACGCCGAGCGCAATCGGTTCCGGCACATAGGACTTCTTCGAAATCTCTCGTGCCAGCAGTTCCGGCGCGTTGACCTTCGCATAGATGCGACTTTCGAAATCCAGGCCCGGCGACAGGCCCAGATAGGCATGCGTGGGCCGCGCGAAACAGTAAATACAGCCGTGCTCGCAGCCGCGGTACGGGTTCAGCGAAATGCTGAACGGAATATCCGGCGACTGGTTGCGCGTAAGGATGCTCTTCGCGCGCTCCTCGAACACCTGCGTGCGCAGCGGGGGCGGCACGTCGCCCTCCGGGGAGTCGGGGTGCGTCCAGCCGTCGTCGAACGCTTCGCGCTGGTCGACTTCGTAGCGGCCCTGCAGGTTCGTTACGGCGCCGCGCCCCTTGTGTGGGGCGGGCGGGGCAACGGGATACTCGGAATATTCGGCGTCGGGATCGTTCACGGCGGCACACGACAAACGGAAAGCGACCGCGCCATACGAGGCAACGGCCGAAGTACTGTATAAATATACAGTACTTCGGCCGTTTGTCGAGCCGTTCTTCGAGCCGCAGTTCAGTCAATCGCCCACAGCGATCGTCAGCGTTTCCTTGATCTCTTCCATCACCACGTAGCTCTTCGACTGAACCGCCCCGGGCAGCTGCAGCAGGATGTCGCCGAGCAGCTTGCGGTAGTCCGCCATCTCGCCGATGCGTGCCTTGATGAGGTAGTCGAAGTCGCCCGACACGAGGTGGCACTCCAGCACCTCAGGAATCTTCTGCACCTCCCGGCGAAACTGCTCGAACATGTTGCCGCTCTTGTGATCGAGCGTGATTTCCACGAACACGAGCAGCGCGGCGCCCAACATGCCGGGATTCACCCGCGCGTAGTAGCCAGTAATGATGCCGTCGCGCTCCATGCGCTTCACCCGCTCCGTGCACGGGGTGACCGAGAGACCGACCTGCTCGGCGAGGTCTTTCATCGCCATGCGACCGTCCTGCTGGAGCAGTTTCAGGATGCGGTGATCGATGCGATCGAGGGTCCGGACGGGCTGGCGTTGTGTGCGCATGGTTTTTCTACTGAAAACTGGAAAAATACAATAACAAAACCTACTTCAACACCAATAGCATAGCCGTAAATACTGGACACACGCGATATTTCATGGTTTTTCGGACGCGCAGACCAGTTTCCCTTTCTGGATGGAGCAGCTATGCGAGTCGTCGTTCTGGGCAGTGGCGTCGTCGGCGTGACGAGCGCCTATTATCTGGCGCGCGCCGGTCATGAGGTCACGGTGATCGACCGCGAAACCGGCCCTGCGCTCGACACGAGTTTCGCGAACGCAGGCCAGATCTCGCCGGGTTATGCCTCGCCCTGGGCCGCTCCCGGCGTGCCACTCAAGGCCGTGAAGTGGATGTTCCAGAAGCATGCGCCGCTCGCCATCCGGCTCGACGGCACGCGCTTCCAACTGCAGTGGATGTGGCAAATGCTGCAGAACTGCACGGCCGGGCGTTACGCCGTCAACAAAGGCCGCATGGTTCGCCTCGCCGAATACAGCCGCGATTGCCTTCAAGCGCTGCGCGCCGAAACCGGCATCGAGTACGAAGGCCGCCAGGGCGGCACACTGCAGGTGTTCCGCACGCAGCAGCAACTCGAGGGCGCCGCGAAAGACATCACCGTGCTGAAAGACGCGAACGTGCCCTACGAGTTGCTCTCGCCCGAAGAGCTGTCGCGTGCCGAGCCGGCGCTCGCCGCCGTGTCGCACAAGCTCACGGGCGGCCTGCGTCTGCCAGGCGACGAAACCGGCGACTGCCAGTTGTTCACCACGCGCCTTGCCGCGCTTGCAGGCGAACTCGGCGTACGTTTTCGCTACAACACGGCCATCGACGGCCTCGCCGTCGCCGGTGGACGCATTGCCGGCGTGCAGTGCGGCAGCGAACTCGTGCGTGCCGACGCTTTCGTCGTGGCCCTCGGCTCGTACTCGACGAAGCTGCTGTCGGGCATCGTGAAGATTCCCGTGTATCCGCTCAAGGGCTACTCGATCACGGCACCGATTGTCGATGCCAAGGCTGCGCCGGTTTCGACGGTGCTCGACGAAACGTACAAGATCGCCATCACGCGCTTCGACGACCGCATCCGCGTGGGTGGCATGGCCGAGATCGTCGGTTTCGACAAGCGTCTGCGCGACGCGCGTCGCGAGACGCTCGAAATGTGCGTGAACGACCTGTTCCCGGGCGGCGGCGACACCTCGAACGCCACCTTCTGGACCGGCCTGCGCCCGATGACGCCGGACGGCACGCCGGTGGTGGGCCGCACGCCGATGCCCAATCTGTTCCTCAACACGGGACACGGCACGTTGGGCTGGACGATGTCGTGCGGCTCGGGCCAATTGCTCGCAGACCTGATGTCGGGCAAGCAACCCGCCATTCGCGCCGACGACCTCTCCGTCCATCGCTACCTCGGCGAAACGGGCGGCACGGGGCGTCCTGCATACGCCTGATTCGACTGGCGCGAGCCGCACACGAGAAGCTCGCAGAAGCAAAAAAAAGAAGGTGCCCACATTGGGCGCCTTCTGTCTTATGGACCGCGTTCCGCGCGCCAGGCGCCCCGCTTCTCGCAGGGCGTCC
The DNA here is from genome assembly GCF_048957895.1 of Paraburkholderia sp. A1RI_3L. Taxonomy (NCBI): domain Bacteria; kingdom Pseudomonadati; phylum Pseudomonadota; class Betaproteobacteria; order Burkholderiales; family Burkholderiaceae; genus Paraburkholderia; species Paraburkholderia sp. A1RI_3L. The sequence continues at coordinate 327,924 of NZ_JARCHA010000002.1, forward strand.
GGCCCATCAGTTTCAGAACTGGTCCTCGGCAAGTGCAAACACGCCTTCGCCACCTTTCGCGCTGACGATCGACACCTCCAACGCGCCAGCCTGAGGCAGCACGTGCTGCGCGAAGAACTGTGCCGTGGCGATCTTCGCTTCGTAGAACGCCGGGTCCTCCGCGCGCTTGCTGGCCGCGGCCAGCATGGCACGCGCCATCTGCCAGCCGCCCAGCACGATGCCGGCCAGCTTCAGATACGGCACGCTGCCCGCGAACACCGCGTTCGGATCGCCCTTCGCGTTGGCAACGACATACTCCACAACCGACTGCAGCGCACGCTGACCTTGCGCCAACTGCGTGCGCATGGCACCGAATGCCGCGCCTTCGTTCGCGCCTAGCGCTTCGACGGTCTGCCCGATCTCCGCGATCAGGGCCTTCGCCACCGCACCGCCGTCGCGAACCGTCTTGCGGCCGATGAGGTCGTTTGCCTGAATCGCCGTGGTGCCTTCGTAGATCGTCAGGATGCGGGCGTCACGGTAGTACTGCGCCGCGCCCGTTTCCTCGATGAAGCCCATGCCGCCGTGCACCTGCACGCCGAGGCTCGTCACTTCGAGCGAAAGCTCCGTACTCCAGCCCTTCACCACGGGCACGAGGAACTCGTAGATCGCATGATGCCGCTCGCGCGTAGCCGCATCCGCGTGGCGATGCGCGATATCGCAGTGCGCGGCCGCCACGTAGGCAAGCGAGCGCGACGCTTCCGTAAGCGCGCGCATCGTGGCCAGCATGCGGCGCACGTCCGGGTGGTGGATGATCGTGACGGCCTGCTTCGCCGATCCGTCCACGGGCCGGCTCTGCACACGCTCCTTCGCATAGGCGAGCGCCTTCTGGTAGGCGCGGTCGGACACCGCCACGCCCTGCATGCCGACCGCGAAGCGGGCCGCGTTCATCATGATGAACATGTACTCGAGGCCGCGATTTTCTTCGCCCACGAGCTGACCGATCGCGCCGCCATGATCGCCGAACTGCAGCACCGCCGTCGGGCTCGCCTTGATGCCCAGCTTGTGTTCGATCGACACGCAATGCACGTCGTTGCGCGCGCCGAGCGAACCGTCGTCGTTGACGAGGAACTTCGGCACGGTAAAGAGCGAAATACCCTTCACGCCTTCCGGCGCGCCAGGCGTGCGCGCGAGCACGAGATGCACGATGTTGCCCGCCATGTCGTGCTCGCCCCACGTGATAAAGATCTTCGTGCCGAAGATGCGGTACGTGCCGTCGCCCTGCGGCTCGGCACGCGTGCGCACGAGTGCGAGATCGGAGCCGGCTTGCGGCTCGGTGAGGTTCATGGTGCCGGTCCATTCGCCGGAGATCAGCTTCGGCACGTAGCGCTGCTTCTGCTCCTCCGTGCCTGCGGTCAGCAGGGCTTCGATGGCGCCGTCGGTAAGCAGCGGGCACAGCGCGAACGACAGGTTCGCGGCATTGAGCATTTCGATACACGCAGTGGCAATCAGCTTCGGCAGACCCTGACCGTCGTAATCGGTAGGATGCTGGACGCCTTGCCAGCCGCCTTCGGCGAACTGCCGGAAAGCATCGGCGAAACCGGGCGTCGCCTTCACTTCGCCGTTGTGCCAGCTGCTGGGGTTGCGATCGCCTTCCACGTTGAGCGGCGCGATGACGTCGCCGCACAGCTTCGCGGCCTCTTCCAGTACGGCTTGGGCCGTCTCCGGCGTAGCGTCTTCGAAGCCGGGCAGGCTTGCGACCTGATCGATGCCGGCAAGCTCGTTCATCACGAACAGCATGTCTTTGACGGGGGCGGTGTAGCTCATTGAGTCAGTCTCCTCTACTGCCTGATATCAATAAAAAAGGGGGCGCCGTGCGCGCCCCCTTCGTGTGCCGATAGCCTTCTGCGAGGCGCGGGTGCCGCGCTTAGCCGAGTTCGCCGACGAGTTCGGGCACGAGCGCAAACAGATCGCCGACGAGGCCGTAGTCGGCCACGCTGAAGATCGGTGCTTCGGGGTCCTTGTTGATCGCGACAATCACCTTCGAGTCCTTCATGCCGGCCAGATGCTGGATCGCACCCGAGATGCCCACCGCCACGTACAGCTGCGGCGCCACGATCTTGCCGGTCTGGCCCACCTGGTAGTCGTTGGGCACATAGCCCGCGTCCACGGCCGCACGCGAGGCGCCTAGCGCTGCGCCGAGCTTGTCGGCGAGCGGCTCCAGCACCTTCGTATAGTTCTCGCCGCTGCCGAGACCCCGGCCGCCCGAGACGATGATGTTCGCGCTCGTCAGCTCGGGACGGTCAAGCTTCGTCACTTCGCGGCTCACGAACTGCGAGATGCCGGCGTCCGGCGCGGCCTCGATCTTCTCGATGGACGCGCTGCCGCCTTCGGCCGCCACGGCGTCGAAGCCCGTGGTGCGCACCGTGATGACCTTGATCGGGTCGCCCGACTGCACCGTTGCGATCGCGTTGCCCGCGTAGATAGGACGCTCGAACGTGTCGGCGCTGACCACGGCCGTGATGTCGCTGATCTGCGCCACGTCGAGCTTCGCCGCGATGCGCGGCGTCACGTTCTTGCCCGCCGCCGTAGCCGGCGCGAGGATGTGCGAGTAGTCCTTCGCGATGTTCAGTACCGTCGCCTCGACATTCTCCGCGAGGCCCGCGTCCAGCTGCGGCGCGTCGGCGAGCAGCACCTTCGATACGCCCGCAATCTTCGCTGCGGCTTCGGCCGCGCCCTGCGCATTGTGGCCGGCTACCAGCACGTGCACGTCGCCACCAATCTTCGTCGCAGCCGCCACCGTGTTCAGCGTCGCGCCCTTCACGGTCGCGTTGTCGTGTTCCGCAATTACCAGAATTGTCATTTGTCGTCGCTCCCTTACAGCACCTTCGCTTCGGTCTTCAGCTTCTCCACCAGCGTCTTCACGTCCGGCACCTTCACGCCGGCCGAGCGCTTCGGCGGCTCGGCAACCTTCAGCGTCTTCAGGCGCGGCGTCACATCCACGCCGAGGTCCTCGGGCTTGATGGTTTCGAGCGGCTTCTTCTTCGCCTTCATGATGTTGGGCAGCGTCACGTAGCGCGGCTCGTTCAGGCGCAGGTCGGTCGTGACCACGGCGGGCAGCTTCAGCGAGAGCGTTTCGGCACCGCCGTCCACTTCGCGCATCACGGTTGCCTTGCCGTCAGCCACGGTCACCTTCGAGGCGAACGTCGCCTGCGGCAGGTTCGCGAGTGCGGCAAGCATCTGGCCGGTCTGGTTGGAGTCGTCGTCGATGGCCTGCTTGCCGAGAATGACGAGCTGCGGCTGTTCCTTGTCGACCAGGGCCTTGAGCAGCTTCGCCACGGCGAGCGGCTGCAGGTCTTCGTTCGATTCGATCAGGATGGCCCGGTCCGCGCCGATGGCCAGCGCCGTGCGCAGCGTTTCCTGCGCCTGCGCCACGCCCGCCGACACCGCGATCACCTCGGTCGCCACGCCCGCTTCCTTCAGGCGCACGGCTTCCTCGACGGCGATTTCGTCGAACGGGTTCATCGACATCTTCACGTTTGCAATGTCGACGCCCGTGCCGTCCGTCTTCACGCGGACCTTCACGTTGTAGTCGACCACTCTCTTGACTGGCACCAGGATTTTCATGCACACGCTCCAAAGTTACGAATACGTCAACCTGCGGGACATTATAGCGACAGCCCCTTGCGCACTGCGGCGCCGCAGGCCGTTTCGATCAACAATACCGCCCTTGGGCTGGGCGTCGGAAATAGCGAACGGTCGTGCGATTTTAGCCTTGAAAAAACCCGGGCGCCAAGCCCGGGCTCCGACCGGCGCCTCTAATTTTGTTGCCCGCCTCGCGGGACCAGCCGTCCATATTGCTTGAGCCGTTTTTGCGCAGCCTATTACCAGCCCGCCACCACCGCGCCGCCGAACTTCGTTTCGATGTACTGCTTCACTTCCGGCGAGTGGTACGCCGCCACGAGCTTCGCCACCCACGGCTTGTTACGGTCAGCCTCACGAATCGCGATGATGTTCACGTACGGGCCGTTCGGATCTTCGATGGCAATGGCGTCCTGCCTGGGCTTAAGCCCGGCTTCCATTGCGAAATTCGTGTTGATGGCGGCCGCGTCCACATCGCCCAGCGAGCGCGGAATCTGCGCGGCGTCCAGTTCCACGATCTTCAGCTTCTTCGGGTTGTCGACGATATCGATCGGCGTGGCCTTCAGTCCCGCGTCGGCGCGCAGCTTGATGAGGCCCTGCTTTTGCAGCAGCAGGAGCGCGCGGCCGCCGTTGGTCGGGTCGTTCGGCACGGCGATCTTCGCGCCCACGGGCAGCGCCGCCAGCGACTTCACGCGCTTCGAGTAGATGCCCATCGGGAACGTCACCGTATCCGCGATCTTGATGATCTTGTAGCCGCGGTCCTTCACCTGCGCCTGCAGATACGGCTCGTGCTGATAGCTGTTCGCGTCGAGGTCGCCGCCTGCCAGTGCCGCGTTCGGCTGCACGTAGTCCGAGAACTCGACGATCTTGATGTTGAGCCCGTTACGCGCGGCCACAGTCTTCACGGCGTCCATCAATTGCGCGTGCGGCCCGCCCGTCACGCCCACCTTGATGGTTTCATCGGCACGCGCGGCGCCCGAGGCAAACAGCGTAGCCGCACCGAGCACGGCGACCAGTTTCAATACGAAGCGACGTTGCATAACTCAATCCCCAAACGTGTGTTGTTTCGTGTGTTGTTTATTGACGCACTGACGCATGGCCCGCGTCGCGAACGCCACGGGCCTTGCATCGATTCAGCGATGACCCAGGCGCCGCACGAGCCAGTCGCCGAACGACTGCACGAGTTGAACGAAGACGATCAGAATCACGACCACTGCGACCATCACTTCGGGCTCGAAGCGCTGATAGCCATAGCGGATGCCCAGATCGCCCAGTCCGCCACCGCCGATCGCGCCCGCCATCGCCGAATAGCCGACGAGCGAGACGAACGTAATGGTGAGCCCGGCCACGATGCCTGGCAGCGCTTCGGGCAGCAGCACCTTGAAGACGATCTGGCGCGTCGTGGCGCCCATCGCCTGAGCGGCTTCGATCAGGCCGCGATCCACTTCGCGCAGCGCCGTCTCGACGAGTCGGGCAATGAAGGGGGCAGCGGCAATCGTGAGCGGCACGACGGCTGCGGCCGTGCCGATCGATGAACCCACCACGAGGCGCGTGAACGGAATCACTGCGACGAGCAGGATGATGAACGGCGTCGAACGCACAGCGTTCACGAGCATACCCATCGCGCGGTTCACGGCGAGGTTCTGCAGCACGCCTTGACGGTCGGTGAGATGGAGCAGCACGCCGAGCGGCAGCCCCACGAGGGCGCCGATCAAGCCCGAGATGCCGACCATCACGAGCGTCTCCCAGAACGACTGCACGAACATATCGAGCATTTCACTCAACATACGAGAGCTCCTCCACGACGACACCCTGCTCGCGCAGCCACGCGATGGCCTGCGCGACCTTCACCGCCTCGCCGCTCGCAAGCACCGCGAGCGACCCGAACGCCTGGCCCTGAATCTCGTCGATCTGGCCGTGCAGAATATTGAAGTCCAGTTCGTAGCGGCGAATGGTTTCCGAGAGCACCGGCTGGTCCACGCCCGAGCCCGTGAAGGCGAGGCGCAGCAGATGTCCGTTGCCCGTCTTCAGACGCTCGGCCACGCGCGCCTTGAGCGCGGGCGGCAATTCCTGGGCAATCACGTCGCCCAGCAGCGCGCGCGTGACTTCGTGATGCGGCTGCAGGAACACGTCGATCACGCGGCCTTCTTCCACCACCTTGCCCGCATCGAGCACGGCAACGCGATCGCACACCTGCTTGATGACCTCCATCTGATGCGTGATCAACACGACGGTGAGCCCGAGTTCGCGATTGATCTTGCGCAGCAGATCGAGAATGGCGCGCGTGGTTTCGGGGTCGAGTGCCGACGTAGCTTCGTCGGAAAGCAGCACCTTCGGTTTGCTGGCAAGGGCGCGCGCAATGCCGACGCGCTGCTTCTGTCCGCCGCTGATCTGCGCCGGGTAGCGGTCTTTCTGCGCGGTCAGGCCAACCAGTTCGAGCAGCGGCAACACCGCTTCTTCAATCTCTGCGCGCTTCATGCCCGCGAGCTCGAGCGGCAGCGCAACGTTTTCGTAGACGGTGCGCGACGACAGCAGGTTGAAGTGCTGGAAAATCATGCCGATCTCGCGACGCGCAGCACGCAACTCGGCAGCCGGCAACGACGTGAGCGCCCGTCCGTTCACGACGATCTCGCCTTCGGTAGGCCGCGCCAGCAGATTGATGGTACGTACCAGCGTGCTCTTGCCGGCGCCGCTGCGGCCGATGATGCCGAACACTTCGCCTGGGGGAATCGTGAGGTTGATGTTGTGGAGCGCTTCGACCCAGCCTCGGGGCCCCGCGAAGCGCTGCGACACATTGCGTAGTTCGATCATGAAAAAACGAAACGGCGGTACTGCCGGGCAGGCCTTGGGCCGATGCACGCCGGCAATGGCCGCCGCTGTTTTATTGGTGTGTGGGCCGCGATTTTAACCTGGCCGCGAAATTCTCTTTAATAATCAATTTCGATCCTTTCATAACGCGAGGGAATTAGAGCGGCACGCCGCCGACCGCGCTCGCTTGAGATACGCGGGCGCGGCTATGATCCGTCGCATTATCAATATGAAACGGCGGGCAATCAGTCATGGAGACGACAAAGCCTTTCGATGCCGCAACCCAGCGAAGTGCGGCCGCAACGCAGACGCTCGCAGGCGGGAACGGCGAGGGCTCGGACACCTCGCCGCCGCACACGGACACCGTAACGGCCGCGGACGGCACTGGCCTGCCGCTCTACCGCTGGCCCGCCGTTGGAACACGACGGGCCACTGTCGCGCTTGTCCACGGTCTCGCCGAACACGCCGGGCGATATGCGGCGCTCGCGGCACGGCTCAATGCCGTCGGGATCGAACTGGTCGCTATCGATCTGCGCGGACACGGACAGGCGCCCGGCCCCCGCGCATGGGTGTCGCGCTTCGACGACTACCTGCTCGACGCCGAAGCGCTCATCGACGCCGCTTCACAGCACGGCGGCCCGCTCTTCCTGATGGGCCACAGCATGGGCGGCGCAGTGGCTGCGCTCTATGCCGTGGAACGGTTGCCGGCGAGCCGTCATGACGTCGCGGGCCTGATCCTGTCGAGCCCGGCGCTCGCGCCTGGACACGACGTGCCCCGCTGGATGATCGCGGCCAGCCGTGTCATGAGCCGCGTGTGGCCCCGGTTTCCCGCCATGAAAATCGACGCTGCGCTACTGTCGCGCGATCCCGCCGTGGTGGAGGCGAATCGCTGCGATCCGCTCGTCCATCACGGGGCAATTCCCGCTCGCACGGGCGCGGAGATTCTGGCTGCCATGGAACGCATCGAGCGGGGCCGCGTGGGTCTGCGCTTGCCCGTCCTCGTCTATCACGGTACGCGGGACAAGCTGACCGAGCCCGAAGGCAGCCGCGATTTCGGCAGCCACGTCGGCTCGCCCGACAAGACGCTCACGCTCTACGAAGGCAGCTACCACGAGACGATGAACGACCTGGACCGCGATCGCGTGATCGGAGCGTTGATCGACTGGATAGCCGCGCGGAGTTGAGGCACTTCGCCTCGTGTTTCGCCCCGTGTCACTTCATCACCGCGGCGCCCGCTTTTCGATGAAGGCCTGCACACCTTCCAGCGTGGCGTCCTCCATCATGTTGCAGGCCATCGTTTGTCCCGCAAGCTGGTACGCCGCCTCGACACCCATTTCGAGCTGCCGGTAGAACAACGCCTTGCCCGCCTCGACCGCGGCACGCGGCTTGGCGCAGATGCTCGCGGCGAGCGCTGCCAACGTGGCGTCCAGTTCGGCAGCGCTCGCCACGCGGTTCACGAGCCCGCGGCGCCGGGCTTCGTGCGCATCGATGAACTCGCCGGTCATCAGCATCTCGAAGGCCATCTTGCGTGACACGTTGCGCGTGAGCGGCACGGAAGGCGTCGAACAGAAGAGCCCGAGGTTCACGCCGGAGACCGCGAAACGCGCTTCGTCCGATGCCACGGCGAGGTCGCACATCGCCACCAGCTGACAGCCGGCGGCGGTCGCGATGCCATGCACGCGCGCGATCACCGGCTGGGGCATGCGCTGGATTGCCAGCATCACCTTCGTGCAGCGCGCGAACAGCGCCTGGTAATACTCGAGCGACGGCGCCGCGCGCATTTCCTTCAGGTCGTGTCCCGCGCAGAAAGCGCGTCCCGCGCCGGCAATCACGACGACACGGGCGTCGCTCGCTGCAATCGACGTGAGCGCAGTCTGCAATTCGTCGAGCAGCGCTTCGGATAGTGCGTTGAACGCATCCGGCCGATTGAGCGTAACGGCCGTCACGCCATGCACTCCGTAGGCGTCCCGGGTTAGCTCGACCAGCGGGCTGGCTTCGCTCGCCTTCGACGAAACGGTTTGCGTGCTCATGCTCGCCTCCTCAAACCTCCGCCAGCGCGCGAATGTGCGCGACGGCGCTGCGGCCGAGCGCAGACAGGTTGTATCCGCCTTCGAGACAGCTCACGATGCGCCCGCGCGCATAGCGGTTTGCGATGTCGCGCACGCGGTCGGTGATCCACGTGTAGTCGTCTTCAACGAGGCCCATGTTGCCGAGGTCGTCCTCGCGATGGGCATCGAAGCCGGCGGAGATGAAGATCATCTCGGGCTTGAAGTCGTGGAGCCGCGGCAGCCACAGCACGTCCACCGCCTCGCGCACCGCCATGCCCTTCGAGCGCGCCGGCATCGGCACGTTGACCATGTTCGGAGCCTGGTTGTCCGCGCCCGTGAACGGATAGAACGGATGCTGGAAGAAGCTGCACATCAGCACGCGCGGGTCTGCGGCGAACGCGGCCTCGGTGCCGTTGCCGTGATGCACGTCGAAGTCGATGATCGCCACGCGCGCAAGGCCGTGAACGTCGAGCGCATGTCGCGCCGCAATCGCCACGTTGTTGAAGAAGCAGAAGCCCATGGCGCGTGCCGGCTCCGCGTGATGTCCCGGCGGACGCACGCTGCAAAACGCGTTGTCGTACTGGCCCGCGATCACGGCGTCCGTGGCGGCAATGGCCGCGCCCGCTGCGCGCAGCGCTGCCTGCCAGGTGTGCGGATTCATCGACGTGTCGGGATCGATGGGCGCGTAGCCCTCGATCGGCGAGGTGTCCCGAATGTGATCGACATGCGCCTTCGTATGGACACGCAGTAGCGCGGCTTCATCGGCGAGCGGCGCCGGCTCGCGTTCGATCAGCGCGTCGATGCGGCTTGCGATCAGCTGGTCTTCGATCGCCTGCAGCCGCGCGGGACACTCGGGGTGCCATTGTCCCATCTCGTGCAGCAGACAATCGGCGTGGGAGTAGAAGGCTGTTGCCATGATTCGTTCGTTCTGCGGCGCGCGCCGTCGGCTCGTGCGCGGCAGGTCTCCTTCATATGCGCGCGGCAACGCGCCGCGGGTAATAACCGTCACGTTACCACACGACGCCGCGACTCGACCCCATGCCGCAAGGGCCCGCGCCCTGTCGTTCGGCGAGGTTAGTTGCGCCAGAGTCGTCGGTTATACTGCGCCGAACCGTTTTGCTCCGTCTGTTCTCCCGCCTTGCTGCCCATGATCTTCAAGTCTGCTTCGCCCGTATTCCGCCGCCTGTCCGCCTCGACGCTCACCGCTGCGACATGCATTGCGCTACAGACGCTCGCGGCGCCCTCTACGGCATTCGCTCAGACCGGCAGTTCCACGCCCGCCATGCGTCTCGCCCAGGCCCAGCCGCAGGCTCCCGTACCGCAGGGGCAGACCTTCGAAGAAGAGATCATCCCGCAGCGTTACGCGAACAATCCCAACGTCGACACATTCGTCGACGACATGGTTGCCCGCTACGACTTCGATCCTGCCGCCCTGCATGCGCTCTTTGCGCACGCGAGCTACTCGGCAACCGCGGTGAAGCTCGTGCTGCCGTCGCCCACGCCCGCGGCGAAGAACTGGCGCGCTTATCAGGCGCGCTTTCTCGATGCGATACGCGTGAATGCGGGTGTGCGCTTCTGGCGCGAGAACCAGGCGACGCTGCAACGCGCCTACGACGAGTTCGGCGTGCCGCCCGAGGTGATCGTCGGCATCATTGGTGTCGAGACGATCTACGGACGTTTCATGGGCAACTTCCGCGTGCTCGATGCGCTCACCACGCTGACCTTCGACTACCCGGATACCCCGAACCGCGCCGATCGCATGGCGACGTTCCGCAAGAACCTCGAAGACTACCTGGTGTGGACGCGCGACTCACAGGTCGATCCAACCAGCGTGCTGGGCTCATACACGGGCGCAATCGGCATTCCGCAGTTCCTGCCCAGCAGCATCGTGAAATACGCGGTGAGTTACGACGGCAACAAACAGATCGACCTGCGCACGAGCCAGGCGGATGCGATCGGCAGTGTCGCGAACTATCTCAAGCAGAACGGCTGGGAAACGGGACGCCCCGTGGTGTGGAAGATTGCAGGCGACCCGGGTAGCCAGGGTGTCGCGCAGGCCGCCGCCGACGGACAGCCTGAGCCGCACTGGCCGCTCGAGCAACTGCTGCGCGCCGGACTGGTGCTGAACCAGCCCGACATCGACATCGCCTCGGAAGCGGGCACGCCGGTCACCATCGTGGACCTGCCAACGCCGGGACGCGCTACCGAGTACGTGCTGGGACTCAGAAATTTCTACGTGCTCACGCGCTATAACCGCAGCTTCTTCTACGCGCTTGCGGTGTATCAACTCGGACAGAAAGTGAAGGCGCAAATGATGGCGAGCAACGGCGGCATACCTGGCGCGGGCTCGGGCGCCGCTGCTTCCGGCGCCGCGGCACCCGCGTTCGCGCCGCAGGGAGCTTCGGTGTCGGGCGGCCTTCCCGCGGCCGGCGTTCCTGCGCAGAACGGAGCTACGCCAGGCAACTCCGCCCCGGGTGGAACGGTACCCGCGCCGTTAATGCCTGTGGCGCCCACGACGCCCGCTGCACCTTCCGCAGACTAAGGCGGTCTATCGTCGCCACCTGATTCGTGAGTCGTCGCTTAAACAAACAAAACGCCGGACATTGCCGGCGTTTTGTCATTCAGCGGACGCGGTGACATGCTCCGCGTTTTTTGAAACGTTGCGCGCTTTAGGCGGGGAACACGCCCGTCGAGAGATACCGGTCGCCACGGTCGCACACCACGAACACGATCGTGGCGTTCTCGACCTGGCGCGCAATGCGCAACGCGACCTCGCACGCACCGCCCGACGAGATGCCCGCGAAGATCCCTTCGACCGAAGCGAGACGCCGCGCCATGGCTTCCGCCGCCGCCTGACTCACGTTCTCGACACGATCCACGCGGCTGCGATCGAAGATCTTCGGCAGATAGGCTTCGGGCCACTTGCGAATGCCCGGAATGCGCGAGCCCTCTTCGGGCTGGGCACCGACGATCTCGACAGCCTGGTTCTGCTCTTTCAGATACTTCGACACGCCCATGATGGTGCCCGTCGTGCCCATCGACGATACGAAGTGGGTGATGCGACCTTCGGTCTCACGCCAGATTTCGGGCCCCGTGGTCTCGTAGTGCGCAAGCGGATTGTCGGGATTGGCGAACTGGTCGAGGATGATGCCCTTGCCGTCGCGCTGCATCTGCTCGGCGAGATCGCGCGCGTACTCCATGCCGCCCTTCACTGGCGTGAGCACGATCTGCGCGCCGTAGGCCGCCATGCTCTGGCGACGCTCTACCGAAAGGTCTTCCGGCATGATGAGCACCATCTTGTAGCCGCGAATGGCGGCGGCCATCGCGAGCGCAATGCCGGTGTTACCGCTCGTGGCTTCGATGAGCGTGTCGCCCGGCTTGATGCGGCCGCGTTCTTCGGCTTTGCGGATCATCGAGAGCGCCGGGCGGTCTTTCACGGAGCCTGCGGGGTTGTTGCCCTCGAGCTTGCCGAGCACGACATTGTTGCGGCTGCGGATTTCATCGTCCGAAAGCCGGACGAGTTGCACGAGCGGGGTATTGCCGATCGTGTCTTCGATTGTCTTGTAGGCCATACGCGGATCGCAGTCGGGCGCAGGATGAAGCGTTGCGCAAACAGGGGATGAATGCGTCGATTCTAAACCACGCCGCCCGCGGGTGCCGCCCGACCCTGCTGCGCGAAGGGGGGTGAAGGCAGATGAAGGGAAGTGCATCGAACTGAATGACGCGTGTCGCACGGGACGCCGAACGCCAAAAAGCCCGCGGCCAAGGCCGCGGGAGCCAGTCATATGAAGGACGGCTGAAGGAGCGTGTTTCGTCGTGGACCCGAAACCCGCTCTGGGCGCGTACACGAGGGTGGCGACGTGCACGCAGGGGACGTGACCTGAAGCGGGATGCCGCGAATCGCGCCTATTTCTTCGCCGTCGTGGCGGGCGCCGGCTTTTGCGAGCCTGCGGCCGGTGTGGCGTGCGCCTGTGCGACCGCCGCGGTTTGCGAGCCGGTAGCCGGCGTGGAGGGCCCGACGCTCAGACCTTCGGCCTGCAGCCGCTCGACCGTATGGCCGCCCATGCCCTTCACGCGCTTGCCGAGATCGGCGGGGTCCTTGAACGGGCCGTGCGCGCCGCGCTCGTCGAGAATGGCCTTGGCTCTCGCCGGGCCAATGCCCTTGATGCCGCGCAGTGCATCTTCGTTGGCCGTGTTGACGTCGACGGCGGCAAACGCCTGACCGAACGCGGCAACGAGCGCCGCGGCAGCGAGAATTTTTTTGAACATGCTGGATCTCCCTCTGGACTCCTGACTGGCGCCCATCGCCAGCAGGAGACCTCAGTGTAGGGAGACCGAAGCCGGAATCACACCTGGCCGGATAGCCAACGCACGTAACGGTCCACGCCTTCCTGGACGGAAAGGAACGGCGCGTCGTAACCCGCTGCGCGCAGCTTCGTGGGGTCGGCCTGCGTGAAGCACTGATACTTGCCACGCAGCGCGTCGGGGAACGGCACGTACTCGATCAACCCGCGCTGCACCTGTTCGGCGAGCGAAAGCGGGGCCTCGCCCGCGAGCGCACGCAGCGTGTTGACCACGGTCGTCGCGATGTCGTTGAACGGCTGCGCGCGGCCCGTGCCGAGATTGAAAATGCCCGACTTCTCGGGATGATCGAAGAAGAACAGGTTGACCTTGACCACGTCTTCGACCGAGACGAAGTCACGCGTCTGCTCGCCCGCCCCGTAGCCGTTGTACTCGCCGAATAGCTTCACCTTGCCTTCGGCGCGGAACTGGTTGAAGTTGTGGAACGCCACCGACGCCATGCGCGCCTTGTGCGTTTCACGCGGCCCGTACACGTTGAAGTAGCGAAAGCCCGCGATCTGGCTGCGCGCCTGCGGCAGCACCCGGCGAATCACCTGATCGAACAGGAACTTCGAATAACCGTAGACGTTGAGCGGCGCTTCCACCTCGCGCTCTTCAACGAAGCGGCTCGACCCGCCGTAAATCGCCGCCGACGACGCATACAGGAACTGCGTGCCCTGCGCGAGGCACGCGTCGAGCACCGCGCGGCTGTAGCGGAAGTTGTTGTCCATCATGTAGCGGCCGTCGGTTTCCATGGTGTCCGAGCAGGCGCCTTCATGAAAGATCGCGCGTACCTTGCCGAAGTCACCGCGCGCGAAGCGCTCGACGAATTCGGTCTTGTCCAGATAGTCGTCGATCTCGCAGTCCACGAGGTTTCGGAATTTGTCCGCGCGCGTGAGGTTGTCGACGGCGATGATGCGTTGTTCGCCGCGCTCGTTGAGCGCCTTGACGATGTTGCTGCCGATGAAGCCGGCCGCGCCGGTCACGATGAGAGTCATGATCGTGGTGTCAGTTGAAGAGTTCGTCGTAGTCGACCGTTGCCGTACCCAGTTTGCCGACGACGATGCCCGCCGCGCGGTTGGCCAGCGACACGGCCTCGAAGAGTGACAGGCCCGCGCCCAGCATGACGGCGAGCGTGGCGATCACCGTGTCGCCAGCGCCCGAAACATCATACACTTCGCGTGCTACCGCCGGCGCGTGCAGGATGCCGTCGTCCGAGAAGAGCGTCATGCCTTCTTCCGAGCGCGTGAGCAGCAGCGCGCCCAGGTCCAGATCGGTACGCAGTTTCGTGACGCGAGCCAGCAAGTCTTCCTCCGACTTCCACTTGCCCACCACCTCGCGCAACTCGGCGCGGTTCGGGGTAATGATGCTCGCGCCGCGATAACGCTCCCAGTCGTCGCCTTTCGGGTCCACGAGCACGGCCTTGCCCGCCTCGCGTGCCTTCGAGATCATGCGCGTGACGTGCGTAAGCCCGCCCTTCGCGTAGTCAGACATCAGGATCACGTCGTGCGACGGCAGCAGCGCATCGAAACGGGCGAGCCCGGCGAGCAGCACTTCGTGCGCCGGGGTGTTCTCGAAGTCGACGCGCAGCAATTGCTGCTGACGCGAGAGCACGCGCAGCTTGATGGTGGTCGGCAGCGCCGGATCGCGCTCGAGATACGCCGTGACGCCGCTCGCGTCGAGCAGCTCCACGATGCGCTCGCCCGGCTCGTCGTGGCCCACCACGCAGAGCAGCCCCGCCTGGGCGCCGAGCGCGGCGATGTTACGCGCGACGTTCGCCGCGCCGCCGAGCCGGTCCTCCTGGCGCTGCACGTGCACCACGGGCACGGGCGCTTCGGGCGAGATGCGATTGACGTCGCCGAACCAGTAGCGGTCGAGCATCACATCGCCCACCACGAGCACGCGCGCGCCGGCAAGCCGCTCGCGCGGCACGATGCCGACCTCGGGAGCCAGCCTGCTGCCCGGCGCCATGGCGCGCGCGCCGTCAGACTGCGACGCCGGAGCCATTCTGGATTGCGACATGGGGCCGTCCAATCGAGTAATAGTCGATGCCGAGTTCGCTCATCGCGTCCGGTTCGTAGAGGTTGCGACCGTCGAAGATACGCGGCGTCTTGAGCACGGCCTTCAGATGCGCGAAGTCCGGTGCCTTGAATTCCTTCCATTCGGTCACGATCACGAGCGCGTCGGCACCCGCGAGCGTTTCGTCCTGGGTGCCTGTGAAATGCAGGCGCGCGAGATGGTCCGGTGCATTCTCCAGGTCCATGGCGAAGACGCGGCGCGCTTCCTCGGTCGCGACGGGATCGTAGGCGCGAACCTGTGCGCCGCGTGCGAGCAGATCGGCGATCACGCGGCGGCTCGGAGCCTCGCGCATGTCGTCCGTGTTCGGCTTGAACGCGAGCCCCCACACGGCGAACGTACGGCCGCGCAAGTCTTCGCCGAGCGTCTTCGTGATCTTGCGCACGAGGACTTCCTTCTGCGCATGATTGACGTCCTCGACCGCTTCGAGAATGCGCAGATGCTCGCCGATCTCTGCCGCGGTGCGGATCAACGCCTGGACGTCTTTCGGGAAGCACGAGCCACCGTAGCCGCAGCCCGCATAGAGAAAGTGGTAACCGATGCGCGGGTCCGAACCAATGCCGCGACGCACCGCTTCGATATCCGCGCCGACGCGGTCGGCCAGATTCGCGAGTTCGTTCATGAACGAGATGCGCGTGGCGAGCATCGCGTTCGCAGCGTACTTCGTGAATTCCGCCGAGCGCACGTCCATGTACAGCGTGCGCTCGTGGTTGCGGTTGAACGGCGCGTAGAGCCGCTTCATCTTCTCGCGCGCAACCAGACCGTCCTCGTCTTCATCGCTACCAATGAGGATGCGGTCGGGTCGCATGAAGTCGTCCACGGCCGCGCCTTCCTTGAGGAACTCGGGATTGGACACCACCGAGAAACGATGCTGCGCGCTGTCCGCAAGGCCACGCTGCGCGAGCTCGGCGCGCACCGCGTCGCTCACGCGCCGGGCCGTGCCCACCGGCACCGTGGACTTGTCCACGATCACCTTGAAGCCGTCCATGTAGCGGCCGATGTTGCGTGCCGCTTCGAGTACGTACTGGAGGTCGGCGGAACCGTCTTCGTCGGGCGGCGTACCCACGGCGATGAACTGCACGTCGCCATGCGCAACGCTCGCTTCGATGTCGGTGGAAAACGTGATACGCCCTGCCGCACGATTGCGCGCGATGATCTCCTGCAAGCCGGGTTCGTGAATGGGCACGCCCCCGTTGTTCAGGATGCCGATCTTGCGCGGATCGACGTCGAGACAGAAGACGTCGTTGCCGATTTCAGCGAGGCAGGCCCCCGTGACGAGGCCGACATAGCCGGTGCCGATGATGGTGATTTTCATACGTGTTCCGGGTCTAGATTCCGGTCATGAAGTTCGTTGACGGGTTCCGGGAAGGCCCGGGCAATCTTCGTGCAGCAAGCGCCCGCGCGAGCGGGGCTGCTGCGGCGCCTCAGCTCGAAGCGGTAATCGGCTCGACGCGGCGCGGCGCGTAGGTTTCCCAGCCGCTGCAGCCGGGACATTGCCAGTAGAAGAGACGCGCCCGGAAACCGCAATTCTGGCACGTATACCGTGGCAGATTTTTGGTGCGCTGCCGGATCAGCGTGCGCATGAGTTCGAGTTCGCTCTTGCGCGGTTCCTCGGCGGTGGCTTGCTGGGCTTCCAGCAAGCGCATCATGCCCGCGAGGTTGGGCGACTTCTGCATCTGCGCGCGCGCGAGCGCGTGCGCAGCGTCGAGACCGCGCAGGTTCTCGACATAGCGGTACGCCACGTCGAGCAGATCGTTCGACGGATAGCGGTCCACCCACGACGTGAGCAACTGCACGCCCTCTTCGGCACGGCCGAGCGTCTCGTACGTCTTCATCACCTTTTCGGCGACGAGCGGCAGATACGATGCGTTCTGCTCCTCGACGCGGCGCCATTGCGCGAGCGCGGCCTCGTGATGGCCGGCCGCCGCATCCACATCGCCCGTCAGGATCGTGGCGCGCACGTTCTGGGCATTCGCCTTCAGCGCGAGATCGAGCTGACGACGTGCCTCGTCGGGCTTCTTCTGCTGCAGCGCTTCCTGCGCAAGTTCGCAATGGAACTGCGCGATTTCGAGATCGAGCGAAGCCGCGCCCATGGTCTCCAGCTTGCGAGCCGTGTCGATGGAGCGGTTCCAGTCCTTTTCGATCTCGTAGATGGTGAGCAGCGCGCGCTGGGCACCGAGGGCGTAGTCGCCAGCTTCGAGCGCCCGGAACGTCTCTTCGGCGCGATCGAGCAGGCCTGCCTTCAGGAAGTCCTGACCCAGCTCATAGAGCGCGTGATCGCGCTCGCTCGCGGGCAGGTCGGCGCGAGAGAGCAGGTTCTGATGCACGCGGATCGCCCGGTCCGTTTCGCCGCGACGACGAAACAGGTTGCCGAGGGCGAAGTGCAGCTCCACGGTTTCGGGATCGAGCTTAGCAACCTCGATGAAGGCATCGATCGCCTTGTCGGGCTGCTCATTGAGCAGGAAGTTGAGGCCGCGGAAATACGAACGCGGAAGATTGGCGCTTTCGGAAAGCAACGCCTTGAGGTCGTAGCGCGCCGCCATCCAGCCGAGCGCGAACGCGACCGGTATGACGAGGAGCCACCAGAAATCCAGATCCATGCGAACGATGGTAAAGGCAGGAACAAAGCCGCGCGCGAACGGCGCGCGGCGACGGGAGTTTGGGTCAGATGAGCGGCGGCATGGGCGGCTCGGCCACCGGCGCCGGCGTCTCGCGCGCGGCGCGAAGATCGCGCTTCAGGCGGCCGTTCTCGAGCCTCAGTCGAAACACCTGCGGCAGCAGCGAAACGAGGCCCGCCAGCAGGCCAACCACGAAGAAGACGAGGCCGATCAGGATCAGCGGCGCCTGCCACGCATAGCCGGCAAGGAAATTCAGCGTAGCGCTCTGCGTGTTCGCAAGCGCAAGCACGAGCAGCAAGACGAACACCAGTACACGAATCAGCCAGGCGATAAATTTCATGAAGAGGTCTCTTGGCAGTTGCAGGGCGGCGCCGGCCGTGGGATGCCGCACCACGGAAGGTCCGCGCCGAAGTGACCCGTATTGTAAATGAAGCCCTGGCCCAACAGACGTAGGCGGTAAGCCGCGGAAAGCAGGCAGAAAAAAAGCGCCCGGAGGCGCTTTTTTAATCAATGCCGTCTGACGTTAGCCGCCGGCTGCATTCAGGACCATCGGAAGACGGCGCTTACTGATCGTCGTCCGGCTCCTCGGCCTTGAGCGGTTCGCCCGAACGCCGGTCCACACGCTCGCGCAGTTCCTTGCCCGGCTTGAAGTGCGGTACGTGCTTCTCCGGTACCAGCACCTTCTCGCCCGACTTCGGATTGCGCCCGACGCGCGACGGACGGCGGTTCAGCCCGAAGCTGCCAAAGCCGCGAATTTCGATGCGATGTCCTTTCGCAAGCGCTTCGGACATCGCGTCGAGCATCGTCTTGACCGCGAAATCCGCATCCTTGAGGACAAGTTGCGGAAATCGCGTAGCCAGCTGCGCGACCAATTCAGATTTGGTCATACTTCAGCGAGCCTCCTCGAGGCTTACTGGTTCTGGCCGTCGAGCTTGGCCTTCAACAGCGCGCCGAGGTTCGTCGTGCCGCTTGCCGCCGCGTTCGTGTCGGACGAGATGGTGCGCAGGGCTTCCTGCTGCTCGGCCGAATCCTTCGCCTTGATCGACAGGTTGATGCCGCGCGACTTGCGATCGATGTTGATGATCATCGCGTTGACCTTGTCGCCTTCCTTCAGCACGTTACGTGCGTCTTCGACGCGGTCCTGAGCGATTTCCGACGCGCGCAGGTAGCCTTCGACGTCAGCCGTGAGCTGCACCACAGCGCCCTTCGCGTCCACGGCCTTGACCGTACCGTCGACGATCGAGCCCTTGTCGTTCATGGCCACGAAGTTGCTGAACGGGTCGCCTTCGAGCTGCTTGATGCCGAGCGAAATGCGTTCCTTCTCGACGTCGATGCCGAGCACGACCGCTTCCACTTCGTCGCCCTTCTTGTACTTGCGCACGGCTTCTTCGCCGGTCTCGCTCCACGACAGGTCGGAGAGGTGAACCAGGCCGTCGATGCCGCCAGGCAGACCGATGAACACGCCGAAGTCGGTGATCGACTTGATGGCGCCGCTGATCTTGTCGCCCTTCTTGAAGTTGCGGCTGAAGTCGTCCCACGGGTTCGGCTTGCACTGCTTCATGCCGAGGCTGATACGGCGGCGGTCTTCGTCGATCTCGAGGACCATGACTTCGACTTCGTCGCCCAGCTGCACGACCTTCGACGGTGCAACGTTCTTGTTGGTCCAGTCCATTTCCGACACGTGGACGAGGCCTTCGATGCCCGATTCCACTTCGACGAATGCGCCGTAGTCGGTGATGTTGGTGACCTTGCCAAACAGGCGCGTGCCCGACGGGTAGCGGCGCGAGATGCCTTCCCACGGATCGTCGCCGAGCTGCTTGATGCCGAGCGAAACGCGGTTCTTTTCCTGGTCGAACTTGAGGATCTTCGCGGTGACTTCCTGGCCAACCGACAGCACTTCGCTCGGGTGACGCACGCGACGCCACGCGATGTCGGTGATGTGCAGCAGGCCGTCGATACCGCCCAGGTCCACAAACGCGCCGTAGTCGGTGATGTTCTTGACCACGCCGTTGACGATCGCGCCTTCCTTGAGCGTCTCGAGCAGCTTCGCGCGCTCTTCGCCCTGGGTAGCTTCGATCACGGCACGGCGCGACAGCACGACGTTGTTACGCTTGCGGTCGAGCTTGATGACGCGGAATTCGAGCGTCTTGCCTTCGTACGGGGTGGTGTCCTTGACCGGACGCGTGTCGACGAGCGAACCCGGCAGGAACGCGCGGATGCCGTTGACCATCACGGTCATACCGCCCTTCACCTTGCCCGTGATCGTACCGGTCACGAGTTCGTTGTTGTCGAGGGCCTTTTCCAGCGACAGCCACGAAGCCAGACGCTTCGCCTTGTCGCGCGACAGGATGGTGTCGCCATAGCCGTTTTCCAGCGCGTCGATCGCGACGGAAACGAAATCGCCCGCCTGAACCTCAACCTCGCCCTGGTCGTTCAGGAATTCCTCGATGGGAATGTAGGCCTCGGACTTGAGGCCGGCATTGACGACCACGAAGTTGTGATCGACACGCACGACTTCGGCAGAGATGACTTCGCCGGCGCGCATGTCCTGGCGGGTCAGCGACTCTTCGAACAGAGCCGCGAAAGATTCGGTATTCGGGGTAGAGGTTTGCAGGTCGGACATAAAAATCGGAAGTTGCATGGTTTTCGCCGCTCGACTTGCTGGACGCGCCAGGTGGCACGCCTGCCGACTGCTGCGCCGCAACGAAAACGTTCGCGGCCCGATGCGAAAGCCATACGGGGTTAAAGGGTTTAACACACGCTCCGCGTTTCACGGCGGAGCACCTACTGCTCGCTGCTTACTGCTAATTCTTGCTGCCTACTGTCTGCCGTGGGCACCGTCATGCTGGGCGCCCGGCACTGCGCGGTACCACTGCACCACTTCACCAACCGCCTGGTCGATGGAGAGCGCCGAGGTATCGAGCAGCCTTGCATCTGCCGCAGGCTTGAGCGGCGCGGCCGCACGCGTACTGTCGCGCTCGTCGCGTTCACGCAAATCCCGGAGCAAGTCATCCATATTAGCAGAAAAACCTTTTTGGATCAATTGCTTATGCCGGCGCGCCGCGCGGGCCTCCACGCTTGCCGTCAGAAAGACCTTCAGCGCGGCATCCGGGAAGATGACGGTACCCATGTCGCGGCCGTCCGCAACGAGGCCCGGCGGCTTGCGGAAGGCACGCTGGCGCGCTACGAGCGCCGCGCGCACAGCGGGATGAACGGCAATGGCCGAGGCGCGCTTGCCGATCTCTTCGGCCCGGATTTCCGTCGATACGTCCACGCCGTCCAGCTGGGCAAGACCTTCGCGAAACGTGATGTGCAGGTCGTCGACGAGCTTTGCAAGACCGTCGGCGTCCTCCGGCGCGATGCCGTAGCGCACGCTGGCGAGCGCGGCGAGCCGGTACAGGGCGCCGCTGTCGAGCAGGTGAAAGCCGAGGTGCGCCGCCACGAGCGCGGCGACGGTGCCCTTGCCCGAGGCAGTCGGGCCGTCGATGGTGATGACGGGCGTCTGGTGAAAGGGACGGGTCGGTTTCATCAGGTCAGGCTTTCGCGAGCGCGAGGAAGCGCTCGAAGTAGTCAGGAAACGTCTTGCCGACGCATTTCGGGTCGTTGATGCGCACCGGCACGCCGCCCAGGCTCACCAGCGAAAAGCACATGGCCATGCGATGGTCGTCGTAGGTATCGATGGCGGCATTCGGCACGAGCTTCTCGGGCGGCGTCACCACGAGGTAATCCGCGCCTTCCTCGACCTGCGCGCCCACTTTGCGCAGTTCGGTAGCCATCGCGGCGATACGGTCGGTTTCCTTCACGCGCCAGCTCGCGATGTTGCGCAGCGTCGTCGTGCCGCGCGCGAAAAGCGCGGTCACGGCGATCGTCATGGCCGCGTCCGGGATCAGGTTGAAGTCCATGTCAATGGCTTCAAGCCCGCCGCCCACGCGCCCGCTGCCGCGCACTTCGATCCAGTCGTCGCCCATGATGATGTCGGCGCCCATCTTCTCGATGGCATCCGCGAAGCCCACATCGCCCTGGATGCTCGCGCGGCCCACGCCTTCCACGCGTAGCGGTCCACCGCCAATGGCACCCGCCGCAATGAAGTACGACGCCGACGACGCATCGCCCTCCACCATGATGCGGCCCGGCGACTGGTACCGCACGCCCGCGGGAATGGTGAAGCGCTGCCAGCCCTCGCGCGCAACCGTCACGCCGAAGCGCGCCATCAGGCGGATCGTGATGTCGATGTAGGGCTTCGAAATCAGCTCACCGTCCACTTCGACGGTCGTGAAGCCCTCTTTCGCGCGCACGAGCGGCAGGCTCATCAGGAGCGCCGTGAGGAACTGGCTGGACACGTCGCCGCGCACGCGGATCGGCGCGTCCACCGAGAGCGGCGCCGCGCGGATGCGCAACGGCGGGTAGCCCTCGTTCGCCTCGTAGTCGATCTTTGCGCCGATCTGGCGCAGCCCGTCCACGAGGTCGCCGATTGGCCGCTCGTGCATGCGTGCCACGCCATGAATACGGTAGTTGCCGCCGTTGACGGCAAGCGCAGCCGTGAGCGGCCGCACGGCCGTGCCTGCGTTGCCGAGGAACAGATCCGCCGTCTTCGCCGTGAACGCGCCGCGCGTGCCCTGCACGACACAGGTGTCGCCGTCGCGCTGGAGCCGCACGCCGAGCTTCTGCAGCGCGTCGAGCATCACGCGCGTGTCGTCGGAATCGAGCAGGTTCGTGATCGTGGTTTCGCCTTCCGCCAGCGCGGCAAGCAGCAGCACGCGGTTCGAAATGCTCTTCGAACCGGGCAGGCGAACGGTGCCTTCGGCGCGGGTAAACGGTCCGAGGTCGAGGTAGTCCATATGCGTGTCCTGTTTATTCAGCGGGCGCGCCGTCTTCGGGCGGCGCCTCGGGTGTTGCTGCGGCGGGTGCGTCAGCCGCTTCGCCGCTCGTTGCCAGCTTGCCGCCACGCTCCTGCCACGCGGTGCGGGCGACGCGCGAACGCGTAAATACCGCTTCGAGCGCGGCGCCGTCGCCGGCGTCGATCGCCACGCGCAGACGCGCGAGCACCGCGGTATAGGCGTCCAGTTCGTCGAGCAGCGCCTCGCGGTTCGCGAGGCAAATGTCGCGCCACATTTCGGGACTCGACGCGGCGATGCGCGTGAAATCGCGGAAACCGCCCGCGGCGAACGAGAACTTCAGCTCCGCGTCGGGCGAACCGAGAATCTGCTCAACGAGTGCGTACGAGAGTACATGCGGCAAGTGACTCACCGATGCCAGCACGCGGTCGTGCTGCGCGGCGGACATCGCGCCCACTACCGCGCCCGTCGCGCGCCACATCGCCTCGATACGTGCCACCGACTGCGGCGCGTTCTCCGGCAGCGGGCACAGTACGACGTTGCGTCCTACGTACAGGTCGGCCAGCGCCGCGTCCACGCCACTCGACTCGCGACCTGCGATGGGGTGGCCCGGCACGAACTGGCCGATGCGCGCGCCGAGCGCCGCGCGCGCGGCCGCGACGACGTCGGACTTGGTGCTGCCCGCGTCGGTGACGATCGTGGCGGCGTCGAGGAACGGCGCGATGCGCTCCATGAGCGGACGCGTCTGCGCGACGGGCGCGGCGAGCAGCACGATATCGGCGCCGGCGAGCGCCGCGGCAAGCGCGCGGTCGTCGTCGAGCGCTACGGCGGCATCCGTCACGCCGAGTTCGACCGCGCGCGCAGCGGAACTCACCGAACGCGCGACGCCGATCACCTCACGCGCGCCGCCCACGCCGGGCCGCTCGCGCAACGCGCGCGCGAGCGACCCGCCGATCAGCCCGACGCCGAAAATCACAAGTTTGTCGAAAGAGAACGCCACCACGCTGCCCAACCGGAAAGAAGACGTGCCGCAGCGCCCCTGCGGGCTGCGCCACGCCATACTGTTCAACGCCCCATCGAGAGGTTCATGCCGCGACGAGTGTCTTCTCGAGCGCCGCGACGAATGCCTCGTTTTCCTCGGGCAAACCGATCGTCACGCGCAGCCATTGCGGCAAACCGTAGTTGCCGACGGGCCGCACGATCACGCCCTGCTTCAGAAGTTCCAGATTCACGCGGTTGCCCGCGCCGTCGTCGCTGCCCACGCGCACGAGAACGAAGTTGCCGTCCGAAGGCACGTACTCGAGCCCGAGGCGCTCGAACGCCTCGGTCAGGTGCCGATAGCCCTGCGCATTGAGCGCGGCGCTGCGCTCGATGAACGCGCTGTCGTTGAGCGCTGCGATCGCCGCGGCCTGTGCGAGCGTGTTCACGTTGAATGGCTGACGCAGGCGGTTCAGCAGATCCGTGAGTTCCGGCTGCGCAATCGCGAACCCCACGCGCAGGCCGGCCAGACCGTACGCCTTCGAGAACGTGCGCGAGACCATCAGGTTCGGATAGCGCTTCACCCAGCCCATTGCGTCGTAGCGCTTTTCGGCGGGCAGGTATTCGGTGTACGCCTCGTCGAGCACGATGGCCACGTGGCGCGGCACCTTCGCGATGAACGCTTCCAACGTAGCACCGTCGATGAACGTGCCGGTCGGGTTGTTCGGGTTCGCGACGAACACGAGCCGCGTGTCGTCGGCGATCGCGGCCAACATCGCGTCGAGATCGTGGCCGTAATGCACGGCGGGCGTCACGATGGCGCGCGCGCCCAGCCCTTGCGTCGCGAGCGCGTAGACGGCGAACGAGTACTGCGAGTAGACGATCGACTGCCCCTTCTCCACCAGCGCGTGTGCCGCGAGTTCGAGGATGTCGTTGCTGCCGTTGCCGAGGGTGATCCAGTCGGCCGGCACGTCGTAGCGCGCCGCCAGCGCGGCCTTCAGTTCGAACGCGTTCGAGTCGGGATAGCGGCCCAGTTCGCTTGCGGCCTGCGCCATCGCGCGTTGTGCCGACTCCGGCATGCCGAGCGGATTCTCGTTCGACGCGAGCTTGACGATGCGCGCCTCGTCCAGCCCGAATTCGCGGGCGACTTCCGAGATCGGTTTGCCGGCAACGTAGGGCGCGATGGCGCGCACGTAGGTAGGACCGAATTGCATTGTCATGATGGCTCCAGATCGGCGATGGCTGTGTGCGACAAAGGTAATTTGGCTGACGGGGCAGCGCGCCAGGTTGTGGTCGGTATAGCTCGTTAGTGACTCGTTACGCGCTGCCGGGGAACGGCCGAAGTGCCGGCCTCGCATGGCGTCCAGGGCGCCGGCGCATCGGAAAGCCGGTGCAAGGACGGTGCATGGCCAACACAACGCCGCGCAGGACGGCGCCCCCTGTCGTTCAACGGGAACGCGGATACGAACCGAGAATCTTGAGGAACGCTGCCTTCTCTTCGAGCTCAGCGAGCGCAGCCGCAACCGGCGCGTCGTCGCGATGGCCTTCCAGGTCGATATAGAAGTAGTACGCCCATGTGCCCGAACGCGCGGGCCGCGACTCGAAACGCGTCATCGAAACGCCGTGGCGCGCAAGCGGTTCGAGCAGGCGGAACATCGCGCCCGGCTCGTTCTGCACCGAGACGATGAGCGACGTCTGGTCGTAGCCGCTTGGCGCTGCAGGCTCCTTGCCGATCATCACGAAGCGCGTGCGGTTGTGCGGATCGTCCTGAATCAATGCGTACGCCACCTGCAAGCCATAGTGTGCGGCCGCGCGGTCGCCCGCGATCGCGGCCACGGTCGGATCTTCGGAAGCGATACGGGCGGCCTCGGCGTTGCTCGATACCGCCTGGCGCTCCAGGTGCGGCGCATTCGCCGTGAGCCAGTGCTGGCACTGCGCGAGCGCTTGCGCATGGGCGCATATGCGTGTCACGCCGGTGAGGTTGCCCGAAAGCGTCAGCAGGTTGTGATGGATGGGCAGCGCCAGTTCGCCGCCAATGACGAGTTGCGTTTGCAGAAAGAGATCGAGTGTGCGCGAGACCGCGCCTTCCGTGGAGTTCTCGACCGGCACCACGCCGAATTCGGCGGCACCCGCTTCGACGGCGCGAAACACCTCGTCGATCGACGGACACGGCAGCCCTTCGATCGATTGCCCGAAGTACTCGTGCATCGCCTGTTCGCTGTAAGTGCCGACAGGACCGAGAAAAGCGGTCTTGATGCTCTTTTCCAGCGAACGGCTGGCGGCCATGATTTCGCGCCAGATCGCGCTGATGTGCCCGGCGGCGAGCGGCCCTGCGCTCATCGACTGCAGGCGCGCAATCACCTGCTGCTCGCGCTCGGGGCGAAACACCGGCGCGTTGAAATGCTTCTTGACTTCGCCCACTTCGAGCGCGACCGCCGCGCGCTGGTTCAGGAGCGCAATGAGTTGGGCGTCGATCGCGTCGATGCGCTCGCGTAAGGGTTTGAGGCGTGAATTGAGTTCGTCGTCCATGCGTGAAACCGGCCGTATCAGAAAGGACAGAAAGGAAGTGCGCGCAGACGCATGGCGTCAGGCGCAACGCGCTTCGAATTCCTTCATGTACTCGACGAGCGCCTTCACGCCCTCGAGCGGCACCGCGTTGTAAATCGACGCCCGCATGCCGCCGACGGACTTGTGGCCCTTCAGCTGCAACAGCCCGCGCGCTTTCGCGCCGGCAAGGAAATCTTCGTTGCGTGACTCATCGGCGAGGAAGAACGGTACGTTCATCCGCGAGCGCGCATGGCGCTCCACCTTGTTGATGTAGAAGCTGCTCGAATCGATGACATCGTAAAGCAGCTTCGCCTTTTCGATGTTGCGCGCCTCCATCGCCTTGAGGCCGCCTTGACGCTTGAGCCACTTGAACACGAGGCCCGAAATGTAGATCGCGTAGGTGGGCGGCGTGTTGAACATCGAGTTGTTCTCCGCCACCGTCTTCCATTCGAACGCCGAGGGGCAGATCGACATGGCGCGGCCCAGCATGTCCTCGCGCACGATTACCACCGTCACGCCGGCAATGCCGATGTTCTTCTGCGCGCCAGCATAGAGCACGCCGTACTTGGCGATGTCCATGGGACGCGAAAGGATGTGCGACGAAGCGTCTGCCACGAGCGGAATGTCGCCCAGATCGGGGATATCGAACGTCTCGACGCCGTTGATCGTCTCGTTGGTGCACAGGTGCACGTAGGCCGGGTCCTCGGAAAGCTGCCATTCGGTGCGCGCGGGAGCGCGCGTGAAGCCGTCTTCCGTCTTGCCGGTTGCCGCGACGTGCGCGGTGCCGTACTTCTGCGCTTCCTTGAACGACTTCTGCGACCACGAACCCGTGATGATGAAGTCGGCGCGCGGCTTCGAACCGAACAGGTTCATGGGCACGATGGCGTTTTCGCCAATGCCGCCACCCTGCAGGAAAAGAATGTGGTGGCTCGCCGGCACCTCGAGCAGCTCGCGCAGATCGACGAGCGCCTCCTGGTGGATCGACATGAACTCCGCGCCGCGATGGCTCATTTCCATGACGCTCATGCCGCTGCCGTGCCAGTCGAGCATTTCGTCGGCGGCCTGGCGAAGCACTTCTTCGGGCAATGCCGCTGGTCCGGCGGAGAAGTTAAAGACGCGCATGTGAAGAACCCCGAGGCAGGCGCTGCGGCAAAGAAAGACCGAATACCGCGATACCGCGCCCAGAAAAGAAAAA
Organism: Paraburkholderia sp. A1RI_3L; assembly: GCF_048957895.1. Lineage (NCBI taxonomy): Bacteria > Pseudomonadati > Pseudomonadota > Betaproteobacteria > Burkholderiales > Burkholderiaceae > Paraburkholderia > Paraburkholderia sp. A1RI_3L. The sequence goes on from NZ_JARCHA010000002.1 coordinate 354,988, forward strand.
GGCCGCTTGCGCAGATCGCGCAAACGGCCATTATCGCACCCTCGCCACCAACCCGCCAAACCAGGCGGCCTATGCCGCGAGGCTTTCAGGCGCGCCGCCCGAGGCAACGAACGATGCCGCGAGCAAACGCCGGAGCGTGGCGAGAAAGACTGGCGCCGCCGGTGTGGCGACGCGTCTTCTTACTTGGCCGGCTTGACCGAAGCGACTTCCTTGTCAGCCTGGTCGCGGGTCGCCTTGATCGATTGCGGCATGTACTTCTGCATCAGACCGTTCACAACGTCGCGGCCCACCTGGTCTTGCACCTGGATGAACTTGCGGCCCGTCGGGCTCTTGTAGAACGTGGTCAGGTCCTTGATTTCCTGCGCGCTGTAGTACTTCGCGTAGGCGTCGTACTGAGCTTGCATGGCGTCCTGGCGGAATTGGTCCGTAGCGAAAACCTGGCCTGCCGAGTCAACCAGCTTCGGCACGGCATTCTTCTGCAGGGTCGGCACGGCGGCCTGCTTCTGCTTGTCCGACAGCGTCTTGTTCTCCGACAGCGCGTCCGACAGGATGGCCGGCACGAGCTGCTTGGCCTGCATCTGGGCGCTGTTGCCGATGGCACCGACGAGTTTCTGTGCATCGATTGCGTCGAGCAGGTCCTTGATCGCGGCCTGCTTGGCCGGATCGACCGGTGCTGCAGTCGCGCTCGCTGCCGGCGCCTGGCTCTGCAGAGCCTGAGCCATTGCGAAGGTCGGCACAAGAGCGGCCAGCAACATTACCTGCTTGAATCGTTTTTGCATCATTACTCCCTAAGAGAAATTAGTCGAACTCTCGCCTGCGGACTCAAAAAAACGGCGCCATCTGTTCTCGTCTGGCGCCGCTTCCAGCCTGCAAGGCCTAACCATTGCCTGCGGGCGGGCGCGGTTTTAACTCTCCGCGCCGTCTTCACCCGGGTCAGCCGCTTCGCCACCGTCGGCAGCCGACGCGTCGGCGTCTCCTTCAGCTTCGGCCTCCGCCTCTGCAATGTGTTGCAGACCCGAAAGCTTCGTTCCTTCGTCAAGGCTGATGAGTGTAACACCTTGCGTTGCGCGCCCCATTTCACGGACTTCCGACACGCGCGTGCGAATCAGCACGCCCGTCGTCGTAATCAGCATGATTTCCGATTCCGGGTCTACGAGGGTCGCGGCGACCACCTTGCCGTTGCGCTCCGACGTCTGGATCGCGATCATGCCCTTCGTGCCGCGGCCGTGACGCGTGTATTCCGTAATCGGCGTGCGTTTGCCGAAACCGTTTTCCGTGGCCGTTAGCACCGACTGCCGCTCGTCGCCGGCCACCAGCATGGCGATTACCTGCTGGCCGTCTTCGAGTTGCATGCCGCGCACACCGCGCGCTTCGCGCCCCATGGGGCGCACGTCGTTTTCGTCGAAGCGAACCGCCTTGCCGGAGTCGGAGAACAGCATCACGTCGTGCTGGCCATCGGTGATGGCCGCGCCAATCAGGTAATCACCGTCGTCCAGACCGACCGCAATAATACCCTTGCGCAATGGTCTGCTGAAAGCCTCCAGCGGCGTCTTCTTGACCGTGCCGAGCGCCGTTCCCATGAAAACGTACTTGTCGGCCGAAAATTCCTTCACGGGCAGCACGACCGTGATCTTCTCGCCTTCCTGCAGCGGGAACATGTTCACGATGGGGCGACCACGCGAGTTGCGCGAGCCTTGCGGCACCTCGTAGACCTTCACCCAGTAAACGCGGCCGCGGTTCGAGAAGCACAGGATGTGATCGTGCGTGTTGGCGATGAACAGCGTGTCGATCCAGTCGTCTTCTTTCATCGAGGTGGCCTGCTTGCCGCGACCGCCCCGCTTCTGGGCTCGATATTCCGACAACGGCTGCGATTTGACGTAGCCCGTGTGCGACATCGTTACGACCATGTCCTGCGGCGTGATGAGGTCTTCGGTGTTGAGCTCCGTGGCGTTCATCTCGATCTTCGAGCGACGCTTGTCGCCGAATTCGGTTTTGATCGCCGCGAGTTCGTCGGAGATGATAGACGTTACACGCTCCGGCCGGGCCAGGATGTCCAGCAGGTCGGCGATCTGCGTCATGACTTCGCGATACTCGCCAATGATCTTGTCCTGCTCGAGACCCGTGAGGCGCTGCAGCCGCATTTGCAGGATTTCCTGCGCCTGCGTATCCGACAGACGGTAAAGTCCGTCGCCCTGCATGCCGAACGCCGGGCTTAAGCCTTCCGGACGGTACGCGTCGCGGCCGCCGGCGGTGGCGTTCTCGGACTCTGCGCGCGTCAGCATCTCGCGCACGAGGGACGAGTCCCACGACCGCGCCATCAATTCCTGCTTGGCGATGGGCGGAGTAGGCGCTGCCTTGATGATCGCGATGAACTCGTCGATATTGGCGAGCGCAACGGCGAGACCTTCCAGCACATGGCCACGCTCGCGCGCCTTGCGCAGTTCGTAGATGGTGCGCCGGGTGAGCACTTCGCGCCGGTGGGCGAGGAAGTACTCGAGCATTTCCTTGAGGTTCAGCAGCTTCGGCTGGTTGTCGACGAGCGCAACCATGTTCATGCCGAAGGTGTCCTGCAGCTGCGTAGCCTTGTACAGATTGTTGAGGATGACCTCGGGCACTTCGCCGCGCTTGAGCTCGATCACGACGCGCATGCCGCTCTTGTCGGATTCGTCGCGGATGTCCGAGATGCCTTCCAGCTTCTTCTCGTTGACCAGTTCCGCGATGCGCTCGAGCAGCGAACGCTTGTTGACCTGGTACGGCAGCTCATCAACGATGATCGCCATGCGCTGGCCGCGATCGATTTCCTCGAAGTGGGTCGTCGCGCGCATCACGACGCGGCCGCGGCCCGTGCGATAGCCGTCGCGCACACCGGCGACGCCGTAGATGATGCCGGCCGTCGGAAAATCGGGGGCCGGGACAATCTCGATCAATTCGTCGATCGTCGCCTCGGGGTGCTTCAGCAGGTGCTGGCACGCATCGACGACCTCATTCAGATTGTGCGGCGGGATGTTCGTCGCCATGCCGACCGCAATGCCCGACGAACCATTGATCAGCAGATTCGGGATGCGGGCCGGCAGGATCAGCGGCTCGCTTTCGCTGCCGTCGTAGTTGGGCCCGAAGTCGACCGTTTCTTTGTCGATGTCGGCGAGCAGTTCATGGCCGATTTTGGCCATGCGGATTTCGGTGTACCGCATGGCGGCGGCGTTGTCGCCGTCCACGGAGCCGAAGTTGCCCTGACCGTCCACGAGCATGTAACGCAGCGAGAAGTCTTGCGCCATCCGCACGATCGTGTCGTAGACCGCCGTGTCGCCGTGAGGATGGTACTTACCGATGACGTCGCCGACGATACGCGCCGACTTCTTGTAGGCGCGGTTCCAGTCGTTGTTGAGCTCGTGCATGGCGTAGAGAACGCGCCTGTGAACGGGCTTCAGGCCATCGCGAACGTCCGGAAGCGCACGCCCCACGATCACGCTCATCGCGTAATCGAGATACGAGCGACGCATTTCCTCCTCGAGGGAGATGGGCAGGGTCTCTTTGGCGAATTGATCCATTTATCCGTGTCTTGTGCGTACTTGCTCGGGTGCCGCACCCTCCTTCGCACACGTGCTTTGCTGGCTAAAGCAAAGCGGTGGCAGGGCGCCGGGCATCACGCGATTCTACCACGCGCCAACTCCCGCCCCGCGCCTACGTATACCTATTAGAGGGAGGCCGGGCCGACGCCTCGAAGCTGCGTCAAAAAGACCACCGAAGGGATCAACGGGACACGCCACCAATGGCACTCGGTCGGCTATGCGGCCGCAAACCCACGCCGGGCGGCCTTTTGTTGCGCATGCACCACAATTGGAACCGGGCTGCCAGGAGGGGCGGCTTTTTTTATCGTCGGACGGGAACGATATGGCAAAATGCCAACGCACAAAGTCAGACGCTGCTCGAAGTCTATACAAAGCGTCGCTCACAACGCACCGATGTTATACTTCGAGCAATGTATGACTTGTCTTCGTCATCAGGCTCGCAGTAAACCTGCGGTAATCTCAATTTCGAGAGGAGAAATATGAATAAACTTTCAAAGCTCGCGTTCATTGCAGCTACCGCAGTTATGGCTGCATCCGCTTCGGCACAGTCCGTGCCGGCGTCGCGACAAGCCACGAATGACAACTGGGTGAACGGCACCGGCGAATACGTGTGGATGAACGGCACGAACGAGCTTTGCTGGCGCGATGCGTTCTGGACGCCGGCAACGGCTAACGCAAAGTGCGACGGCGCACTGGTCGCCCAGGCACCGCAACCGCCGGTCGCTCAACCGCCGGCACCGGCTCCCATCACGAGCCAGAAGATCACGTATCAAGCCGACACGCTGTTCGACTTCGACAAGGCTGTCCTGAAGCCGGCCGGCAAGCAAAAGCTTGACGAGCTCGCATCGAAGATCCAGGGCCTGAACCTCGAAGTGGTCGTTGCAACGGGCTACACGGACCGCATCGGTTCGGACAAGTACAACGACCGTCTGTCGCTGCGCCGCGCTCAAGCTGTGAAGGCATACCTGGTCAGCAAGGGCATCGACGCCAACCGTATCTACACGGAAGGCAAGGGCAAGCGTAACCCGGTCACGACGGGCTGCAACCAGAAGAACCGCAAGCAACTCATCGCCTGCCTCGCACCGGATCGTCGCGTGGAAGTCGAAGTTGTCGGTACTTCGAAGCAGTAAGCAGCAAGTTACCGCAGCATCCAAAGCCCCGCTTCGGCGGGGCTTTTTTTCGTCTGGCGCTCGCCCAAAGTGGCTCCGTCCTGCGTCGCCCGCGCGACAGCTGACCGCGCGCAATCCGGAAGTGCTGCATTTTGCCGCCATGGCACGCCGCCTATATACTCCGGGTTTATCCCCGTTCCCCGCTCCGCGCGCCCCAATCAAGGCCGTCCGACCCATGACCAACGCCGATCCCCACGAACTGCAGAAATTCAGCGATCTCGCGCATCGTTGGTGGGACCCGAATGCCGAGTTCAAGCCGCTGCACGAGCTGAATCCGGTGCGGCTCGACTGGATCGACGCGCACGCGCATCTTGCAGGCAAGCGCGTGCTCGACATTGGCTGCGGCGGCGGCATCCTGTCCGAATCCATGGCCGGGCTTGGCGCGAACGTCAAGGGCATCGACCTTTCCCACGAGGCACTCGGCGTCGCCGACCTGCATAGCCTGGAAAGCGGCGTCACGGTCGAATACGAGGAGATTGCCGCCGAAGCGCTTGCGGCCCGCGAGCCGGCCTCGTACGACGTCGTGACCTGCATGGAAATGCTCGAGCACGTGCCGGAGCCGGCGGCGATCGTCGCGGCCTGCGCAGCGCTCGTCAAACCAGGCGGCTGGGTGTTCTTCTCCACGCTCAACCGCAACGTGAAGTCGTATCTGCTTGCCGTGGTCGGCGCCGAATACATCGCCCGCATGCTGCCGCGGGGCACGCACGACTACGCGCGCTTCATCCGTCCGTCCGAACTCGCCGGCTTCGTGCGCGCCGCCAGGCTGAACACGGCCGACATCAAAGGCATTGTCTACCACCCGATCAGCAAGCATTTCGCGCTGTCGGACGATACCAGCGTCAACTACCTGCTCGCCTGCCGGCGCGAGGCCTGAGCCTCTACCGTTCGCACGCCAAAACCACGTTCATGAGCGACCCGACGCCCCTGCCCCAGCGCGAAAACGACGACGCCTCCATCCGTCTCTGTCAGGCTGTGCTGTTCGATCTGGACGGCACCCTTGCCGACACCGCGCCTGACCTCGCTGCTGCTGTGAACCGCATGCGACACGAACGCGGCCTGGAAATGGTGCCGCTCGACAAGCTGCGGCCGCTTGCGTCGGCGGGTGCACGCGGTCTAATCAGCGGCGCGTTTGGCATCGGGCCCGATCATCACGATTACGCCACTTTGCGCGAAGAATTCCTCGCCAACTACGAGGCCGACCTGTGCATCGAAACGACGCTCTTCCCGGGCATCGATACGGTGCTCGACGAACTGGATGCGCGCGGCGTGCGCTGGGGCATCGTGACGAACAAGGTCACACGGCTCACCGAACCGCTTGTTGCGCTGCTCGGTCTCGAAGAACGCGCGAGCTGCGTGGTCAGCGGCGACACCACACCGCACTCCAAACCGCATCCCGCCCCGCTGCTCCATGCCGCGAAGGCGCTCGACATGGAGCCGGAGCGCGTCGTCTATGTCGGCGACGATCTGCGGGATGTCCAGGCCGGGTTTGCGGCCGGCATGGTTACCGTGGCGGCGGCCTACGGCTATTGTGGCGACGACCTGCCCCCCTCCCATTGGCATGCGCAGCACGTCGTCGAATCCACGGCCCAGCTGCGTCTGCTCCTGCGCGACATCAGCTGAGGGGCGTCTCTTCAGTCGCTTCTTCGAAGCGACCTCTTGAAACCCCACCTCTTGAAACCCGGTCAGTTAGCCCCACATCCGCTTCTATGGGATAATGCTTGTTCCACTTGGGGCCGACCTGGTTTCGACGTGGGTAATGAAGCAGCTCAGGGCATACCGAGGACCCGTCACCTCGTAAATCAATGGGACTTAAGTAACTGCGAACGACGAAACGTACGCATTGGCGGCTTAACCCCGCCAACCTCGCACTGACTCGCTGACGGGTCAGGGTCGCAAGACCAGCGAGGTCATTCACGTCAGATAATCCTCAGCGATGTCACGGCGCCGGGGCCGAAAATCAAGTGACTCGCCGTAACGAAGCGTGTTCGTCCGCGTCGGTGCGGTTAAATCAAATGACTGAACTAAGTATGTAGAACTGGTTGTGGACTACTTGCGGACGCGGGTTCGATTCCCGCCGGCTCCACCAAGACACCTTCGAGCATCCGGACACGGATAGCAAAAAACCCCGACGGCTGAACGCCCTCGGGGTTTTTTGTTGCCTGTTCAATCTTGCGGACACTGCAGGTTGCAGCCATTCGGATCGCCATCGTCACCGCGACGACGCATCTTCGAGGGCGCGCCTTTCTGGTATTTCTTCGAGGGCGCCGATGCCGCGAATTGCATCTGAGGATGCTCCTGCAAACGGAACTCGTCCTGCAGGATGCCGCCCGGCACACCGGGCGAGTTCTGGGCAAAGGCAATCGAAACGGTGGCGAAGAGCGTACCGGCCGTCGCGGCGGCCACGCATGCGTTGAGCAGAAATTTCATGTCGGATGGGCGCGGTGGTCGCGCGGCAGAAAGCAAAGCGTAGCGCAAAGTATCGCAAAAACGACGGCCTGTTGCAGCGTGCTTGCGTCGCGCCGCCTCTTGCCTCGCGTTACTGCGTCTTACCGGAATCATCGGCGGAGGTCACCGCGAGCCCTTCTTCCAGGCCCACCACGGTGCCGCATGCGCGCGGGTCGTAGCCCTGCAATCCGGCCACGCTGGCATGAAACGCTTCGCTGCGCAGCAAAGCGACCACGGCGGCGAGCGGCTCGCGCGCGAGGCGCGCGCGCTCGCAGGCGAAGTAATAGTCCTCGTCCACCACGGGAATGAAGTCGAGTCCGAAATGATGCGCGGCCGGCTCGACGCCAAAGCCAACATCCGCCATGCCGCTCGCGACAAACGCCGCAATGGCCGAATGCGTGAGTTCCGCCGACGCATAGCCGTTCACGCGTTCCGGATCGATACCGATGCGCGTGAGCGCGAGATCGAGCAGCATGCGCGTGCCCGAGCCGGGCTGCCGGTTGACGAAGCGAATGTCGTCGCGGGACAGATCGCGCAGCGACCCGATCCGCTTCGGATTACCTCGTGCGAGAAAGAGGCCCTGCTTACGGCGCGTCAGATGAATCAGCACGTGGCGGTCTGGATCGAGCCAACGCCGGTAAACCGCGGCGCACGCGTCGCGAAACTCGCCGCGCGGCAGGTGAAAGCCGGCCAGATCGCACTCGCCGCGCGCGAGGGCGGCAATCGCGTCGGCGCTGTCGCGGTACTTGATATCAACCGGCAAATCCGACGCGACGAGTGCCGTCACGAGCGCTGCCACCGCATAGCCGTGCGAAGCGTAGATGCGCACGTTCAGCGACGGCGGCGAGAGCCAGCGGTTCAGGTCGCTTGCCACTTCGCTCGCGAGCGCCTGCATATTCCCGTCCAGCCGCTCCACGCACAGCCGCTGCGCCCGCAATACCGCCTCGCCGAGCGCCGAGAGTTGCGAGCCGCGACCACGCTCCTTCGCGATCAGGGCGCCGCCCAGGCGTTCCTCGAGCGCGCGCAGCAAACCCCAAGCGTGGCGATACGAGAGCCCCCGCCGTTCCGCCGCCTGCGCGATGCTCCCCGTTTCATCGACGAGCGCGAGCAACGGCACCACGTCGGTGAGGCTCGCTTCGCGGCCGTCTACGTCGCGCACCACCAGCTCAGCATGGCACTTTATCTGGATCATTTATGCAATCCGGTTTCCTATTGCACAAGTCATGGCAGCGGCCTATTGTTCGGCTAAACGTTTATGAGATAAGAAAGCATACGTGCGCGCCTTATGAAGGGCAAGTGCATATATGACTTTCCGAGGAGCCCCACTTTGGACGAGACACCCTCCCTCGCGCCCGACGATCTCGTCCGGCGCCATGCGCAGCCTGGCCGGTCGCTCGTGGCCGTGCTGCACGCCATTCAGGACGAAGCCGGCTTCGTGCCGCCCGCCGTGGTCACACCGCTTGCGCGCGCGCTGAACCTGTCGCGCGCCGAAGTGCACGGCGTCCTGACCTACTATCACCACTTCCGTACCTCGCCTGCCGCGCCGGTCACCGTGCAGCTGTGCCGTGCCGAGGCGTGCCGCAGCATGGGGACGGAAGCGCTCGCGCAGCACATCGAGGCACGCACCGGTTGCCGTTTCGATCAGGGCCACGACGCGGGGCACAACGGCACGGTCGCGCTCGAATCGGTCTATTGCCTCGGCCAATGCGCGCTGTCTCCTGCGATGACCGTGAACGGCACGCTCCACGCCAAAGTCACGCCGCAGAAATTCGATACGCTCCTCGCTGCTGCCACTGAAGCGGCTGAACGCGAGGCGAAGGGCGAAGCGAGGAGCGAGACGAAAACCCACACGAAGGAGCCGGCATGACGCGCGTCTACGTTCCCCGCGACTCGTCGGCACTCGCACTGGGCGCCGATGCCGTTGCCGCCGCGATCGTCCACGAAGCCGCGGCCCGCGGCGTCGCCGTAGAGCTGGTGCGCAACGGATCGCGCGGCCTACTCTATCTCGAACCGCTCGTGGAAGTGGAAACGCCGCGCGGTCGCGTGGGCTACTCGAACGTCGAGGAAAGCGACGTCGGCTCGCTGTTCGACGCGGGCTTTCTGGAAGGTAGCGAGCACGCGCGCCACGTGGGCATCGTCGACGAGATTCCGTACCTGAAGCGCCAGCAGCGGCTCACGTTCGCCCGCATCGGCATTACAGACCCGCTCTCGCCGGAAGACTACGTGGCCCATGGCGGCCTCGACGGTCTGCGTCACGCCATTGCCATGACGCCTGCGGATGCCTGCGAAGCGCTCATCGAATCGGGCCTGCGCGGACGCGGCGGCGCCGCCTTCCCGGCCGGCATCAAATGGCGCACGGTGCTCGGCGCCCAAGCCGACCAGAAGTACGTGGTCTGTAACGCCGACGAAGGCGACTCGGGCACCTTCTCCGACCGCCTCGTCATGGAAAGCGACCCGTTCGTGCTGATCGAAGGCATGACCATTGCGGGCATCGTGGCAGGCGCGACGATCGGCTACATCTACGTGCGCAGCGAGTATCCGCATTCCATCGCGGCGCTCGAAACCGCCATCGAAAAGGCGCGCGACGCCGGTTGGCTGGGCGACAACGTGCTCGGCAGCGGCCGGCGTTTCGATCTGTATGTCGCCAAGGGCGCCGGCTCCTATGTGTGCGGCGAGGAAACCGCGCTGCTCGAATCGCTCGAAGGCAAACGCGGCATCGTGCGCGCCAAGCCGCCGCTGCCCGCGCTCGCGGGCCTGTTCGGCAAGCCGACGGTGATCAACAACGTCATCACGCTCGCCACCGTGCCCATCATCTTCGCGCGCGGGGCCGCAGCGTATCGCGACTACGGCATGGGCCGCTCGCGCGGCACGCTGCCGTTCCAGCTGGCCGGCAACGTGCGCCAGGGCGGACTCGTCGAGCTCGCATTCGGCGTGACGCTGCGCGAGCTGCTCTACGACTACGGCGGCGGCACGGCAAGCGGCCGGCCCGCACGCGCCGTACAGGTGGGCGGCCCGCTCGGCACCTATCTGCCCGAGAGCCAGTGGGACATTCCGGTCGACTACGAAGCCTACGCGGCCGTAGGTGCGGTGGTGGGTCACGGCGGGCTCGTCGTGCACGACGACACGTCGAACCTCGCCGAACTCGCGCAATACGCCATGCACTTCTGCGCCATCGAATCGTGCGGCAAGTGCACGCCGTGCCGCATCGGTTCCACGCGCGGCGTCGAGGTCATTGCGCGCATTCGCAACGGCGATCGCTCGCCGAAGCAGGTCGAACTGCTGCGCGACCTCTGCGACACGATGGTGTCCGGCTCGCTGTGCGCCATGGGCGGTATGACGCCGTACCCGGTGCTCTCCGCACTCGAGCATTTCCCCGAAGATTTCGGTCTCGACACCGCGTCGCAGCGTCCTGCTGCGGCGGCGGCCTGACGATGGAGACAAGGATGTCAGACGCGCTCAATTCCAGCACGGGCGGTTGCGGTTCAGGCAACTGCAGCTGCAAGTCGCAGGCGCAGCAACGCGCCGCCCGCAATCCGTTCGACGACACCGACTACGGCACGCCGCTGCGTCACGCCGACGTGGACGTGACGCTCGAGATCGACGGCAAGAGCGTCACGGTGCCTGCGGGCACGTCGGTGATGCGCGCCTCGATCGAAGCCGGCGTCAACGTGCCGAAGCTCTGCGCCACCGATTCGCTCGAACCGTTCGGCTCGTGCCGCCTGTGTCTCGTGGAAATCGAGGGCCGGCGCGGTTATCCGGCCTCGTGCACGACGCCTGTCGAAGCAGGCATGAAGGTGCGCACGCAAAGCGATCGCCTGCAAAAGCTGCGCCGCAACGTGATGGAGCTGTACATCTCCGACCACCCGCTCGACTGCCTCACGTGCCCTGCGAACGGTGACTGCGAGCTGCAGGACATGGCGGGCGTGACGGGCCTGCGCGAAGTGCGCTATGGCTTCGACGGCGCGAATCACCTGCGCGACACGAAAGACGAATCGAACCCGTACTTCACCTACGACCCGTCGAAGTGCATCGTCTGTAACCGCTGCGTGCGCGCGTGCGAAGAGACGCAAGGCACGTTCGCGCTCACCATCGCCGGCCGCGGTTTCGAGTCGCGTGTGGCGGCGAGCGAAAGCCAGCCGTTCATGGACTCCGAATGCGTGTCGTGCGGTGCGTGCGTGGCCGCATGCCCCACCGCAACGCTGCAGGAAAAGAGCGTGACGCTGCTGGGTCAGGGCGAGCATTCGGTCATCACGACTTGCGCGTATTGCGGCGTGGGCTGCTCGTTCAAGGCCGAGATGAAAGGCTCGCAGGTCGTGCGGATGGTGCCGTACAAGAACGGCGAGGCCAACGAGGGCCACGCCTGCGTGAAGGGTCGCTTCGCCTGGGGCTACGCCACGCACAAGGACCGCATCACGAAGCCCATGATCCGCGCGAAGATCACGGACCCGTGGCGCGAAGTCAGCTGGGACGAAGCGATCCGCTACGCAGCTTCCGAGTTCCGCCGCATTCAGGACAAGCACGGCCGCGACTCGATTGGCGGCATCACGTCGTCGCGTTGCACGAACGAGGAAACGTACCTCGTGCAGAAGCTCGTGCGCGCGGCCTTCGGCAACAACAATGTGGATACCTGCGCACGAGTGTGCCACTCGCCGACGGGCTATGGCCTGAAGACGACGCTGGGCGAATCGGCGGGCACGCAGACCTTCGCTTCGGTGGAGCACGCGGACGTGATCGTCGTGATCGGCGCGAATCCCACCGACGGTCACCCCGTGTTCGGCTCGCGCCTGAAGCGCCGCGTGCGTGAAGGCGCGAAGCTGGTCGTGATCGACCCGCGCCGCATCGACATCGTCGATACGCCGCACGTGCAGGCTTCGTATCACCTGCAACTGCGCCCGGGCACCAACGTCGCCATCGTCAATGCGCTCGCGCACGTGATCGTGACGGAAGGGTTGCTCAACGAAGCGTTCGTGGCCGAGCGCTGCGAGCCGCGTGCGTTCGAACAATGGCGCACGTTCGTCGCGCTGCCGGAAAACTCGCCGGAAGCCACCGCCGACGTCACCGGCGTGCCCGCCGAACAGGTACGCGAAGCGGCGCGCCTCTACGCGCGCGGTGGCAGCGCGCCCGGCATGCCCGCGGGACGCTCGGCCATTTACTACGGCCTCGGCGTGACCGAACACGCGCAAGGCTCCACGATGGTGATGGGCATTGCGAACCTCGCGATGGCCACCGGCAACATCGGCCGCGAAGGCGTGGGCGTGAATCCGCTGCGTGGTCAGAACAACGTGCAGGGCTCGTGCGACATGGGCTCGTTCCCGCACGAACTGCCTGGCTACCGCCATATCAGCGACGAAAAGGTGCGCTCGCTGTTCGAGGACGCCTGGAACGTCACGCTGCAGCCCGAACCCGGCCTGCGCATTCCGAACATGTTCGACGCCGCGCTGGACGGCAGCTTCAAGGGCCTCTACTGCCAGGGCGAAGACATCGTGCAGTCGGACCCGAACACGCAGCACGTGGCGGCGGCGCTTTCGTCGATGGAATGCATCGTCGTGCAGGACATCTTCCTCAACGAGACGGCCAAGTACGCGCACGTGTTCCTGCCGGGTTCGTCGTTCCTCGAAAAGGACGGTACGTTCACCAACGCCGAGCGCCGCATCTCGCCCGTGCGCAAGGTGATGCCGCCGCTCGCGGGCTACGCGGACTGGGAAGTGACGCTGCTGCTCTCGCGGGCGCTCGGCTACGAGATGGACTACGCGAGCCCGTCCGAGATCATGGACGAGATCGCGGCACTTACGCCCACCTTCCACGGCGTCTCGTACGCGAAGCTCGACCAGTTCGGCAGTATTCAATGGCCCTGCAACGAAGAGGCGCCCGAAGGCACGCCGACCATGCACGTCGATACGTTCGTGCGCGGCAAGGGCCGTTTCGTCATCACGAAGTTCATCGCCTCGCCGGAAAAGGTCACGCGCAAATATCCGCTGCTGCTCACCACGGGCCGCATCCTCACGCAATACAACGTGGGCGCGCAGACCCGTCGAACCGAGAACTCGCGCTGGCACGAGGAAGATCGCCTCGAGATCCATCCGCACGACGCCGAGGAGCGCGGCATTCGTCACGGCGACTGGGTGGGCATCGAATCGCGCGCGGGGCAGACCGTGCTGCGCGCGAAGGTGACGGACCGGGTGCAGCCGGGCGTGGTGTACACCACGTTCCACTTCCCCGAGTCGGGCGCGAACGTCATCACGACGGACAGTTCCGACTGGGCCACCAACTGCCCCGAGTACAAGGTGACCGCGGTGCAGGTGAACCTCGTGCAGCAGCCGTCGCAGTGGCAGCGCGACTACTCGCGCTTCAACGCCGAGCAGCTCGAACTGTTGCGGCAGCGAAGCGCGGCCGGTGCGACCGAATCCGTGACCGCAGGGAAGTGACGCAATGGATCAACACCACCTGATCGAGATGGCGAACCAGATCGGCAGTTTCTTCGAATCGATGCCGGACCGGGAAGAAGCCACGGCAAGCGTCGCCGATCACATCCGCCGCTTCTGGGAGCCGCGCATGCGGCGCGCGCTGTATGCAGCTTTCGACGCCGGCACGCCCGGCATGTCGGAGATCGTGAGCAACGCGCTCACGAAGTATCGCGAGCAGTTGACGCCCGTTGCGGCCTAAAGGGTTGCGGTCGGCCGACCGTGGTCGGCTGTCGCAAGATCAGCCCTGCGCCGCGGCGCCGGTCTCGTCCGCGCCGCGCACAAACCAGGCCTCGCAGTGGCGCAGCAGCGCATTGAGATCCGACGCAGGGCGACCACGCGCCGCGATGTAGCCGTCGGGCCGCACGAGGTAGAACGCCGGCCGCGTGCGGCCATACGACTCCACGAGGGGCGCCGCGCCCTCGCCTTCGGTGTCCGTCACGCGCCAGATGCGCACGGCTTCGCCGAGCAGCCCTTCCACGGCGGAGACGAGGCGCGTGAGGTCGTCTTTGTCGCCATCGCCACCGTTCGCTGCGGCGAGCGTGAGGCGCTCGTTCATGGCCGTAACTGCCGGCGCAGACTCTGTGGCCACGTCCAGCGCATCCGCCGCTTCCGCTGCTTCCGCCTCCCGTTCCACGAGCACGAACAGCGAAAAGCAGCCGGGATCGTGCAGGTCGAAAATGCAGCCCTTGCCGGGCGCCTTGCCTAGCGGACCGTCAACGACGTGAACGAGCGCGTCGGGCGCCCGTTCTCCGGCTCGCGGTCCGCCGTCCAGCACGCGTTCCAGCGTGAGCGGGCTGCGCCGGTACTGGATCGCAAGCTCGCTGACCGTGGCGCGCGCCGCGTCGCGCAGCGGGCCGAACGCAGCAAGCAGCGGCATCACGCGCTCGCGCAGCAGCTTGAGCGGCCCGTGCTCCGCGCCCACCAACTGCGTGACGAAGCTTGTCTGCCGCAGCACGTCGCACTCGATCGGATGCCGTTCCATGTGATAGGTGTCGAGCAACCGGTCCGGCGCGCCGTGCGCGAGCACGCGCGCAATCTTCCAGCCCAGATTGAACGCCTCCTGGATGCCCGTGTTCATGCCCTGCGCGCCGGCCGGACTGTGTACGTGCGCGGCATCGCCGGCAAGAAACACGCGGTTCGCGCGCAATTGCTCCACCATGCGGCTGTTCACATGGAAGTTCGAAGACCACGAGAGTTCGGAGAGCATCACCACGTGATGCACGCGCCGTTCGACCACGGCCCGGCACTCGTCGAGAGAGGGCGCAGCCGCGGCCCCGCCATCCGGCACGTGCCCGCTGGCATCCGCTTCCTCGCCCTTCGCAGCTGGCATCCCCGCCGGCGCGTGATCGGCAATCAGCCGGTACCAGCCCTTGCCGAGCGGAAACAGGCCGACCAGACCTTCGCCTGACGCGAAGAGATGGAACTCGTCATCGGGCCATTCCGTTTCGGCGCTCACGTCGGCGAGCAGGAAAGTCTGCTCGAAAGCCTTGCCCACGAAGCTCATGCCGAGCCGATGGCGAATCGTGCTGTGCGCGCCGTCCGCGGCGACGAGATACGAAGGGCGCAGTGTTTCGGTATGGCCGTCGGTGCGCCGCAACGTGGCGTGCACGCCGGCCGACCCCTGCGAAAACTCCACGAGTTCCACGCCGCGCTCCACCTTCACGCCGAACGATTCCAGATGCGCGGCGAGAATGCGTTCCGTCACCGTCTGGTCCAGAAAGAGCAGATACGGATAGCGGGTTTGCAGCGGATCGAAATCGAGCCGCGCGCGGCGCTGCCCGTTCGAGTAGAGGTTGGCCACCCGAGCGCGATGACCGAGTTCGAGAAACGGCTCGACCACGCGATGCTGCTCGAAGAGTTCGAGCGTGCGGGCCTGAATGCCGATGGCGCGGGAATGCCGGGCGGGCTCGGGCGCGCGGTCGATCAGACGCACGGGAATGTGCGCGCGCGCAAGGCTCATCGCAGCGGCGAGCCCCGTCGGGCCGGCGCCGACGACGAGCACCGGCTGCAGGTCAGAAACGGCAGCCATGCATCGAACCTCCGAAGGTCGACATGCCGGTTAGTGTACGCCGCCCCATTTCGCTGTCGTTCACAACTTCGCGTGACAACACGCGACAACTTCGCGCAGCGGCCCTCGCGTCGCATCAAATTCGGGGCGCGTAGAACGCCGCGGCGAATGTGGGAAAATGCGGCGTTTTGTTTTTGCAGGCCTTCCCCGACCGTCATGGAACAGGTTTTTGCCCGCGCCTACGCGGCCCACCGCGACGGCCGGCTCGACGATGCCGAGCGCGGCTACCGCGCGACGCTCGACGCCAACCCCGTGCACGTCGATGCGCTGCACCTGCTCGGCGTGCTGCGTCACCAGCAGGGGCAGCACGCCGAGGCCGCGGATCTCGTGGGCCGCGCCGTGGACCTGCGCCCCGAAGACGCTGCGCTGCAACTGAACCTGGGCAACGCGCTCAAGGCGATGGGGCAGATCGATCGCGCGATCGAGCGCTTTCGCAACGCCCTCACGCTCGCGCCCACTTTCGCGCTCGCCCACTACAACCTCGGCAACGCCTACGCTGCGCTGGGCCGCCACGAAGACGCGGCGCACGCGTTCGATCGCGCTCTGCGGCTGCAGCCCGACGATGCCTCCGCCAGCAACAATCTCGGCAATGCCCTGCATGCGCTCGGCCGTCACGAAGAAGCGATCGAGGCGTTCAAACGCACGCTCGCGTTGCGGCCCCGACATGCCGGCGCGCACAACAACCTCGGCATGGCGCTCAACGCGCTGGAACGCACCGACGAAGCGCTGCTGCAATTTCGCGAGGCGCTCAAAGCCGAACCGCAGTTCACCGCTGCCCGGTTCAACCTGGGCAATACGCTCGACGCGCTCGGCCGTCACGAAGAGGCTATCGACGCCTTCGAGACCGTTCTTGCGCAGCAACCATACCTGCCCCCTGCGCTCTTCGCACTCGGCAATGCGCTTGCCGGGTTGGGTCGGCACGAGGAAGCGGTAGCCCGCTTCGAGCGCGCCATCGGTCACGATCCGAAATTCGCGCTCGCGTGGCTCGCGCTCGGTACGGCACACCATGCGCTTGGTCGGCACGCCGCTGCCTTGCGCGCGTTCGACGAAGCGCTGCGCCTGCGCCCCGATCTCGCCGCCGCCCACCTGAATCGCGCGCTCACGTGGCTCACGCTGCGCGACTTCGCGCGCGGCCTGCCCGAGTACGAATGGCGGCTCGATGCGCTCGCGCACAGCGCATTCGCCGTCGACCCGACGGCAACCGGCGCGGCAGATGCCGCAGCGCTCACGCCATCGCCCCGTACACCGGCGCTGCCGCGCTGGCAAGGCGAGCCGGCTGCTGGCCGCACGCTGCTGATCCAGGCCGAGCAGGGTTTCGGCGATACGCTGCAGTTCGTGCGCTTCATTCCGCTTGTGGCCGAGCGCGTGGGGCGCATCGTGCTCGAAGTGCAGCCGGAACTGGTGCCGCTGATCGCGCCCACGGCCGAGGCCTGGCGCATCACGCTCGTCGCACGCAACCTCGCACGCAACGCCGATGGCTCGCAATGCGGCCCGCGTCCGGCGGCGGACCTGCACTGTCCGCTGCTCAGCTTGCCGCTCGCGCTCGGCATGACGTTCGAGACGATTCCTTCACGTACGCCCTACCTCGCGGCGCCAGCCGCGTACCGGCGCAAGTGGCGCGGCTCGCTCGGCGGCCAGGCGAAGCGCAAGATCGGGCTCGCGTGGTCGGGGCGCATCCAGAAGCACGAGAACCGCACCATGCCGCTCGCCGCGCTGGAGCCGCTCTTCGCGCTTCCGGGCATCGACTGGCTCGTGCTGCAGCCCGACCTCAGCGCCGCGGAACAGGCCTCGCTCGACGCCCATCCGCGCGCCGGCACGATCCACCGTATCGGTCATCGCATTGCGGACTTCGCGGATACGGCGGCGACCATCGAACGGCTCGATGCCGTGGTCACCATCGACACGTCGATTGCGCACCTGGCCGGCGCGCTCGGCAAACCGCTCTGGGTGATGCTGCCGTTCGCCGCCGACTGGCGCTGGTTCACGGGCACAGACGAAAGCCCCTGGTATCCGGCGGCCACGCTCGTTCGTCAGCCGCAGCCGGGAGATTGGGCGAGCGTGGTGGAGCGGGTGGCTGCGGCGCTGCGACACGGTTAGCAGTTCGGCTTCATCGCCCGATTAGCCCTGAACGGCCCGTGCAGCAAGCCATAAAAACACAACAGCCCCGCACTCGCGAATCGAGTGCGGGGCTGTTGCTTTGAGGGCTCGCGGCTTTAACCCTCGCGGCTTTCACCGCTACGCCGCGTCGCAGCCTTCGTCACCGCGCCTGAACATCCACGGCGCAGCGGGCCGCCACAGCGTTCATGCCGTCTTGTACTGATTGCGCGCTTCGGGCGTGCGATAGAGCACGAGCGTCGCGATGAGCCCGCAGATCGCGGCCACGCCCATCCATGCGCCGGGCGCCGCCTTGTTGCCGCTCACGTGAATGAGCAGCGTCGAGATGGCGGGCGTGAAGCCGCCAATGGTCGTCGCAAGGCTGTACGCGAGCGAAAAACCCGCGGTGCGCACGTCAGACGGCATCACCTCGGTGAGCGCCACCACCATCGCGCCGTTGTAGCTGCCGTACAGGAACGAGAGCCACATTTCGACCGCGAGCAGGCGGCCGAACGACGGATCGGCCACGAGCCACTGCACCGCCGGGTACGCCGTGAGAATCGTGAGAACCGTGAAGGCGATCAGCACGGGACGCCGCCCGATACGGTCCGACAGTGCGCCCGAAAGCGGCAGCCAGATCAGGTTCGACAGACCGATGCAGACCGTCACGACGAGCGTGTCGATGGCGGAGAGCTTGAGCACTTCCTTGCCGAAGGTCGGCGTGTAGGCCGTAATCATGTAGAACGACACGGTAGTCATGATCACCATGCCCATGCCCGCCAGCACGACGCCCCAGTTCTGCGCCATCGACCTCAGGATCTCGCTCATCGACGGACGATGCTTTTTCGCGAGGAACTCATCGGTTTCCTTGAGCGAGCGGCGAATCAGGAACAGGAACGGCACGATCAGGCAGCCGATCAGGAACGGCACGCGCCAGCCCCAGGCTGTCATTTCCTCGGCGGGCAGCAGGCGGTTCAGGAACACGCCAATCAGCGCGGCGAACACCACCGCCACCTGCTGGCTACCCGACTGCCACGACGTATAGAAGCCCTTGTTGCCCTTGGTCGCGATCTCCGAGAGATACACCGACACACCGCCCAGCTCGACACCGGCCGAAAAGCCCTGCAGTAGGCGTCCCGCGAGCACGAGCACGGGCGCGAGCGCACCGATCGTGGCGTAGCCTGGAATCGCGGCCACGGTGAGCGTGCCGAGCGCCATCAGCGCGAGCGTGAGAATGAGGCCCTTGCGGCGGCCGTGATGGTCGATGTAGGCGCCGAGCACGATGGCGCCGATGGGTCGCATCAGAAAGCCGGCGCCGAACACGGAGAGCGACAGCATGAGCGAAGCGAAAGCGTTGCCGCTCGGGAAATAGGTCTTGGCAATCGCCGATGCGTAATAGCCGTAGACCATGAAGTCGTACATTTCCAGGAAGTTGCCGCTGACGACGCGGAACACAGTCCGGGCTTTCGACTCGTTGGGCGATGCGTGGGACGCAGTAGACATGACACTCTCTGAATAGCGCGCCGCGCGGCACGGCCGCACGGCTCTGAGTTGACGACGGGGGGCGCCGCGCCGGAGCGGGGCGCCTCGGGATATCCCTGATAGGGTCTACCCTTATCGCGCTGGGGCGGGCCATTATGCGCGGCTCGTCGAGGCGTCGATATCAGGGTTAAACCTGATCCAGTGAGCATCCCGCTGCGCCTCGTCGAACCACGCGCCGCCTGGCACCATGAGGCGAGTCGCCGCGCCCTGCCTACCTTTCGCGTACGCCGCCCGCCACAAACGCGGCAGAAGGCGACGGAAGGTGGCAGTACACTCTACCCTCCCCTCCGTTTTCGATGCAGCCCGATGCACGCCGACCGCTCCGCCACGCCTGCCCCGCTTACCCCGCTCACGTTGTCCCTGCGTACCGCGACACCCGCCGACGCCCCGCTCATCGCCGCCATGCACGCGGCGAGCTGGCAGGCCACCTATCGCGGGCTGCTGCCCGACACGTTCCTCGATACCGAAGTGAGCAATGACCGTGCGGCCTATTGGCGCGCGCGGCTCGAAGCGCCAGGCGAAGAGCGGCGGCTCGTGCAGATCGCCGAGCGCGCGCCGCACGAACCGGTGGGCTTCATGTGCGTGGAGCGGCAGATCGGCTCGCCATGGGGCGTGCTGCTCGACAACCTTCACGCGATGCCGGCATGGCAAGGCATGGGCGCCGGCAAGCTGATGATGCGCGCAGCGAAAGACTGGGCACGCGAACAGGGCGAGACGCAGCTCTACCTATACGTGCTGGAAGGAAATGCCCCGGCCATCGCGTTTTACGAAAGCCAGGGCTGGCAATACTCGGGCGCCGAACCGGACAAGATGGGCGGCATCGACATCACCGCGCTGCGTTACGTCTACCGGCTCCACGCGCAGGGCTGAGCGCAGCCGCCACAGCGAGGCGAGGCGCTAGAACCGCGTTTCGCGCGCCACGCGCAGGAAGGTATCGAGCAGCGGCGTGCAGTCGAGCAGTTCAGGTCCGCCCGCGCGGTGAAATTCGGGGTGCCACTGCACGCCCACCACGAACGGCGCGCGCCGGTAGCGCACGGCTTCGATCAGACCATCGCCCGCCGAGACCGCCTCCACGTTCAGATCTCGGCCCAGCGTCTTCACGGCCTGATGGTGAATCGAGTTGACGATAGCCTCGCGCCGGCCCGGGAACATGTGCGAGAGCGTGGAGCCCTCCGGAAAATGGATAGCGTGGCGATGCTGGTCGTAATGCTCGCTCACGTGGACGCCCGCGGTCGGCACGTCCGTCGCGATGTCCTGGTAGAGCGTGCCGCCGAACGCGACGTTGATCAGCTGGCAGCCGCGGCACACGCCCAGCACCGGCTTGCCCGACTCGACGAATTCGTGCAGCAGCTCCAGTTCGTACATGTCGCGCACGCGGTCGCCGGGCCATTCGGGCCGCGCGGCGCCGTCGGCATAGGTTTGCGGCGAGACGTCCGCACCGCCCTGCAACAGCAGCCCGTCGAGATGCTTCGCGTAGTCGCGCAGGCGGATGTTGCTCGGGTGCAACATGCCCTGATGACCGACTGTCGGGATCATGAACACCAGCACGTCACGCGACATCACCCAGTGCGCGATGGATTCCTCCAGATACTGCAGCGTCTTGCCCCGCAGGCCGACCGCCCCCGGCTCAGGGTGGAAGATGCGCGCCGACACGCCGATGCGCAGCGTGCGCTGCGTGATGCGCTGCCCGGCGCGGTCGAAAATCTGCCGCGCGCGGGCCGCGATGATGCGCCCGAACACCGACCACGCCGAATCGTTCTGGTGCAGGTAGCGCGGCGCGCCGGGCGGCAAGGCGCCAGGCGGCGGCGGATTCTGCGCGGTGAAGTCGGGCGCCTGGCCGAAACCGGCCGGCGCGGTGCCGGGCCGTGAGCCGGATGCCTGGCTGGATGGAGTCGATGAGGCCGAGGCAGCAGCATCGGCGGAAGACGACGACGCCCGCGCGGCTTCGGCCTGCGCAGCTTGCGCCGCAGCCGCTTCCGCCTGGGCGGTGGCCCGCTCCGCCGCGCCTTGCGGCGCTTTCTGCTGCGTGGTCGTTACGGTCGAGGCACTGGAGGGGGCATCGGTGGACGCACGCTCCGCCGCGGAGGCGTCCTTGCCCGGCGCCTCTTCTGGCGGCGTTGGACGCGCGGCGGCCGCGGTCGGCGTGCTCGCCATATTCGACGCGCCAGGAAGTTCGGTGGAAGAAGCGGAAGGGGAACCGGCAAGACCGGTGGGAGGAGGATTGTTTTCGCTCATGACTTCGGGTCAGGCGCGCGCCGCACGCAAACGGGTGGACATAGCGCGATTATCCGCCAGCACGTCGCCGCGCGGCAAACCGGCCCTTCGTGCCCCATCTTCGCGGCCCTTCGGCGTGTCCATTCCGTCGTGCCCATTCCGTCGTGCCCCTTCTGCCGCGCCGGCCGCGTCGCGCATTTCACGGGTCCGGCTGCTCGTTGAGCGTTTCCTTGAAGGCGATCTGCATGCTCGCGTGAATCTTCACGCACCAGCGCCAGAGCACCGCCATCAAGAGCGCCGCGCAGACAAGCACCGCTGTGAGCAGCCCGACGGGCGGCAGGATGGCGCCCGAGAGCGCCGCCACCAGCAGAAACACGCCGATCATCGAGACCACCGGCACGAGTTGCGCAATCGTCTGCCGGATCGCCCCCGTGAAGCGCCCCGCCGTGGCCGGCTGCACGCTCACCTCGGCGAGCAGCATCGCAAGCGACGTCGCCTTGCGCCACACCGCGACGAGAAACGGCATGGAGAGCACGAGCGCCCCGCTCCAGAGCACCACGCGCCGCATCGACTCCTCGCCGAGCCAGTTGGCGAGCAAGCCGCTCGTCCAGGGCGCGCTGTACGACACGCCAAGAAAGATCGCGGCCACGAGCGCGAGATTCACGGCGATCTGTACGACGATCGGCCCCGTCATGCCGAGCACCGTCGGCTCGCCGCTGGCCGGCCGCAGACTGCGCAACCACTGGCCGTACAGGCCGAAGACATTTGCGAGCGTAGGCGGCATCGCATTCGCCACACGCCGCGAGAGCGGGTCGGCCACGCGGATCAGATAAGGCGTGGTGAGCGTCGTGAGCGCGGAGACCGATACCGCCACGGGGTAAAGGAACGCGCTCGTCACCTTCAGCGTGAGCCCGAGCGAGGCGATGATGAACGAGAACTCGCCGATCTGCGAAACGGTCATGCCCACGCGCATCGCCGTGCGGCCATCCTTGCCCGCGAGAAAAGTGCCGAGTCCGCACGACACCAGCTTGCCGAGAATCACCGCCGCCGTGATCGTCGCGATGGGCAGCGCGTAGTCCACGAGCACGAGCGGATTGAGCATCAGCCCGATGGTCACGAAGAAGATGGCCGAAAACGCGTCGCGCAACGGCGCGATGAGATGCTCGATGCGATGCAGATGGCGTGACTCGGCCATGATCGCGCCGATCAGAAAGGCACCCAGCGCGATGCTGTAGTCGAGCTTCACGACGAGCAGGCAAAAGCCGAAGCAGAAGCCGAGCACGGCGACCAGCAGCATCTCGTCGCTACCCGTGCGCGCCACGTAGGCGAGCGCGCGCGGCACGACGAGAATGCCCGCCACCAGCGAAACGGTCATGAAGAGCAGCAGCTTGCCGAGCGTGACGAAGGCGATGCCCGCCGAAAGCTGTCCCGTCTGAGCGATGCCCGAAAGCAGCACGAGCATCGCGATGCCGAGAATGTCCTCGACGATCAGAATGCCGAACACGAGCTGCGCGAAGCTTTCGCGCTTGAGGCCGAGTTCGGAGAGCGCCTTGACGATGATCGTCGTGGACGAAATGGCAAGAATGGCGCCCAGAAAGAGCGAGTCCATCGGACTCCAGCCGAACGCACGGCCAATCTCGAAGCCGATCCACAGCATCAGCACGATTTCGGAGAGCGCGGCCACCACGGCCGTCGCGCCCACACGAAAGAGCTTGCGCAGACTGAATTCGAGGCCGAGCGAGAACATCAGGAACACCACGCCAAGCTCACCGAGCGTCTGGATGGTCTGTTCGTCGTGAATCAGCTGGAACGGCGGCGTGTACGGGCCGATGATCACGCCGGCCGCGATGTACCCGAGCACCACCGGCTGCCTCAGGCGATGGAACAGCACGGTGACGATACCTGCGAGCACCATCACGACCGCCAGGTCCTGAATGAAGCCAATGCCGTGGTGCATGAAGATGATTCCTTACAGACAGTAATGTGAAGTGCGATGGTACCGCACGCGGGAAAGCCGCCCAACCGTGAGCGGCACGGCGCCCGACCCTTCTGGCGGTGAGCGCAAGCCGGTCGCCGGCACGGACAGGCCCTAGAATGTGGCCCACGTCCACGCCCACGCCGCCCGAGCGCCTCAGCACTCAAAGCGAAGCGAGCCCCACCACCTGCACGCCGCACGACCATGACGACCCACTCCGACGCCTCCCTCCCCTTCCCGCCGCTCGCCCAGCTGGCCGCCGACCTCGCCGCGGGCCGCACCACGAGTCGCGCGCTCGTCGAGACCGCGCTCGAACGCATCGCCGACCCGGCGAGCCAGGGTTCCACCGTGTTCCTTCACGTCGATGCCGCGAGCGCCCGCGCCGCCGCGGACGCCCACGACCGCCTGCGCGCCGCCGGTACCGTGCTCTCGCCGCTGGCGGGCATTCCCGTATCCGTGAAGGACCTGTTCGACGTCGAAGGCCAGGTGACGCGCGCCGGTTCCCGCGCGCTCGCGAACGCGGCACCGGCCACGACCGACGCGGTCGCCGTGGCGCGGCTCAAACGCGCAGGCGCCGTGATCGTGGGACGCACCAACATGAGCGAGTTCGCGTTCTCCGGGCTCGGGCTCAATCCGCATTACGGACATCCGCTGTCGCCCTGGCAGCGCCACGTGAAAGGTGACGAGCGGGTGGCGGGCGGGTCGTCGTCGGGTGCGGCGGCGTCCGTTGCGGACGGCATGGCCGCCGTGGCGCTTGGCACCGACACGGGCGGCTCCATCCGCATTCCCGCCGCGCTGTGCGGCCTGACCGGCTTCAAGCCCACGGCCGCGCGCATTCCCAGACAGGGCGGCGTGCCGCTCTCGACCACGCTGGATTCGTTCGGGCCGATCGGCATGACCGTGGCCTGCTGCGCACTCGTGGACCGCATCCTCGCGGGGCTCGAGCCGCATGTTCCGGCGGCACGCAGCATTGAAGGACTGCGGCTCGGCGTGCTGACGAACTACGTGACCGATGGCGTGGAGCCCGCCGTGGCCGCAACGCTCGATACGGCGCTCAAGCACCTGGAAGCCGCGGGCGCCATCGTGAGCGAAGTGCGGTTCGCGCCGTTCGACCGGCTGCCCGAAATCAACCGCTTCGGTTTCTCGCCCATCGAGGCTTACGCGTGGCACCGTCCGCTGCTCGCCGAGCATCGCGACGCTTACGATCCGCGTGTGCTCGCTCGCATCCTGAAGGGCGAACCGGCCACGGCCGCCGACTATCTCGACCTCATGGCCGAACGCGCCGCGATGCTCGAAGCGGCGCAAACCACGCTGTGGCAGCGCTTCGACGCGGTCGTGGCGCCCACGGTGCCCATCGCGCCGCCGCGCGTGGCCGACCTCGAACACGACGACGACGCGTTCGGCCGCACCAACGCCCTGGTGTTGCGCAACCCGTCCGCGTTCAATTTCCTCGACGCCTGCGCGCTCTCGCTGCCGTGCCACGCGCGCGGCACGGCGCCGGTCGGGCTGATGCTCGCCGGCGCGCCCTGGGCGGACGACGCCCTGCTCGCCACGGGCCGCGCCGTGGAGGCGGTGCTGAGCACGATCCGCTAGACCCGGACCGGCGCCGCGGAACCGGCGAGGCGCCGCGACGACCGTCACGCGCTTCGCGCTAGAATCGCGCAACGCTTCGCCCGACTTAATCCACACAATTCGCACACAATTCGCACACGATTCGCCACACGACCCGATATGAACTACAACGATGCCCTGTTGCGCCGCGAGCGCTCCCTGCTGGTCCTGCTCGGCTTCATCTGCCTTGCGCTCGTGGGCGGCGCACTCTGGCTGCAATACTTCAAGAACGAAGACCCGTGCCCGCTGTGCATCATCCAGCGCTACTTCTTCCTGCTGATCGCCGTCTTCGCGTTCCTCGGCGCGCGCTTTCGCAGTTGGGGCGGCGTGCGCGTGCTCGAAGCGCTGGCGGCACTCTCGGCGCTAGGCGGCATCATTACGGCGGTGCGCCATGTCTATGTGCAGGCTCATCCGGGCTTCAGCTGCGGCTTCGACGCACTGCAACCGCTCGTGGACAGCCTGCCGCCCGCGCACTGGCTGCCCGGCGTCTTCAAGGTGGCCGGCCTGTGCGAAACGCCGTATCCGCCGATACTCGGCCTCTCGCTGCCGGCCTGGGCGCTCGTCGGCTTTGCTCTCGCGTTCGTATCGCTCGTGTTGAGCCTGTGGGGCAATCGCGGCCGGCGCTGAAGCCGCGCCGTTGAGTCGTTCGGCGCAGCGAAGCGCGACTGTGGCGCTTCGTCTACGCCGTGTCCGCTCCTGGGTTGTGCGTTTGCCTGGTACGTTTGCCTCGCGCCTTTGCGCCGCGTGTTTCGCGCCGTCTGCCCGGATCCGCGGTTGCTTCTTCGCGCCTCTGCGGCCACTAGCCCGGCCATCTGCTCTGCAGCAGCGCCTGCCATGCGCCTCAACGCCCCTTTGAGCCACGGCCGCCGCGCAACTTCTTCCCCGTAGCCGGATCGTAAGAGGGCCATGACAGCCGGCTGATAGGCTTCATCATGCGCGGGAAATATTTCTGGCCGCGAGCAGTGCTATCTTCGAACCTGGATGGCGATCTACGTGCGCGAGGCCGGCTGCGGCAGCCCGATGCGTAACGCGCGCCCGATCCGCAATGTCTCCTGGATTCACCATGACAACGCAAACCATCCGCTTCTTCCCTCGTGGCGCGGTCCACGAAATGCACCGCGTCCCGGTCACGCGCATCGTGGCCGCGTCGCGGTGTGAAGCCGTATCGGGCCCGCACAACCGCCGGCCCACGCCCAGCGCACTTGCCACGACGAACCTGATCGATACGCGAAGAGGTACTGAACGTTCGCGCGCCTTCAGGGCCTACGATTCCAGTGCAACGTAGAAACTGAAACGATCAATCCGCCGCCCGTGCGCTCCCGCAAGCGTTCGTGCTGCCCAGCTGGAGAAAGCCGCATGCATGCCTGGCTCACCGATCTGCAACACCTGCTGGCACACGGCGACGCCGCCGTGCTGGTCACGGTCGCGCGCGTGGAAGGCTCGGTGCCGCGCGATGCCGGCACGAAGATGATCGTCACGCGCGACAGCGCGCGACACACCATCGGCGGCGGGCACCTGGAATGGAAAGCCATCGAGATCGCCCGCCAGGTGCTGCGTGACGGCATGCGCACGCCGCACGCGCGGCGGCTCGAACGTCTCGCCCTCGGCCCGAGTCTCGGGCAGTGCTGCGGCGGCTCGGTGGTGCTCGCGTTCGAACGGCTCGACATCGGCGACCTGGGCTGGCTCGCCTCGCTTGCCAAGCGGTTGGCTGCCGGCGTCTCGACCGTTCGCAGCGTATCGTTCGGTCCCGCGCCGGACGCCGTGATGCTCTCCGATCCCGAGCCCGGCGTGCACGGCTCCGACTGCCTGCTCTGGGAAGGCGCGGGCTTCGGCAGCGACGGCGCGCTGCTGACCGAAACCATCGCGCCCAACGAATTCGAGGTGCTGCTGTTCGGCGCCTCGCACGTGGGCCACGCGCTCGTGCGCGTGCTCGGCACGCTGCCCTGCCGCGTGCGCTGGATCGACCGCCGCGAAGCCGCGTTCCCCACACCCGATGTCTTCGCCACCTACGGCGCGCCGAACGTCGTCATGGAGCCGGGCGACGCGCCCGACGAAGCCGTCGATACCGCGGCCGCCGGCACGTACTTCATCGTGATGACGCACGACCACGCGCGTGATCTCGTGCTCGCGGAGCGCATCCTGCGCCGCGGCGATTACGCGTTCTTCGGCATGATCGGCTCGCATACGAAGCGCAAGCAGTTCGAGCATCAGCTCGCGGCGCGCGGCATCGATCCGATGCAGATTGCGCGCATGAAGTGCCCGATCGGCGTGGAAGGCATCGTCGATAAGGCACCCGAAGTGATCGCGATCTCGGCGGCTGCGCAATTGCTGCAGGCTGTGGAAGCAAACGTGCATACGCGCGAGCCCGCGTGAATACCGCGGGGGGCGCGCACCCCACACGTCATTCTTTACCCCAGGCACTGAAAATAATTCGATCTCGACATGAATAGTTCCGTCCCCGCCTCTCTCGTACAGAAAGCCGCCGGCGCACCGAAAGCCGAACTGCACATCCATATCGAAGGCTCGCTCGAACCCGAGCTGATCTTCCGCCTCGCGCAGCGCAACGGCGTGAAGCTCGCCTACGACTCCATCGAGGCATTGCGCGCGGCCTACGCATTCACGGACCTGCAATCGTTCCTCGACATCTACTACGCCGGCGCGAGCGTGCTGCTCACGGAGCAGGACTTCTACGACATGACCGCCGCCTACGTGGAGCGCGCGCTCGCCGACAACGTCGTGCATACCGAAATATTCTTCGATCCGCAGACGCACACCGAACGCGGCGTGCCGATTGCCACGGTGGTGGCCGGTATCGACCGCGCGCTCGCGGACGCGGAAAAGCGCGGCCTGTCGAGCAAGCTGATCCTCTGCTTTCTGCGCCACCTCCCGGAGGAAGACGCGCTCGCCACCTTCGACGCGGCGCTGCCGCTCTTCGAGCAGTACTGTCACCGGCTGATCGGCGTGGGCCTCGATTCGTCCGAGCGCGGCCATCCGCCGTCGAAGTTCGAGCGCGTGTTCGCGAAGGCGCGCGCCAAGGGCCTCAAGCTCGTGGCGCACGCGGGCGAGGAAGGGCCGCCTTCGTACGTGTACGAAGCGCTCGATCTGCTCAAGGTGGATCGCGTGGATCACGGTGTGCGCAGCATCGAAGACCCGGCGCTCGTGGCACGCCTCGCGGACACGCGCATCGCGCTCACGGTGTGCCCGCTTTCGAACGTGAAGCTCTGCGTGTTCGACGACATGACGAAGCACACGCTCAAAGACCTGCTCGATCGCGGCGTGGCCGTCACCGTGAACTCGGACGACCCGGCCTACTTCGGCGGCTACGTCAACGACAACTATCTCGCCACCATCGAGGCGCTGAAGCTCGACGACGCCGAGGTGTACACGATCGTGCGCAACAGCTTCGAGGCCTCGTTCGTGACGCCCGAGGAGCGCGCCGTGCTGATCGCGAAGCTCGACGCTTACTGGCACGGCGGGCACGGTGAGCGCGGCGGTAGCGTCGGCGCGAGCGGCTCATAACAACACAACAACAGCACACCTCTCTCTTCAGGATTCAGGAGACGTCGTACCCATGACTCAATCGGCTTACCGCGCGCAACTGCTGACCTTCACCGGCGACCCCGCGCAATCGTCCAGCGCGGCGGTATTCGACGAAGACGGCCTCGTGATCGTCGAAGACGGCCGCGTCGTGGCGGCGGGCGCGCACGCGGCGCTCGTCTCGCGGCTCGCGCCCGGCGCACAGGTGCACGAAATGCGCGACAAGCTGATCGTGCCCGGCTTCATCGACACGCACATCCACTATCCGCAAACGGACATGATCGCGTCGCCGGCGCCGGGCCTGCTGCCCTGGCTGGAGACGTACACGTTCCCCACCGAACGACGCTTCGCCGAAGAGGCCGTTGCCCGCGAGACGGCGCGCTTTTTCATCGACGAACTGCTCGCCTGCGGCACGACGACGGCGCTCGTTTACTGCACGGTGCACAAGCAGTCGGCCGATGCGTTCTTTGCCGAAAGCGAGGCGCGCAATCTGCGCATGGTGGCGGGCAAGGTGCTGATGGATCGCCACTGCCCCGAGTTCCTGCGCGATACCGCGCAATCGGGCTACGACGACAGCGCGGAACTCATCGCACGCTGGCACGGCCGCGGGCGGCAACTCTATGCGCTCACGCCGCGCTTTGCACCGACGTCCACCGAAGCGCAGCTCACGGCGTGCGGCGAGCTCGCGAAGCGCCACCCCGACGTCTTTATCCAGAGCCACGTGGCCGAGAATCTCGACGAAGTGAAGTGGGTAGCCGAGCTGTTTCCCGGTCATCGCAGCTACCTCGCCGTCTACGATCACTATGGGCTGCTGCGCCGGCGCGCCGTGTACGGCCACTGCATCCATCTCGACGACGAAGACCGTGCGCGGATGGCGCAGACCGGCGCCGTGGCATCGCACTGCCCGACGTCGAACCTTTTCCTCGGCAGCGGCCTGTTCGATTTCGAGAAGGCCGGGCAGGCGGGTATGCCCGTCGCGCTCGCCACGGACGTGGGCGGCGGCACGTCGTTCTCCATGCTTCAGACCATGAACGAGGCCCACAAGGTGGCGCGCCTCACGGGCCACCATCTCACGGCCACACGCATGTTCTGGCTCGCAACGGCGGGGGCGGCAGCGGCGCTCGACCTGGCGGACAAGGTCGGTACGCTCGCGCCTCGCGCCGAGGCGGATTTCGTCGTACTCGACCCGCAGGCGACGCCGCTGCTCGCGCGACGCACGGCACGTGCCGAGTCGCTCGAAGAACTGCTGTTCGCGTTCGCGCTGCTCGGTGACGACCGCGCGGTCTTCGCCACCTATGCCGCCGGCCAGTGCGTGCATCGGCGCGACGGACGGCGCGGGGCGGCGATCGGCGGCGGGGCCAGGCCGGCAGCGCTTCAGGCTACGCACTGACCGCTGACTTCGCTGGATTCGGTGCGGAACCGGCACGGGTAGACGAGACGAAGCACGCCTCGAAGCGGCGGGAAAGGAAGGCTGCTGGCGACGCAATTTCCGCGCCGCCCATACAGCGATTCGGGCAATTCGGGTTTTGCCGCCGCGATTGCTGCTATACTCCGCCGCTCATTGGGGAGTAGCCGCCTCGTTCCGTATCTGCATGCGCGAGCGGGGGTGTCCGTCAACAGACTTGGCCCGCGCGGCCATGGCGGACACAGCCTCTGGCCTGGCGAGACCGATGACCCACCGCCGCCGTCACAGGGCCCGGCGAGCCGTGGGTCGTCGCTCGCACACATCTCGGCCCGGGGATCATCAAAACGTGGAACAAGCCTTTCTGATTTCGACCGGCGCGGTCGCTCTCGCCGAAATCGGCGACAAGACGCAACTGCTTTCGCTCGTCCTCGCGGCACGCTACCGCAAGCCCATGCCGATCATCCTCGGCGTGCTGGCCGCCACCCTCATCAACCATGCCGGCGCGGGCGCACTCGGTGCGTGGCTCGGCACGCTCCTGACACCTTCCGTGATGCGCTGGGCGCTCGCGCTCTCGTTCGTCGTGATGGGCCTGTGGATTCTCGTGCCCGACAAGCTCGACGAAAACGAAACCCACCTGACGCGCTCGCATCTGGGCGTGTTCGGCACCACGGTCCTCACCTTCTTTCTCGCGGAGATGGGCGACAAGACCCAGATCGCGACGGTAGCCCTTGCGGCGCGTTTCCACGACTTCTTCGGCGTGGTGGCGGGCACGACATTCGGCATGATGATCGCCAACGTGCCGGCCATCCTGCTCGGCGACCGCTTCGCTCACCGACTGCCGACGAAGCTCGTGCACGGCATTGCCGCCGTGCTGTTCGTGGTGCTGGGCGTGCTGGCGCTGCTGGGCGTGGGGATTTGACAGGAAGGCTGTGTGGCCCGTGCCACGACGTAAGCGCGCGGGCCACATAAGGCGGGCAGGCCGGATGGCCGTGCCCGCCAGCATGAGATGAAAATGACGACGGGCGTCTCTGTGGTTTAGAGCGGCGTTTAGAGCGTCATTTTCAGCGCGCTCTTTACTGCGGATTCCTCGCCACCGCAGGCGCGGACGCTCCGGCAGGTGCCGCAGGCCCAGCAGGCGCAACAGGCTCAACAGGCTCAACAGGCACCTCGTTCGATGCCACCCCGCCATGCCGGTCCACCGGCAGCTTCACCGTACGCACCGCGCCGTTGGACAACGGGAAATCGGCAAGCGCGCTGCGCACGAGATACGGCATCGCGCGAACCAGCGAGGGCTCGTCGCCTGCGTTGCGCGCCGTCACGTTATAGACCTCCTTGCCCGTCGCACGCTCGGTGATCCGGATGCCGAGCGAATGCGTGAATACCGCGTAGGTCTGATTCACGTAGGTGGGCGGGAACGGACCCAGCGGCCCCCACGGATCGTACGGACGCCAGAACGGTCCCGGCCACGGGTTGTAGTTGTAGTAGACCGGCTGGGCGACCGTCATCTGGTCGGTGTGACTGCCGTAGGTCAGCGCCACGAGATAACGCGCGCGGTCCACAGGCGTCTGGCGGAACGCGTACGTCTCCAGTTCGTTCGCAACCAGCCCTTCGTAGGTACGCTGTTCGATACTGTTTTGCTGCTGTGCGGTGCGCGTGAACGCGTAGGTGCGCGTGGCGTCGCTGCCGCTCCAGTCGGAAAACGCCGTCACCTGCGTCGTCACGTAGGTCGTGCATCCCGAGAGCGTCACGGCGAGCGTGGCCAGCATCAGCAGCGCGCGGCGCGTCCATTGGTCGAACTTCATGGTCTTCCTTATTGGTGCAGATGCGGCGGTACGGGCGCCGCGGTACGGACGTTGCGGGTCAAAGCCGACGGCGGCCCGATGATACGCTGACCCGCGCCGCCCGCCAAAAGTTCGCCGTGCACGCCTTGCGCAAGGCTTTGTACAATGGCCCGACGCGCCCGCCATCCGGGCGAGAAAGGCGCAGGCCCAAGGCTCATGGCCCGCCGCCCGCTCTCCGGATGCGGCTCCCCGAATTCCTACCTCATACGCCATGTCCGATACCGCCACGCCCGCCGTCATCCGCCGCGCCGACTACGCGCCCCCCGCCTTTCTGATCGACACCGTCGCGCTCGAATTCGATCTGGTCGCCGAACGCACCACCGTCAAGAGCACCCTGGTCGTGCGCCGCAACCCCGACGCCGCCGGTTCGTCCGGCCGCGCGCCGCATCTCGAGCTGATGGGCGAAGCGCTCGAATTCGTGAGCGCCGCGCTCGACGGCGAGGCTTACGCCGCCGTGCGCGTGCACGAGCACGGGCTCACCGTGGAGAACGTGCCCGATGCGTTCGAACTCACGCTCGTCGGCATCTGCAATCCCTCGGCAAACACCACGCTCTCGGGCCTGTACGTGTCCAGCGGCAACTTCTTCACGCAGTGCGAAGCGGAAGGCTTTCGCCGCATCACGTGGTTCCTCGACCGTCCCGACGTGATGTCCACCTACACGGTCACGCTGCGCGCCGACAAGGCCGCCTACCCGGTGCTGCTCTCGAACGGCAACCTCGTGGAGGAAGGCGATCTGCCCGATGGTCGGCACTTTGCGCGCTGGGAAGATCCGTTCCGCAAGCCGAGCTACCTCTTCGCGCTGGTGGCGGGCAAGCTCGTGGCGCTCGAAGAGCGCATCCGCACGGGCTCGGGCAAGGAAAAGCTGCTGCAGGTCTGGGTGGAACCGCACGACCTGCCGAAGACGCGTCACGCCATGGATTCGCTGATCCACGCCATTCGCTGGGACGAAGAGCGCTTCGGGCTCGAACTGGATCTGGACCGCTTCATGATCGTCGCCGTGGGCGACTTCAACATGGGCGCGATGGAGAACAAGGGGCTCAACATCTTCAACACGAAATACGTGCTGGCGAACCCCGAGACCGCGACGGACACCGACTTCGCCAACATCGAAGCCGTGGTGGGCCACGAGTACTTCCATAACTGGACCGGCAACCGCGTGACCTGCCGCGACTGGTTTCAGCTGAGCCTGAAGGAAGGGCTGACGGTGTTTCGCGACCAGGAGTTTTCCGCGGACATGGAAGCCGGTAGTCTGAACAACAGCGCTGATAACGGCGGCGGCGCCGCGGCGCGCGCAACGAAGCGCATCGAAGACGTGCGCGTGCTGCGTCAGATGCAGTTCGCCGAAGACGCCGGCCCGATGGCGCACCCGGTGCGCCCCGAAAGCTACGTCGAGATCAACAACTTCTACACGATGACCGTCTACGAGAAAGGCGCGGAAGTCGTGCGGATGTACCAGACGCTCTTCGGCCGCGAAGGCTTTCGCAAGGGCATGGACCTGTACTTCAAGCGGCACGACGGCCAGGCCGTGACCTGCGATGACTTCCGCCACGCAATGGCGGACGCCAACGGCCGCGACCTCGCCCAATACGAGCGCTGGTACAGCCAGGCCGGCACGCCGCGCGTGACGGTGCAAACGTGCTACGACGAAGCCTCGCGCCGCTATGTCGTGACGCTCGCCCAGGGCTACGGCGAGGCGTCGCCCGCCGCGCGCGAAACGCAAAAGGGACCGCTGCTGATTCCGTTCGCGATCGGCCTGATCGGACCGGACGGTCAAGATTTGCCGCTGCGCCTCGAGGGCGAAACGCAGGCGCGCGGCACGACGCGCGTGCTGGAAGTCACCGAAACCGCGCAAACCTTCACGTTCGAGGACGTCGCCGCGAAGCCTCTGCCCTCGCTGCTGCGTAACTTCTCGGCGCCGGTGATCGTCGAGTACGACTACAGCAACGACGAACTCGCGTTCCTGCTGGCACACGACAGCGATCCGTTCAACCGCTGGGAAGCCGGCCAGCGCCTCGCCACGCGCGAGCTGCTGGCGCTCGCCGCACGCGCCGCCAGCGACGCACCGCTTACGCTCGACGACGCCGTGGTGGCCGCGTTCGGCCGCGTGCTCAACGACGAGACGCTCTCGCCCGCGTTCCGCGAGCTCGCGCTGATGCTGCCGTCGGAAGCGTATCTCGCCGAGCAGATGGCCGAGTCGAATCCGGCTGCGGTGCACACGGCGCGCCAGTTCGTCCGCCGGCGCCTTGCGCAGGCGCTGAAGGCCGACTGGCTTGCCATCTACGAGCGTCACCGCACGCCGGGCGCCTATCAGGCCACCCCCGAAGCTGCGGGCCGTCGCGCGTTGAAGAACCTCGCGCTCTCGTATCTGGCGGAACTCGAAGACCCAGCCGAGGCGGTGCGCCTCGCGGGCGCGCAATACGACGCGGCGAACAACATGACGGATCGCGCCGCCGCGCTCGGCACGCTGCTCAATGCCGCGGCGACAGCAGGCGGCGCCTGGGCCGACGAGCCGCTCGACGACTTCTACCGCCGCTTCGAAAACGAGCCGCTCGTCATCGACAAGTGGTTCGCCCTGCAGGCCACGCAGCGCGGCACCAAGGCGCGGCCGGTAATCGAGACGGTGCGCACGCTGATGGCGCATCGCGCGTTCAACCTCAAGAACCCGAATCGCGCGCGCTCGCTGATCTTCAGCTTCTGCTCGGGCAACCCGGCGCAGTTCCACGCGCCCGACGGCTCCGGCTACGCGTTCTGGGCCGAGCAGGTGATTGCCCTCGACGCGCTCAACCCGCAAGTCGCGGCGCGCCTTGCCCGTGCGCTCGAACTGTGGCGCCGCTTCACGCCCGCGCTGCGCGAGAAGATGCGCGCTGCGCTCGAGAAAGTAGCAGCGCAGGCGAAGTCGCGCGACGTGCGCGAGATCGTAGAGAAAGCCCTCGCCTGAGGTTGTGAAGCTCTGAAGCTTCGAAGCGAGAGCGGCCCGCGGCGGCATGCGTGTATTCGTGCACGCATGCGTCGCTGCTGCGGGCCGCAGTCCTGACGTCGGCCTCGACGTCGGTCGAGCCCGTGGCCTCGCCGTTACCCGTGATGCATCGAAGGGCCGACGCTGAGGCCACAGCGCGTCATGCGACGGCGGCTGGCATCGAACCGGAGCCGCGCACGTTCGGGCTCACGGTGGCCATCCACCTGCCGATTGCAAGCCGACGCTGCATCGCCACGTTGCCGGGCGCGAAAGAAGTGCCAAGACCGGCGGAGGTGAGCGGTTAGAATTCGGGGTATTCACTGGCATCCCCGGAGCACAGCAATGTCCTTGCAACGTCGTACCACTCTCACGAAGTACCTGATCGAGCAGCAGCGGGAGAACAACAATCTGCCCGCCGACCTGCGCCTGTTGATCGAAGTCGTCGCGCGGGCCTGCAAGGCGATCAGCTATCACGTCAGCAAAGGCGCGCTGGGCGACGCGCTCGGCTCGGCCGGCAGCGAGAACGTGCAGGGCGAGGTGCAGAAGAAGCTCGACATCCTCTCCAACGAAATTCTGCTCGACGCCAATGAATGGGGCGGCAACCTGGCCGCGATGGCGTCCGAGGAAATGGAGACGTTCTTCCCGATTCCGGCCAACTATCCGAAGGGCGAGTACCTGCTGGTGTTCGATCCGCTCGACGGCTCGTCGAACATCGACGTGAACGTGTCGATCGGCACGATCTTCTCCGTACTGCGCTGCCCGGACGGTCAGCTGGCTACGGAGCAGTCGTTCCTCCAGCCCGGCACGCGCCAGGTTGCGGCGGGCTACGCGGTGTACGGTCCGCAGACCGTGCTGGTGCTCACCACGGGCAACGGCGTGAACTGCTTCACGCTGGACCGCGAGCTCGGTTCGTGGGTGCTCACGCAGAGCGACATGCGCATCCCGGTGGAAACGCGCGAATACGCGATCAACGCGTCGAACGCGCGCCATTGGTACGAGCCGGTGCAACGCTACATCGGTGAGCTGAACGCCGGTAGCGAAGGCCCGCGGCAGCACGACTTCAATATGCGCTGGATCGCCTCGATGGTGTCCGACGTGCATCGCATCCTGAACCGGGGCGGCGTCTTCATGTACCCCGCGGACAAACGCACGCCCGACCGTCCCGGCAAACTACGCCTGATGTACGAAGCGAACCCCATGGCGTTCATCGTCGAACAGGCCGGCGGCGCGGCCACCAACGGCGAACAGCGCATTCTCGACATCCAGCCGACGAGCCTGCACGAGCGCGTGGCCGTGTTCCTCGGGTCGAAGAACGAGGTGGATCGCGTGACGCGCTATCACCTCGAAGCAAAAAAGTGAGCAGGGGTCTTGCCAAGCCAATGAAGAAGTCCCTATAATCGCGTTTCTCCTGATGCCGGAATAGCTCAGACGGTAGAGCAGCGCATTCGTAATGCGAAGGTCGGGGGTTCGATTCCTCTTTCCGGCACCAAGCATCATTCGAGAAACCCGCATCGTCGAAAGACCATGCGGGTTTTTCATTTGCGCGGCCGCTCGGCCGTGCCCCTCTCTCTCCCCAGCAGAATCCTCAGTTACACAGGCTGCACACAACCCGCCGACCTGTGTTCCGCTTCACCCGCCTCGCCTGCCCCATTGCCAAGCGTTTCGCTTCAGTCTGAGCCATTTCCCAAGACAGGCGATTATCTCTAGCAAAATGATTTAAACCGGTTTAACGAACGTGCGCGATAAAGGCCCCGCTCGACCATTCCTTCGCGCAGGCGGAACAGACCATTTCAGGCGTGAAGCGTCAACGCAACACG
Source organism: Paraburkholderia sp. A1RI_3L (assembly GCF_048957895.1). Classification (NCBI taxonomy): domain Bacteria; kingdom Pseudomonadati; phylum Pseudomonadota; class Betaproteobacteria; order Burkholderiales; family Burkholderiaceae; genus Paraburkholderia; species Paraburkholderia sp. A1RI_3L. The sequence continues at coordinate 391,695 of NZ_JARCHA010000002.1, forward strand.
CCGATCAGTCGTTGAGAAAGAACGGAAAGCAGGAAGTCGATGAGGCTGACCCACAAACGGGCGCGGCCACGCCGAGGAAGAGAGGAAGAAATGACCGACTCGCTCATCAACTGACGGAAGTAAGTGCCGGGTACCGAACAGTGCCGATGAACGCGACGTGATGAATTAGACGCAACCAAAAAATTTTATTCCCAATGCTTTAAATACTGCGGCCTTGTGCCGTTAAAGCAACAAAAGCGCAGCCAGAAACATTGCGCCGCGCCGGGCCACTGGCGCAAACGAAGAGCCGAGGCTGATAATCGGCCTACACAGGAGAAAGATCATGGATGCCAAACCGCCGACGATTCCGACCCCGGACAAGGTGTTCAGCCCGGATCCGGAGCCCGCAGGCGTCGAGTTCCTCGGGGCTGAGTTGCCTGAACACGTACGCGCTTTTTTCGAAGAGCAACGCAAGGCGCACGAACCGAAATGACGCGACGGCTGAAGGCCATTCCGCGCGACGCCGCACCAATGGCGCGGCGGGTGTTTTTACGCGCGCATCGCCAATCGCGCGGCGGCCTTCCACGCCGCCTGATCGCACTCGCCTGACGGTTTTTCTCCTGCCTGGGAAGGGATGCCCCTACGCGGCACCAGCCTTAACCAGGGTTGCCGGCGTCGCCGACACCTGCGCGGCACATCGTCTATCCTGCGATTTTTCCGCTTCGGCCCTCCGCGGGCCCTTTCCCGATGACGTTCTCCTTTCGCCTCGCCGCGTCTTCCGTCGTGGTCGCGCTCATCGCGACATTCGCCCTCCCTCGAACCGTCCATGCGGACGGCGACGATACGGCCCTCACCAACCTGATTGCTCTCGCCTCCGAACGGCTGTCGCTTGCCGAGCCGGTTGCACGGTGGAAGTGGGCCCATCATCAATCGATCACTGATGCGCCGCGAGAAGCCGCCTTGCTCGCCGATGTCGAAAAACGGGCCACGGCAGCAAACGTCGATCCCGCCTACGCACGCGCGTTCTTTCAGGATCAGATCGAAGCCAGCAAGATCGTGCAAAACGCGTTGTTCGAAAACTGGCGAGCGACGCGCCCGCCTGAGGGCCCGGCACCCGATCTGGCAACCAGCACTCGGCCCCGGCTCGATCAGTTGACACAGTCGCTCATTGCCGGCCTTGCACGCGTTCAGCCGGTGCGGAGTGCGTCGGATTGTCCGACGCGCGTCGCCCGCGGCATCGCCAACTGGAAATCGCTCACGCGGTACGACGCGGCGCGCGCTGAAGCGCTCACAAAGGCGCTCCAGCACGTATGCGCGTCGGGCGGCGTGGGCGGCGTCGCCTGAGACGACTCAGACAGCCGCGCTCATCTGTTCGCCGGCTGTCGCGAGCCCCGCGAGCGGAAGCGCTCGCAGGCCGCGAGCGAGGTGAGTCTGGAGAATTCGGTAAGTGGGAAGCTCGAACGCCCCCGGAGCGGCTGCAGCGGCAAGCGCGGCCGCCTCGTCCAGCGAAGGTGCATGCCCGATGTAGCGCCAGCGGTCGACCACGTGGAAGGCGCGCACGTCCCCGGCCGCGTCTTGCTCTTCGAATGCCACCGCGCTGTCGAACGGCCACGGCGCGTCGACGGGGTCGTTTTTTGAAACGCGCGGCACGCGGTTGAACGCGGGCCGCAGACTACCGATCCACTGAGCCTCGACCAGCAACGCACCCAATTCGCCGCCGGTTGCGCGCCATTCGACGCGGCGTACCTGCTGCGCCATGCGCAATTCGCGGGACGATCGTCGTTCGCCGGAAAGATGTGCGCGAATACGCTGGCGCACCCGCACACTGCGTCCGACGTAGAGCGGCTCGCCCGCTTCGCCGTAAAACACGTACGCTCCGCATCCGGCCGGCGCGCGCTCGATCAGGTCGTCCGTAATTTCGCCCGCGAGCCGGTAGCGTCGTGTCGTGCGGTCAATCTGCATGCGCAGGGTGTCCGCCGGCACGAGCGTGTGAAGGCGGCCCCAGAACTGCCAGAGCAGATCGGCGTCCGCTAGCGCGCGGTGCCGATCCGCCGGCACAAGCGCATGCCGCTCGACGAGTGCATCGAGCCCATGGCGCTTTTCAGCCGGAAACAGCGCGCGCGACAGGCGAACCGTGCACAGTACGTCGGGATTGAACGCCAGGCCGGCCCGCTGGAACTCCGCCCGCAGAAATCCGCGATCGAAACTGGCGTTGTGGGCGACGAACAGCTTGCCCGCAAGCCGCTCGAAGAGCGATGGCGCAATGTCCTCGAAGGTGGGCGCACCGCGAACCATGGCGTCGCTGATGCCCGTGAGTTGCTGAATGAACGCGGGGATGGGCCGGGCGGGATCGACGAGCGTGCTCCAGCGCGTCACACCACCCGCCCCGACCTCCACTACGCCAACCTCGGTGATGCGATCGACCCCAACCGACCCCCCGGTTGTCTCGAGGTCGACGAAAACGATGGGCAGATCGATGACGGGAACGGACGGCGAAGAGAGTTCGGACATGGCAAATGTTACGGTGGCGCGCGCGGTGTGGGCCAAAGTATGCACCAGTTCGTGGCGCGACATAACGGAGTCAGAGGTCCACGCGGATATTGCATGTACCGTCTGGGACGCTTTTTTAACGCGCGCGAGTTCCAATACCGGTCGATAAGGTGGCGTCTTCGTCAACACGCGATGCGCGCAATTTAGGTGGACCGTAATGCGGCCACATTACCCAGACGGCCGATACTCCATTCAACGGGCGCGATTATCTCCGGGTTAACCCGATTATTCGAATACGCAGCCCGGCGACATTCAATGGCGAATTTGAATCGACATTGCTGTCAAGTAAAAATAAAAAGCCCCGGTTGAGATGCCGGGGCTCGACGACACTTTGGCGCCACAGGGGCGCGCGGACTTACAGCGGCTGGATGTTCGCCGCCTGCTTGCCCTTCGGGCCGACCTTGACGTCGAACGAGACGCGCTGGTTCTCCTTCAGCGATTTGAAGCCGTCGGCGCGGATCTCCGAAAAGTGCGCGAACAGATCTTCACCGCCTGCGTCCGACGTGATGAAGCCAAACCCCTTAGCATCGTTGAACCATTTGACGATACCGGTTTCCATGTTGCAGTTTCCCTCAAAATTTTAAAAAAGCGGGCCAAGCCCATACGCCGAAAAACGAAGCGGTATTCCGTCATCGCGGAAAGAGTGCGGTGAATGTTCCACAGACCGGTCGCACGTCGAAAATCAGCCATGCTTTTATAATGGCGGTCCAATGAAGCGTCAAGAGAATTTTAGAGAATAGATTCGCACCCGGCAGAACAGAGGCAATGTGCATAAACGAGTGCGAAAAAACTGCCATCAGGCAGCATCCAACGGACGCAAATCAGCATTAATTACGCATTGGACGAACAGGACAGGAAATACTTGCCGATTTGTAACAAAACATGTCAATCGTAAGTGTTTCCACCGGTTGTTCGGCGCCTCCCTTCAACTCAACATGGGAGCTATTAATTGCGCCTTACTTAGGGAGAGGGCCATGCTGCTGAGCAAACTCTTTCATCTCGCCGCATCACTTGTTCGGCCCGTCGCGTCCACACCATCGTCGTCAGCCCTGCTGGACTCTACATGGCATGGCGACCACTGGCAGAACTTGCTGTCAGCCCCTATGGACGCACGCCACTACGTCATGGAAGATTGGAGCGTCGTTGCGGCATTTCAGCCGGAGCCGACTGGAATATTGGCCAAGCAATAGGGCCGTAGGCCACGCGATAGTAAAGGCCAAAAAAAAGCGCGGCGGAAGCCGCGCTGACAAAGGTTTGGAGATCTTTTTCGTCAACGAAAAAGTCTGCTTCGAAAAGCAGTGGCGCCAGTATAACCGGCCGCACTAGAACCAATTAACAGCACACTACACAACCATCTATTCCTCATACTGCAACAATCTGATTTTTACCAATTTTTGCATTGTTGCTTCCTCCTGAGTTGTGTCGTAATCGCACAACGCCTCGCAATTGACACGCTGTCGCCCAGACGGCGAATCAACCTCAAAGCCTTTTCCAGCAAGGCATCCAGTCACATTTCGACATAATTTCTCGCAGAGTAATACTTTATTGCGGAAATCGGAATGCGCCGGGACGAGGCGCCTCTCTACACTTTGCCTGTCCGGAAACCGGCGCGCTCGCTTGTCTGCGCGCTTTCACGCGAATTCCGCCTCTCGCAGCGCTCGCGTGATGGGTTTCCTTCAAGCCTGGGTTCCACAAAACCCATCCTGTACTCGGAGTTTACAAAGATGAAAAAGACTCTCATGGTCGCTGCCCTGTCGGGCGTTTTTGCTACGGCAGCTCACGCACAGAGCAGCGTTACGCTGTATGGCCTGATTGACGCCGGTATCACGTACACGAACAACCAGCATGGCCACGCCGCCTGGCAAGAAACCAGCGGGTCGATCAACGGCAGCCGCTGGGGCCTGCGTGGTGCGGAAGACCTGGGTGGCGGCCTGAAGGCTATCTTCACGTTGGAAAACGGCTTCGGCATCAACAACGGCACGTTCAAGCAAGGTGGTCGTGAGTTCGGCCGTCAAGCCTTCGTGGGTCTGGCGAGCGATCAATTCGGCGCCGTCACGCTGGGTCGCCAGTATGACAGCATGGTCGACTTCGTCGGCCCGCTGGCGCTGACCGGCACGCAATACGGCGGCACGCAGTTCGCGCACCCGTTCGACAACGACAACCTGAACAACTCGTTCCGCGTCAGCAACTCGATCAAGTACACGAGCACGAACTACGCTGGCTTCAAGTTCGGCGGCCTGTATGGCTTCTCGAACCAGGCTGGCGGCTTCTCGAACAACCGTGCATACAGCGCCGGTGGTTCGTACTCGTGGAACGGCCTGAACGTCGGCGCCGCTTTCCTGCAACTGAACAACGCCGGTACGGGTAATGCCGGCGGCGCAGTGTCGGATGACTTCACGTTCGGCGCCAAGCGCCAGCAAACGTGGGGCGCAGGCGCGAACTACACGTTCGGCCCGGCAACCGCAGGTATCGTGTACACGCAGACCAACCTGACGGGCCTCAACAGCATCTCGTCGGCAGCTTCGGGCTTCTCGAACGGCATCACGGGCTTCGGTGGCAACAGCGCGCACTTCCAGAACTTCGAAGGCAACGTTCGTTACGCTCTGACCCCGGCACTGAGCCTGGCTGGCGCATACACGTACACGCGCGCAAGCCTCGGCGGTGTCCACGCTCACTGGAACCAGGTCAACCTGCAGACGGACTACGCGCTGTCCAAGCGCACCGACGTCTACCTGCAAGGCGTGTATCAGACGGTGAACGAAGGTTCGGGCCTGTTCGCGAACATCAACGGCCTGGGCGCTGCTTCGAGCACGAACAACCAGGTCGCTGTGACGGCGGGTCTGCGTCACCGCTTCTAAAGCGACAGGTAGCACTGCAGCATGAAAAGGCGCCGCTTGCGGCGCCTTTTTTCGTTTCGCCGCGCCGCAAGGAGCAACATCCTGCAAGTCTCGGCGAACGTCTGAAGACGCTTATTGCCGCGGCGGGTATTTCACGTCGAGCACATCGATGGGCTCTGGTCCCGCCGGCGTGTGCAGCGTCACCTGCTCTCCAATGCGCGCCTTGAGCAACGCCCTCGCCACGGGCGAAATCCAGCTCACGTGACCGCGGTCCAGGTCGACTTCGTCGATACCCACAATGGTTACGGTATGTTCCTCGCCGTCTTGCGTCGCGTAATCCACCGTCGCCCCGAAAAACACCTGATCGAGATTCTCCTGACGACTCGCGTCCACGACCTCGGCAAGATCCAAGCGCTTGGTCAGGAAGCGGATGCGCCGGTCGATCTCCCGCAGGCGACGTTTGCCGTAAATGTAATCCCCGTTTTCGGAGCGGTCACCGTTCGACGCCGCCCACGACACGAGTTTTACGACATCTGGCCGTTCTTCGTCGATGAGATGCAGCAGTTCGCTGCGCATGCGCTCGTAACCCGCTGGCGTGATGTAGTTTTTGGCACCGGCCGGGATTTCGGCCTGGGCGACGTCGAGATCGTCGTCACTGTCCTCACTCGACTCTTTAACGAAGGCTTTGTTCATAATCCGCAACCGCAATAGACATCGTTCCCAAGGTTACACGAACGCCCGGACGATACAAACCGCGTCGAGACGCTTCCCTTTTTCCGCAGCTTTGCTATAATTTCGCTTCTGCGTGCGGCTGTAGCTCAGTTGGATAGAGTACTTGGCTACGAACCAAGGGGTCGTGGGTTCGAATCCTGCCAGCCGCGCCACCTTTTTCAAGGGCCTTCTACCTGAAGGCCCTTTCGTTTCACACTGCATCACCGCAGTACCCGGTTTGCGTGCGGCTGTAGCTCAGTTGGATAGAGTACTTGGCTACGAACCAAGGGGTCGTGGGTTCGAATCCTGCCAGCCGCGCCACCTATGAAGGGCCTTCCATCGGAAGGCCCTTTTTCTTTGGCTCCATCCGCGAATGCCGCACTCCGGACGCCCAGCCACGGCTTATCAGGGCCGCGGGGCCGATCCGATATCGCCGATATGCATGTCCGGCCTCGGCGTGTCTTCCACCGACCACAGCGCGCTTTGCTCGGCAATCGGCTCTGCTCGCGGCCCGATGAGCGCCTGCGCCTGCCGCATCACATCACCCACGGTATCGCCGAAGCGGCTCGCCACGAACGCGCGGAGCAGTGCGATGCGAAACGATTCGCCCCGCCCTTCCACCGTCCGATGGCTACCCTCGAACTGCGCCACGCAATGAGCCGAGCCTCGTTGATGGGCAGGCTCCTGCACTTCGAGCCGCTGCGTGCGTTCAAGCACCACCGACGCAGCATCCCAAGACGTGGACGGCGTGAAGCGGCCATCCCACGGGCGGCCACGGTCCGTGCCGCGAACGGCGACCGTGTTGCCGCTATCGGTGAAATGGATTTCCCGCACGAAGTCATGCAGGCTGCGGGCGACCCAGTAATCGAGCGCCACGCCGGTCAAGTCAGCTACCTTCATCACGTCGTCCCTCCCACACCTGGCTGGTAAGCGTGGAGACAGGCCTGCCAGGCAGTCCGGACCGTCAATAGTCCGCCCGCTCCCGGTCGATGCGCATTCCGCCATCGTGGCGATGGTGAGGCTCTTCGCTCGGCCGTTCTCGCGCGATCCGCATCACATCCGGATTCGTCCGCACCCGTCGCATCACGTTCGCCAGATGGACGCGGTCGCTCACCTGGATCACAAAGCGAAGCAAGGTGGATTCCTGCGACAGGTCTTCATCCATCGCGATGTGAACGATGTTCGCGTCAGCGGACGTGATGTCGGCCGCCACGCGGGCGAAAACGCCCTTGGTGTTCTTGACCAGCACCTTCACCGCTACATCGAACAGGCGACCCGGTTGCGGCGCCCAGGCGACGTCGATCCAGCGGCCAGGATCGCGACGGTGAATGCGCTGCGCGACGCGGCAATCCGTCGTGTGAATCGCCATACCCAGGCCGATGCCGATGTAGCCCATGATGTTGTCGCCCGGAATCGGGCGGCAGCACGCCGAGAGTTGCACCGACATGCCTTCAGTTCCCGTGATGACGACGGGCGGCGCATGCGGATGATGGGCGGCTTCGCCGCGCGGATGCTCGTCGTCATCCGCGTCGTGGCCGCTCATCAGCACCTCGATGCGCTTGGCCATCACCGCGGCTACGCGGCGGCCAAGACCGATGTCCGCGAAGATTTCCTGGCGATTCTTGTTGCCCGTCCATTGCACGAGCTTGTCCCACACCTCGGGTGTCACGTCCGCGAGGGCGTAGCCGTAGCCCTTGAGCGCCTGATCCACGAGCCGCTCGCCGAGTTGCACCGACTCCGTGAGCCGCATCGTCTTCAGGTAGTGGCGGATCGCCGAACGGGCCTTGCCCGTGCGCACGAAACCGAGCCACGCCGGATTCGGCTTCGAGTACGGCGCCGTGATGACCTCGACGATGTCGCCGCTCTTGAGCTCCGTGCGCAACGGCAGCAGCTCGTTGTTGATCTTCACGGCGACGCATTGATTGCCGAGGTCGCTGTGGATCGAATACGCAAAGTCGAGCGCCGTGGCACCGCGTGGCAGCGCCATGATCTTCGACTTCGGCGTGAACACGTAGACCGCATCCGGGAAGAGGTCGATCTTCACATGTTCGAGGAACTCGCTCGAATCGCCGGCTTCGCTCTGAATGTCGAGCAGCGACTTGAGCCACTGATGCGCACGTTTCTGCACATCATTGAGGTCGGCGCCACCGTTCTTGTACATCCAGTGCGCGGCCACGCCGGCCTCGGCGATCTCGTGCATCTTGCGCGTACGCACCTGAAACTCGATCGGCGCGCCAAACGGCCCCACCAGCGTCGTATGCAGAGACTGGTAGCCGTTCACCTTCGGAATCGCGATGTAGTCTTTGAACTTGCCGGGCACGGGCTTGTAGAGCGCATGCAGTGCGCCGATGCAGGTATAGCACTCGAGCGGCGTTTCCACGACGACGCGAAAACCGTACACGTCGAGCACCTGCGAGAACGACAGCTGCTTGTCGCGCATCTTCTTGTAGATGCTGAAGATGGTTTTCTCGCGGCCCGTAACTTCGGCCGAAATTTTCGCCTCGGCCAGTGCGCGTTGCACCGACTCCAGAATCTTGCTGACCACCTCGCGCCGATTGCCGCGAGCCGCCTTCACGGCCTTTTCGAGCGTGGCGTAGCGATTCGGATTGAAGTTCGCGAAGCTCAGGTCCTGCAACTCGCGATACGTATTGTTCAGCCCCAGCCGGTGCGCAATGGGCGCATAGATGTCCAGCGTTTCGCGCGCCACGCGGCGGCGCTTTTCCATGGGCACGGCGCCGAGCGTACGCATGTTGTGCAGCCGGTCGGCGAGCTTCACGAGAATCACGCGCACGTCGCGCGCCATCGCGAGCAGCATCTTGCGGAAGTTTTCCGCCTGCGCTTCCTCGCGATTGCGAAACTCCATCTTGTCCAGCTTCGAGAGGCCGTCCACCAGTTCGGCCACCTTCGCGCCGAAGCGCTCGGCAAGCTCGGCCTTGGTCACGCCCTGGTCTTCCATCACGTCGTGCAAAAGCGCCGCCATGATGGCTTGGGCGTCGAGCTTCCAGCCGGCGCAGATTTCCGCGACGGCAACAGGATGGGTGATGTAGGGTTCGCCGCTCTGGCGATACTGACCGAGGTGAGCTTCGTCGCTGAAGTGGAACGCAGCCTTGACTTCCTTGATCTCGTCAGCGGCGAGATACGTGGAGAGCGCGCTCGTCAGGTTCGCGATGGAAACGACGCCGTGCTTGCGTGGCTGCTCCGGCGTGGCAGTCGGTCCGAAGAGGTGACGGAACGACTGTTCGAGGACTGCGTCGATGTAGTTGCGTGCAGACGAGCTCGTCTCGGTTTCCTGTTCCACTTCCGTGGCGGCGGGCGACGGTGTCGTGCTCATGTTCGCCTCCGTATCAGGTGAGTCGCAGTTTAGCCGCAGCGTGGCGCTCGAATGTCTGCACGCGGTGTGAATCAAATGGCAATCGCGGGTGCGATCAACGCGAGTGCCTGCGAGTGCCTTATACCGGCACCTTCTTCAGCATTTCGATCCCGACCTGGCCGGCCGCGATTTCGCGCAGCGCAACCACGGTGGGCTTGTCGCGGCTTTCAATCTTCGGCGTATGGCCTTGTGCCAGCTGACGGGCACGATAAGTGGCGGCGAGCGCCAGTTCAAAGCGGTTCGGAATCTGTTTGAGACAGTCTTCGACGGTGATGCGGGCCATGTTGGTCTTCCTTCTCGATATGGTGTCTATTCTACCTTATGTGCCGGATGCGCCGGGCTGAGGCAGGTGAATGCCGAGCTGAACGAAGAGCTCCGTATGGCGTGCGTACTGGGACGCAAAACGCAGCCGCGTGGCAGCGACGAGGCAACGCAGTTCGGCAAGCGCGCGATCGAAGTTTTCGTTGATCACGACGTACTCGGCTTCGGCCGCATGCGCCATCTCGCTGCCCGCTGCAAGCAGGCGCCGTGTGATGACGTTGGGCTCGTCCTGGCCACGCTTTTTCAGCCGTTCTTCAAGCGCTTCCAGCGACGGCGGCAGGATGAAAATTTCCACCGCGTTGCGAAACTGCTTCTTCACCTGCTGCGCGCCCTGCCAGTCGATTTCGAGCAGCACATCGTGGCCGATCTTCATCTGCTCTTCGATCCACACGCGCGAGGTCGCGTAGTAGTTGCCATGCACCTCCGCGCTCTCGAGGAACTCGCCGGCCGCGTGGCGCGCGAGAAAGTCGTCGACGGTCGTGAAGTGATAGTGCTCGCCGTCGCGTTCTTTCGAGCGGGGGGCACGCGTGGTGTACGAGATCGACAGACGAATCGCTTCGTCTTCTGCGAGAAGCGCGTTCACGAGCGTCGACTTGCCGGCGCCCGAGGGCGCCACCACCATGAAGAGATTGCCCGGATAAACGCCCGCGTACGGGTTGCGGCGCTTGCTCGAATCGGGGCTTTCGCTGCTTTGTCCGGTCATTGCCGAAGTCCTTCCGTCTATATCTGATTGTGTTGGCTACCTGCTGTTACTCGAGGTTTTGCACCTGTTCGCGCATCTGCTCGATGAGGAGCTTGAGCGTCATCGACGCATCCGCGAGTTCCTTGGCCGCCGCCTTCGAGCCCAGCGTGTTCGCCTCGCGATTCAGTTCCTGCATCATGAAGTCGAGCCGCTTGCCGACCTTGCCGCCCTTCTCGATCACGTGACGCGTTTCGTTCAGATGCGCGGTGAGCCGCGAGAGCTCTTCCGCGATATCGATGCGGATGCCGTACATCGTCACTTCCTGGCGGATGCGCTCGGCGATTTCCTCGCGCGACACGATGGTCGCCGGCTGGTCCGCCGCCGCGATACCCAGTGCCTCCTGCAGCCGCTCGACGATCTTCTGCTGATGCTTGGCAATCAGCTCCGGCACGAGCGGCGTGATGCGCGCGACGATCGCTTCCATTTCGGTGACGTTGCCGAGCAGCATCGTGGCCAGTTGCGCGCCTTCGCGGGCCCGCACGTCGATCAGATCGGCAATGGCGCGCTTGCCGCATTCGAGCACCGCCTCGCGCAGCGTGTCGGTAGAGATCTCGCTTTCCGTCAGCACGCCGGGCCAGCGCAGGATTTCGCCCGTGCGCAGCGGCCCCGCGTCGGGGAACGCCGCGAGCACGGTGCGCTGCAGCACGGCCAGTTGTTCGAGCGAATCGCGGTTCAGCGCACCGGCGTTGGCGGCTTGCTCGCTGCGCTGCAGGTTGATGCGGATATCGACCTTGCCGCGCGAGAGCTTCGTCATGAGCATTTCGCGCAGCGTGGGCTCGCAGGCGCGCACGTCTTCAGGCATGCGAAAGTTCAGGTCGAGAAAGCGCGAGTTCACCGTGCGCAGTTCGACAGACACGCTCACGCCGCCGTTACCCTCGCCCGAGGTGAGTTCGCGCGTCGCGCTCGCATAGCCGGTCATGCTGTAGATCATCGTTCGCCTCGCGAAAAGGCCGATGCGCGACGCCAGGATCGCGCATGGCGTTGGATGTGAGGCGCCCGGCGTGTACGAGACGCGGGGCGCGCAAGACCGACATTATCCCATTTTTGGCTACGAAGCCCGGCGCAGGCGGCACGCCGGGAAAAGGCCCGCGGTGGGGCGCCATTGCGCTTCTCCGAACGGCGCTAAAATGCGCAGTTCCCCTTCGCTTTCACACTCCCCACGATGAACGACACCACGAAACGCCCGAGCGGCCGCCGTCCCGACCAGTTGCGCGACGTACGCATCACGCGCCACTACACGAAGCACGCCGAAGGTTCGGTGCTCGTCGAGTTCGGCGACACGAAGGTGATCTGCACGGCCAGCGTGACGGAGCGCGTCCCCGAATTCCTGCGCGACCGCGGCCAGGGCTGGCTCACCGCCGAGTACGGCATGCTGCCGCGCGCCACGCACACGCGCAGCGACCGAGAAGCGGCACGCGGCAAGCAGACGGGGCGCACGCAGGAAATCCAGCGGCTGATCGGCCGCGCGCTGCGCTCGGTGTTCGATCTCGAACGGCTCGGCGCACGCACCATTCATCTCGACTGCGACGTGATCCAGGCCGACGGCGGCACGCGCACCGCGAGCATCACAGGCGCATTCGTCGCGGCGCATGACGCCGTCGCGAAGCTCCTCGCCACGGGACGCATCGAAGCATCGCCCATCACAGATTACGTCGCGGCCATTTCGGTGGGCGTCTTCGACGGCGTGCCGGTGCTCGATCTGGACTACGACGAAGACTCGCAATGCGATACCGACATGAACGTCGTCATGACGGGCGACGGCGGTTTCGTCGAAATTCAGGGCACCGCTGAAGGCGTACCCTTTACGCGCGACGAGATGAACGCGCTGCTCGATCTCGCGCAGTCCGGCATCCGGTCGCTGATCGACATGCAAAAGGCCGCGCTGGAGAACGCTGCGTGACGAACCAGAACGCTCAGACGCCGCACGCAACGAGCGACAGCACGCTCACGCGCGTGGTGCTCGCCTCGAACAACGCAGGCAAGCTGCGCGAATTCTCCGCACTGCTCGGCGCGGCCGGCATCGAGCTGGTGCCGCAAGGCGAGCTGGGCGTGCCGGAGGCCGAGGAGCCGCATCCCACGTTTGTCGAAAATGCGCTCGCCAAGGCGCGTCATGCGGCGACGCTGACCGGCCTGCCCGCGCTCGCCGACGATTCGGGCCTGTGCGTGCGTGCCCTGCGTGGTGCGCCCGGCGTGTACTCCGCGCGCTATGCGCAGCTTGCGGGCGGCGAAAAAAGCGATGCGGCGAATAACGCCCGGCTCGTCGATCAATTGAAGGGACACGACGACCGTCGCGCCTACTACTACTGCGTGCTCGCGCTCGTGCGGCACGCTGAGGACCCGGAGCCGCTGATCGCCGAAGGCCGCTGGCACGGCCTCGTGCTCGATACGCCGCGCGGCGCGAACGGCTTCGGCTACGATCCGTACTTCTTCGTGCCGGCGCTCGGCGCCACGGCGGCAGAGCTGGAGCCGGCCATCAAGAACGCGGCGAGCCATCGCGCCATGGCGTTGCGTCAACTGCTCGCGCGACTGAAGGAGGAAGCGTGAGCGCCGCGTCGACGGGCGCGAACGTCGTAGGCGCGTTCACGATGCCGGGCCGCATTCGCCTCACCTCGCTGCCGCCACTGGCGCTGTACGTGCACTTCCCCTGGTGCGTGCGCAAGTGCCCGTATTGCGACTTCAATTCGCACGAATGGAAGGGCGACCAGTTTCCCGAGAACGACTATCTCGACGCCCTGCGTGCCGATCTCGAACAGGCGCTGCCGCTCGTATGGGGCCGTCAGGTGCATACGGTGTTTATTGGTGGCGGCACGCCAAGTCTGCTGTCGGCCGCCGGGCTCGACCGGCTGCTCTCCGACGTGCGCGCGCTGCTGCCGCTGGACGCCGACGCCGAAATCACCCTCGAAGCGAACCCCGGCACGTTCGAAGCCGCGAAGTTCGCGCAGTTTCGCGCGAGCGGCGTGAACCGGCTCTCGGTGGGCATCCAGAGCTTCAACGAGGCGCACCTCAAGGCACTGGGGCGCATTCACGATGCCGCGCAGGCGCGCCATGCCGTCGAAGTGGCCGCGAACACGTTCGACAATTTCAATCTCGACCTGATGTTCGCCCTACCGCAGCAGACGCTGGCCGAATGTCAGGCCGACATCGAAACGGCACTCGCGTTTGCGCCGCCGCATCTGTCGCTGTACCACCTGACGCTCGAGCCGAACACGCTGTTCGCGAAGTTTCCGCCGGCGCTGCCCGACGACGACGCGTCCGCAGACATGCAGGACTGGATTCACGAGCACATGGCCGCCGCGGGTTACGGACACTACGAGGTCTCGGCGTACGCAAAACCGAACCGGCAGTGCAAGCACAACCTCAATTACTGGCGCTTCGGCGACTACCTGGGCATCGGCGCGGGCGCGCACACGAAGCTCTCGTTTCCGCATCGCGTGCTGCGGCAGGCGCGCTACAAGCATCCGGCCACGTTCATCGAGCAGGCGCGTGCCGGCACGCCGGTGCAAGAAGAACACGAGGTGGGCCCGCACGATCTGCCCTTCGAGTTCATGCTCAACGCGCTGCGCCTCATGGAAGGCTTTCCGGTGCATCGCTTCGTCGAGCGCACGGGGTTGCCCATGACGTCGATCGAACCCGCGCTTGAGGAAGCCGAACAACGCGGCCTCATCGCGCGCGACCACGAAACGATTGCCCCGACACCGCTCGGGCAGCGCTTCCTGAACGACCTGCAGGCGCTCTTTCTCAAAGACGACGCATAAGGCGCGGCGCTACGTTCTGGTGCCCAGCCTGACCACGCTGTCGGACGGCGGTTCCAGGTTACAATGCCGGGCTTCGGAGGTGTGGCAGAGCGGTTGAATGCACCGGTCTTGAAAACCGGCGAAGGGGCAACCCTTCCGTGAGTTCGAATCTCACCGCCTCCGCCAGAACGTCGACAACTACGGGCCGCCAGGCCCGTTTTTGCTTTCTGGCCTCGCCTCTTTCCGCTCTTTCCATCCGCGCTCGCACGCTCTCCAACCGTGGGCACGCGACGCATGCGGCTCCCCACTAAAGCGCCGCGCCTGCCCAGATCACATCGCGGCCATCCTTGAGCTTCGCCCCCGCCTGCTTCGCCGATATCCGTATTGCCCCGGTTTGAACATTGTCGAAATGCCGTGTGAAATGAGCCTGTTCCACAGGAAGTCCTTACAAACTTTTCGACAATCACAATCAAGAGGCCCACGTGTCAGAACAACAATCGGCGGAAATTGCTGCGCGCATCGACCGCCTGCCCCCCTCACGCACCGTGTGGACGATGGTGATCCTGATCTCCCTCGGCGGCGTCTTCGAGTTCTACGACCTGTTCTTCACCGGCTACGTGGCGCCAGGCATGGTGGAGTCCGGACTGTTCAAGCCGGAATCGCTCGGCTTCTTCGCGGCGCTCCAGCCGCTCGCGGTCGCGGGCTTCGGCACCTTTGTCTTCTCCACGTTTGCAGGCCTGTGGATTGGCGCCCTCGTCTTCGGTTTCGTCGCGGACCGCTTCGGGCGGCGCTTCATCTTCACCTGGTCGCTGGTTTGGTACATGGTCTGCACGGCGATCATGGCGTTCCAGACGACGGGTCTCGAACTCAACATCTGGCGCCTGATCGCGGGCATCGGTATCGGCGTCGAGCTCGTCACCATCGACTCGTACATCTCCGAGCTGATCCCGAGCGCCGAACGCGGACGCGCGTACGCCACCAACCAGTTCATCACGTTCCTCGTGGTGCCGGTGGTCGCGTTCCTCGCCTATGCGCTGAAGGGCACACACCCGTTCGGCCTCGACTACTGGCGCGTCGTGATCCTGATCGGGACAGTGGGCGCGCTCCTCGTGTGGATCATTCGCCGCAACGTGCCGGAAAGCCCCCGCTGGCTCGCCCGCCACGGCCGGTTCGAAGAGGCTGGACGCATCGTGGCCGACATCGAACGCCGCGTGGCCGCCGAGAAAGACATCACGCTGCCGCCGCCCCAGCCGGCGCGGCCCGAGAAGGAAGGCCGCGGCTCCTACGCCGAAATCTTCGGCCCGCTCTACCTGAAACGCACGATCATCCTCTCGGTGTTCAACATGGCCCAGGTGATCGGCTTCTACGGCTTCGCCGCGTGGGTGCCGACGCTGCTGATTCACCGCGGCATCCACGTGACGGCGAGCCTCGAATACGCGTTCATCATCGCCATCGCCAATCCGTTCGGACCGCTGCTCGGCACCTGGTTCGCCGACCGGCTGGAGCGCAAGACGCAGATCTGCGCGGGCCTCTTCGTGATGGGCATCGTTATCGCGATCTTCTCGCAGACGTCCGAGCCTTGGCTGCTGATCGCGCTCGGCGTGGTGTTCACGCTGGCCTCGAACATCATGTCGTATGCCTACCACGGCTACCAGGCCGAGCTGTATCCCACGCGCGTGCGCGCCCGCGCCGTGGGCTTCGTCTACTCGTGGAGCCGGATCTCCGCCGCGTTCGCGGGGCTCGCCATCGGCATCCTGCTGCATCTGTACGGCGTGCCGGGCGTCGCGGTGTTCATTGGGGCGTCCATGGTGGTTGGCATCTGCATGATTCTGCTCGGGCCGTCCACGCGGGGTCAGGCGCTCGAATCGATCAACCATTGAGAACGCATCGCACGGAACGCCGGACGGGCGTAAAGGCCCGTCCGGCGGGCGAACGGTGCAGAAACGGCACAGAAACACCGTTGGAATAGAACCGGCAAGCGCTGCAAGGACGCAACGGCGGCGCACGCACATCTAGGTGAAAACCCTTAGATCCGGTATCATGGCGGGCAGTCCTGGAAGATACCGCCATGCCCGCCCGTTTTCAGCTTGTTGAAAGAATCGCGTTTTCGCTCGTCGTGCTCGCCGCGCTTCTCTGCTCGGCCTTCATCGCGTACGAAAGTTCGCCCGAATTCCGCTTCGGTCTGCACGAAGGCAAGGAGCTCGTCCTGAAGAGCACGGAGTACTCGTACATGTGCGCCTCGGCGATGAGCCAGCCCTGCGCGCAGATGCCTGTCGAGTGATTCACGGCGTCGGCACGTCGCTTCTCGTCACGCGACGCTAATCATCCGCTCAAGCCATTCACGGCTGCGCTCAACACCCGATCTTTTTTGTTGCCTACAGGCGCACCTCGCCGAAGCGCAAGCCGCTCTGTACGTCATCGCTCATTGCGCACGCTTCAACGAAGTCGCGCAGGGCGAATGCGGATTGCAACCGCACGAATTTGACCTAGCATCGAATTACGTTCGGCACCTGAGCTTCTGGCGATGCGCCCTTGCGTACGTCACCTTCATTGCTTCATTACGGCTTGTGCGCGAGGCCTGCCGCGCGTCACCCGCGGCGCGACCGCCCTGGTATTCGCCCTCGCCGTGTCGGCCTGCAACTTTACGGTCACGCCACCGGGCCGTCCGGCACTCATCACACCGCCCGCCGCCGTCAACAGCCTCACGCTGGACCAGTACCGGTCCGCCGTCGCCCAACGCATTCTCGAACGCAATCCGTCCTACGTGCTGCATGGTTCGCCGCAAGCGATGCTGCGCTCACTCGTAGTGGTCTCGTTCACCGTGGATAGCCGCGGCGGCGTCGTGACGGAGTCGGTATATCGCACCAATGGCGACGACGAAGCGGAGAGCACCGCGCTCGCCACCCTCAAGCGCGCCTCGCCGCTGCCGCAGCCACCTTCGAAGCTGCTCAATACGCGCGGCCAGCTCGAACTGATGGAAGACTGGCTGTTCAACGACAACGGCAAGTTCCAGTTACGCACGCTCGCCTCGCCGCAGGCCCGAAATTTCAACTGACGCGCGGCCAGCACCCGTCCTCGGCACCCTCCGCGTGTGCCCGCATGCGCCTGGCACGCCTGTCGCACGCTCGTTATAATTTCCCGCGACTTCCCCGCCGGCGCGCCGGCACTTGCAGCGCGCCACCCCACTGCGCCAGCAAGCTCCAACCGCCATGCAGCCACGCCACCCGCGCAGGCCGCGCGTGCGGTCAGAAGCCTGGTCGAGCCTCCACACGCTTCATGCCACGCGAAGCGAGGCAGCCAAAGGGCCGACGAGAATCACAGCAACCGCCATCACGGCAATAACAACCGAACGACAACACACACCCTGCGCCTCGAGCGCGGGGCCGCCACGCCGCGGGCACAGCCGCCGCGTGCCGCCTCGAACAGGAGACACTGCATGTCCACATCGCCGCTTTCTTCCGCACGTGCGGACGCACAGAACGCCGCCGCATCGACCAGAACTTCGCACGTCATCTTCGCGAGCTTCATCGGCACGGCCATCGAGTTCTACGATTTCTATGTCTACGCCACCGCAGCCGCGCTCGTGATCGGCCCGGTATTCTTTCCGCACGGGTCGGCCACGGCGCAGGCGCTCTCGGCGTTCGTTACGTTCGGCATCGCCTTCATCGCGCGGCCGATCGGGTCGTTCCTGTTCGGCCACTTCGGCGACCGTATCGGTCGCAAGTCGACGCTCGTCGCGTCCCTGCTCGTCATGGGGCTCTCCACCACACTGATCGGCTTCGTGCCCGGTTACGACAGCATCGGGAGCCTTGCGCCGATTCTGCTGTGCGTGCTGCGTTTCGGCCAGGGCATCGGTCTTGGCGGCGAATGGGGCGGCGCGGCGCTGCTCGCCACCGAATATGCGCCAGCCGGCAAGCGCGGCTGGTTCGGCATGTTCCCGCAGCTTGGGCCATCGGTTGGCTTTCTCGCCTCGAACGGCCTTTTCTTCGGTCTCGCCCTGTCGCTCTCGGACGAACAATTCCGCAGTTGGGGCTGGCGCGTGCCGTTCCTCGTGAGCGCGGTGCTGGTCGCGCTCGGCCTCTACGTGCGGCTCAAGATCGCCGAAACCCCCGCGTTCAAGGCAGCAGTCGAACGCGAAGAACGCGTGCGCGTGCCGCTCGCGACGCTGCTGACCCAACACGGCGGAGCGACCGTGCTCGGCGCGCTCGCGATGGTGGTCTGCTACACGCTGTTCTATATCTCGACGGTGTTCTCGCTCTCGTACGGCGTCTCGACGCTGCACTTCTCGCGTCCGGCGTTCCTCGGTTTGCTGTGCGTGGCCGTGGTTTTCATGGGGCTCGCCACGCCGCTGTCGGCTTGGGCCAGCGACCGCTTCGGGCGCAAGCCGGTACTCGTCGTCGGCATCGTCGCGGCGATTCTCTCCGGCTTCGCGATGCAACCGCTGCTCGGCAGCGGATCGACGCCGCTCGTGCTGCTGTTTCTCGTAATCGAGCTGTTCCTGATGGGCGTGACCTTCGCGCCGATGGGCGCGCTCCTGCCCGAGCTTTTCCCCACGCGGGTGCGCTACACCGGCGCGGGCGTGGCCTACAACCTGGGCGGGATTCTGGGCGCCTCCGTGGCGCCTTATATTGCACAGTTGCTCGCGGCGCACGGCGGGCTTGCATGGGTGGGCGGCTACGTTTCCGCGGCGGCGGTGGTGAGCCTCGTGGGCGTGCTCTGCATGCGCGAGACCCGAGACGCAAATCTGATCTAGCGCAACCGGCGCGGGGAACGGCAGCCTGCGTGCTTTCCCCGAATTGCAGGGCTCATTGGCGTGCCTATACTCGAAACACGCGGTCCCTCACGCGCGGCGCGAAGCCGCCGCGCGGGATGCGAAGGGACGAAATGAGGGGCCTTGCAGGGAGCCGACCATGAAGTTTCACTTGAGCAATGCCGACGTCGTAGCTGTCATCGCGCTGGCGCTGATCGGGGCGCTGCTTCTCGCTATCCGCTTTCGCCCGTCTACGTGGAAGGGCATTCTGGCCGAGGCGGTCGCGGCGAACGTGGTAGCCATCGGCACGGTGGTTGCGCTGGAAATGCTGCTGGCATGAGCCGACGCGCGGTGCCTGCTTGCCGGCAAGTGTCGTGTAGATATCAGGCAGCGGCAACGGAGCCGAGGCTCATCGGCTCCTCGATACGCGGATCGCCATGCACATAGTCGATCGCATCGAGCACGTCCCTGACCTCGGGCATCTGCCCAGGACCGCCCAGGGAAGTGGAGCGGAACGGCGCATGCACGCCGCAATGGTCCTTCGAAGTGGCCGTGAAGATCATCACGGTGCGCTTCATCAATGCATGGGCGAGATGCACGAACCCTGTGTCCACGCCCACCACGAGCGACGCTTCCTCGATCTTGCGCGCGAGCTCCACGATCGAGAGCTGCGGCAAGACCGTTGCCCCGGGCACAAGGCTCGCAATCTGCACCGCGGCCGCATGTTCGGCCTGGGAGCCCCAAGGCAGGGCGATACGGTAACCGCGCCTTGCGAGTTCACGGCCCAGCTCGCCCCAGCGGGATACGGGCCACTTCTTCTCGTCCTTCGATGTGGCGTGAAAAAACAGCGCGAGCGGTTGTGTGCCTGACGCCATTGGCATGGCAGCTTCAGGCGGCATATTGCGCGGCACCCGAAGATCGTAGACAGGCGGCCCTTCCACCTGGTAGCCGAGCGCCTCACCCGTACTGATGCGCATGCCATGCCACGCGTCGCAATCGGGACGCGGACCGAAGCGACCGTTATAGGCGAACGCAGCACCGCGCTCGCCGAGATCCCTGGAGCGGTAGCCGAAACGCCGCGATGCACGTGCAAGCCAGGCGATGATGGCGCTCTTGTAGACACCGTGGATGTCGATCACGGCGTCATAGCGGTGCGCGCGCAGCTCGGCGATCGACGCTGCGATCGCCTTGAAGTCGGCCCACCGCCGCGCCTTCTTGAAACGCCGCAAGGGCGCACACAGTACGCGGTCCACGCCGCGGTTCCACCGCACGACGTCCGCGAACGCTTCGTCTGCCGCCCAGTCGACCTTGGCGCCCGGGAATGCGCGCTGAATATCGGCTACCACGGGCAGGGCCTGCACGATGTCGCCGAGCGAGGTCACCTTGACGATGAGAATTCGTTTCATTGTTGCGTTTCGTTTTATCGTTTGCCACGCAGATTTTAGCGGACGATCCTTTCATCGACCGAAGGAAATCAGGCTCCTGGATTAAGGGCGCGAAAGCCTTCGTATTACAAGATGTAAATGCGAAGGCTGCCAGAGCGGCCTTTACCGGCCTGCTTTCACATCATGGAAGAGCACGTTGGCACCGAGCACCGAAATGATGCGGCCGGTATACTTGCGCCTTTTCACGGCGGAATACCGATGCGCCGGACGCTGCCCTCCTTCCCTTCCCATGTCGGACGCCGTGCGCGGCGCCTCTGGCGCCAGTACGGCGTGTTCTGGCTAGGCGCCATCGCGGTGGGCTTGATCGCCGTCTTTTACGCACGCCTCATCGATTGGGGGTATGGCGTGTTCCGCAACGCGCAGCACGATCACGCGTGGCTTCCGTTCATCATCACGCCGACCGTCGCCGCGGCTTCCGTGTGGCTCACGCGACGCCTCTTTCGCGGCGCGGAAGGCAGCGGGATTCCGCAGGTCATCGCGACGCTCCACGCCAAACCAGGGGAGTCGGGTGCGCGCCTTCTTACGCTGCGCATCCTGTGCGGCAAGATCGCAGTTTCGTTCCTCGGCATTCTGGGCGGCTTCACGATTGGGCGCGAAGGCCCCACTGTCCAGGTTGGCGCCGCGCTCATGTTCAACTTGCGAAAGCTCTATCCGCGGTCCAACGCCTTGATCGAACGGCAACTCGTGCTGGCCGGCGCGGCGGCCGGGCTCTCCGCGGCATTCAACACGCCGCTGGCGGGCATCGTGTTCGCCATCGAGGAACTCACACGCAGCTTCGAGGCGCGCGCCAGTGGCGTGCTCATCACGGCCATCATCATTGCGGGCGTCATCGCGCTCGGTTTGAACGGCAACTACACCTACTTCGGCACCATTCAGATCGGGGCACATTTTCCGGATCTGCTTGCGGTAGCGGTACTGTTGACCGCCATCGTGACCGGCATCGCAGGCGGCGTCTTTGCGTGGCTGCTGCTCAATACGGCGCGCTGGATCCCGGCACCGCTGCGCAAGCTGCATGGAGAGCAGCCGATAGTGTTCGGCGCGCTGTGCGGACTCGGCATCGCGGTGATCGGCGCCGTGTCGGGCGGCACGACGTTCGGCAGCGGCTATGCGGAAGCGCGCGGACTGCTGGACGGTCACGAGCAGCTTTCTGTGCTCTACCCGTTCCTGAAGATGGCGTCGATGGTGGGGTCGTACCTGCCCGGCATTCCGGGCGGCATTTTCGCGCCGTCGCTCTCGATTGGCGCCGGCTTCGGCAATCTGCTGCACATGGTGTTCGGGAGTTTGCAGCTGCAGATGCTCATCGCGCTCGCGATGGTGGGCTATCTGGCCGCCGTGACGCAGTCGCCCATCACATCGTTCGTGATCGTGATGGAAATGATCAATGGCCACGCGCTGGTGATTTCGCTGATGGCCACCGCGCTCGTTGCAAGCCGCGTGTCGCGGCTCCTGGCACCGCCGCTATATGAATCGCTCTCCGAGCGCTATATGGCGCCGCTGCCGCAGCCGGCTCCAGCGCCTGTGCCGGAAGTTCCGGAGGCACTGAACGTCACCGAGCCCGAGCAGACTGCCGCCGCGTCAGACGCCGGGCCGCGCCGCTGACTCGTAAAGTCTCGATCGGAGACGGTGGGGAGTCGCGAAGAAACGCGATCGGGGCATAACCGGAATAACCCGTGCCCCGGCGCGCCCCAGGCATCAGGCCTGCGGAATCTCGATCTTGACCTCGAGCACTTCGAGGTTGTCCTGACGTTCCAGACTCACGCGAATATCGTCGTCCGAGATCTTCACGTACTTCGAGATCACCGCGACGAGTTCACGCTGCAACGCCGGCAGATAATCGGCAGGCGCATGGCCGCCGGCCCGCTCATGGGCAATGATCAGCTGCAGGCGTTCCTTCGCTACCGACGCGGACTTCTTCTTCTCGCCCAGCAAAAACGAAAGAATCGACATTAGGTGCGCCCCCCTTACTTGGTGCCGAAGAGGCGCTGCAACAGGCCCGGCTTCTGGTAATCGGTAAAGCGAAGCGCCTTGTCCTCGCCGAGGAAACGCGCAACCACGTCCTTGTACGCTTCGGCGACGTCGGTGCCGTCGAGATGGACGGCCGGCACGCCCTGGTTCGACGCGTGCAGCACGGCTTCGGATTCCGGCACCACGCCGATCAGCTCGATGCGCAGGATCTCCTGGATGTCGGTCAGCGAAAGCATCTCGCCTTCGCTCACGCGCTTCGGGTTGTAGCGCGTGATCAGCAGGTGCTCCTTGATGGGCTCCTTGCCTTCGATCGCGCGCTTCGTCTTCGACGACAGAATGCCGAGAATGCGGTCTGAGTCACGCACCGACGACACCTCGGGATTCGTCACGATCAGCGCCTCGTCGGCGAAGTGCATGGCGAGCAGCGCGCCCGACTCGATGCCCGCCGGCGAATCGCAGACGATGTACTCGAAGTCCATGGCGACGAGGTCGTTGATGACCTTCTCCACGCCTTCCTGCGTGAGCGCGTCTTTATCGCGCGTCTGCGAGGCCGGCAGGATGAACAGGTTCTCGCACTTTTTGTCCTTGATGAGCGCCTGGTTGAGATTCGCTTCGCCCTGGATCACGTTGATCAGGTCGTACACCACGCGACGCTCGCAGCCCATGATGAGATCGAGATTGCGCAGGCCGACGTCGAAGTCGATCACGGCGGTCTTGTGGCCGCGCAACGCGAGGCCCGACGCAAAACTCGCGCTCGTGGTCGTCTTGCCCACGCCACCCTTGCCCGAAGTCACCACAATGATTTTTGCCATTCCCTTACCTTGCGTTCGTCAATTTTCGTCTACCGGGTTCGCCGCCCACGCATCGCGCACGCTGCGGCGGCTTCACGTGAGCCGTAACGGTTCGAATATCAGTCTTTCCTCGTCGAGCCGGACCTGCACCGGCTTGCCCTGCACGTCCGCCGGCAACGGATTTTCGGTCGTGCGGTAAATGCCTGCGATCGAGATCAGCTCCGGTTCAAGGCACGTGCAGAAAATGCGCGCGTCGTGGTTGCCGTGCACGCCGGCGAGCGCACGACCGCGCAATGGCGCGTAGATATGGATGTTGCCTTCCGCGATCACTTCTGCGCCGTTGCTCACCATTGCGAGCACGACCAGATCGCCCTTTGCGTAGACGCGTTGCCCAGAGCGCAGAGGTTTGTCGATGACGAGCGTTTGGGCGGCTGCCGCCGAAACAGCGGCGGCGGCTTGAGACTCGGCTTGCGCAGCCGCTGCTGTCTCGCCAACGGCAGACGCGGCCGCGCCGGCCGGTCCCGGGACCTCAGCCACGACTGGCGCTTCACGTTCGTCGTCCGCAGCTTTCGCGCTGGCCGAACGGCGGTCGCGCGCTTCGAGGAACGGCAGCCCGGCTTCGGCCACCCATTCGTGCTGCGCGGCGTCTGCAACAACGCCGACCGGTTTCATGCGCACGCTCTCGAGCAACTGCGCGATTTCGGCAACCGGCACGCGCTCTTGCTCGCCGAGACGACGCACGTCGATCGCCACCACGTCGTTCGCGAAAAACTCGGGCGTCGCCTCGAAGCGCCGGGTGAGTTCGGCGCGCATTGCGTCGAGCTCGGTCGTTTTCACCACGAACAGGAGCGTATCGACGGTCCCGCTCTTCAGTTCAAAGTAAGGCGATTTCCTGGGCGACATGGCGTTCGGCAAAAAATTTTGCGTATTTTACAGGCGTCCTGACGCGCGATCAGTATTTTTAGATGAGCCGGGCCGCCGCGCGCACCGGCAGGCGAGCACGAGCGTCGTCACAGGAGGAAGTTTGCATGGCGGGCTGTGAAGCCACCACGCGCAGAGGCAGTCAGTGCTCCTGCATACCCGGCGCAAAGCGCACGTCGCGCACGAGCAGCGTTTCCCATTGATCGGGCGCCCGTGCAATGCGGACGTGGTCGCCGGTGGGTCCGAAGCCGAGGCGCTCGTAGAAGCGCATGGCGGTGCGGTTCTCGTCGGCCACCCATGCATGGATCTCGCGTGCCCCTTCGCTCGCGAGCCATTCGCTCGCGGTATTCACGAGCAACTCGCCACCGCGCAGGTGGCGCACAGCGGGCGCCACCCACAACTCGCGCACGAACGCGCGGCGCTGCGGTGTGTCGTCGAAGCACGCGCCGATGAGTCCGGCCGGATGACCTTCGGTATAGAGGATGAACGTTGCGGCAGTGCGGGAAACGGCATGCTCGCCTGCCGTGGCCTCGAAGACGGAAGCGTCCGCGCCCAGCGCTTCTTCCAGCGTGTCGCCGAAAGCGTAGGGCGCATCGCGCAATGATGCAGTGCGCAGTTCGCGAAACACGACGCCCTGATTAGCGGCGATGCGGCGAACGGTCAATGAAGGATTCATGCAGACGTGAACCTCGGTAGGACGCTTCCATATAGCTTTAACCGAACGGCGCGGAGAGTCAAATCCCCGCAGGCTCGATCATGAACACCATGCCGCGGCAGTCCGGCGCCAGACAGGCGCGGCCATGACGCGGTCGCCGCTCGCGTCGCCTTACGGCGCTTCGTAGCGGCCCGTGCCGTCCGGCCAGGGCGTAAGGAGTTCGAAGCCGTCGTCGGTTACGGCCACCATATGCTCCCACTGGGCGGAGAGCGAGCGGTCTTTCGTGACCACCGTCCAACCGTCGCGCAGCACGGTGGTACCGGCACGGCCCGCGTTGATCATGGGCTCGACGGTGAAAACCATGCCGGGGCGCAAGCGCACACCCTGCCCCGGTTGCCCGAAGTGGAGCACCTGCGGTTCCTCGTGATAGACCTTGCCGATACCGTGACCGCAGTAGTCACGCACCACCGAAAAGCCGTCGCGTTGCGCGCGCTTCTGGATCGCATGACCGATGTCGCCGAGCGTGGCGCCCGGCTTGACTTCGCGAATGCCGGCCACCATCGCATCGTAGGTGGTATCGATCAACACTTGCGCGACCGTGCTCGGTTGCCCGACGCAGTACATGCGGCTCGTGTCGCCGAAGTAGCCGTCTTTGATCACGGCGACGTCGATGTTGATGATGTCGCCTTCCTTCAGAATCTCCTTGCGATCCGGAATGCCGTGGCAAACCACCTGGTTCACGGACGTGCAGACGGTCTTCGGAAAGCCAAGATAGCCCACGTTCGCAGGCACGGCCTTCAGCGTGTTGACGATGTAGTCGTTACAGCGGGCGTCGAGTTCGTCGGTCGACACGCCCGGTTGCACATATTCGCCGATCATCGCGAGCACTTCGGCCGCAAGCCGGCCGGATAGGCGCAGCCGCGCGATGTCGTCAGGAGTCTTGTAGGTAATGGCCATCTGATGGACGCAAAGAAGTTCGGGCGGCGCCGCACGGCGCCCTGTGCCTGCCCGAGGCACCGTGGCGCATGGGGTGCGCCACGGTGCCTCGGGCAGCACGACAGGAGCAATTGTACAGGGCCGCTGAAGGGCCCTATCTCCTGGCCGATCGGCCATTTTTGCGTGAGATTCAGCACTTCCTCGTCCACCTGCGCTATAAACGAACGCGGGCCGGCACAAGCTTCGGCATAAACTTCGGGAATCCCATCCGCATCGTGGCGGCGCAGGCGACGCCCAACCCCGGCGACCCGTCGCGAAACACCGTTGGAGAATTCATGGCTTCACCCCAGGAAAGCGTCAGCATGGCCGTGTTCTGCGACTTCGAGAACGTCGCCCTCGGCGTGCGCGACGCGAAGTTCGACCGCTTCGACATCAAGCCCGTGCTGGAGCGGCTGCTGCTCAAGGGCAGCATCGTCGTGAAGAAGGCTTACTGCGACTGGGACCGCTACAAGACGTTCAAGGCGGGCATGCACGAAGCGAGCTTCGAGCTGATCGAGATTCCACACGTGCGCCAGTCGGGCAAGAATTCGGCCGATATCCGGCTCGTAGTGGACGCGCTGGACCTCTGCTATACGAAGTCGCACGTCGACACGTTCGTCATCGTGAGCGGCGATTCCGATTTTTCGCCGCTCGTCTCGAAGCTGCGCGAGAACGCCAAGAAGGTGATCGGCGTGGGCGTGAAGAACTCGACGTCCGATCTGCTGGTAGCGAACTGCGACGAGTTCATCTTCTACGACGATCTCGTGCGCGAGCAGCAGCGTGAAGCCGCGCGACGCGAAAAGAGCGAGAAAAGCGCAACGGCAAAGCGCTCCACCAACGACGAGCGCGCAGCGAAGCCCGATCAGGAAGATCGCAAGACAAAGGCCATCGCACTCGCGGTGGACACGTTCGACGCGCTCGCCTCCGAACGCGGCGACAGCGGGAAGATCTG
Organism: Paraburkholderia sp. A1RI_3L; assembly: GCF_048957895.1. Taxonomy (NCBI): domain Bacteria; kingdom Pseudomonadati; phylum Pseudomonadota; class Betaproteobacteria; order Burkholderiales; family Burkholderiaceae; genus Paraburkholderia; species Paraburkholderia sp. A1RI_3L. The sequence continues at coordinate 418,393 of NZ_JARCHA010000002.1, forward strand.
GGCATCGGTGTTGAAAAGCGCGATCAAGCGACGCCGGCCGGACTTCAACGAATCGCGCTACGGCTTCCGTGCGTTCGGCAACCTGCTCGAAGAAGCGCAGGCGCGTGGGCTCCTCGAGATCGGACGCGACGAGAAGTCGGGGACGTTCGTGCAGCGTCCCGGGGGCCCCGACGCGAGCGGAAACGGCGATGCAGTTCATGACATGGACGACACGCACCGCGACGGCGAGCCAAGCGACGTCCAGAAAAGCGCACAACGGCGCCGACAACGCTCACGGTCCAACACCCACGATACCCACGCCACCGCTGGGACGGGTGCGAGCAACGAAGCGGCAGCACCCATGGAGGCGGCGGAACCGCAGCGGACCGAAATCGCCCCAGCCGAGCCGGCAAGGGAAGAACAGGCCGACACGCAAAGCGCGAAGCCCCAGGTCGCTACCCGCGACGAATTGAACGACGCTGCGAAATCCACTCGACGAGGCAAGCGTCCGTCGCGCAAGTCCGCGAAGAAGAGTGACGACGCGACTGAAGTCGACACATCGCCGCGGGCGAAAGAAGCAGCACCGGCATCAGCGTCAGAACAAATCGGGAATGTCGGCGAAACTGCGCCGGTAAAAAAGGCGCGCAAATCGACGGCACGCTCGCGGCGTGCACGCACAAATAGCGGCGACGCGCCAACGTAGACGTCGCAAATCTCTCTCTCGGGGGCTGCCGCCAAACGTTGCGGCAGTCCCCTGCCCTTGCGCCGTGAGCCACTGAAAATCGCGGCCGGCCGTGATGCTGTGCAGCCCTTTCTCGTGGGACTACACCGGCGCGCTCGTCCTCGACCATTACACGAGCGGCAAAACTTCAATCCGGACAGGACGCTGGACGCCGGTCACTAACGATTTGGCGTCGATTTGGCGTTGCAATGCATCCGCAATGGCCACGACCTTGGCACCGGACGCCACGATCAAAATCCCTTTCTGCAGACGCTATGCGGCTCACCACGAGAAACGAGTCTGCTTACGGTGCGACGGCAAGTTCCGATAGCGCCATCGCCATTGGCCGTGCCGCGCTCGCGCAGAACGGTCAGGCAGTGTCGATCGGCGTAGCCAACACGGCATCCGGAAATGGCGCAGTCGCCATCGGCGACCCGAACGCCGCAACCGGTACAGGCGCGGTCGCCCCGGGCGCCAATCCGATTGACGCCGTGAACGTGCAGCAATTGACCGGCGTGCAAAGCAGCGTCAACTCCGTTGCTCGGGCAGCCTACACCGGGATCGCTGCAGCCACGGCATTAAGGATGATTCCCGAGGTCGATCCCGGCAAGACGCTGGCGATCGGGATCGGCACCGGCAACTACCACGGCTATAGCGCCGCAGCACTTGGCTTCAGCGCCCGCATTACGGAGAACCTGAAATCAAGGGTGGCGTGAGCGGCGGCTCCGGAGGCTAGACCTACGGGGCAGGTGCCAGCTATCAGTGGTAGTTCAGTCGTACCGCGGACCGGGTGAATGATTTGCCCGGCCCGCGATTGACGAAGCCTCCGGCACGCTATTGAAGGCATGGGGCGGTTGGCGCATTAGGCGCCAACCGCCCTTTTCCATTTACCCATGCAACGGCGCCAAATCCGGACTGGAAAAACAAAAGCCCCGCAAGTCGCTTGAACTTGCGGGGCTTTCTGTTGAATCCTGGCGGAAAGGGTGGGATTCGAACCCACGATACGGTATAACCGTATACCGGATTTCGAGTCCGGCGCATTCGACCACTCTGCCACCTTTCCGGGATGGATGACTTCACATGCAACGCGCCTTGGAAGGCGCTGAAACCACGTGAAATCGTGCGAGTTTGACTCGGCTTTTGACTTCTCACCAAGCGGGTCGCTGCTTGGCGAAGCGAAGATTATAGAACAGCTGATACGGCTTTCCAAGTTTTTTTTGCGAAACGCGCGTATCAGCCATCCATCCAACGAGCCAGCAAACCATCAAGCGGTTCTCATCTGAGACAACCCGTCAGGCCGCTGCCTCGATACGTTCGAGCCCGCCCAGATACGGGCGCAGCACGGCCGGCACCGTCACCGATCCATCGGCATTCTGGAAGTTCTCCAGCACGGCCACGAGCGTGCGCCCCACGGCGAGCCCGGACCCGTTCAGCGTATGCACGAGTTCCGGCTTGCCCTGCGCATTCCGGTAGCGAGCCTGCATGCGACGCGCCTGGAAAGACTCGGTGTTCGAGCAGCTCGAAATTTCGCGATACGTGTTCTGCGCCGGCAACCACACTTCGAGGTCGTAGGTCTTGGCCGCGGAGAAACCCATGTCGCCCGTGCACAGCGTAATCACGCGATAAGGCAGTTCGAGCTTCTGCAGGATCGTCTCCGCATGCCCGACCATCTGCTCCAGCGCGTCGTAGGACGCTTCGGGCGCCACGATCTGCACCATCTCGACCTTGTCGAACTGGTGCTGGCGGATCATGCCGCGCGTGTCGCGGCCATACGAACCCGCTTCCGAACGAAAGCACGGCGAATGGGCCGTTAGCTTGATCGGCAGCGCGCTCCCTTCGACAATGCTCTCGCGCACCGTATTCGTCAGCGAAATTTCGGACGTCGAAATCAGGTACTGCGTCACGACGTTCTCGCCGCCGCCCTTCTCCACGCGGAACATGTCGTCCGCGAATTTGGGCAGTTGGCCGGTGCCGTAGAGAATCTCGGGGTTGACGATGTACGGCGTATAGATTTCCGTATAGCCGTGCTGCTGCGTGTGCGTGTCGATCATGAACTGGGCAAGCGCACGATGCAGTCGCGCGATCGGACCGCGCAGCATCGTGAAGCGCGCGCCCGAGAGCTTCGCGCCGGTCTCGAAGTCGAGACCGAGCGGCGTGCCCACGTCCACGTGATCCTTCACCGTGAACTCGAACTGGCGCGGCGCGCCCCAGCGGCGCACTTCTACGTTGTCGTTCTCGTCCTTGCCCACCGGCACACTTTCATGCGGCAGATTCGGCACGCCCAGCATCAGATCGGAGAGACGCTTCTGGATCTCGTCGAGCTGCGCCGCCGACGTCTTCATCTCGTCGCCAATGCCGCCCACTTCCGCCATCACCGCCGACGTGTCCTCGCCGCGGCCCTTCATCGCGCCGATCTGTTTCGACAGGCTGTTGCGGCGCGCCTGCAGTTCTTCGGTGCGGGTCTGGATGGCGCGGCGCTCCGCTTCGAGTGCGGAGAACGCCGCCACGTCGAGGGAATAGCCGCGGTCGGCGAGGCGTTTCGCAACGCCGTCGAGGTCTTTGCGCAGCAGCTGGATGTCGAGCATGGGGAGAACGGAGTTTCGTTGTGTGAAAGACGGATTTTAGCGCACCGGCCAGGTCTGCCGGCGCGTGGACGTGTCGCGGGAAGGCAGCCGGCGGTGCCCGGCCGCAAGGGTCATCCCTTCTTCGTCTTGTGCTCGCTGCGCCATTGCGCGTCGAGTTCCGAGAGCCGCGCGAGCTTCTCGCCGATCTTGCCTTCGAGGCCGCGCGGCGTCGGCATATACCAGTGCGGCTCGCGCATGCCGTCGGGCAAGTAGGTTTCGCCAGCCGCATAGGCATCCGGCTCGTCGTGCGCGTAGCGGTACTCGTGGCCATAGCCCAATTCCTTCATCAGCTTGGTCGGCGCGTTGCGCAGATGAACGGGCACCGCCCGCGACTGATCCTTGCCGACGAAGCGGCGCGCCTCGTTGTACGCCATGTACCCCGCGTTCGACTTCGGCGCGACCGCGAGATAGATGATGGCTTGCGCCAGCGCCAGTTCGCCTTCGGGCGTGCCGAGCCGCTCGTACGTCTCGGCGGCGTCGAGCGCGATGCGCGCCGCACGCGGATCCGCGAGGCCGATGTCCTCCCAGGCCATGCGCACGATGCGGCGCGCGAGGTAACGCGGGTCCGCGCCGCCGTCGAGCATGCGGCAGAACCAGTACAACGCACCGTCCGGGTTGCTGCCGCGCACCGACTTGTGCAGCGCGCTGATCTGGTCGTAGAACGCGTCGCCGCCCTTATCGAAGCGGCGCAGGTTTTCGGCGAGCGCGCTGCCGAGCAGCGCGCCGTCGATCTCGGTTGTCTTCTGTTGCGCCGCCGCCCGCGCCACGATTTCGAGGTTGTTGAGCAGCTTGCGGCCATCGCCGTCCGCGGAGGCAATCAGCGCGTTGCGTGCCTCGTCGGTGAACGTAAGGCCGCCCAGCTCGCGTTGCGCGCGATCGAGCAGTTCGCGCTGCTCATCGTCGTCGAGGCTCTTCAGGACGTACACCGCGGCACGCGAAAGCAGCGCGCTGTTCACTTCGAACGACGGGTTCTCCGTGGTCGCGCCGACGAACACGAACAGCCCCGACTCCACGTGCGGCAGGAATGCGTCCTGCTGGCTCTTGTTGAAGCGATGCACCTCGTCGACGAACACGAGCGTCTGGTGCCCATGCGCGCGGTGCATCTGTGCCGTCTCCACCGCCTCGCGAATGTCCTTGACGCCCGAGAGCACGGCGGAGAGCGCGATGAACTCCGCATGAAACGCATCCGCCATGAGCCGCGCGAGCGTCGTCTTGCCGACGCCGGGCGGTCCCCACAGGATCATCGAATGCGCCTCGCCCGATTCGAACGCGACGCGCAGCGGCTTGTTCGGACCGAGCAGATGTTTCTGTCCGATCACTTCGTCGATAGTGCGCGGGCGCAGTCGCTCGGCGAGCGGTACGTTGGCGCGGGTTTCTTCAAACATGGCGATTTCGCGATAATGTCGGCTTTGTGGGTCGCCTTTCAGGCGGCAGGCGCTGGCCGTCGCCGCACTTTGCCGTGTAGTTCGGACAAGGCGGCATGAGGCGGCACAGCAGTCCGACGGTTCAACGGTGCCGCGCGATACCGCAGCGGCCCGTCCGAAACGGGGTAGTTCTGCATTATGACAGCCGGCGCCCAGGGGCGACGGGCGGGACAGCGGCAAGCGCGCTTGCGAAAGCATGCTTCGCGCGCCGGGATGACGGATCGCAGGTCACAACAAGGCCCATTCCCGTCGAGCACCGTCGCAGACAACCGCAGATCTCTTGCCGTCCCGGGCAAATGGCTACGAATCACCGCAAAGCAATAAACCCGCGACCCTTCGTGGTCGCCACGATACGCAAACAGATCGACAGACAGGGAACGTTCTCGATGGCACAAGACCCGCTCGCCGGCGACGCCGGCCCCACCTACGCGCCGCTCACGCCGGTGCCCGATGCACGCCGCCAGTTCCGCACCGGCGACGCCTTCGCACTATGGTTCTCGCTCGGCATCGGGCTCCTGGTGGCTCAGGCCGGCGCGCTGCTCGTGCCGGGGCTCTCGCTGCCGCTAGCGTTTGTCGCCATCGCCGTGGGCAGCGCGGTCGGCGTCGTACTGCTCGCACTCGCCGGCGTAATCGGCACCGACACCGGCCTTGCCGCGATGTCGTCGCTGCGGCCGACGCTGGGCGTGCGCGGCGCCTCGGTGCCCGCCGTGATCAACGCCGTGCAACTCGTGGGCTGGGGCGCCTTCGAGATCATCGTGATGCGCGATTCCGCCGACGCGCTCGCGAGGCAATCCTTCGGCTTCTCGTCGCCGCTCGTCTGGACGCTCGTCTTCGGTCTGCTCGCCACGCTGCTCGCGGTGAGCGGCCCGCTCTCGTTCGTGCGGCGCTTCCTGCGCACGTGGGGACTCTGGCTGCTGCTGGCCGGCGCGGGCTGGCTCACGTGGAGCGTGCTCGCGCGACACGATCTCGCCGCGCTGCTCGCCCGGCCCGGCACGGGCGAGATGCCGCTCGGCAGCGCCATCGACCTCGTCGTCGCCATGCCGTTGTCTTGGCTGCCGCTGATTGCCGACTACACGCGCTTTGGCCGACGCGCAGGCGAAACCTTCCGCGGCACGCTGATCGGCTACGGCATTGCGAACGTCTGGTTCTACGTGCTCGGCGCGATCTACGGACTCGCCGCCGGCGGCGGCGACGCGCTGCTCACCACGGCGCTGGCCCAGGCGGGCGGCGGCATTGCGCTCTTGCTGGTGTTGATCGACGAAGCGGACAACGCGTTCGCCGACATCCATTCGGCCGCCGTCTCGACCGGCACGCTGTGGGCGCGCGGCAGCATTCCGCTGCTGTCGGCCGCGTTCGGGGCGCTTTGCACGTTGATCGCGCTCGTCGTGCCGATGGCGCGTTACGAAAACTTCCTGCTGCTGATCGGCTCGGTGTTCGCGCCGCTCTTCGGCATGGTGCTCGCCGATCACTTCGTGGTGCGCAGACGGCGCATCGACGCTGCCGCGCTCTCAGATTCCCGCGGCCGCTATGGCTACTCGGGCGGCTGGCATCTGAGCGCGTTCGTGGCGTGGGCCGCGGGCATCGCCGCCTATCACGCGATCAACCAGTGGCTGCCGAACGTGGGCGCCACGCTGCCGGCACTGGCGGCCGGCGCGCTCTGCTATCTGGTGCTGGCCGGCGTGCGGCGGCAGGCGTTCGCCTAGGAATCCACCGCACGCAGCGACGTAGCAGCGCAGGGGCGCAGGACGATCAACCGTTGATGACGTCCGCGCCCTTCGGCACGTTGAACTTGAACTGATCCGCCGGCAGCGGCGGATTCTTCTGGATGTTCGAGAACGTGAGCAGCGTCACGTTGCCGAACACGTCGTGCAGCTCCATGGCTTCGAGGTTGCCGTCGCGAAAGCCGATGCCCACGCGCTGGAACTGCGTGTCCTTCGACTTCGGAATCAGCTCGAGCCAGTCGATACCGGCCTTCACGCCCGCGTCGTGCAGCGTGAAGTTTTTCTCCAGATCGTTGCTGCCGAACAGGATGGCCGCCGGACTCGCGCCCAACGCGCCACCCAGCTTGCGCACCGTGACCTGGTTCAGGTCCTTGTCGTAGACGTAGAGGTTGTCGCCGTCGGCCTCCAGCAGTTGCTCATAGGGCTTCTGGTATTCCCAGATGAACTTGCCCGGCCGCGCGAACATGAACGTGCCGCTCGACGTGCCGCCCATGCGCGAAGCCGTGGAGAGCGTGCCGCTTGCGCCCTGCGCGTTGCTCGGCGCCTTCACCTCCTTCTGCACGAACACGCCGCGCGCCGAATGCACCTGCGCGACGAATTGCTTGAGCTGCTCCGTGCCGCTTGCAAAGGCATGCGAGGCGACGAGTAGCGACGCGCCCACCGCCAGATTGCCCGCTACGCGAGGCAGCGCGCGAAGCAGCGCAAGGCTGCGGTGAAACGCTGCCCGCTCAAACGTTGACCGGCGGACGACGCCGCCGTGACTGGAATCGGCACCGGACGATGCGTGATGCTGCATGTGACTCTCCGTGTTGAAACTGGAACGAGGCAAGAAATTGAGGGTGACAGAGACCAGGCGAGGCGGATCGCAACGAAGGCCGTCGGCGCTCATTCGGTCTCGCGCGAGGGCACGAGAATTTCGCGGTTGCCGTTGGACGACATCGCCGACACGAGCCCCGACTGCTCCATCTGCTCCAAGAGCCGCGCCGCGCGGTTGTAGCCGATGCGCAGATGGCGCTGCACGAGCGAGATGGACGCGCGGCGATTCTTGATCACCACCTCTACGGCCTGGTCGTAAAGCGGGTCGGACTCGCCGCTCGAGCCGCCTGCCGCGCCGGCTCCCTCGCCGGCCGAGCCTTCGTCGCCCTCGCCCGCGAGGCCGCCTTCGAGCAGGCCTTCGATGTAATTCGGCTCGCCGTGCTCCTTGAGCTTTTCCACCACGCGGTGCACTTCCTCGTCGGAAACGAATGCGCCGTGCACGCGCACCGGCAGGCCGGTGCCGGGCGGCAGGTAGAGCATGTCGCCCATGCCCAGCAGCGACTCGGCGCCCTGCTGGTCGAGAATGGTGCGCGAGTCGATCTTCGAGGACACCTGGAACGCGATGCGCGTCGGCACGTTGGCCTTGATGAGCCCCGTGATCACGTCCACGGACGGACGTTGCGTCGCGAGAATCAGATGGATGCCCGCTGCGCGCGCCTTTTGCGCGATCCGCGCGATAAGTTCTTCGACTTTCTTGCCGACCACCATCATGAGGTCGGCCAGTTCGTCGATCACGACGACAATGTGCGGCAGCTTCGCGAGCGGCTCGGGTTCGTCGGGCGTGAGGCTGAACGGATTCGGAATCTTCTCTTCGCGCTTCGTCGCTTCGTCGATCTTGTTGTTGTAGCCCGCCAGATTACGCACGCCCAGCTTGCTCATGAGCTTGTAGCGGCGCTCCATCTCGGCCACGGTCCAGTTGAGCGCGTTGCCGGCCTGGCGCATGTCGGTGACCACGGGACACAGCAGATGCGGAATGCCTTCGTAGACGCTCATTTCGAGCATCTTCGGGTCGATCAGGATCATGCGGACCTGCTCGGCGGTCGCCTTGTAGAGCAGCGAGAGAATCATCGCGTTGATCCCCACGGACTTGCCCGAGCCGGTCGTGCCGGCCACGAGCAGGTGCGGCATCTTGGCGAGGTCCGCGCACACGGGCTTGCCGCTGATGTCTTTACCGAGGCCCATCGTCAGCATGGAAGGCGCATCGCCGTACACGCTCGAGCCGAGAATCTCGGAGAGGCGCACCGTCTGGCGGCGCTGGTTCGGCAGTTCGAGCGCCATGTAGTTCTTGCCCGGAATCGTTTCGACCACGCGGATCGACACGAGCGAGAGCGAGCGCGCCAGATCCTTCGCCAGATTGACGATCTGGCTGCCCTTCACGCCCACCGCTGGCTCGATCTCGTAGCGCGTCACCACGGGCCCGGGGTAGGCCGCCACGACGCTCACGTCGACGCCGAAGTCCTTGAGCTTCTTTTCGATCAGACGCGACGTGAATTCGAGCGTGTCCGGCGAAATGGTTTCCTGCGAGGCGGGCGGCGGATCGAGCAGCGCGATGGGCGGCAGCGTGGAGTCGCCCGGCAGGTCGGTGAAGAGCGGCACCTGGCGCTCCTTCTCCACGCGTTCCGAGCGTTGCGGCACGACAGGCGGCACGATGGTGACCGGCTCGTGCTCTTCGATCTTCACGCGGCTCTGTTCGACCTTGCCTTCGCGCTTCACGGCCGCGGCCTCGCCGAGCTTGCGGTCGCGGCCCGCTTCGCGGCGCAGCTTCGCGAGCGTGACGGCCGAGATGATCGAGTCACCCACCTTCTCGGCCACCGAAAGCCACGAGAAGCGGAAATACAGCGAAAGACCGACGGCGAGCAGCACCAGCAAAGCCAGCGTGCCGCCCGTGAAACCGAGCGCGTGCGACACACCGCGCGCCACGGCTTCGCCGATCACGCCGCCGGGCGCGCGCGGCAGTTGCACCTTGAGCGACCACATGCGCAGCGCCTCGATGCCGTCGCAGGCGAGCAGCACCACGACGAACGCCACGGCTTCCGCCAGCCAGCCATGGTCGCGCGGCGCATCGTCTTCGATCGCTTCGCGCGTGATGCGCCGGTAGTTGGCCGAAATACGCCGGGCGAGCAGCACGACCCACCAGTAAGCGGACAAGCCAAAGAGCAGCAGCAGGATGTCCGAGGTCCACGCGCCGACGCGGCCCGCCCAGTTCGAGATGTGGTCCACCTGAGCGGCGTGCGTCCAGCTCGGGTCGCGCCGGCTATAGCTGACAAGCGCCATCAGCAGGAAAACGCCGAGCGCGACCTGCAAAATCCAGCGGATTTCGGTGAAAAGACGCGACATGCGATGCGGCAATGCCTGCGCATTCGTCGCGTTGGTGGCGGTCGTCGAATAGGGAGTTTTGGCCATTGATCCTGGTGGTGCTGATCCTTCATGCAACCGCGGCGCGGGCGTGTGCGCCCGCTACGGCCGGGCAGCCATGGTGACGCTGGGTGCCCGTTTTGCGATCCGGGCTATTGTAAACGCGTTGCAGGGGCCGGGGCTGTAAATGACGGTAACGGCGGCCCGCACGACCGCCTGCGACGCCATGTCGCCGCGGGCCGCTCTCGAATGCCACCTCATGCGCCCTTATCGGGCCGCCGTTGCGCCCGGCGCTATCGCCGCGATCGGAAAGCTTCATGAAGCGGCACCCGGCCCCCACCTTTATAATCGCGGTCTGATACCCAATTGATGTAACACCTGCCGCTGTGCCGGCGCGCCCACGCGCCGGGCGTCCGAAGTGGTCTCACAGGCCACACGGAGCGCGCATTTACCCGAATCTCGTTACGGATTTCGATCATGTCATCACGCAAACACGCCAAAGTCCTGATTCTCGGTTCCGGCCCGGCCGGCTATACGGCCGCCGTCTATGCGGCGCGCGCGAATCTCTCGCCGCTGCTCATCACCGGACTCGCGCAGGGCGGCCAGCTGATGACCACGACCGACGTCGAAAACTGGCCGGCCGACCCGAACGGCGTGCAGGGCCCCGAACTGATGCAACGCTTTCTCGAACACGCGGAGCGGTTCAACACCGAAATCGTGTTCGATCACATCCACACGGCCAAGCTGGACGAGAAGCCGATCCGCCTGATCGGCGACTCGGGCGAATACACGTGCGACGCGCTCATCATCGCCACCGGCGCCTCCGCGCAGTATCTCGGCCTGCCTTCGGAAGAGGCGTTCATGGGCCGCGGCGTATCGGCCTGCGCAACGTGTGACGGCTTCTTCTACCGGCAGCAGCACGTCGCCGTGGTGGGCGGCGGCAATACGGCGGTCGAGGAAGCGCTCTACCTCGCCGGCATCGCGAAGAAGGTCACGGTGATCCACCGCCGCGACAAGTTCCGCGCGGAGCCGATCCTGATCGACCGCCTGCTGGAGAAGGAAAAGGAAGGCGTGGTCGAGATCAAGTGGAACCACGTGCTGGACGAAGTGAAAGGCGACGACTCGGGCGTGAACGGCCTGCGGATCAAGCATGTCCAGACCGGCGAGACGACCGACGTCGATCTGCAAGGCCTCTTCGTCGCGATCGGCCACAAGCCGAACACCGACATCTTCGCGGGCCAGCTCGAGATGAAGAACGGCTACATCATCACGAACGGCGGCCTGAACGGCAACGCGACGGGCACGAGCGTGCCGGGCGTGTTCGCCGCAGGCGACGTGCAGGACCACGTGTATCGCCAGGCGATCACGAGCGCGGGCACGGGCTGCATGGCCGCGCTCGACGCACAGCGCTACCTCGAAAGCATCCACGAAGTGAGCGCGCCGCACGTGATGAGCCAGGAAGCGGACCGCTGAAGCGGGCTCGGGCCCGGCGCGGGCTGCCGGGCTGCGCAAGCTGTCTGCCGCCGGGTCGCTAGAATAGCGTCCTGGGTGTAAAAACAGGCGGCCGGTGCATCGAATAAGGGCCGCAGGCGGATCGCCGCGGCCCTTATGCATTCCGCGCGGCCGCCTCTCCCGGCCGCATTGCGCCGCACCGCTTTCGCACCATCGAAGCACCCGACAGCACCGCGCGTCGTTTTATCGCCTCAGTTATTCGCAGCTATTCGCAGTTCGTCACCGCCATGCCGAAAAACGTCCCTCATCCGGGCGAGCCGAAGCGCCCGCGCGCCACGGCGCAGCAAGCCGCGCCCAACGCAGCGCCGGCCGCACCCGCGGCACCCGCACCTCAGGCGGCGGCCGGCTCGGCAGCCTGCGCGAAGCGCTCAAAACACAAACGCGCCAGCGCGAGCGCGTAGCGCGGCCGCCAGGCGGCGCGCGTGGAAGCCGCCGCCGACAGCGACCTGTTCCGCCGCGAAATCCGGCCAGATCGCGCCGCTCAAGCCGCTGCCGCGCGCGCACCGTGCACCGTCGCGCCGCCCGTGCCGCTGCCCTTGCAAACACAGCGCGACGAAGAAGCCGTGCTACACGAAGCCATTTCCGACGAATTCGACCCCGAAGCCCTGCTCGATACCGACGACACGCTCTACTACCACCGCCCCGGCATCAGTGCCGAGGTCGTGCGCAAGCTGCGGCGCGGCGCGTGGATCGTGCAGGCGCAACTCGACCTGCACGGCATGCGCCGCGACGAGGCGCGCGAGGCGCTGCAGACGTTCATCCGCGAATCCGTGAAGCGCGGCCTGCGCTGCCTGCGGGTGATCCACGGCAAGGGGCTCGGTTCGGTGGGCAAGGAGCCGGTCCTGAAGGGCAAGGTCCGCACGTGGCTCGTGCAGAAAGAGGAGGTGATCGCCTTCTGCGAGGCTCGGGGCCACGACGGCGGATCGGGCGCCGTGCTCGTTCTGCTGCAACCGCAGCTCGCAAGCCCGCAAAGCGCCGCGATCAAACCCGGATTCGAGCCTTGAGCCGGGCCCTCATTCAGGCCTCGAATCAAGCCACGAATCAGGCGTCGGCCCGAGCCTCGAATCCAGCCGCCACGGAGCACCGGTGATTCATCCGCGCCTCACGCTCGCGCTCTCCCTCATGGAAGCGCTCGCCATCTTCGCCTACGCCATCTCGGGCTTGATCGAGGCGCGCAAGCGCCGGCTCGACGCCGTCGGCATGTTCCTCGTCGCGATGGCGAGCGCATTCGGCGGCGGCACCGTGCGCGACGTGCTGCTGGAGCGCCGGCCGTTCTACTGGGTCGAGCATCAGGACTACGTCATCGCGATCTTCGTGCTCTCGCTCTTTGCGCCGTTGCTGCTCAAGTGGGCCACGCGGCTGATTTCGGAGCGCATGCTGCTCGTGGCCGACGCCATCGGCCTCGGGCTCTTCAGCATTTCGGGAACGTCGCTCGCAATCGACGCCCAGTTGCCCTGGTTCACCTGCGTGATGATGGGCGTGGTGACGGGTGTCTTCGGCGGCGTGCTGCGCGACGTGCTCTGCAACGACGTGCCACTCATCCTGCGCGACTCGCGGCCCTATGCGACCTGTGCGTTCGCGGGCTGTTGCCTCTACGTGCTGCTCGCCCGAAGCAGCTTCGACAACGTCTATAGCGTACTGATCGCGACCGCCTTCATTCTGCTGGCGCGGCTCATCACGTTCCGGCTCGACGTGCGGCTGCCGCATTGAGCCGCGCGCGTTTCACACGAATACGGCGCACCAAACGAATCGAGGCGCCCGGCTAATGCCTGGGCGCCTCGATTCACATCACAACCCTCTCTCGCCGATCAAGCGATCCGCTCTTCCGTCGCCGGATCGAACAGCACGGCCTTCGACACATCGAACAGCAGCGTCATGTTCGAGAGCGGCTGCGGGTTCGAACCCGGGTGCACGCGGCTCACGATGCGCTTGCCGTTCACCTGCGCGAACACGAGCGTGTCCGGGCCGGTCGGCTCGATCACGTCCACCTTCACCTCCACCGCCTGCAACTCGCCGCCGTGGCCGTTGTGCGAGCTGCGCGCATCGGTAATGCGCTCGGGACGCAGGCCCAGAATCACTTCGCGGCCCACGTGCGACTTCAGCTTGCCCGCCTCGAACGGCAGGTTCAGCACGGAACGGCCGACGCCCGTGTCGAGCTCGACGCCCACGCCCGTGCCCTGCTCCACCAGCTTGCCCTGAATGAAGTTCATGGGCGGCGCGCCGATGAAACCGGCGACGAACAGGTTCGACGGCGAATCGTAGATGTCCTGCGGTGCGCCGAACTGCTGGACGATACCGTCCTTCATCACCGCGATGCGATCGCCCAGCGTCATCGCTTCGATCTGGTCGTGCGTCACGTAGACGATCGTCGTGCCGAGGCGCTGATGCAGCAGCTTGATTTCCGAACGCATCTCGATACGCAGCTTCGCGTCGAGGTTCGAGAGCGGTTCGTCGAACAGGAACATCACCGGGTCGCGCGCAAGTGCGCGGCCCATCGCCACGCGCTGCCGCTGGCCGCCCGAGAGCTGGCCCGGCTTGCGGTCGAGCAGGTGCTGGATCTGCAGCATCTGCGAGACGCGGTCCACGATGCGGTTCTGCTCGTCCTTCGGCACCTTGCGGATGTTGAGGCCGAACGAGATGTTGTCGCGCACCGTCATGGACGGATAGAGCGCGTACGACTGAAACACCATCGCGATGTCGCGGTCTTTCGGCGAGAGGTTGTTCACCACCTTGCCGTCGATCGAGATCTCGCCCTTCGTGACCGTCTCGAGGCCCGCGATCATGTTGAGCAGCGTCGATTTCCCGCAGCCCGAGCCGCCCACGAGAATCAGGAACTGCCCGTCTTCGATGTCAATGTTGACGCCCTTCAGAACCGGCACCCCGTTCGGGTAGGTCTTGTACACGTCACGGATGGAAAGACTTGCCATGCTGTGAATCCTCTTCTCTCTGATAGGGTGTCAGCCCTTCACCGCGCCGGCGGTGAGGCCGCGCACGAAGTAGCGGCCGGCGATCACGTAGACGAGCAGTGTGGGCAGCGCGGCGATGATGGCGCCGGCCATGTCGACGTTGTATTCCTTCACGCCGGTGGACGTGTTGACGAGGTTGTTCAGCGCGACCGTGATCGGCATCGAATCGACGCCCGAGAACACGATGCCGAACAGGAAGTCATTCCAGATCTGCGTGAACTGCCAGATCAGGCAGACCATGAAGATGGGCAGCGAAACCGGCAGCAGGATGCGCGTGAAGATCGTGAAGAAACCCGCGCCGTCAATGCGCGCCGCCTTCACGAGTTCGGCGGGCACGCTCACGTAGAAGTTGCGGAAAAACATCGTGGTGAACGCGATGCCGTACACCACGTGCACGAACACGAGACCCGTGATGGTGTTGGCCATGCCGAACATGCCTTGCACGCGTGCCATGGGCAGCAGGATCACCTGGAACGGAATGAAACAGCCGACCAGCAGCATCGTGAAGAGCGCGTCCGCGCCGCGAAAGCGCCAGTGTGTGAGCACGTAGCCGTTGAACGCGCCGATCAGCGACGAGATCAGCACCGCGGGCACCACCATGCGCACGGAGTTCAGGAAGAACGGCTTCATGCCGTCGCAGCGCACGCCCGTGCAGGCTTCGCTCCACGCCTTGACCCACGGCGCCACGGTCCAGTGCGACGGCGGCGTCAGCAGGTTGCCGGTACGCAACTGGTCGATGTCCTTGAACGACGTGGACACCATCACGTAGATCGGGAACAGGAAGTAAAGCGCGAACAGGATCAGCGCCGCGTAAATGACGGCGCGGCTGATCGTCATTCCAGTACGCGCCGGGCCGCTCCCAAGCGTACTGGAAGCCCCTGCGGGGGGCAGCGAACGCGGGGGTTGTTGCACGTCAGGCTGCATTGCGGGTGCTCCTCGATTCCATATACATGAGCGGCACGAGCACCGCGACGACCGTGGCCAGCATCATCACCGAAGACGCCGCGCCCACGCCCAGCTGTCCGCGGTTGAACGAGAACGTGTACATGAAGATGGCGGGCAGCGACGACGACGTGCCGGGGCCGCCGGCCGTCAGCGCGACGACGAGGTCGAAGGTCTTGATCGTGATGTGGCAGAGAATCAGCAGCACGGAGAAGAACACCGGGCGCATGCTGGGGATCACGATCTTGCGGTAGATGGTGGGCAGCGTCGCGCCGTCCACCTGGGCCGCCTTGAAGATTTCGCTGTCCACGCCGCGCAGACCGGCGAGAAAGAGCGCCATGACGAAGCCCGTGGACTGCCACACGGCGGCAATCACGATACAGAAGATGGCCTTGTCGGGGTCGCCCAGCCAGTTGAACGAAAAGCTCGTCCAGCCCCAGTCGTGCATCACTTTCTCGAGGCCGAGGCCGGGGTTCAAGATCCACTGCCACGCTGTGCCCGTCACGATGAACGAAAGCGCCATCGGATACAGGAAGATCGCGCGCAGCGCGCCTTCGTTGCGAATCCGCTGGTCGAGCAGGATGGCGAGAAACAGGCCCAGCGCCACGCAGATGCCGATGAACGGGATGCCGAACCAGCCGAGGTTCTGCGCCGACGTCCACCACACGTCGTTCTGGAAGAGTTCGCTGTAGCGGGCGAACCCGACGAAGTCGTAGCGCGGCATCAGTCGCGAGTTGGTGAGCGACAGATAGCCGGTGATAAGAATGAAACCGTAGATGAAGACCAGGCTGATCGCGATGCTGGGCGCGAGCACCAGCTTCGGAATCCAGCGGTCGGCAAGCGCGGCCATGGGCGACGCGCGGCGGGCCGCGGCGTTCTTTCCGTTTCCGCTAAGAGAGGCAGCCACTACTCGACTCCTGAGCTATGCCGGCGCCTCATGCTGCGCCAGCTGATGTGACTCTGTTGCACTGCAACCGCTCAACGAAACGCCCGGTATGCGCGAGCGTACACCGGGCGTTCCGTATTGCACATTTACTTCGTCTTTGCCGCCTTCGCGAGCGCTTCCACCGCGCTCTTCGAGTCTTGCGACGAGTTCATGAACTTCGTCACGACGTCGGTGATGGCGCCAGCCGTGGCATCGGGCTGAGCCATGCCGTGCGCCAGCGACGGCACGTAGCCGCCCGACTTGATGGCCGTCTGCTCATCCGCGTAGGACTTCTTCGCGCAGTCGTCGAACTTGGCCATGGACACGCCGAGGCGCACCGGGATCGAGCCTTTGTAGAGGCTGAACTGTTCCTGGAAGGCCGGGCTCATGATGGTCTTCGCGAGCGCGAGCTGGCCCGGCGTTGCGGCGCTTTGGCCCTTCTGCTGGAAGAACACGAACGAGTCGACGTTGAACGTGTAGGCCTTCTCCGTGCCCGGCACCGCGGCGCAGATGTAGTCGCTACCCGGCTTCTTGTTCGCGTTCGCGAACTCGCCCTTCGCCCAGTCGCCCATGAACTGCATGCCGGCCTTGCCGTTGATGACCATGGCCGTGGCGAGGTTCCAGTCGCGGCCCGTGCGGCCGCTATCGAAGTAACCCTGGATCTTGCGCACCGTATCGAACACCTGGAGCATCTTGTCCGAGGTCAGCGTCTTCTGGTCGAGGTCGACCAGCGCCTTCTTGTAGAAATCCGCGCCCTGCGAGAGAACCACGTCTTCCCACAGCGTCAGGTCTTGCCACGGCTGGCCGCCCATCGCGACCGGCATGATGCCCGCGGCCTTCATCTTGTCGGCAACGGCGAAGAATTCCGGCCACGTGGTCGGCACCTTGCCGCCCACCTTGTCGAGCGCCGCCTTGTTGATGTACAGCCAGTTCACACGGTGCACCGAGAACGGCGCGGCAACGTAGTGGCCGTCCGCGTGCATGATCTTGTCGATTTCAGGCGGCAGGTTCTTCTTCCAGTCCGTTGCGGCCGAATCGATGTTCACGAGCACGCCCTGCTGCGCCCATTCCTGGATCAGCGGGCCCTTGATCTGCGCCGCGGTGGGCGCGTTGCCCGAGATCACCTGCGTCTTGAGTGCCGTCATGGCTGCCGCACCCGCACCGCCCGCCACCGCAAAGTCCTTCCAGGTGTAGCCCTGCTTCTGCATGTCGTCTTTCAGGACGCCGACCGCCTTCGATTCGCCGCCCGAGGTCCACCAGTGCAGCACTTCGACCGACTCGGCCGCCTGCACCGCCGACACGCCACACATCAGACCTGCGGCGCACAGGGCGCCCATGATCGCACGGAATTTCATTGCTTATCTCCTCCAGACACCTGAACAAAAAACGATGAGCCCCTGATGTCGCCAGGGTGCGATGGTTGGTTCAAACAGGCAAAACACTGGGCGGTCGGGCGTCGGTGCTGACCTGCGGATGCAGGGCCGCGTGCCGGTGTCCGGCCGCGGGACGCTCAAGAGATGAGTGGTTCGGAATGCAACTGACTGTCTCCTCTTCTGGTTTTCGCCAGCACCGGGTACGTTGCCCGATCCGGTGGCTGGCCCGAGGTACCGCGTGCGTCACACGGAGCGATCCTTGCATCACGGCGGCCCGGCAGGCGAGCCATACAATGCGCGAGTGCGTTGTCCGTTAACATGCAGGAACGTTCCGCTCCTTCGGGAAAACACGTACACCGCAGGCGGCGCACGGCTTTTTTATCGAATGAGCGTTACCTCTTGATTTGGATTGTAGTTAAACTACAATTCAGTGTCAAAAAAAACTTTATCGGACTACGGCCGCGTCTGACGGCCCTCAAGGACTGGCGACGGAGACTCATGCAAACCGATTCAAGCTTCACCTTCGTGCTGTTCGGCGGCACCGGCGACCTGTCGATGCGCAAGATCCTGCCGGCCCTCTATGAAGCCCACCGCGCGGGCCTGCTCGCCGAAGCCGGCAAGATCGTCGCGGTCGCGCGCCACGAGGACAATCGCGACGCGTACCTCGCGTGGGTCAACGAGCACGTGAAGCCGCATGTCTCGAAGAACGGGCTCGACGAGGCAGCGTGGACGAGTTTTCTCGAGCGTGTGCTCTACGTGAAGCTCGACCTGTCGCGTCCCGAAGACTTCGGCGTGCTGCGCGACGCAGTGGGCACGCTGCCCGGCATCCGCGTGTTCTATCTCGCCACCGGCCCGTCGCTCTTCGTACCGATCTGCCGCGCGCTCGCTTCGGTAGGGCTCAACGAAAACGCGCGCATCGTGCTCGAAAAGCCGCTCGGCTACGACCTGCGTTCGTCGAACGCGATCAACGACGCGGTGGGCGAAATCTTCGCCGAAGGCCAGATCTACCGGATCGACCATTACCTCGGCAAGGAACCGGTTCAGAACCTGCTCGCGCTGCGCTTCGGCAACGCGCTCTTCGAGCCGCTGTGGCGGCGCGAATGGGTGGAGAGCATCCAGATCACCATCGCCGAAGAACTCGGCGTGGAAGGCCGCGGCGACTTCTACGACAACACCGGCGCCTTGCGCGACATGGTGCAGAACCACCTGCTCCAGCTGCTCTCCATCATTGCGATGGAGCCGCCGCATTCCATGGACGCCGACGCCGTACGCGACGAGAAGCTGCGCGTGCTGCGCTCGCTCAAGCCCATCGACCCGCGCGACATCAGCAAGGTCGCGGTGCGCGGCCAGTATCATGCGGGCGGCATCCGCGGCACGCCGGTACCGGCCTACTCCACCGAGAAAGGCGTGAAGCCCGACAGCACGACAGAAACGTTCGTTGCCCTGAAGGTCGAGATCGAAAACTGGCGCTGGGCCGGCGTGCCCTTCTTCCTGCGCACCGGCAAACGGCTCGCCGACCGCGTCGCGGAAATCGTCGTGAACTTCCGCCCCGTGCCGCACTCGGCGCTCGGCGCGACGGCATTGCGGCCCGGCGCGAACCGGCTCGTCATCCGCCTGCAGCCCAACGAAACGATTCGCCTGTATTGCCTCGCCAAGCAACCCGGCGAAGGCATGAATCTCGCCAGCGTCCACCTCGACCTCGCGTTCGACCAGTTCTTCCGCGAAGGCCAGATGGAGGCGTACCAGCGTCTGCTGCTCGACGTCATCAGCGGGCGCCTCGCGCTTTTCGTGCGGCGCGACGAGCAGGAAGCCGCATGGCGCTGGGTCGAGCCGATCCTTGGCGAGTGGGCCAACTCGAACAAACCGCCGAAGCCGTATGCGGCGGGCACCTGGGGACCGGCGGCATCGAGCGCGATGCTGGCACAGCACGGCACCTGCTGGCTGGAAGAAGAGAATTGATGAATTCGCGCGGGGCGATGGCCCTCGCGCGGAACGCGTAACCTGCGTCGTTCCGCGCGGCGGCCGCACTGCATGATCCGCCCCGCACCACAAGAAAGCAGCATGGAGGAGAAGTGATCGAGCTTCACGCTTTCGACGACCCGCGCGTCCAACGCGACGCGCTGGCGAGAGCGGTGGGCGACGCATTACAGGCGTCGCTTGCTGCTCAGGCGGCCGCGCCCGTGACCGGCGCACGCCACGCAACGCTTGCCGTTTCCGGCGGCACGAGCCCCCGTCCGTTCCTGCAGGACCTCTCGACCCATGCCTTCGACTGGGCGCACATCGACGTGACGCTCGTGGACGACCGCTGGGTGCCCGAGACCGACAGCGCGAGCAACGCGCGCCTCGTGCGCGAAACGCTGCTGCAAAACGCGGCGCAGCACGCGCATTTCCTGCCGCTCGTCGACGTCTCGCAGACGCTCGATGCCCACGTGGCCGCGCTCAACGCCGACGCGCAGCGCAAGCTGCCCGACGTCGCGGTGCTCGGCATGGGTGAAGACGGCCACACCGCGTCGATCTTCGCGGATGCGCCCGAATGGGACTTCGCGATCTCGACGCCGCGGCCGTTTGTCGCCGTGCATCCCGGCAACGCGCCGCATGCGCGCGTGAGCTGGTCGCTCAGCGCGTTGAAGCAGGTGGATCGACTGTTCCTGCTGATCGCGGGCGAGCGCAAGCTCGAAGTTCTCCAACAGGCCGCCGCGGTCCAACAAAAAAACGCCATTTCGATGTTGGCGAACGACAAGGGAGTGAGACTCGATGTCTACTGGTGTGCAAACTAGAACAGCCCCCGGCGCGGGCCAGCACGCCGACGGACCGAGGCTGCTCGCCGACATCGGCGGAACCAACGCACGCTTCGCGTTGGAGACGGGACCGGGCGACATCTCGCAGGTCATGGTCTACCCCTGCGCCGAGTACCCGGGCGTAGCCGAGGTCATCAAGAAATACCTGAAGGACACGAAGATCGGCCGCGTGAATCATGCGGCCATCGCGATCGCGAACCCCGTGGACGGCGATCAGGTCCGCATGACCAATCACGACTGGAGCTTCTCGATCGAAGCCACGCGGCGCGCGCTCGGCTTCGACACGCTGCTCGTCGTCAACGACTTCACCGCGCTCGCCATGGCGCTGCCGGGCTTGACCGACGCGCAACGCGTGCAGGTGGGCGGCGGCCAGCGCCGGCCCAACAGCGTGATCGGCCTGCTCGGGCCGGGCACGGGCCTTGGCGTATCGGGCCTCATTCCCGCCGACGACCGCTGGATCGCGCTCGGCAGCGAAGGCGGCCACGCGAGCTTCTCGCCGCAGGACGAACGCGAAGACCTCGTGCTGCAGTACGCGCGCAAGAAGTGGTCGCATGTGTCGTTCGAACGTGTGGCCGCGGGGCCCGGCATCGAAGTGATCTACCGGGCGCTCGCCGCGCGCGACAAGAAACGCGTTGCCGCTTCGCTCGATACCTCGGAGGTCGTCAAGCGCGCGCTGCAGGGCGACGAGCTCTCGGCCGAAGCCGTGGAATGCTTCTGCGGCATTCTGGGCACGTTCGGCGGCAACATCGCGATGACGCTCGGGTCGCTCGGCGGCATCTATATCGGCGGCGGCGTGGTGCCGCGGCTCGGCGAGTTCTTCGAGCGCTCGTCGTTCCGCCAGCGCTTCGAGGCGAAGGGTCGTTTCGAGACCTATCTCGCCAACATTCCGACCTACGTCATCACCGCCGAATACCCGGCGTTCCTCGGCGTCTCGGCAATTCTCGCGGAGCAGTTGTCGAATCGCGCGGGCGGCGGCTCGTCGGCCGTGTTCGAGCGCATCCGCCAGATGCGCGACGCGCTCACGCCCGCCGAACGCCGCGTGGCCGACCTCGCGCTCAACCATCCGCGCTCCATCATCAACGACCCGATCGTGGACATCGCGCGCAAGGCCGACGTGAGCCAGCCCACCGTGATCCGCTTCTGCCGTTCGCTCGGCTGCCAGGGGCTCTCGGACTTCAAGCTCAAGCTCGCCACCGGTCTCACCGGCACGATTCCCGTGAGCCACAGCCAGGTGCACCTGGGCGACACCGCTACGGACTTCGGCGCAAAGGTGCTCGACAACACCGTCTCGGCCATCCTGCAGCTGCGCGAGCACCTGAACTTCGAGCACGTGGAACGCGCCATCGAACTGCTCAACGGCGCGCGGCGCATCGAGTTCTACGGGCTCGGCAACTCGAACATCGTCGCGCAGGACGCACACTACAAGTTCTTCCGCTTCGGTATCCCGACGATCGCTTACGGCGACCTGTACATGCAGGCGGCGTCCGCGGCGCTGCTCGGCAAGGGCGACGTGATCGTGGCAGTGTCGAAGTCGGGCCGCGCGCCGGAACTGCTGCGCGTGCTCGAAGTGGCAATGCAGGCGGGCGCAAAGGTGATCGCGATCACCTCGAGCAATACGCCGCTCGCCAAGCGCGCAACGGTGGCGCTCGAAACCGATCACATCGAGATGCGCGAGTCGCAGCTTTCGATGATCTCGCGCATCCTGCACCTGCTCATGATCGACGTCCTCGCGGTGGGCGTGGCCATTCGCCGTGCAGCGCCGGACGCCGAAGTGAGCGAGGCGGTGGCACGAGCCCGCGAAAGCGCCGACGACGACGCGAGCGCGGTGCTCGACTGGCTGAGCCACGGCGCGGCGTACTCGGGGAAGGACTAGGAACGGCGGGCGGCTGAGCGCATGCCGCTGCCGCCCGCACGATGAAACAACAAGGGCCGTGATGCTTCGTTGCATCACGGCCCTTTTGTTTTGTGTGCCCGGGTCGCTTCCCGGCCATCGCGTGCGCAGTGCGCAGCCTTTAAGGTGCGACGCGTCCCGTCGCCGACCCCGAGACCGGCCGGTCATGCCAGCGCACGAGCAGCAGACGGCCCGTGTAGCACAGCAGCCCTGCGGCGCCGATCGTGAAGCCCATGCCCGTGGGCGTCGTGTCGTGCCAGAGTCCGACCACGATGCTCGCCAGCGCGCCCAGCGCGAGCTGCATTGCGCCGAATACGGCCGCCGCAGCGCCGGCATTGTGCGGATAGCGATGCATCAGGTCGGTCGCGCAGTTTGCCGACAGCAGCCCGACCACGCCCACCACGAAGAACAACCCCGCAACGATCGACCACAAACCGCCCCACCCCGTCACGCAGACGAGTGCGACGAACAGCGACGCGATGCTGCTCACGGTGGCCGCCACGGAGATGAGCCGCAGCGAGCCGAAGCGACCTACGAAATGCGTGTTGAGGAAGTTGCCGATCATGATGCCGAACACGTTCGCGCCGAAGAAGAAGCCGTAGCGCTGCGGCGAGACGTGAAAGTGTTCGATGTACACGAACGGCGTGGCGGAGATGTACGTGAACATCGACGCGAACGCCATGCCGCCGCACAGCATGTGCCCCCAGACCACGGGGTCGCGCAGCAGCCGGCCGTACGCAGCGAACGACTTCAGCACGGCCGGGCTTGCACGCTTTTCGCGCGGCCACGTCTCGGGCACCCGCAGCCACGCGGCGGTAGCGCACAGCGCGCCGAACAGCGTCAGCACGGCAAACACCACGCGCCAGCCACCGAGCAAAAGCAACTGGCCGCCAATCAGCGGCGCAAGCAGTGGCCCGACCGCCGTGACGATCGCGACCATGGAGAGCACGCGGGCCGCGTCGGCGGGTTCGTGGGCATCGCGCGCAATGGCGCGAGCCAGCACCGACGCCGCGCCGGCGCCGAGCGCCTGGAGAAAACGCACGAACACGAGCGAGCCGACCGAGAACGAGAACGCGCAGGCCACGCTCGACAGCGTAAAGAGCGCGATGCCGCCGAGCAGCACCGGCCGCCGGCCATAGGCGTCCGAAACCGGGCCGTACAGCAGCATGCCGATCGAAAAGCCTGCCATGAAGCTCGTGAGCGTGGACTGCGCCACGCCGGGCGCCACGCCGAATGTTTGCGCGATGGCGGGCAGGCTCGGGAGATACATGTCGGTAGCGAGCGGCCCGCACGCGGCAAGCGCACCGAGCAGCAGGATCAGCCGGGCATCGGGCCGGCGTCTGACGACGTGAGACATGGGAATCCGGAAGAATCGGCCCGTTCCCGCAACGCTACGGCGGCGGTTCAGGCCTTGTGAAAGGCGGAGCAGAGCCGATTGTAACCCGGTGCTTAATCCGCACGCGGCTTGCCACTTCGATGCGTTAAGCTCGCGGTTTCCTTCCCCTTGCGCCTCGAAATAGCCAGCATGACCGCCTTCCTGTTGATCTGGAGCCCGAAGAAGTGGCCGTGGCCCGAACTGCCGGACGTGGCGCGGCGCGTTGCCGCAGGCGAAGCCGTCGCCGACGTCTGGGGGTGCGGCTTCGCCCGCGGCATCCTGCCCGGCGACCGCGTGTTCCTGCATCGCGTGGCGTCGGAGCCGCGCGGCCTGTTCGGGTCGGGATACGTCACGCGCGCGCCCTACGAGGTGCCCGATCCCGCCTACAAGCGTGGCTATCGGCTCTGCATCGATTTCGTCTACGACTGGCTCGTCGATGCGCACGAAGAAGTCGTGATCGGGCGCGAGGCGCTGCGCGAACATCCGTTTTCCGTGCAGACCTGGGATGCGCAGAGTTCGGGCACGACCATCAAGCCGATTGCCGAAGGGGCGCTCGAAAAGCGCTGGGCGGCGCTCACGGGCAAGCGGCCCGGGCCGGGGTCGCTGCCGGCGGGGCCGTCGCCCCGGCGGCGGTAGCGCGCGCCACAGGGAGCGGCCCGGCTCGCGGCGCGGGAGTCCGGTACAATTTCGAGGAACTATCCGGTCGCCGCGCCTCGCCGGGCGCGCCCGGGCATCGGCAGCAGGGAACGCGCGGCAAGGCGCACGAAACAAGACGCACCACCCCGTGCACACAAGACGCCCACCGCAGCGACGACGCCCTTCATTCACGCCCGACGCGCATTTCAACGCTCATTCAACGTCACAGCAGGTCAGGTCACTCATGTCCAGCACCCAGTCCAGGAATCAGGCTCTCTTCGAACGCGCACAGCGCACCATCCCCGGCGGCGTCAATTCGCCCGTGCGCGCTTTCCGTTCCGTGGGCGGCACGCCGCGCTTCATCGAACGCGCAGAAGGCCCGTACTTCTGGGATGCCGACGGCAAACGCTATATCGACTACATCGGCTCGTGGGGCCCCATGATCGTAGGCCACGTGCATCCCGAGGTGCTGGAAGCGGTGCAGCGCACGCTGGTGAAGGGCTTCTCGTTCGGCGCACCCACCGAGGCCGAAATCGAGATCGCCGAGGTGATCTGCAAGCTCGTGCCGTCGATGGAACAGGTGCGCATGGTGTCGAGCGGCACCGAGGCCACGATGAGCGCGCTGCGTCTTGCGCGCGGCTTCACGAACCGCAGCCGCATCGTCAAGTTCGAAGGCTGCTATCACGGCCATGCCGACAGCCTGCTCGTGAAAGCGGGCTCGGGGCTGCTCACGTTCGGCAATCCGACTTCGGCGGGCGTGCCCGTCGACATCGCGAAGCACACCACGGTGCTCGAGTACAACAACGTCGCCGCACTCGAAGAGGCGTTCAAGGCATTCGGCAACGAGATCGCGGCCGTGATCGTCGAACCCGTGGCCGGCAACATGAACCTCGTGAAGGCGACGCCGGAGTTCCTCAACGCACTGCGGCGCCTCACGAACGAGTACGGCGGCGTGCTGATCTTCGACGAAGTGATGTGCGGCTTTCGCGTGGCGCTGGGCGGCGCACAGCAACTCTTCGGCATCACGCCGGACCTCACGTGCCTCGGCAAGGTGATCGGCGGTGGCATGCCCGCGGCGGCATTCGGCGGCCGGCGCGACATCATGGCTCACCTTGCGCCAACGGGCGGCGTCTACCAGGCGGGCACGCTGTCGGGCAATCCGGTAGCGGTGGCGGCGGGCCTGAAGACGCTCGAACTGATCCAGGCGCCGGGCTTCTACGAGCGCCTTGGCGCACAAACGGCGCGGCTCGTGGGCGGCCTCGCCGATGCGGCGCGCGAAGCCGGCGTGCCGTTCGCGGCCGATTCGCTCGGCGGCATGTTCGGCCTCTATTTCACGCAGCACGTACCCGAGAGCTTTGCCGACGTCACGAAGAGCGACATCGCGCGCTTCAACGCGTTCTTCCACAAGATGCTCGACGCCGGCGTGTACTTCGCGCCGTCCGCGTACGAAGCGGGCTTCGTGTCGAGCACGCATGGCGACGACGTGATCGACGAGACGATCGACGCTGCGCGCGGCGCGTTCGCCGCGCTCGCTGCCTGATCGATGCCCGCCTTGGCGGCCCTGCCGCCGTGCCTTGCTCGCCCTTACTGAACGCCGCGCGGAGAAACCCAGCCGATGTTCTCGCAAACCGACTTTGTCCACATGCAGCGCGCGCTGACGCTTGCGGCGCGCGGTCTCTACACCACGGACCCGAATCCGCGCGTGGGCTGCGTGCTGGTCAAGAACGGCGAGGTGATCGGCGAAGGCTTTACGCAGCCCGCAGGCCAGGACCACGCCGAAATTCGCGCGCTGAAAGACGCGCGCTCGCGCGGCAACGATCCGCGCGGCGCCACCGCTTACGTCACGCTCGAACCGTGCAGCCACTTCGGCCGCACGCCGCCGTGCGCGAACGCACTGATCGAAGCCAAAGTGGCGCGCGTGATCGCGGCGATGGAAGACCCGAATCCGCTGGTCTCAGGCCGCGGGCTCGGCATGTTGCGCAACGCAGGCATCGACGTGCGCTGCGGCCTGCTCGCAAACGAAGCGGCCGAACTCAACATCGGCTTCGTCTCGCGCATGACGCGGGCACGGCCGTGGGTGCGCATGAAAGTCGCGGCCTCGCTCGACGGACGCACCGGCCTGCCTTCCGGCGAAAGCCAGTGGATCACAGGCGAAGCGGCGCGCGCCGACGGACACGCCTGGCGGGCGCGCGCATCGGCCATTCTCACCGGCATCGGCACGGTCAAGGAAGACAACCCGCGCATGACCGTGCGCGCCGTGGAAACGCCGCGCCAGCCGCGGCGAGTGCTGATCGACAGCAAGCTCGAAGTGCCGCCCGACGCGCACATTCTGGCCGGCCCGCCCACGCTGATCTTTTGCGCCGCGCTCGACGAGCGCAACGCAGAGCGCGCCGAAGCGCTGCGCGCGCGGGGCGCCGAAATCGTGGCCCTTGCCAACGAGCACGGCAAGGTGAACCTGCCCGGCATGCTCAAGGAACTGGCCGAACGCGGCGTGAACGAACTGCACGTCGAGGCGGGCTACAAGCTCAATGGCTCGTTGCTGCGCGAAGGCTGCGTGGACGAACTGCTCGTTTATCTGGCGCCCACGCTGCTCGGCGCAAATTCGCTCAGCATGGTCAACGTACTCGCGCCCGACTCGCTCGAACAGCGCATGCGCTTCGAGTTTCACCAGGTGGAGCGGATCGGCACCGATCTGCGCATCCTCGCGCGCCTCACGCCCGCTCAACCTTCGCACTGACAACACTGACAGGGAACGACACGATGTTTACGGGAATCGTCGCGGCAGTGGGCCGCATCGAATCGATCCGCCCGCTCGGCACCACGCCGGACGCGGGCGTGCGCCTCAGCGTGGACGCAGGCAGCCTCGATCTCGCGGACGTGCAGATCGGCGACAGCATCGCGATTCAGGGCGCCTGCATGACCGTGATCGAAAAGACGGCGCGCAGCTTCGACGTGGACGTGTCGCGCGAAAGCCTGAACCGCACCGTGGGCCTCGCGCAAACCGGCGAGGTCAACCTGGAAAAGGCATTGCGGGCACATGACCGGCTGGGCGGCCATATCGTCTCGGGCCACGTGGACGGTTTGGGCCAGGTCACGCGCTTCGCGCAGGTAGGCGAGTCGCACGAGTTGCGCGTACTGGCGCCGCGCGAGATTGGCCGCTATCTGGCGTACAAGGGCTCGATTACGGTGAACGGCGTGAGCCTGACCGTCAATTCGGTGGAAGACCGCGCCGACGGCTGCGAATTCTCGATCAACCTGATTCCGCACACGGTCGAGGTCACCACGCTCAAGCATCTGGCGGCAGGCACACGGGTGAATCTCGAGGTGGATCTGATTGCGCGGTATGTGGAGCGGATGCTCGGGACGTCTCAGGATGGCTATAAACCGTTGAAATGATTCAGTTCTTGGCGCGCTGACTGTCTATTGTTGTATCGCTGAATCTCGCTGAATCTACAGTTTGGTGGCGGTATTTCTGACGTATACGGCCGTTGTCTGCGGTTCGTATACCGTCACACCTCCAGGAGACGCGTGATCGACATGCTGAATTCGGCTGCCTGCCATGCCGGCATTGGGGCTGGGTAACTGGACGCGACTTTGTCGAACGACACTATCGAGAGTTGGAGATCCGTACGCTGCACCCGGCAGAAAAGCAGTCTGCAAGTTTCTGACCTTCCCCCTCTGAAGTATCCCACTGTAAAGTTAGTGGCAAGGCCGCAGGAAAACCCTTGTCATGAAGAGGTCCCGGTTCAGCGAAGAGCAGATAATCGGGGTGCTGAAGGAAGCCGACGCAGGCATGAAGGTCGCAGACCTGCGCCGCAAGCACGGCATATCGGATGCGACGTTCTATAACTGGCGTAGCCGCTACGGCGGCATGGATGTGTCGGAAACGCGACGATTGCGGCAACTGGAGGAAGAAAACCAGCGGCTCAAGCAGCTGGTGGCCGACCAGGCACTGGACATCCGGGTTCTGAAGGACGTTCTCGGAAAAGGAGTGAGTTCGCCCGCGCAGCGCCGGGAAATTGTGCAGCAGGTGATTGACCAGCACGACTATTCGGAGCGCCGGGCGTGCGCGCTCATTGGCGTGAACCGCCGGACGTTCCGACGGCCGGTGCTGCCTGACGCCGACCGCGAAGTTCGGCAGGCTGCGCGAGCTGGCACAGGAGCGGCCACGGTTTGGTTCGCCCCGCCTGCATGTGTTGCTCCGCCGGGAGGGTCTGGTCCAGAACCACAAGCGCACTGAGCGGCTGTACCGCGCAGAAGGCTGTCGCTTCGCCTGAAACGTCGAAAGAAGCGCCCGGGTCATCTACGCGCGGTAATGCCGGCGCCCGGCGGCGCAGACGAAAGCTGCGCGATGGACTTTGTTGCTGACGCACTGGTGCATGGCCGACGCATTCGCATGTTGACCATCATCGACGCGTGGAACCGCGAGTGCCCGCACATCGAGGTCGACTTCTCGCTCACCGGTGTTCGCGTGGCGCGTGTGCTCGAGCAGTTGCGGCAACGCGGACGATGCCCCGGCCTGATTCAGGTGGATAACGGACCGGAGTTCGTCAGCAAGGCGCTCGATGCCTGGGCGCACGAACATGGCATCAGGCTGCAGTTCATCCGTCCAGGCAGGCCGGTGGAAAACGCGTACATCGAAAGCTTCAACGGCCGACTGCGCGAAGAATGTTTGAACCAGCATGCGTTCGTCAGTCTCGATGATGCGCGCAGGCGAATTGAAGCGTGGCGCACTGACTACAACTCGGTGCGCCCGCATAGTGCCTTAGGGCAACTGGCGCCGGACCAATTCCGGCAACTGCATTAACCGAAAACCGGCAAGCCCAGTAACTTACGAGTGGTGTACTCGAAGGGGTAAGGTCACCGGCTGCCTGACATCATGAGGGATCGCTCAGGCTCGATATCAGATGACATCCACAGGTTGCGCGATGGCCATGTCGCGCGATCGGAATACCATCGTCCGTCATTGACGTGTCCCCCTCGATGATGACATTCGGCTTCGTGTCAGGGTGTTTCGGGCAAGACACTTCGTCGCCCTTACGGGCGACGAAACGACCATCGAAGCTCATGGTGGACGACGCAGTGATAACTTTTCCACCATGATCAGTATCGTCGTCGATGCGTATCAAGTTCATCATTGATGTGTCGAAATCAAGAACGCAATATCGGCCGAACCAGATGCAGCTCAACGTGGCTGACAGCCATCAAGAGTCTTCGTTACCGGCGCCACCTTCTCGCCGTCGTCGCTCAGCACGAACATCCTTTCGCGGCACTCGCCCGGTTTTCCGGGGATTTGCTCGATGTGGTACTGGGCGATCACCAACCTGCTGTCCGGGTGACTAAGCAATTCAGTTACGTAGTTACGTCCGTCACTGGTCTTTTGCGGCTTTTCTCCATCCGACGAGAACATGTCCAGAGCCTTGGAGTCCTTGCCCGTGGCCAAGTCCGACAACGTGTAGTAACGACACTCCGTTCCGCAACTGTGGAGCCCAATGTAGTACTTGCCCGCAAAATTAACCCTTGGAGGAGAAACCTCCTTCCCCATGTCGTCCCTCCACGTGTCGCCTGATTTGACGTAATAAGAGGGAATGCGAATATTCCCGTTGTATATCGGCGAGGGATAGTCCGAAAACTTGGGTGCGGCGGCACCTTCGGCCGTGAAGGCCTGGGAATTGCAGGATACGATGCCTAGAAAGACCATGAAAAAGAACCTTGCGCGCATTGCAACTCCGGTCATTTGATCAAATCATCCAACCCACCGACAGGAACGGCCAGATCGCTATTTCCGCTCAATTCATCATCGAGATACGTAGAAAATTTCTGATTGACGGTGTCCATACTTACACCACCCTGGCCGTACATATCCCCGGGCAAACTGGCCCATTCCTTGTTACATCCGTCATCGAATATAGCTCTCTGAATATCACCTTTCTTTATATCTTCAATTGCGTTTCTCTTGAATTTCAACAAAACCACGCAAAATCGATCTTGCGATGCAGGTGTGAAATTATCGATCCCATACTGCTGTCGATAACTTATGAACGTTGGATCGTCCCATGTGTAGCCCATGACCTGGTACGCTCCCGCAGCGGTCGATTTCAGCGTTTTGCCACGACTGTTTGTCCGCGTTATGAGGATCTTCGGGTGATCACTGAAATCTCGACTATAGTTCTTGATAAATGACTCCCCGCCGAACAGTCTTTCGTAACCGGCCTCTCCTTCAGTCCCCTCCCCCACTCGAATCATTCGAAGAAAAGCGCGAACACGCGCCTCTTCCAAAGTTAAGTTTTTCGACGCAAAATTCCCGATCAGCCCGATCGGATGGATATGATATACGACTGGCAAATCTGGGAAACCATTAACGGTGGCGACTTTATTCCACCACTGAAGTTTCTCGATACGCTCGAGCTCGCTTTGCCAGATCTGCTTGTGCTCCTTCATGAGCGCCGACAACTGGTCCCATTTCCCCATACTGCCGCCCCATTCGCTTTCGTAGCGCACGATCAGATGTGATAGTGCTTCTGCCAGCCACGGAATCTCCTGCGCCTTCGCCAGCTCGGCTGCGGTTAATGTGCCGTTTCCATCGTGGTCGATGGCCTTTTCCAGCTTGGTAATGAGTTCGCTGCTGTTTACGCCCAACGCTGAGGGCTTGAATTCGTCTTCCTCCCCGTCCAGCAGTTCTTTGGTCACGTAGACCGCCCGCTTGAACGAGTCGACGATCGAGATGCTGGTGTTATCAACGATCTCAAATCCGGGCCATGCCCACTGGCTCTGCCACGACGTGTTCGGATGACCTTTATCGCACACCCAGCCTGTAGTGCTGTCGCCCTTTCCGGTCCCGATGGTGATTTTCCACCAGTGCTGCCGTTGGTCGTCTTCGGCCGATTCGATCTGTTGCAATTCGCTTTGTGTGAATACGTCCTGGAACGTTGCTGCCGGCCCTTTGGCATTCGCAAGCTTCAAAGGGAATTCGTTCCAGCCGTCGGTGACACGCTCGGTTACCTGGCCGCTCAATGATCGCTCGACCCACAGCGGATTGCCCTTCGGCGTGCCGTTTGCCTTGTGTTTCGCATGATGAGTATGCGAATGACCGGAGGTGCCCGACGTAGGCATCTGCATTGGTTGCACCCTCACCCACGGGCCCTTCGAAGGGCTGCCTGCAACGGGTTTGAGCGTGAGGCCAATATCGATGGTCTGGTCGGGTTCCGACGGGGTCACCAGCATTGCCCCCGGCGACACAACCAGCATAGTCTTCGGGAGACTATCGGCCCGAGAGCGGCACCTGTCGATGAATGCCTTGAGCTTGTCGCCCGCGAAGACTTCCAGATGCAGTAGCGGCCTGGAAGCCTGTGGAGGTAATTGCGTTGATTCGCGATATCGCAGGAAATGTCCAAGATGGCCGATCTTGTCGCCCGCCTTGACCGGAAACGGCGTGTCAAGCACGACGACTGCATCGAGCGGATTCGGCGTAATCTTCGAATCCAGTTCATCGATATAGACCCAGCCTGTTGCGGCGGTGACGGGAGGGTCCTCGCTCTCAGTTGCGGCAACGGGACTACCCTTCTGCACTTTATCGATGCGCGCCCAGCCGCTCTTTGCGGTGCCGACAACTGTGATTTCGCTACCGCGAGGCAACAGTCCGATGATCTTTCCCTGCGGAAGTTCACGGATATGAAGGCCTGTGATGGAGGGTGTCTGAACCCGTACCTGAAAGTCGTTGGCGATCAGGTCGCCGATGGGGTCCCCACTCACAGATTCCGGCACTCTCGCCGCTGCCTGCGTATCTTTCGCCTTGCTACCCACCACGAAGCATCGGTCACCTTTCCAGAAAGGCATTCGCTGGACGGCGGGTGTGCCGTTTGCCGTATCAGCATCTTTGCCGGTCGACTGGTAATGCGCCCAGTCGAGCAGGTGCATGTAGAGGCTGTAGAACTCCAGAACGTCGTCCGAAGGCGGCTCCGCGGTAGTTGCCGGCAGTGCGGATGTCGAGGCGCCTTGGGCACTAGGCGCTTGCGACAATGATTGCGTTCCAGAGGAAGTGGATGGTGGTTGTGACGTAGGAATGGCGAGCTTGTGCCGTACCAGCACGAAGCTCGTTGAGTACAGCCCCTTCCTGCCATCCGGATAGTCCAGTTCCGGATACTTGCTGTCGAGCCTGTAGGCGACGATCTCGCCATCTGCGATGACGCTGACGCCTTCGTCCTGCTTCAGCATCCCTTCGGTACCTTTGCCGAAATGGATACCGCCATGCCAGATGCCGTTCGCCCCGAGCGGAAAGAAGCCATCTTCGGCCTTGCCCAGTGCCTCGAAACAGGATTGGGCACCGACTGCTCTCGCGTTGTTCGGTGCGAACGGATAACTCCAGTTCCTGAGCGGCTGGAGCGGCTGGGGCGCGGCAGTCGTCGGGGGCGGCGCCGGTTTGTTATGCGTATCGTTCTTCGTGCTCATGGTCTGCGATCATTCTGTGGGTACCGGGTTGCGTTGCGGACAGGCTTCGTCCCTAGCCCGAGTAGTCCAGCAGGTGCCCCGGCTTCGTCGCAATGTCACCCGGCGTCGCGAGGTTGCCCGTTAGCTTCGAGGAAGCCGCCGACGGCTTGTCCCACGACCCGCACTTTTCGAGAATCTGTCCCGCCGTGCCGTTCTCGATCAGGTTCGGTCCGATCTTGATGTACGAGCCACCCGCGCCGATCCACACCTCCTTCTCTGCGGTCAGCACGAGCCGTCCGTTCGCGCTCGTGATCTTCAGATCCTTTAGCGCAGTGAGCGCCATCCCGTCGGTCTGCGCCTGGATTTCCACCATGCCCTTCGCCGCGAACAGCTTTATGCCCGCGTTCTGCACGAACAGACTGATCTTCTCCGCTACGCTCGCGACCAGC
Organism: Paraburkholderia sp. A1RI_3L; assembly: GCF_048957895.1. Taxonomy (NCBI): domain Bacteria; kingdom Pseudomonadati; phylum Pseudomonadota; class Betaproteobacteria; order Burkholderiales; family Burkholderiaceae; genus Paraburkholderia; species Paraburkholderia sp. A1RI_3L. The sequence continues at coordinate 451,327 of NZ_JARCHA010000002.1, forward strand.
GACTTGCCGGCGGCAAGGTGCGTGTTCTGGCCGCTCACCACGTTCACGTGTTGGTCAGCGGTGATCTGGGCCGACTGCTGCGTGGAGACCGCCACACCAGCCGGGCTTGCCATCAGCAGCACCGGTTTCGCGAAGCAGTTCGCATTACCCGCGCCGCCGCCGGCCGTGCGCCCGCCGGATGCGTTCCCTGCCACGCTCTGCTGGGTGGCGTCGGTAAACGCCCGCAGAGCCTCCTGACCGGCCTGCAGGCTCTCGGCACGGGCCGCAACGCTTGCCTGTGACAGCGTTTCGACCAGCGACTCCGAACTCACGAGCTGCCGGCTGGCCTGCGTCGCATTCAGCGGCTGGGCGACCGACGTGGCGTGTGTCGAGACGTACAGCCCCTGACCGGCGCGGATCGCGCCATACGCGTCGGATTTCAGGTCGAAGCCATTGCCGATGAAAGCGCCGCGCGTGTTGTCCGCGTGCTGTACCAGGTACCCCAGATGCAGGTGCGACTGGCTGCTCGTCGAGTACAGGTGAATGCGGTTCTGGCCGGTGGAATCGTCGAAGAGCAACTGGTTGTAGCCGTTGCCTCCGTATTCCTTCGACCGGTGTCCCGACAGCAGCCCGTTAGTGTTCCAGACCGGCGGCGTCGAGCCGCCGTGCATTCTGCTCAGGATGACCGGCCGGTCGCAGTCACCTTCCATGAAGCCGAGGATCACCTCATCGCCCGTACGCAGCGGAAAGTGCCCGCCCCGGCGCGATCCGGCATCAGGAAACGCAGCGCGTATCCAGCATGACGCAGTCTCGTTCCGGCCGTTGCGGCGGTTCCACGGTAGCCACACCTTCACCCGGTTCAGTGAATCGGTGTACACCTCCTCCTTCTCCGGACCGGCGACGATGCCCGACTGTAGCTGCATAATCGGCTTCCTGTGCTCGAAGGGACTCCTGAACGCAACGCGCCGACGCTGTGCCTCGATCTGCACCAGGAAGTGGCCTTCGCTGCCGTCCGCATGGCTCACCGTCGCGCCACGCTTCGACGTGACGGCCTGCGCAACCTCTGCACCAAGGCTGCCCGGCAGGTCCGCAATGCCGTCGAGACCAGGGAGGTTGTTGCGGATTGTCCAGTCGACCGCAAGGATCGCGAACTGGCGGTCCTGCTGCGTGCCGGCATCGTGCACAGGATGACCCTGCAGTTCGAACCAGTACCCCGGCATCGCGCTGCGCAGCCCGCCCGTGCCGTGAAAGCGCTTCATGCGCGAAAGCCGTTCCTCTAGCCGGATGCCGAGCAGCCGCTCACGCTGGTCGCGGCTCGAACCGGTATAGGCCCCGGTGTAGTCGTACACCTCGCCCTGTGCGGGTAACCCACCGTTGGCCTCGCCGACTGAACCGCTCGCCTCGTTGGTCAAGTCCTCACGCTTGTAGTTGAACGTGCGCGTGGTGAGCTGTTCGCTGTCGATCTGCAGCCGCTCGTTCCACTGCGTGAGGCCATCCGTTTCCTCACCGATGCCACCGCGAGCAAACCAGACGGTGCGCTGGGCGAGCTGCGGCGCGTGGTACAGGTCGTCCATCAGAACGAGGGTGTGCGATTTGCCGTCGCTGGCCTGCTCGAAGTAGCCAAACAAGCCCATTTCTTCGAGGCTGCGGTGCACGAAGTTCCAGTCGTACTCGTACTGCACACGGTTTGAATAGGACGGCAGCGAGCGGCTGAGCTGGAAACGGTAGGCGCCTTTGGCCTGCGGGTGCTCGTCGAACACGTCCGACAGAATCTGCTCGCCGCCCTGCTCCTGCCAGTCACGCATATCCCGGCGCAGGCGCAGGTAGTACATCCATGACGAGAAGCGCAGCTGGTACCAGGTCAACGGACCATCCGATCCCAGCCGGCTGAAATGGTGGACATAGCCGTGATGGGGCAGATAGCTTCCGTCGGTCTGCTGAATCCACAGCGTGACGGCCTGGCCGATCAACGCCTTGAGCTTCACGCGATCGCCACGTGCGCTGACGGCGTCGACCGTGAATTCGTAATCGCGGCCCAGCCGTGAGGAACCCTTGACCTGAAGCGGAATGAGCCAGTCTTCCCCGAGCGACGTGTCTAGCCTGATCAGCCGGTTAGCCTGCACATATCCATCGCGCATCGCCCTGTATAGCGCGCCAGTCATTTTTACCCCTTTTCTTTTCTTTATCGTTAAATCTTGAAATTAGTCCAGTAAAAAATACATTCCAGAAGCGAGCCTATCTTTACATCGCTGCCATTATGGCTCTTTGATCGGCGCAACCAGAGCGCATTTTAAATGCACGGCAGAAAGTCGCAATAGATGGCCTATTCAAGCGCTCCGGCTGAGAACGTAGCCATTGCATCAATCGGAGAACGGTTATCGAGCGAAGACGTGTGCCGATGCGGATTTCCGAAACCGATATTGGAACGTGCGTCGTCCCAAGGAGACCTTTGACGCGCGTTACGTCGTCGCCGTAAAGAACGCCAACGGCAAGCCGGGGCACTCCCAAGCCTTCATTGGGGCATCGACAAGACAGGCGAGATCAGTCCAGACGGAATCGTGCCGGCCGTCGCGCTAAATGACTTCTGCGACGCGGACGATTATGAGGGCCGCGGGGAGAAGTACAGCCTGGGCGCACAATGTACCGAGAACGCGGGCACCCGCGAGCGCCGTGATCGCCCGCCTGAAGCAGTTTTCCGATAGCCGGCCTTCGATAACATCGTCGGTCATTACGGAAACCTGCGGGTCGATGACGACTGTCAGGACCACAGTCGCGAAGCCGTTGATGACCGATGAAAGATTAGCGCATGTCACTCTGAGCTCGGGCTTCAGATAACCGGCATACAGCGATGCGAATACGCCGACTGTCCAGATCGCCATTGCAACGACATTCAGCACGATGACCTTCCAGGACAGACCCGTATTACCTGCCAGTTGCGTAACGTTGTGGCGGGAAGGAACGCGCGCGCCGATACGCAGGTAGCTGAAGCCGGCACGGCTGAATGCGTCCAGCAGTAGACGTGGGATCGAGCGGTACATCTGAAAGTGATCGACCGCCCGGCTGAAATACCGCTGGAACGTGGGAATCAGGAATGATCCGGCAATGGTTGCCACAGTGGCGGTCAGCAGAAACAGCCGAAAATCGGCGAGCACCCCCCCTTCCCATGTGATGCGCAATGTCCACTTCGACGCGCTTGGCAATGAATGGCCCCTGAAAGGAATTGGCCGTCCTGGAAACCAGCGCGATGATCCCGAAAAGGGAAAACGACAAGGCGATGCGGCGCGTGCGAACGCCAGCGATCCGCACTGCATAGGCCAATGTCGCGATCACGTGGATTACGAATGTAAGCCCGCATATGGCCCAGAGTTGAGTGTCCATGCAATTGCGGAGCGCGTGGCGGAGCTATGAGTGTACCCGAGCAAGGTGCGGCGCGATCGCGATGATCCAGTTCGGCCGCTCCTTCTCACCATAAGCCGTTGGCCGCTGCCGAGCGCAGGCGGTAGTTACCGACCCGAAACGGCCAATCAGCTTTGCAGCTAACGGCCGTTCAGCATCAGGCTTTGGCGCTGGTAGGATTCACGTCTGGTCGGATGAATCGGAGCGATTCAGCAAATGAAATTCGAGATCGAAGGGAAAGCGGAAATCATCTCGCCAACTCCACAACAGATCACCCGATCACTGCAATCGCTGCGAACTTATGGCAAATCTTCTTATGCGTCGTTGACTGACGCTCGTGGTAGCTACGTGCAGGTAGCGGGTGGCAGTACTAGTTGCATGATCGAGCGTTACGAGTTTGGTGCGCAGCGGTGGAGGGCATTCCACGACAAACCGTCACCCGTGCGCCCCGATGGCACAGTCTTGGTCTTCCGGGCGGGCAACATTCCAATGCGCTCAGATGAATGGTTCATGGCCGACCAAGTTGTCGAAGTATTTCCGGCCTTCTTCAACGGTGTCCCGTACCCACCATTTGTTCATTGGCGACCAGCGCTGGGCCTTTAAGGAACAGAAGGCAGCAGCCGGGAGGCGGGTTGGCCTGGGTCTATACCTCAGTACTGTCGTCGATTCGAAGCTAGAATTCGAATAACCAAAGCTGGCTGACGGCCAGCGTGCATGTACCAGAGGTCATGGCGGAGCAGGATACGGTTCGCCGTCATCACCTTGAACTTTCGCTCTCATCCCCCTAGCGATATCCTCAAGCTTGCGAACCGCTTCGACCGTCGGATCCTTTGTGTAGAGCTCACCCAGCTCCACGTTGTACCAAAGCGGGAACGCTGCGCTTCTGACTGTAACGAGAAAGTCTGTCGGACCGTTCGCAGGATCATTCACTACTTGCGGGTCGACACGGACGTATGCCTTCCATTGCTCGAGTGTGATCCTCGGGCCCGTTGTGTCCGCCCAAAACGACTTCCGGTGATGTGAACGTCGTACCCGGCCCAAGCATGGCTGCCGGCCATGAAGGCAAGCAGTGCAATCGTAATGCGCATTTACCTGCAACCCACCGATCTAACATTGTCTGAATTGTCGGCGATCTCCAGCCGTCCGTCGACCAGCCGTTTTTGGCCGCTCCGACACCGTCGTCACACATCGCGCGCACCCGCTTCACCACATGCTTACGGCCGCGGCAGCGAGCGATCGGCTTTGCAACGCTTTAGTGGAAGCGCCTTTGCCGAATAGATCCGTACGACGTCACCTGTGCCCTTGCCGACTTCCATATCGATGCAGGCGCATCCGTGGCCGTGCCCGCCCGCATTGGTGACGACCCAATCATGCGTGGTCGTGTCAGGCAGATCATCGAACCCGGGTACCGGCCTCCCGCCCATAACAGATAGAGTCCAACTTCCATCCTTGTCGTCAAGCCACCAGTTTGCGGGCGTCGGGTTCTGTAACCAGCCACAGCGATTTTCTCGAATCCCTGCAACCGAACAAGTACAAAAGGATGCCGCCAAAATGCAAACGAAAAACGGGCACACTACCCGACTAGCATTCATAACAAGGTGAAGATTTATGGTTCGACTGCAACGTCCCGGTCGTCGCCCATCCCATGATAACCGCCCTGAAACATGACGGTCACATGGCGGGGGGGACCCGCACGATAGACGTTTCCGAAGATAGGGGTGGACACGACGCCCGTGCCACAGGGAAATTTCATTTCCTTGTCGATTCGTCCACTTCTGAGATTGACGAGTCGCAAGCGGGCCATTGACAGCGGGCAATCCTTGGAAGAATCATAGACACCGAGCAATAGATGATTTTTTGTGTGATACCACATTGGGACTTCAACGACACCGTCTAATCGAACAGGCTGCAGGCCGGTGTCGTTGAGACTTCCGACCTGATGGAGCGCGATCGGTAGAACGCGTTTGTCGTCGCGCCACTCGCCGGATGCCCCAGTACCAATTATTTTCAACGTTATAGGGCAAGGGACGGGGTGCGTTGCCGAAGCGGCCGGCACGGTGGGTGAATCTGCCGAGGAAGTTGGCGCGTTTGCTTCGCACAACTGTATCGTTCCATCGGGTTGGCGTTTCCCTTGCAACGGAATCGGAATGCGGTGGGTATCGTAATAGTAACTGCCGTCGACGCGCCGCTGTCCTGGCTCGTCACGGTGGACATCATCGTAGGTCTGCAACGACACATGAATAGGCAGGCTACCGATCGTGCCGGCGTAGTTGTCAATGTCGTACCATCCAGCAAGTGCCAACGAGGTCGCGGCCAGGAAAAACACGCATAGAGCAAGGCGAGCGAGATTTCGTTTGTTCTTCATCAGTTGCTTTCGATTCCCACCAACGGTAAGTCTGTGGATTGTCGACGATTCTAGCCACGCTGTCGAAAGTCGCAAGATAGCCGAGCTTGACCCAACGATGATACGCGCGCAGCACTGCCGGAAAACGCAACGCCGAAGACAGCCGCCGACCCGGAAGAGACCTTCGAGCCTGCTAATAGCGGCCATTTGCACCTCGTAGGTAGCCACCACCTAAATCGGGCGGTCGGCAACCGCTAAGCGGAAACAATGAAGTATCTGTCACCGTCGAAATTCGTTGCGTCACTCATTGACCGCTGGTCGCTCTCCGTCCCGGTTCAAGCATACTGACGAGTCACTGTGAACCACGGAAAGGCCGGGATTGATCTGAAAAGGTGAGGAGATAGGCACAGTTGCTATAATTTGAGTCTTATCATTCGCTAGTTCCCAAGTGTAATCCAGCTCGCGGGAAACGAAGGCACCCATCTTTGTTTTTATCGATTTATCTTGCGCTGACAGCACCGGACTTCCGTGTTGTTTCACGAGATCAAATTGCAAATCAATTAACTTTGTCGGAGTGAATGATTCCGTTTTCAAAACACTAGTTAGGCGATCGTCACAGAATCGCAAGATGAATATTGATGCTTGACCATTGACAGGATCGAATCGTGCAACGGTTGTCGCATCACCAGACTGTGAAATGCTTCCACCGCCTGATCGCGCAGTCTGCTCGATCTCAGCTTTAAGTGTTCCACTTTTAAAGCCCCACTCGTCGAACGCGAGACACTTCGGCGCTATAGAAAGAAAAAAGAGCGAAATCGTAATCGAAGTCAAAAAACGAAGACCACGCATCAAGTTTTTCATGTTCTGTTGTTCTCTCTCACTATTTTTGTCTTACGACAGCCATCCGCCAATTCTTTAACAGCAGATTTGTTCTTCCCTGCGCGACGGGTCACCTCCGTTAGTCCAAGCGCGGGCCACGATCCGCTGAAGTGTGGTTCAGTCAGCGAGTGCTTATGGCCGTTGCTCTCAAATTTCCCCAAGCTACCGAGGATGCTCATAAGCAAAAAAGCGGCGAGTAGTAATCCGAGCAAAACATAAATCAACAGAAATTTGATTGGTGATTCTGCTTTGTATATGGTGCCGCCGCGCGTATGAGCTACGTCTTCCGTGTGATAGCTCGATATCGTCGCGATCAAGCCTGCCGTCGATGCGAACAGGGTTCCGATCCATCCGAAGTGGATAATGTTGGTCGAGTATATGTAGCATATCCCCCACGAAACGATGGCTACTATGATCAGCCCCCACACCGCTTTCTCCATCACTGGACCTGACCAGAAACATACTAATCGTGCAATTGTCGGCGATCCGAGCGGTACTGTCGAATGGCTCCTCTTGGTGACCTGCCCGGCTCTCCAGCGGGCTGAGGCTCAGCTGCCGCTTTGGAGCGCGGTTATGACGTTAGTCGGAACTAGCTTAAGGGCAGGAATGGTTCGACGAACGGACTTTGCAAACCGGCAGACGCCCCCCTCCCGCCATCGTCTACCGCTGTCTCGCTACGAACGCCACCAAGTGACGGTATTTCTGACGTATACGGCCGTTTTCTGCGGTTCGTATACCGTCACACCTCTGAGACCAGGCCTCTTCGCCACACTGAAGACGGCTGCTTGCCGCGCAACGTTGGATCTGTATCGATCGGCAATACCGCTCTAGCGGGCTGTTGTAATACACCTCACTGGCTCGAGGAATCCCTTTCCAAAGACCCGCTGCGTCGGTTTGGTCCGCGTCGAATTGATACCGAGCGTCCTTAATCCCAGGTAATCCAGGTTTTCGTCCGCACCCACCACCGCAAACGCGCCGACGATCACCCCTGCGCAGCGCTGCGCCAAATTCATGCTCGCGCAGGTGACGCGGCGACGCGCCCGCCGCAACGGAAGCGCGATGAAAACGAAAGCGGCGCGTGAATCACGTCCCGCATTGGCATCGGTTTCGCTGCTTCAACGGGCTTCGCGCAGCGCCATCGGCGACGCACCGTAGCGTTCGCGAATCGCGCGGCTGAAGTGCGCCTGGCTTGAAAAGCCCCAGCGAAACGCGATTTCGCCGATGCTCGTCTTGCGCAGTCGGGCATCGACCAGTTCGCGGTGCGCGCGCGACAGCCGCTCGGCCCAGATGTGCTGCGTGATCGACTCGCCTTCGGCGGCAAAGAGCCGGCTCAGGTGCCGCAATGACAGCCCGACCGCATCGGCGACCGCCTGCGGCGCGAGTTCCGGATCGCCGAGGTGCGTCGCGATGTATTGCTTCGCGGTCAGCAGGTACGACAGCGATGCGCGTGATGTGCCCGCGCCGTTCACTTCCGCATCGATCAGTTCCGCGACCAGCGTGCGCGTGTGTTCGACGAAGCGCGCGGCGTCACCTTCGACCGGCGCCTTCATGAACCGCTCCACACCCGCGCGCAGCGCCGTGCCGAGCATCACGCCCGCGCCCGGCTTTGGGGCGATCCGCAGCGGTAGCGCGGGCAGCCCCGCGTCGAAGCGCTCGTCGAACGTCGCGACCGGAATGTCGATCAGCAGCTGCCGCATCGGCGTCAGGAATCCGAAAAGATAAGGCACACGCGTGTCATACACGACGACGTCGCCGGCTTCCACGAGCAGGCAGCGGTCGTACTGGATGAAATACGCACGCCCGTTCAGGATCTGGCACGCAAACAGCGACTCCTTTGGCAACTGGCGCACCAGAGCGGGACTGCGTTCGATCACGTGATCCTGCCCGCTGATGTCGGCGATGCCGAGGCCCGGCAGCGCAATGTCGGTCTTCTCCACTTCGAGCCCCGCCGGCGACAGCGACGAGCAGCGCAGGCCGACGAGTGTCTGAGCACATATCGCCTCCCAGTACGCCATCCGGTCGCACACCGGCACGTCGGCCGTCGAGCCGCGCGTGCATGAAAGAACGGTCGAATTCGTCACGTCGCCTCCTGCGGGCACCCGTCGTGCGGAGCGGCACGGATTGGGAGAGGGTGCGTCTGGTTGTTGTTGCGGTGCGATGTCCGGCCGGATCAAGCATTTCGTCCGGCCCAGTCAAAAGCGGCGCGCACCGGCTGGCTAAAGTCGACCCCACGACACCTAACCACAAGGAGACAAACCATGGTCGACAAAGCCGTATCCGAATTCTGGCAAGGCATCGCGCCGATTGCCAATCCGTTCAAGCCCGATGCGCTGCCGGAGGCTTATATCCAGAACGCGGCCACCGAGGACGAGCGCTATTACGTTCCGTTTACCGAAACGGTTTCGTCGCGGCCGCTGTGGATCTCGCCGTCGCAGAACAAATGGTGCGACATCCTGATGGCGAAGAAGGCCGGGCTCGTGAACCGGCATTACCACCCACACGAGGTCTTCGCTTACACGCTGTCGGGCAAATGGGGATACCTGGAGCACGAATGGACCGCGACGCGCGGCGATTTCGTGTATGAAACGCCCGGCGAGGGCCACACGCTCGTCGCGTTCGACCACCCGGAACCGATGCGCGCGTTCTTCATCGTCAAAGGCCCACTGATCTGGCTCGACGACGAAGGCAACCCCGACGGCTACTTCGACGTGCATTCGTACATCGCGATGTGCAAGGCGCATTACGAGAAGGTGGGCCTCGGCGCACAAGCGATCGAGAAGCTGTTCCGCTGACACGCGACGAGGCCGCCCATGACACCCCAACCTTCCCCCAGACTGGCGTGGACGTATGAGAACAGGGTGCTGCTGATCCTGTTCATGACCTTCGGCTTCGTGTTCTTCGACCGCCTCGCGCTGTCGTTCCTGTTCCCATTCATGTCGGCCGAACTGCACCTGTCGAATACGCAGCTCGGCATGGTGTCGTCCGCACTCGCGCTCACGTGGGCGCTGTCGGGCGCCGCGACCGGCGCATGGTCCGATGCGCGCGGCACACGCAAGCCGCTGCTGGTCGCCGCGGTGCTCGGCTTCTCCGTATGTTCGGCGCTGTCGGGGCTCGTCGGCGGCTTCGCGAGCCTGATCGCGTTCCGCGCGTTGATGGGTATCGCCGAAGGGCCTGTGCTGCCGCTGTCGCAATCGCTGATGGTCGAGAGTTCGACACCGAGCCGCCGTGGGCTGAACATGGGCCTGCTGCAAGGCTCGGCCGCCGGCCTGCTCGGCGCAATGATCGGCCCGCCGGTCGTGATCGGCATCGCGACCGCCTATGGCTGGCGCGAGGCGTTCTACGTGTCGTGCATTCCGGGCTTCCTGATCGCGTTCTGCATCTGGCGCTGGGTGCGCGAAGTGCCGCCCGGCGGCGTGCGAAACGCGCAGGCCGACAGCATGGCCCCGCACGGTGCACCGCCAGCCGGCGGCGCGGCGATCAATCGCTGGGCACTGCTGAAGGAACGCAACGTCCTGCTGTGTGTGCTCATCAGTTGCTTCTTCCTCACGTGGTTCGTCGTGATCATCTCGTTCGCGCCGGTCTTTCTCGTCGAGAGCCGCCACCTGTCCCCGGCAAACATGGGCGTCGTGATGACCTGCCTGGGCGCCGCGTGGGTGTTCTGGGGCTTCGCGGTGCCGGCGATTTCCGACCGGATCGGCCGCAAGCCGACGATGGTCGTGTTCGCGCTGATCGCCGCCGCCTGCCCGATCGTGATGATCCACGTGAATTCGCTGTGGGCACTCGGCGCGCTCGTGTTCGCCACGTACACGGGCCTCGGCTGCTTCACGCTGTTCATGGCGACGATTCCGGCCGAAACCGTGCCGCCCCGCGCGATCGCCAGCGCGCTCGGCCTGATCATGGGTGCGGGCGAGCTGATCGGCGGCTTCGTCGCGCCGACCGTCGCCGGTTTCGCGGCCGACAAGTACGGCCTTCAATTCGCGATGTGGACATCGGCCGCCGGCGCGATCCTCGCGTGCGTGTTGTCGTTCGGTCTCGTCGAAACCGCGCCCGCCGTGCTGCGCAAACGCGCGCTCGACGGCGCCGCCCCCTGTTTCGATACCCAAAATCTGGGAGGACGCTGACATGCGTGCACTTCAATGGCACGGCCCGCGCGACATTCGCCTCGTTGATCTCGACACGCCGCGCGCCGGACCCGGCGAGGTTCGCATCGCGGTCGCGTATTGCGGCATCTGCGGCAGCGACCTGCACGAATACGCGGACGGCCCGCATGCGATTCCCGTCGACGCGCCACATCCGCTGTCCGGCCGCACCGCGCCGCTGACGCTCGGCCACGAGTTCTGCGGCACCGTCGTCGAAGTCGGCGCGGGCGTCACGACGCTCGTCCCCGGTGACCGCGTCGCGGTCGAGCCCGAGTATCACTGCCACCAGTGCGCGTACTGCCGCTCGGGGTCGTACAACCTGTGCGTCTCGATGGGCTTCGCCGGCCTGATGGGCGATGGCGGGATGGCCGATTTTGCAGTCGTGCCTGCCTACATGCTGCACCGGTTGCCCGATGACGTCAGTCTGGAGCAGGCCGCGGTGATGGAGCCGGCCGCCGTCGCGCTGCACGCGCTGCGGCGCGGCGAGCTGCGGCTCGGCGACACCTGCGCGGTGTTCGGGCTCGGACCGATCGGTCTGCTGCTGATCATGCTCGCGAAGCTGCAGGGCGCGACGGCCATCGTCGCGGTCGACGTGTCGCCCGAGCGGCTCGCCGCGGCGGCGCGTTTCGGCGCGACGCACACGTTCGATGCGCGCTCGCTCGACGCGCCGGTACTGCGCGACGCGATCCGCGAAGCGGCAGGCGGGCTCGGCGTCGACGTGAGCTTCGAGGCGGCCGGCCTGCCGGCCACGTTCGAGGCGGCAATGCAGGGACTGCGCAAGGGCGGTCGCCTCGTGATGGTCGGCTTGATGCCGCACGCGGGCTTCGATGCATTCCGCGCGGTGAACGACGAGCTGACCTTCACCGCGAGCGTGGGCTACCGGCACGTGTACGAAGACCTGCTGCGCCTGATCGGGTCAGGCGCGCTCGATCTCACCTCGATCGTCACGCGCACCGTCTCGCTCGAAGACGCCGTCGCCGACGGCTTCGACGCACTGCTCGCCGATCGCGCGCAGATCAAGATCCTGGTCGCGCCACCGCGCCAGCATGCGCGCTCGCATCACACCGTCGGGAGTATCGAACATGAGCCGCCCCTGGTCGTTTGACGCCAAGACCGTCGTCGTCACGGGCGCAATCGTGCCGGTGGACGGCGGGTATTCGACGGTCTAGCGCCCGACACGCGCGGACATTGGCGCATGAACTGCACGCCGGTACCCGCGCGAGTCCGATCCGGTTCCGTGCCGGACGCGATCGAATTGCCAGTTCGACGATTCATTATCTTCGTATTAATCAGTAGTCCAATCAAAAATATTCCGGCATGACCGGAAACATGTGAGGAGCACATTGGAGATGACGAAAAAGACCCTGCTGGCCCTCGCGGCCTGCACGATTCCGGCCGTGTCGTTCGCGCAGAGCAGCGTGACGATGTTCGGGCTGCTGGATGCCGGCATCAGCTATGTCAGCAACGAAGGCGGCCACGGTAATGCGAAATTCGACGACAACATATTCTTCCCGAACCTGCTCGGCTTCGAGGGCAAGGAAGATCTCGGCGCCGGCACGCGCGCGATCTTCCGGCTCGTCAATCAGTTCTCGCTCGCGAACGGTTCGATGATCGGCGGCGGGTTGTTCGCGCGCACGGCCTATGTCGGGTTACAGAACGACCGTTACGGCGCGCTGACGCTCGGCAACCAGTACGAGTTCATGGTCGATGCACTGGCCGCGAGCGGCAACGAGATCGCGCAGGATCTCGTTGGGCTGTACGGCTTTCGCAACGGGCCGTTCGACAAGCTCGCGCTGCCGAACAACGCGACCGGCGCGTTCGACTGGGACCGCGTCGCGGGCAGCAACCGCGTCGCGAATTCCATGAAGTACACCAGCGCGTCGCTGTCGGGGCTGACCTTCGGCGCGTTGTACGGCTTCGGCAACGTCGCGGGATCGGTCGGCGCGAACAACACGGTCAGCGTCGGCGCGAGCTACAACAACGGCCCGTTCGGCGCGGGCGCCGCCTACACCAACCAGAAATACGGCGCGACGGACGGGATGCCGGCCACGAGTGTGCGTAACTGGGGCGCAGGGGCGCACTACACGCTCGGTACGGTCACCGCGAAAGCGCTCTTCACGACCGTGCACAACGCGTGGAACGGCGCGGGCGCGTGGTCGGCGGAGGCCGGCGCCGCGTGGCATCCATCACCGGTCTGGGTGATCGGCGCGAGCTACACGTACATGAAGGGTAACGACACACTCGACAACGCACATGCGCACCAGGTCCTGGCCGCCGTCCAGTACTGGCTGTCGAAACGCACGATGGTGTACGTCGCGGGCGTGCATCAGCGCGCGAGCCATGGCAGCAACGCGCAGATCAATGGCGTGATGGATGCCAATGGCGCGGCGAGCGGCGCGGTGCAATCGATCGCGCGGGTGGGGTTCAGTACGCGGTTCTGACGCGCCGCACCGTTTGACGGAAATGCCCGCCCGGGTCGTCCCAGGCGGGCTTGACGTTGGCGCTACGCCCTCAGAAGCGAATGGGTACCGACTTCGATTCGGCCTACGCGTCGATGAACGACGCCCCGTACTCGCGGCCTATATCTCGCGTGGATCCCTTGAAAACGTGCCGCTTCACGCGGTTCGGCTATCCCCGGAAAACGGTACGTGCGGTTGAAAGGATGGTCGGACTGACGATTACTCGCAGCGGCCCGAAGCAAGGTTTGCATTGATCCACGATGCGACGTCGGTGACCGGAATAGCGTGGCGTTGATTGAACGTCCCACTCTTGTCCCATGCGACACCGCGCCCTTGAGCAAAAGCCGCACGATACTTACGCATCATGTTGTGCGGGTCGCGCGCCAGTTCATCCAGCAAATACTGCACGCTCCACTCCGAACGGCTGAAGGGGCGGCCGAGCGCTGCTTGCAGCTTGTCGGCGACCTCTCCGTAAGTCACGGTGTCACCGGCCAGATACACGATCTCGTTCCGGATACGGGGTTGGGCGAACACGATCTCGGCAGTCAGGGCTCCGATATCATCGGGCGTCGTCAGCGTTACAGCGGTGTCGAGGCTGCCCAGGGCGTGGACTGCGTCGTTTTGCAGATCAACAACACCGAAGTCCGGTTCAAACAGGTAGCTCATGAACATGCCCGTCGAGATGATGACCCACTCGGTCTGGTGCTGACTGCGCAGCAATTCGCGCACGTCAAGCTGTGCATCGAAGATGTCCTGCGGACTGCCGCGACCGATCACGTCAAAATCGACCCCGAACTGCCATGGGAAGTACCTCGGGATGCGCGCCTGCAAGGCCGCCCGCGCCAGCTTCATTGGCGTGTGGATTCCGGCTGCATAGCCCGCGCAACCGATTACCGTGTCATATCGTGTGAATACTTCGGCAAGCTCGTCGATGGAGCTCTTCACAAGATCGCCTACGACAATCTCGATCCCCAGACCTCGGATCTCCGCGATATCTTGTCGCTTGCCTCTCGCACTGGACTCTACGGCACTTGCGCGCAGCAGCACGCTGATCTTCGCGCCATCCACGTCCTTCGCGCGACGCGCAAGATTGCGCAGCACCGGGAGGCCGAGTTCGCCGGCACCGAGCACGAGAATGTTTTGAGACGTAGCATCAGGATCTGTCTGGTTCATTGTCTAGCCTGCCAAGGAATGCGTTGCGGCAGTCTAGCAATGCATGGACGTGTATGAAAGAAGGCACACGCGTGATACTGGGAGCCAGATAGTTGGGCCGGGACGAACTTCTCAAATATTCGCAGACCGTTTGTGACGGCCTGAGAGACGATGATGATGGGTTGCGGCGGGAGGTGCTCGCCCATACCGGAAACCGTTGGTCGCTTGGTGTCGTCCACACGCTCGGCGTGTACGGCAGACTGCGCCATGCAGAAATCGGCCGGCGCATGCACGGGGTTACTCAACGTATGTTGACGCGCACCTTACGACAGCTCGAGCGTGACGGCCTGGTGCTCCGTCATGATTTCGACGAGATACCCCCCAGGGTCGAGTACGAGCTGTCCGACACGGGCATGGAACTGCTCGTTCGCATGGTCCCGCTGTGGACCTGGATCGTCGAGAATGCAGACCTCTTTCGAGAAGCAAGGCAGAATTTCGATAGACAGCACCCCGACGCGAACTCGTAGCTTGCCGGGTTTTGATTCGCATTCCCTACCACCCTGGCCGGAAGAAGGATTGGAGCCTCTGGGTGCGTGGCGATCAAGGTCGACGCAACCCTTCGCAAACGCCAGCCTTCGGTATCGAGCCATATCTATACGGCTACGCATATTTGTCGCCTACCGTACTGCGAATGGGATGGGTATCGTAGACGATGATCATCCGTTCGATGAGTCCATCGTCGTCGAATTCGAAAACATCGACGCACTCGAAACGCACTGCGGACCCATCTTTTAACCCCCAGTCATAGACGAAGTAACCGGTCGCACGTCGGGCCCCCATTGTACTCACACAGATGTCGATAGGCGTGATTCTGCTTTCTCCAGACGCGGCATTAACCTTCGCAAAGAATGGCACAGGGCGCATCCAGCCGAGAAACGGCGAGAAGATCTGGGCGTCCGGCGTGAACAACGCACAGATCGCCGCGACATCGCCGCGCTCCAGTTCCCCGAGATAGTTGCGAACCTGCCGCGTGTATAGTGCTTCCGACGATGAGGTCATCTTCATTCTCCGATCATTCGTTGACCACTCCGCGCGTTCGAGCGGACGCGCATCCGATACAGGCACGATAGCGATGCACCGATGACCGAACAATCGAAAAATCCACAACCCGGGTATGCAGCGCATGCATATCCATTGGCCGACCTGACGCGGGCGCTGCCGTCGCTGACAGCGTTCCAGTCATTCGTCGCCGCGGCGCAACTCGGGAGCGTCAGCAAAGCCGCGGACCATCTGTGTCGAACGCAGGGCGCGGTGAGTCGTCAGATCCAGCAACTGGAAGCGCACTACCGGTGTGCACTTTTCGTGCGCCATGCGTCGGGGCTGACGCTGACAGCGGAAGGAAGCGAACTGTTGACCGTGGCCGTAAGCGTACTCACGCAACTGGTCCAACACGCAGACATGCACGCGAGGACAGCGTCTATCGTCACCCTGCGGTTGCCCTCCACGTTCGCGATTCGCTGGTTGCTCCCACGGCTGGCAGACATCAATCACGCGTTGCCTGGAACGGAACTCCGCCTCTCCACATCGGCGGACGACACGCCGGATTTCACCACGCCAGACGTCGACGCCATCGTTGTTCGTGGAACCGGGCAGTGGGCGGGAATGGACGCGGTTCCGTTGTTTGCCGAGCAACTCACCCCGATGTGCACACGCGAAATGACCGCATCGCTGCGCTCGGCAGACGACCTTGCTCATGTCACATTGCTTCATCCCGGGCACGGCCATGAGGAGTGGCGATGCTGGCTGGAAAGCGTGGGGGCAAGCCACATCGATGCGAACCGCGGACTCGTTTTCGATACTCTCGAATTGACGCTCACCGCTGCGGCGGAGGGGCATGGCGTGGCAATAGGCGATCCCCGGATGGCGAGGGACCGCCTGCGGGCGGAGACACTGGTGACGCCTTTTGTCGATGTGGCGAAAAACGGCTTGTCGTACTTCCTCGTCTATCCGTCTCAACGAGCCGCACAGTCCAAAATCCGCGCCCTCGCTGACGTCCTGTTTCGGCTTGCACAGGAAGACTGATTGTCGATGCCGCCCTGTTGCGCCGCGGCATCGCGCGTCGAGGCCTGTAACGCCGGGCCATCCGAAACGTTGAACGGGGCGCCCCGCACCTTCACCGCGCCACCCGCGACCTGCGCGATGTCGGCCACCGCCTGTTCGACAGCGGCATCATCACGCGGCCGATACCCTTGGCGCCGCCGGTTACGAGCGCCTTCAAACCCTTGAGTTTCAAGTCTACGATGGCGTCTCCTCAGGCGGCCGGTGCGAGATATTTCTTGCTGATCGCCGCGCCAACCGAATACTTGGGGTCGACGAAATTGCCGAGCCGCACCTTGCCGCACTGGCTAAGCATCATGTAGGCATCCCAGCGGTCAAAGCCGTACTCTTTCTCCATCCAGAGCACCAGTTCGTGGTAGGCGATGCGTGTTGCGTCCTCGAGCGGGCGGGCGCTGCCGATTGCCATCAGCAGTTCATCCGTTTCGAGGCGCGGCCACTCGATAGGCCAACCCTTGATCAGATCGACGTGAATCGTGGTCGTGCTGGAGAATTCGACAGCGGTGCCGCACACTTCGCCGTCGCCCTGGCAGGCGTGCGCGTCGCCGATAAAGAGCCGCGCACCGGCGGAACGCACCGGCAGATAAGTGATGCTGCCGGGCCCCATGTCTGGCACGTCCATATTGCCGCCGTGGTTGTCCGGCGTGAGCGAATTGATCGAGTCGATTTCCGGCGACAGACTCAGCGTGCCGATATGCGGCTTGTACGGCAGCGTCACGCGCTTGCTCCAGTAGACGCCTTCTTCGTCCACATCGATCTTGCGGGTCATCTCGGGCAGCGGCTCATTGAGCGTCGCGGTGTATTCCGTACCCGTCAGCGCACCGAAGCGCGGAATCAGGCAGCAGGTGCCGCGAGGGTTGTCGCCGCGCGGCAGCATCGATTCGATATACACTGCCACCACGTCGCCCTTCTCCGCGCCTTCGATCATGATCGGGCCGCTCTGCGGATTCAGGAACGGCACCCGCAGCTTCTGGCTGGGCAGATCCCGTTCCGTGAGGATCTTGCCGTCAAACGCATCGCGCGTCTGAACCACCACCCGGTCGCCCGGCGCAATGCTCATCACCGGCGCGGAGTACGGCCCGATGGTGTAGTGAAATGTGCCCTGACGGGATTCACTGAGTTCATGCGTTACGCGAACCTCGCCGCGTGCGACGCCGCGCGTGTGCATGATCGATTGTTCTAGCCATTTCATCATGGGGTTCCTGCTCGAATGTGGGTTGTCGAAGTGAAAGCGTGCCTGGCTGGGCGCCGCATCACACTGAAATTAGCGCTCTGACGTTATTGGCTTCCATCTGGTCACGAGGCCCCGCCGATACAACCTGGCCTCGTACCAGCACGACATAGTCGTCGGCTACCGCCTGCGCGAAATCAAAAAATTGCTCTACCAGCAGGATCGACAGCGATCCTTTCAGCGAACGGATCACCGCCTCGATCTCCATCACAATCGACGGCTGAATGCCCTCGGTCGGCTCATCGAGAATCAGCAGCTTCGGATTGGTCAGAAGCGCCCGGCCAATCGCGAGCTGTTGCTGCTGTCCACCGGACAGATTGCCCGCGATGCGCCGGCGCATCGTCTTCAGCACAGGAAACGTTTGAAAGACATCGTCGAAAGAAAATTGCTTGCCCCTCGCGGTCTGATTGCGTTCGCCCGCGTAGGCACCGATACGCAGGTTTTCTTCGACGCTAAGCTGCGGGAAAATCTCGCGTCCTTGCGGTACGTAGCCGAGACCCGCCAGCGCGCGCCGATGCGATGGCGTGCGCGTAAGCGTCTGCCCCGCCAGTTCGATTTCACCGCCTTTGACAGGCAGCAACCCGACGAGACACTTCAGCAGCGTCGTCTTACCCACCCCATTCCGGCCGAGCACTACCGTGCAAGCGCCGTCGGCCACGTTCAGCGACACGTCGCGCAATGTGTGACTGCTGCCGTAAAACTGGTTGAGTGCGGAAATCTTCAGCATGCCTACCGTCCCAGATAAACCTGAATCACGCGTGGGTCATTGCGCACGCTCTCCATCGATCCCTCTCCGAGCAGCTTTCCTTCATGCAACACGCTGACGAGGTCCGCGATTTCACCGACAAAATCCATGTCGTGTTCGATCACCACCACTGCCCGGTCCGGCGACCTGAGACGCGAGATCAGTTCGGCGGTGCGGGCGGTTTCGTGGTCGGTCATGCCGGCAACAGGTTCGTCGAGCAGGATCACGTGAGGATCGGCGACGAGCAGCATGCCGATTTCGAGCCACTGCTTCTGGCCGTGGGACAGTGTGCCGGCCAGGCGGCGCCCTTCATGCTCCAGACCGATCGTCTCGAGTACTTCGTCGATACGACGGTTCTGCTGGGGGCCGAGGCGCGAGCGAACCATCTCCGCATAGCCGCGGCCATTGCGAATCGCCAGTTCGAGGTTCTCGCGGACCCGCAGCGCTTCAAACACGCTTGGCTTCTGGAACTTGCGGCCGATGCCGAGGCGCGCGATGGATGCTTCGTCGAGCGCCGCAAGGTTCGTGACCTTGTTGAGAAACACTTCACCGGACACCGGCCGGGTCTTTCCCGTGATGACGTCCATCAAGGTCGTCTTGCCCGCACCGTTCGGGCCGATGATGGCGCGAATCTCGCCGTATCGAAACTCCATCGACAGGTTCGTGATCGCCGCGAAACCGGAAAACGTCACACACAGCCCGCTGATGTAGACGGCGGTGGCACGCAGTGGCTGGTTCATTGGCTGCCCCCGTTGTTTTCAGGGCCGGTAGCCTTGAGCGCGCCCCACAGGCCATTGCTGAAATACACGACAATCACGAGTGTCACGCCAGCAAGAATGAACGGCCACAGCGCCGGCAGTTGCGCCGTCAGCCAGAACTTGAGTCCGTTGACCACGATAGCGCCCACGATTGCGCCGATCAGGGTGCCGCGCCCACCAATGGCCACCCACACGGCGATCTCGACGGACAGTTGCGGCGACACGATAGTCGGGTTGACGATGCCGACCTGCGGCACGTACAGCATCCCGGCAAACGCGGCGAGCACCGCCGAGAGACACCACGCGAAGAGCTTCAGCGTATGCGTGCGGTAGCCGAGAAACCGCATCCTTGCTTCGTCGTCGCGCACCGCGATTAGCGCCCTGCCAAAACTGGAGCGGGCGAGAAAGCGCACGCCGATATACGCCGCCACCAGCAGCAGGCACGAACACACCGCGAGGGCGATCTGTGTGGAGGTATCGGCAAGCTGATGGCCCGCGAGACTCGTGAAACCGGTCATGCCGTTGTTGCCGCCGAGACCCACGTCGTTGATGAACAGGAGCAGCATCAGCGCATAAGTCAGCGCCTGAGTGATGATGGACAGATATACGCCATTGATGCGCGAGCGAAACGTAACGAAACCGAACGTGCCCGCAATCAGCACGGTTACGACGACGGTGACGATGATCGTCACATCGAGTCGCGAGAGCATCTTCCATACCGGTGGAAAGTCGCTCGCCCCCATGTATTGCAGGAAGTCCGGCAAGACGTGCGTGTCGGCATAGGCGCCGTTCAGCAGATAGATGGCCATCATGTAGCCGCCTATTCCGAAGAAGATGCCGTGCCCGAGGCTCAGGATGCCGGCATAACCCCACACCAGATCGAGTGCCAGCGCGAGCAGCGCGAAGCACATGATCTGTCCGATCAGGTTGATGCCGAACAGCGACAGATGCAGCGCATTCGACTCCGGAATCACGAAATAGGCCAAAGGCAGATAGAGCGCCAGCAGGACCAGCAACGGCACGATGCCGACCTCCACGGACTGGCCCATCCATTTCGTTGCGAACGCCGACAAGGTGAATTTCCTGCTGGTACGCGGATCGGGAAACGTATTCATACGCGGGTCTTCAATGCAAAAAGTCCTTGCGGGCGCTTCTGGATAATCAGCACGATGAGCAGAAGCACGGCCACCTTGGCGGCAACGGCTCCGTAGAACGGTTCGATGAACTGGTTGATTTCGCCGAGCGCGAGCGACGACGCGACTGTCCCCGCGAGACTGCCCGCTCCGCCGAGCACCACCACCATGAACGAGTCGACGACGAAACCCGTGCCCATCGACGGATTGACGCTCGCAATCTGCGTCAACACCACGCCGGCCAGCCCCGCGAGCCCAGCGCCCAGCCCGAACGCGATGCGATCAACGCGCTCGGCGGGCACGCCGAGGCAGCGCGCCATGTCCCGCAGTTGCGTCGTGGCGCGCATCAGCAAACCAAGCTTCGTGAAGCGAACCACGGCGAAGGTCGCGCCGAAGATCAGCACCGCTAGCGCGATGGCAAACACGCGGTTGCAGGTCACGAAAAAGCCGGGCGCAACCTGCATGCCGCCGTTGAGAAAGCCCGGCGTAATGAACTCGACGTTCTGCGAGCCGAACAGCACCTGAATCAGCTTGATCAGCGCGATACTGACCGCCCACGTAGCGAGCAGCGTCTCGAGCGGCCGGCGATACAGAAACCGGATGACGAGAAATTCAAGCAACATGCCGCACGCGGCGCAGATCACAAATGCCACCGGAATCGCAACAAAAATGTAGGCGTCGAACCAACCTGGCAGATGCGCCTGCATGAAACGTTCGACGAGATACGTCGCGTACGCGCCGATCATGATGAATTCGCCATGCGCAAGATTGATCACGCCCATCAGGCCGAATACGATCGACAGGCCGAGTGCCGTCAACAACAACACGCCGGCATAGCTCAAGCCGCTAAACAGGATCGACAAGCCCTTGCCAAGCGACAGCCACGTGTCCATGTGGCGAATCGCTCTCTGCACCGCGGCGAGCACGTCCGGGTCCGAGCGCACGGAGTCCTCCGCCGCGAAGTTCGTCAGCGCAGTGCGCGCGGTCTCGCTCGGCACCTCGGCCACAGCGTTGATCGCCGCCAGGCGGTCGGCCTTCACATTGCTGTTGAGACCGCGCTTGGCCAATGCCAGCGTGAGAGTGGTCGCGATATCCGGGTCACGCTGTGCCTTGACCGCGCGTGCGACGACGGCGGGGTCGAGCAAGGCAAAGAACTTGTCGACTTGCCGCGCAGCCGCCGCGCGAGTGTCCCGTCGCGACGAGAACAGGTCCATTTCCGCCGACGCCACCACGAGCTTGCGCATCATCACGATGCTCGGCACATAGGGCGAATCCGTTGACGCATTGACGCGTAACTGGAGAGTCACGCCATCGAGCGCGGGGTGTCCCTGCAGCGTAACCTGACCGTCGGCGCCGCACGCCAGCGCACCGTTGCGAATCGCATCGACAATCTGACGTGCCCACGCACGTTCGTGCGTGTCATCGGACACGCCGGCTTCCACCAGTTGCTCCAGTGCAGCGGCCTTATCGCCGTTCGTCGCGCAGAACGACGCGAGTATCGCGGCGCGGCCCGGTGCGGCGCTCGCGGCACTGGCCCAGACAAGCGCGAGACAAACGATCGTGCAAAAGATCTGCCTGAAATTGATCATGGGTATTTCCATTCGATCCTGCAGGGATCGACATGCTTGCGCACGCCGATCCCACAACTGCCAGTCTCTGCGGCAGGGACTGTCAAGCCTTACCGATGAAGGGGCTGAACGGCACCGGCTTCTCGATGTCTTTCGACTTCCACAAAATGTCGAAGCCCTGTTTGGCATTGATCGAACCGATCATGTCGCCGCGCCACAGGTACTGCGTGGAGGCATCCATCTTCACGGTGTAACCCGCCGGATCGACCATGGACTGCCCTGCAAGCGCTTTGCGCACCGCGTCCGTGCTGGTGGAGTGCGCTTTCGTCACGGCCTGCGCCCAGAGATGGATGCCCAGGTAAGTCGACACCATCGGGTCGATCACCATGTCCGGTCGATGCTTCAGGTTGTGTGCGCCGACATAGTTCTTCCAGTCGCTCTTGAACTGCCGGTTCTGCGGCGTATCGACGTTCTGGAAATAGCACCAGCAACTGAGGTGGCCAACCAGTGGCGTGGTATCGAGACCTTCGAGATCGCTGTCCACCACGTCCAGGCCGAGGATCGGAATATCAGTTGCGCGCACACCCTGATTGATCGCTTCCTTGAACATCGCCGGAATCGAATCGCCCACCACGGTCATCACGACGATGGCCTGGCCGCCAGGCTGCGCGGCGAAGTCCTTGATGTCGCGCACGATGGTCTGGAAATTCGACTGCCCGAATGGAACGTAATGTTCGCGCCATGCCGAGTCCGGAATGCCTTTGGTCTTCAGATAGCCTTTGAGCATCTTGTTGATCGTGCGCGGCCACACGTAGTCGCTGCCGATCATATAGAAGCGTCTGGCAGCGCCGCCCTGCTCGCTCATGAGGTAATCGATAGCCGGGAGCACCGAACTGCTCGGCGGCGAGTTCAGATAGACAACGTTCTTCGACTGCTCTTCGCCTTCGAAGTGAAGCGGATAAAACAGCAGACTGTTCTGCGACTCGACGACCGGCAACACCGACTTGCGCGACACCGACGTCCAGCAGCCGAACAGTGCCGCGCATTGGTCGCGCAGGATCAGTTGCTTGGAGAGCTGTGCATACATGGGCCAATCCGACGCCGGATCGACAACGACACCTTGCAGCTTGCGCCCGAGCACACCACCCTTGGCGTTGATCTGATCGATCGTCATCAGTGCCGTATCTTTTAACAGCGACTCGCCGTTGGCCATCGTGCCCGATTGCGAGAACAACAGGCCGAGCTTGATCGGATCGCCCGCACCCGCGGCAAACGCAGCCTTAGGCAGCGCAGCACCCGCAGCGCTCACCAATCCGGAGCCGACTGCCGACAGGAAAGTACGTCTTTTCATTTGCTTCACTCCGACATGGATTAGAAATCGCAAACGCAAAAAGCCCGAAACCAGACAAGCTGGTTTCGGGCTTTTTTGGCCGGTGCCGCTCAAGACGCCTTTGTCTCGAACAGCTAAATGGATGCTGTACGTCCCCGTTTTGCACGACGGGTCGACGCACTTCTATTAGCAATGGCTATGCCAGAATTTACGGTTGGCGAGAACAGCTGCCGCAAATTCCTTTTGCGCGGCGGATGCAAATTGATCAGTTGCGTTCCTGATAAAGCGGACGGCATCATAAATAAAGCAGTCTGCGCCGCTGATGCGCCCAGCGCCGCACCGTGGCAGTGCTCGTGCGCACCAGTCGCGTGCCGCGCGCACAAACAGCGCACTTCCCAAACGTAGCGACCATCGGTTTTGACGAATGACCCGTATTGACGCCGGCCTTGCCTCGGAGCCAATCAGAATTGGCGTCCTGTATTCACGCTCAGGTACAACTTCAGCTGCGGAGCTCACTCAACTGCAAGCCACCATGCTCGCGGTGGAGGAGATCAATCGCGCAGGAGGCGTGTCGGGACGCGAGATCGAACTCGTCTGCCTCGATCCACAATGCCAGCCCTGGCGTTACGCCGATCTCGCCGAACAACTGATTCTCGAACATCGGGTCAGGGTGATCGTCGGCTGCTATATGTCCAGCACACGCAAGGCGGTCATTCCGATTGTCGAACGGCACAATGCGCTGCTCTTCTACGCGACACCGTATGAAGGCTTCGAGTACAGCCGCAATGTGATCTACACGGGAGCGGCGCCCAATCAGAACACGCTACCCCTCGCCGGTTTCATGCTCACGCAGTTTGGCTCACGCGTGAGCATGATCGGTTCGGACTACGTGTGCCCCTACGAGTCGAATCGCGTGATGAGCGATCTGATTCTCGAGCGGGGCGGAGAAAAGGTGGATGAAACCTATCTGTCGCTCGACGCGCCGTGGGAAAGTTATCTGGATGCAGCGAGGCGGATCAAGCAACTCGCCCCAGACTTCATTTTCTCCACGGTAGTGGGCGAAGGCATTCCGCATCTGTACCGTGCATTTGCGCAGGTCGGGCTCGATCCGTACCGCACGCCTATCGCCAGCCATATGACGAGTGAAGCCGAAATTGCGCTAATGGGACACGACCTCGCAGAAGGGCACATCACCTCCGCCACCTACTTCCAGAGTGTGGATACAGCCGCAAACCTCGGCGCCGTTGCCCGCTATCAGGCCCGCTTCGGCGACAATCAGCCGACCAACATGTGCTGGGAAGCCTCCTATTTCCAGATGCATCTGCTCGCGGATGCGATCCGCCGCGTCGGCTCGGACGACCCCACCTTGTTGCTGCGTGTGTTGCCCGGACTCGAATTCGACGCTCCACAAGGCCGCGTCCGCATTGACGAGCACAACAACCACACCTACCTGCATCCGCAAATCGGGCGAGTCGACGCGCGTGGCCGCTTCGATATCATCGGGCGCGCGCCCGAACGCGTGAAGGCGGATCCTTATGTCGTTTCTCACAGCACGCCGGCGTGGACCGCGCAAGCGCATCCTGAACTCGCACGCACGGGAGCCGATCGATGAAGCGGACCGCGCAGACGCCGACGATCCTACGCGACCTGCGTTCGCTAAAAGTCGTGGTGATTCATCCGCGGGATCAGGATTGCGAAGAGCTACTCGCGCAGCTTCAGCGCATTGGCTGCGGCGTGGAAGTATGCTGGCCGCGCCTCGATACCCTGCCGTGCAACACCGATCTCGTCATCATGGCGATTCGTCCCGAGGCGCTGTCGGTCGATTATCCGTGGCTTGGATCCAGTGCGTCACCGCCGGTGATTCCGGTCGTGACGTATGAGAATCCGATCACCATCGAAGCGGTACTACGGTTGAATGCGTTCGCAACGATTCCCTCGCCGGTACGCTCGTTCGGGTTGTTGACCGCTATTGCCGTTGCGCTCACGCAATTCAAGGCATCCCGCGCGCGTGAGCGATACATAGAACGGCTCGAGCAGAAGCAGGCGAAGGTCCTCGTGATCCGCCAGGCCACGCGGATCGTCATGGAGTCGCGCGGCATGTCCGAAGAAGATGCGTATCAACTGCTGCGCTCGCAGGCCATGCTCAAACGCGAACAGATCGAGACGGTGGCTGGCGACATCGTGAAGGCGTACGAGACCCTGAGTTTCTAACACTCGCCGAGCCGGGATTGCCTTTTGTCTTGAGACAAGACGGCCCCGGCCGAGTCAGGTTTCCGAGCAAATCACCTCTGTACCCGATCGACATCGCGCCGGACGCTCAAATGCGTGCCCGCCGCAGCCGCAAAGCGTTGCTCACGACCGAGAACGAACTGAACGACATGGCCGCTGCGGCGATCATTGGCGACAGCAGGATGCCGAAGGCCGGGTAGAGCACGCCTGCGGCAATCGGCACGCCCAGCACGTTGTAGACAAAGGCAAAGAACAGGTTCTCGCGGATATTGCGCAGCGTGCTTCGGCTCAGGCGCCGGGCGCGCACGATGCCGCGCAGGTCTCCCTTGACCAGCGTGACCCCGGCGCTCTCCATGGCCACGTCGGTGCCCGTGCCCATGGCAATGCCCACTTGAGCCTGAGCCAGTGCAGGCGCATCGTTCACGCCGTCACCGGCCATGGCTACGAATCGTCCTTCCGACTGCAAACGCTTGATCGTGAGCGCCTTCTGATCGGGCAGCACGCCGGCAATGACCTCATCGATGCCAAGGGTCCGTGCGACGGCTTTTGCGGTTGTCTCGCTGTCCCCGGTCAGCATCACGATATGCAATCCCTCGTCGTGCAGGTCGCGAATCGCCTGAGGTGTCGTGGCCTTGACCGGATCGGCCACCGAGACGAGACCAGCCGGCTTTCCGTCGATCGCGACGAACATCGCGGTGCGCCCCTGCGCGCGCTGTGCTTCGGCCAGCCCGGCAAGGGCCGACGTGTCGACGCCCTCGTCCGTCAGCAAGACCATGTTGCCCAGCAGGCAAGGATGGCCCTCGACCCGGCCCTTCACGCCTTTTCCTGGCACCGATTCGAACGCCTCCGCATGCTCCAGCGCCAATCCCTTGCGCTGCGCGCCCTGCACGATGGCAGCCGCAAGCGGATGCTCGCTGCCGCGCTCCAGGCTGGCGGATAAACGCAGCACGTCATCGGCGAGAAACCCGGCCGCTGGCAGCACCTCCTGAAGGCTTGGGTGCCCTTCCGTGAGGGTGCCGGTCTTGTCGACCACCAGGGTATCGACGCGGCGCAGCGTTTCGATCGCTTCCGCGTTCCTGAACAGCACGCCCACCGTGGCGCCTTTCCCACTCGCCACCATGATCGACATTGGCGTGGCCAGCCCCAGCGCACAGGGGCAGGCGATGATCAGCACGGCGACGGCATTGATGATTGCATAGGTCATCGCGGGTGCCGGTCCGACCACGGCCCAAACGGCGAAGGTCACGATGGCGGCCAGCACCACGGCCGGCACAAAGTACGCTGCTACGACGTCGGCCAGGCGCTGGATCGGCGCGCGACTGCGCGAGGCTTCGGAGACCATCTGGACGATCTGCGCCAGCAGCGTGTCGGCCCCCACGCGCTGTGCCTCGATGATCAGCGTACCGCTGCCGTTCACCGTCGCACCCACCACCTTGTCGCCCGCGATTTTCTCCGCCGGGATGGGTTCGCCGGTGATCATCGATTCGTCGACCGACGAACGTCCTTCGAGCACCACGCCGTCGACGGGCACCTTTTCGCCGGGCCGTACCCGCAGCCGGTCGCCGACCTGAATCTGCTCCAGCGGAACATCCGTTTCGCTGCCATCGGTTCCCACCCGCCGAGCCAGCCTGGGCGCCATGCCGAGCAGCGCGCGGATTGCCGCGTTGGTGCTGCTCCGCGCGCGCAACTCGAGCACCTGGCCGAGCAGTACGAGCGTCACGATCGCCGCGGCGGCCTCGAAATACACCGCGACGTGGCCGGTGGCGGGATGCCGGAACGCGGGCGGAAAAAGTCCCGGCGCGATCTGCGCGACCGCGCTGTAGGCATAGGCCACCGCTACACCGAGCCCGATCAGCGTGAACATGTTGAGATTCCACGTCGCGACCGATTGCCAGCCTTTGGCAAAGAACGGAGCGCCGCCCCACAGCACCACTGGAGTCGCGAGTGCAAACTCGATCCAGGAAAAATACGATGCGCCGGGCAGCGAGCCGAGGTGCATGGCAGGAATGTCGCCCGCCATGGTCAACGCGAGCAGCGGCGCGGTCAGGACGGCACTCACCCAGAAACGCCGGGTCATCGATTCCAGTTCGGGGTTTCGCTCTTCGTCGGCGTGAGCGGCGCGTGGTTCGAGCGCCATTCCACACTTCGGACAGGCGCCGGGTTCCGGGCGAACGATCTCCGGGTGCATCGGGCATGTCCATTCGGTGTGGCTCGATACCGGCGTCTTCAACTCGAGCGCCATACCGCATTTCGGGCATGCACCTGGCGACGGGCGCTCGATTTCGGGGTGCATCGGGCACGTGTAAATCGCCGCATGAGTTGCTGTATCCATCGCGATCTCCCCTCGATGAACAATGTGGATTCTGGATTCGGCTCAACAGCCGTGATGACGGCGGTGCATGCCGCCGGCAAACCGCTGCGGATCCTGATTGAACGTCTCGCGAGACGCTTCCGATTCGAAGTAGTACGTGCGACCGTCGAAAATGGTCGTCAACGCGTGGACCCGATCTACCGGGTGGCCGTTGACCGGATCACGCAACGCGGCGCCGTCGCTGTCGTGATGCGAGTTGTCCTCGCGCGGTGCATGGCGGCCTGTCCCCATGCCGCATCCCATTCCACCTCGCCGCATCATCAGGAACATGACGAGGGCAAGGACGATCCAGTACCCGTTCTGCGATAACCAGTTCATTTTGATTTCCTCCAATTCTGATTGGACACACACCACCCAGACACGCGTTGCCGGAAGGCATGCTCCATAGTCCGAACGGATCGGGTTGACGATCGATGAAGATCGTTTCGTGCCGGATCCGGCGCATGGGTATGCACGCCATGCGCTATACGGCGGTTTGAGCAGCCAGGACGACCTTAGACACAAGGGCTGGCTGACGGCGTTACGCGAGAGAAACGCGAGGAGGACGATCGATACCTTCGGTCAGAAAGTTCGACTCGGGATCGGAAGTGGGACGGGCCGTGTAAAACATGAACGCTTTAACGCCGGGTGGTGCGAAGCGGGGACCTGCTTCAAATGCACCGGTAGAGCACGAAGAACACGTTCCGCATGGGACGGTCGCATGTCTCACGCGCGTCGAGCTATGCATGCGGATCGCGTCGGACGTGTTCGACGCGCCTTGTCGCGCAATGTCGCCATGTCGCAGTTCGACGTGATGACCGCTGCTCATCGGTCTTGGCCCCGCTTCCATATCGCAAGACAACGTCGCTGCTCCCGCCAGCCGAATCGGCAGAATCAGGACCAGCAGAACGGCGATCAGAAATGCGGGCAAGCGAAGCATCGCTGTGTCTGTCCCGGAAAAAATGAACGCATGCTGGGCCTTCCCATCGCAGGAAGGTCAAGGTACGCCTCACGTTTGCGTCGGCCCTTACTTGCGGATCCATTGAAGAGGACAGGCAGCAGGAAATGCAGCCACCACGACAGCCGGGAAAGGTCGATACGCTGGTCAGCATTCGCGGAACAATCGGCCACGCATACGTCACGCCTGGCGCCCCCGCGAGAATCAGGTTTTCATTGTGTGAGCGTGAGGCCACACCCACTTGACGAAGATCAAGCCGGGCAAGTGTAGGACCTGGGCCGCATGCACGTCATCGGAGAGGAGGGAGACGGCGGACGTCGGAAATCGATCCATTGTTGCCGGTCGGAATCGCATTATCCGGCGTCGGCATTAGAGCCGACAGCAGCCATTTAGACGATAATTCGACGACTAAATGCCCCCACGTCGCGCACATCCCACAGCGATGCTGCCGATAAACCACGCCTTGAGCAATTGAACCGCCTGTTTGGTTCCGGCACTGGCGGGATGGACGAGGTAGTATCCGGCGTCCAACGCCAGCGCATTATCGAATGGCTCGATCAGTTCTCCACGAGCCAGTTCCGCTTCTACCAGCAGGGGGCTGGTAAGCACAACGCCTTGCGCGCGCACTGCGGCGTCGATCGCCATCAACGACTGGTCGAACCTGATACCGGTAATGGTTTCAATCCGCGAACCGTCGAGACCGCTGAATCGAGCAAGCCACGCGGCCCAGTGCGGGTGTAGCGTGTTATGGAGCAGTGTCGCCGTGCGCAAATCGTCGGGGCGCTTCAATCGGCGCTGTTTCGCGTATGCCGGATGGCAATACGCGCGGGCCTCGTCATGGCACAGTAGTTGAACGGATAGTCGTGCATCCATCCCGTCGAAATGCCTAACCGCGAGATCGACTCCATCCAGTTCGAAGTCGACCATCGTTGTCGATGTGCTCAGGCTCAGCGCAATCCCGGGGTTTGCCTGCAGGAAGTCGGCCATGCGTGGGGCGAACCACTTGGCAGCGAAGCTCGGCGGCATCGACAACCGCACGCCGCTACCGCGACGCTCACGAATGCGATGGCTCGCATGAATGAGGTCGGCCAAGGCGGGTTGAATCTGCGCGAAGTAGGCGCGACCATCCTCTGTGGGCGTTACCTGCCGTATCTGGCGTACGAACAGGGCAACGCCGAGCCATTCCTCAAGCTTCTGAATCTGCTGCCCTATCGCACCAGGCGTCACGTTCAGTTCCCGGGATGCAAGAGTAAAACTGCCGAGCCGCATGGCAGCTTCGAATGCAGGTAGGGCTTTCAGTGGAGGAGTCAATCCCATAACTCAGTTTTTCTATTCCATAGTCGACATTAAATCATTTGTAGCGCATGACCGTGCCGAACACAATCAGGACTTCATCCGCTTTCCGGTGCGCTGTCATGAACCCCGCTTATTTCGCCTTCGCCGCCCTCGGACTGATCTGGGGCACCAATTTCCTGTTCATGAAGTGGGCGAGCGTCGATCTGGCTGCCAGCCAGATCGTGTTTCTGCGCGTGCTTTTCGGCTTTATCCCGCTGCTGGCCGTCGCGCTTTTCAGTAAGGCACTCAAATGGCGCCATCTCCGGCACGCTCACCATTTCGTGGTGATGTCCCTGCTCGCGACGGTGATCTACTACTACGCATTCGCGAAGGGAGCCGGCCTGCTGTTCTCGAGCATTGCTGGGATGCTAAGCGGCGCCATCCCGCTTTTTTCCTTCCTGTGCGCATGGGCGCTGCTGCGTGAGGAGCGCCCGAACGCGCGAATGATCGCGGGCATCGTCTGCGGATTCGTCGGCGTACTGCTGATCGCGCGTCCGTGGAATGCGCACGCGGCTGGCGTCAACCTCCTCGGAGTCGGCTATATGATCGCCGGCTCGCTGAGCGTGGGCTGCTCGTTCGTGTACGCGCGCCGCTTTCTTTCCGGCCTGGACCTCTCACCGCTCGCCCTCTCGACGTGGCAGATCGGCTTCGCACTGGTCCTGATCGGCTGCGTCACAGATTTCCACGGCATCGTGCGTGTGACCGGCGATGCGCGAGCGCTGCTCGGCCTCGTGCTGGGACTCGGTCTGACGGGCACCGGGATCGCTTACATGCTTTATTACTTCATCGTCGGACGGCTCGGAGCAGTGGCGGCGTCCAGCGTGACGTACATTCCGCCGGTCGTTGCGTTGCTGATGGGTTCGTGGCTCGCGCAAGAACCGATCGGCGCAGTCGAACTGTTCGCGATGGGCGCAATCCTCGGTGGTGTGTTTCTGCTGCAACGTGGCCGGCAACCACGCGCAGCCGCGGCGCGCGGTCCGGCGAAGGCAACCGGTCAGGGCCGCAGTGTCGTATGAATGCTTCGATGAAATATCGCGCGGACCGCAATTCGGCATCTCGACGGAAGTCCACGGGCGAGTGGTCGGCGTACGGGTGCCCGATGCCATATGAAGCTGACATCCGTGCCATTGGCGCGCAGCGCCCGGTCGGCAAATCTATCCAACTCATACCTGCGTGAACAAACATGTCTTCACGGGTTCCCTCGACCATATTCGTCATCGGTGGAACGGGCGCACAGGGATTGCCCGTCATCCGGGCGCTCGTCGCCGACGGCAAATATGCCGTGCGCGCCTTGAGCCGAGATCCTGAATCGCGAAGGGCCATCGAACTCTCCACTCTGGGGAACGTCTCGATCGTGAAGGGCACGTTTGCCGATGAAGCGGTTCTGCGTGACGGTTTTCGTAATTGCAACGCAGCGTATATCAATCTCGATGGATTCAACACCGGCGAGAAGACTGAGATTTATTGGGCCATCCGATGCTATGAAATAGCCATCGAAGAAGGTGTCAAGTTCTTCGTATATGGAAACCTCGATTACGCGCTCAAAAGGTCCGGATACGATTCCCGGTTTCGGACAGGCCACTATGATGGCAAAGGCCGCGTAGGGGAATGGATTCTGTTCCAGAACCTGACAAACCGGGACCGGATGGGCGCCGCGCTGCTTACGACCGGCCCGTATATGGAGATGGCCATCTCGGCAATGACACCGATGACGCCGTCCGTGGAAAACGGCGTCGTTACATGGCGGGTGCCGCTCGGCGACGGCGCCGTCCCGCATGTAGCGCTTGAGGACTGCGGGTACTACGCACGTTGGCTTTTCGACAATCCGGAGCGTGCGAATGGCATGAATCTCGAGGTCGCGATCGATCATGTCGAGTATGCGAAGCTTGCCGAGGCGTTCGAAGCCGTGACCGGACATCCCGCGCAATATATCGATACCGACCTCGAAGCATACTGGAGCGGACCGCTCAAAGCCGCGGCCGATTTGCCTTCCGGATATAACGCCGATCTCCGCGACAAAAGTACGATGAGCTTCCGCGAAAACTTCACCGGCTTCTGGAATCTGTGGAAGTACGGGATCGTCAAGAGAGACTACGCATTGCTCGACGAAATTCATCCTGGGCGAATCAGGACGGTCGAACAATGGCTCAGGCGCGAGGACCAGTTGGGACGAGCACTGGGCAACGGAGGCCTCTGGGAAAGGGTTCAGCCTGAAAATCTGCTCAGGTCGCCGCCTGTCTTGAAGCTGTCCGAAGACAAGAGGAAGGGCGCGTTATAAGTTCCTCGCGAACGTCTGGTTCAACTGCAAAACGCCTCACTACTTGCTACGCGCTTTCTCACGCTGCGATGCCGGCGAAGATCGTCGACGCTCAACGTCCGAAGCTGTCGCCAAGGCGGCCGACGCGGAACGGCATGCCAATGTCCGGACATGGCCGATAGTGTTGAAAAAAACGGAAACTCTCCTGGACGTTGCGTATCCTCTGATGTGGGCGATCGATACGGTAACGTACACGAGAAAACCATGAAAACCACACGCGCACTGCTACTCGCCGCCGCGCTGCTTGCCGGGTGCCAGACTGCCACGCAGCAACGAGCAAATCACATGTCCGCAGTCATCAAACAGGCTGTCACACAAATGAAAGATTGCGCTGCCGAGGCGTACAACAGTCCTCAGGCGGCACCGATACGCGCTCGACGCCCGATGGACCCAGCCGACGCGACACTGGCACAGCTAAATAGCGCCGACCATGCAACACCGGACGAGATTAAATCCCTGTACGCAGTTCACGACATGATCCAGCCGTGCCGCAAGGCAACTGCGGACGAGCTGATGACGGTCACGCCTACGGTAGTACCTATCCTGCTGGGCAGTTATCAGGAAGGCGATACGGCGCTGCTGTCGCTAATTAACCAGCAAACGACGTGGGGGCAGTACCTTCAGGATCAGCAACGCGAGGAAAACGCCAGTAAGGCCAAGCTGATCGCCGAATTGAATCGTATCCAGAGCGATCTACAGCAGTCGTATCAGGCTGAGATGCAGCAGCGCGCGCAGGCCGCACAGGCGATGGCAAATTACCTTCAGACACAACAGGCTATCAACGCGATGAATCGACCTGTGTACACGAACTGCACGAGCTTCAGCAACACGACCAACTGCCTGACGCACTGACATGTCCGACAGCGGGAACGACCGTTGTATGGACGCACCTGACGCTCAAATGTCCACCCGAGAACTCGATCGAATGCCGGGAGATGGCCGACCAGAGCCCCACGCCCGTGCGCGGCGATCGTCACGGGCGTGCTCGCGATGCAAAAGGCGTGACCCGACCCTGAGCGGTCTGCCAGCCTCAGAGAATCGAGCGGCCGGTTTGTGCACTCGACCGGCCGCATAGACCAGATCAGAACTGGTACCCGACACGGAGGTCGCCCTGCTGC
The DNA here is from genome assembly GCF_048957895.1 of Paraburkholderia sp. A1RI_3L. Classification (NCBI taxonomy): domain Bacteria; kingdom Pseudomonadati; phylum Pseudomonadota; class Betaproteobacteria; order Burkholderiales; family Burkholderiaceae; genus Paraburkholderia; species Paraburkholderia sp. A1RI_3L. Next base: position 484,862 of record NZ_JARCHA010000002.1, read on the forward strand.
GCCGATGCATGCGTGGTATTGATCAAGGTGTCGTAGCTGAGCGAGACATCGAGGTTTTTCAGCGGATGCAACGTCACGCTTGCGCCCGCCGTGAGATATCCGCGCGGAAAGTTCGTTCCCGGCGCAACGAACCCCGTGCCGTCGTGCGCCGCCACGTTAATCGAGCGATTCGTGTCGAGCAGCTCGTGTGCGTAGCCCAGGCGCAGTTCCGCATTGACCGGCCTCAGTGCATCGCCGAATGCCCGGTCGACTGTCACACCCACATACGGTTGCAGGCTGCGTACGTTATCCGTGCCGACGTTCAGATCCTGCCCGCCAGCGCCGCTTTCGCCAAAACCATTCGCATGGAAGTACGCATAGCGCACCCCGGCGCGTGGCGTCACCGTCACGCTACCGAACGTCATCGGCAGGCTCGCCTGGGCGCCCGTGCTGAACTCCTGGCCCATATGATCGCCTTCTGCCGTGGTGGCGGCGCCGAACGGCCGCTTCTGCGACAGGAAGTCGAGCCCCGCACCCAAGGTGGCGGCAAGGTTCACCGGTCCGACATTGCGGGTACCGTAAAGCGCCGCACGTAGCGTATCGGTCGTGCCGGAATCGCCCGTGTTCTGCTCGTTGATGTCCGTGTGGTCGTAGCCAATCGCCACGCCTGCCGTGCTCGCGCCGAAGCGCTTTTCGAGGCCCGCGAGGAAACCAAAGCGGTTGGTCTGGAAGCCTGGTTCGCCGTTCGTGCTGCCGACCTTCGTCCGGCTCCCCGTCGCGCTGATCCAGCCATAGGGCTGAGCGGCCGTAGCCCGCGAGACCTGGCCCATACGATCGAGCAGCGCCGCGCCCTGCGTCTGTGCGCCGAAAATGGCCGACGTGCCCACGGCGGTGTAGATGCTGGTGTTGGTCGGCGCGATCACCAACGGGTCCGCCGGTGTGGAGGTCGCATTCAGCACGAGATCGACCGCATTGGCATCGTAGTTGAGCGACGGCGTCAGCGCGCCGAGGTTCGATGCGCCGGTGCTCGTGACGCTGGCGAACTTGCCACTGATGCTGTTTGCCGACACCAGCGTGTAGGTCTTCGCCGAGTAGGCGCCCGGATCGTACGTAATCGCCAGCGTGCCAGCGAGCGCCGCGCTGCCGCCCACCTTCAGCTGCGAGGCCTGCGTCGGGTTGACCTCGATCGCAAGCGTCGCGTTGCTGGCCTGCGCGTAGTTTCCGCTTACAGTCAGCGTGCCGATCGAGCCGCCCGGCATCACGACGCCCTGGTTGCTCACGTCGCCCGCCACCGTACCATGACCGCGCAGCGTACCCGCTGCATCAACGGAGACATTCCCGCCCAACAACGCCGAAGGCGTATTGATGTCGCCCACCTCGAGCAAGCCGGCGTTCACCTCGGTCGTGCCGGTGAACGACGAACTGTTACCGTCCAGGATCAGCGTGCCGCTACCTTGCTTGACAAGCGTACCTGACCCGCTAAACGTACCGGAGAAACTGCCGATCGCGCTGGAGAGCGTCAGCGTTTGGCTGCCGAGCTTCACGCTGCCCATGCCCGAGAGATTCTGGATCGTTGCACCGGCCGCCACTCCCGAGATATCCAGAGTGCCGTTGGCTGTCACGCCGCTCGATTGTGCGATGCTGCCTGTCCCCGACAGGAGTAAGGCGCTTCCGGCATCGATGGTCGTCACACCCGCGTAGGTATTCGTTCCCGACAGCGTTTCATTGCTGCCCGACAGCGTAAGACCACCGGCTCCCGATATCACGCCGCCGAACGACCCGGAACCCGTTAGCACCAACCCGACAGTACCCACCGAGACAGAACCTGTCCCCGACAGGCCGCCCATCGACCCAGAAATCTGGAGATTGCCGAAATTGACGACATTGCCTAGCGCAATATTGTTCCCACTCGACAGGATGAGCGTTGCAGCGTTGCCGATTGTCGTCGTACCCGTGTAGGTGCTCACGTTCGTCAGGGTTTCGGTACCCGCGCCAATCGTTAGACCGCCGGTGCCGGAGATCACGCCGGAGAAGGTGCCGTTGGCGTTCGAGAGCATCAGGGTCTGGCCGCCCAGTACGACGTTTCCGCTGCCCGACAGGCTCTGGATCGATGTACCGCTGGTACTGGAAATATCCAGCGTGCCGCTGTCGGCGACGCTGGAATGTGCCACGCTGCCGGTACCGGATAATGCGAGGGTCGCGCCGCCGTTGATGTTCGTACTGCCGGTGTACGTATTCGTGGCCGACAGCGTGAGCGTACCGCCGCTTTGCTCGACCGAGCCACTTCCTGAAATGGCGCCGCTAAACGTTACGTTGTCCGAGCGATTGAATGCGAGCGCTCCATTGTTGGCCACGCTACCCGAGAGCGATCCGCTTACGCCACCATTGCCGACCTGGAGCGTACCGCTGCTGATCGTCGTACCGCCTGTATAGGCGTTCGTACCCGAGAGCGTCAGCGTGCCTGTGCCGCTTTGCGTAACGGAACCGCCACCGGAGATACTTCCGCCATAACTCGAGTCGGTCGACTGTCCGAAAATCAGTGCACTGCTATCGGTGATGTTGCCAGTCAGGTTCGACGTATCACCCGTCAGATCAAGCGTGCCGCTGGTGATCGTCGTCGTACCTGAATAAGCGTTTGCGCCCGAGAGCGTCAGCGTGCCCGTGCCGCTTTGCGTGACCGAACCGCTGCCGGAAATGACGCCGCTATAACTCGAATTGGCCGACTGTCCGAAAATCAGCGCACCGCGATTGGCAATGTTGCCCGTCAAGCTCGCGGTGTCACCCATCAGTTTCAGCGTGCCACCGCTGATCGTCGTCGTGCCTGCGTAGGTATTGGCGCCGGAAAGCGTCAGCATGCCGGTGCCGCTTTGCGTTACCGAACCACTGCCGGAAATTGTTCCAGAAAACGTCCAGTTGTCCGAGTGATTGAACGCCAGCGCACCGTTATCCATCACGTTACCTGCGAGCGATGCGCCCGCGCTGCCGTTTCCAATCTCCAACGTCCCGCCCGCAGCGATGGTTGTACCGCCCGTGTAGGTGTTATTGCCCGTCAGGATCGTCGTGCCGCTACCGTTCTGGCTCACCCTGCCAGTTCCGCTGATGTTGGCCGAGATCGTGGACGTATCCGTCTGGTTGAAATTGATCTGGCCATTGTTCACGACGCTGCTCAGTCCGGTGATCGTGCCGGCCGTCGTGTCATTGACCGTGGCATCGCCGAGGTTGAACGTCCCGTTGCTATTGATGGTGAACGATGCGCCGGTGAGGTTCAGCGTGCTGCCACCACCCAGATTGAATATGCCCGCGCCGCCTGCGCCGGCATTGCCAAAGGTACCGGAACCGCCTGCATACCCACCAAGGACGAGCGATCCCGTAACGTTGACGGTCGAATTGCCTGTTACGGTCACCGTACCTGTGCCGCCCGTACCGCCGCTGTTGGTTGTCGTTGTGCCCCCGCCACCGCCGTCCCCGCCCAAAAGCAACGTAGTCGCGGAAAGTGTGGCACCACTCTCGATGGTGACCGTCCCAGCACCGCCAGCACCACCCGTACCGCCGCTGGTGCCAACACCACCGCCGCCGCCGCCCACCTGGAAGGTAGTCGCCGAGAGTCTTGCGTTGCTGTCGACGGTGACCGCGCCAGCACCACCCACTCCACCCGCCCCACCCTCACCACCAGAACCGCCTCCCCCGCCGCCCACCAACATACCCGAGGTCAGTGTCAATCCAACCCCGGCACCGGTAACCGAGAGAGAGCCGGCGGTACCTGTGCCACCGTTGCCGCCGTTGCCGCCGCCACCACCGCCGCCGCCCCCGCCGGCACCCACCCCGGCATAGCTATAAACGTTGGATTGGCTCGAGCCAGTAGAAATCGTGTCCGAACTCGGTACTGTCGTGATGGTGCCGACCCCGGTCCCGCTACCGGCATTGCCACCGGTGCCGCTCGATCCGTTGCCGCCGATGACCCCACCGGAATCTCCCCCACCGCCATTGCCGGTGGTGTCACCGCTCCCCCCGGCAGAGCCGCCACCGTTGCCGGCAATGTAGCCAAAATTGGTAGCGAAAGTGCCGAAGTTGCCGCCGCCGCCGCCCCCGAAGCCGCCACCGCCACCGCCACCATAAACTCCGCTACCGCCGCTGCCGCCGCCTCCACCACCGCCGAGCCCGCCACTGCCGCCGGGGTTGCCGCCGCCGCCGGCGCTACCGCCGCTTCCTCCGCTACCGATGAGTAAAGACACCTGGGCGTTGGCCCCCGCCATTGGCACAAACACGCCGCACAGCAGCAAGCCGATGGCCACTACTGTCTTGCTCGATGCCTTGCCGCGTGCGCGAGCCCGCTCCGATGCAACCTGCCACACCCCGTGTGTGGCGTTCCAGACCACCCGGTACGCCTGATTCATTTTATTTTTCTCCGATACCTGCCGCGCACGCCGTTACGCCGCCAAATTCGTTTTAGGAATTCAGAAATCCCCGATTGGCGGACGGTAACGCATGGGCTCGGTCGAGGTAAATACTGCAAATGCAGTAGTCACCCACGCGGCTTCAGCCAGGCTACATCTCGATCAGCGCTCGCATTTCGTGCGGATCGAGCGGTTTGTGCATGACGCGATAGCCACTCGACGAAGCGCCGTTGATGCCCTCGGTCGAGGTATCGCCGGTAATGATGATTGCCGAGATTGCACGCCCGATCGAGTCGGATATCGCCCGAACGACATCGACACCCGTCACGTGCCTCGCCAGCCTGTAATCGGTCACGACCAGTTCCAGCGCACAGCCATGCGACCTGGCTGCCGCGATCGCCTGCTCCAGAGATTGCGCCGCGACAACGGTGTGTCCCCAGGCGCCAAGCAGGGTCTGCATGCTGGCCAGCACGTCGCGATCGTCGTCCACGACCAGGATCGTCTTCTTTGGGCCGCCGGAGACCGCCGGTGCCTGTTGCGCTTGCTCGCCGGTCCCGGATGGACGAATGTGTTGCATGACCGGCAGCCTGATCGAAAAGAGCGAGCCGCGTTCAGGCCGCGAGCGCACCTGGACACTCGCACCGAGCAGGGTGGCCGTTCGCTGCACGATGGCCAGACCGAGCCCCAGGCCCTGTTCCCGATCACGCGCTGCATTGTCGACCTGATAGAACTCCCTGAAGATACTGGGCAGTTGATCGGATGCGATTCCGATGCCTGTGTCGAATACCTGGACCTCTACGTCCGCGCCGCGGCGCCGGCAAGCGACGAGGATGCCTCCATGGTTCGTGTAACGCACCGCGTTCGACACCAGGTTGGTCAGGATATTGCGCAGGAGAACTGCATCGGTATCCAGCCAGATTGCGGTCGGACGAAATCTCAGTGTCAGCCCTTTCGCTGAGGCGGCGCTGAGAAACTGGCTTTCCAGCGCGTCCAGTTCCTGCTGAAGTGGAAAACAGCGCGGCTCGACTTCGATCACCCCCGCATCGAGCCGTGAGACGTCCAGCAATACATTCAGCAACTGGCACATGCCTTTCAACGCCGTCTGCAAGCGTTCGGCGATTTCATCGAGCGCCGCGCGCCCGATGGTCGGCGCCCCGGCCATGGCGCGCAGCGTTGCGATGTAGAGGCCCAATGCATGGGCGGGCTGACGCAGGTCGTGGCTCGCGGCAGCCAGGAATTGCGATTTGCCGCGGTTGGCGATCTCCGCTCGCTCCTTTTGCTCGGTCAGTTGCCGGATCAGGCCAACGTTCTCGAAACGCAACAACACGGCGTCGCGCACCGTCCGTTGCAGGGTCCGGCTGAATGCGATGTTGACTCCCAGCAGGAACAGCGAAAGGAATCCCAGCACGGAAAACAGGGGCGTGCCATACACGAAGGAGCGAATGGCAAACGGCAGCACAGTCGGCGCGGCAAAGCCAAGATAGGTCGGCCACCAGCAGGACAACGAAGCAACCGATCCCCCCGTCATGCCGGCCAGCACAATGCAGATCAGTACTGTCACGACGATGTTGTCCGGCGCAAAGAACAGAATCCCCATGGCGCCCCACAGGCAGCCGGACATGGCCGAGAAAAACATGTATCGCCGCACGCGCCGCATAGCCGTCGCGACAGGGTGCTCAGGCGCTCGACGATCGCGCCACACCATCACGATCCGCATGCCGGTCAGCACATAGATGGCAGTCGCCCACGCCAGCAGATCGCGTCGCAGAACCTCGTTCCACAGCAGAAGTACCGTCAGGCTGACCACGGCGATATTGCCGAAAAGGATAGGCGGCGACTGACGATATAACGTGTTGACCAGCGCCAGGCGCACATTGTCGCCATATTCGTGAGGTATTCTGTTTGCCATTTTGAACACGCGCGTCTGATCTTGTGTAACGTCAGGTTCTCGGGAAACCCGTTACGCCGCACGATGCGCCGCACCGGCGATTGCTCGGCATTGTCGCAAAAGAATGAGGCATCGAGTGGCCTCGGAAAACGGTGAAAGAAAAATGAAAAAAATCGTGCTTGCCGAAGATCACGCCATGATTCGCGACGGTATGAAGCTGCTACTAATGACGAGGAGCAACTGGTGCGTGGTGGGCGAGACGGGAGACGGGCGGATGGTAGGTCAGCTCGTGCGCGATACACAGGCCGACCTGTTATTGCTGGACCTCGATTTGCCAGGCTGCCGGGGCATCGAGCTGGCGCAACAGATCAGGGGCGAATTCCCGCAGACCAGAATTCTGGTCGTGACGGGCAACCAGAGTGCTTCCGAAGTCAGGTCTGCCATGGCGGCTGGCGTGGACGGGTACACGCTCAAACATGAAGACGGCGACGAACTTCTTCATGCGATTTCCCTGGTGCTGTCCGGCATCCGGTATGTGAGCAAGGCGCTCGCGCATGCGCTCGAGATTGCGCACGACAACGCTGCGCAATCGATCACGGCGCGGGAAAGGGAAATCCTCGTGCTGATCGCCAAGGGACTTTCCAGCCGGGACGTCGCCAAGAAACTGGACCTGAGCGTACTGACGGTGCGCAAACACCGGCAGAATCTGATGTCGAAATTGTCGTTGCACAACGTTGCGGAATTGACCGCCTATGCCATCCGGATGGACTGGCCATGACCCCGCCGGTTTTGTGACGAGCACGCGCCAGCCCGCGGGCTCACAGCGATTCGAACAGACTGGTTGGGTGCCCTACGGGACCGGTGCGCGGCAAGATGGCCAGCCGTGGCTCCCATGACATCTTGCCCGCCGACCTGTCGGGCGAAAAAGTGACCACGCTGCGGCGTTACTACGGACCCGACTTCGTGGTTGACGAGAGTCTGTGGGAAGGGTCGGCAGCCGGAGCGCCGTTCGGCATTCCCTGCCACGGACACAAGCTGGGCTGCAGCAGGGTGGCCTGGAACTGCCGGCGGGCTGCGTACAGTCGGTTTCGATTCAGGCAAACGAAACGATGCTCGGCCTTTATCCCTTCCTTGCGCTAATGCCGATGACCGCGGCGCGGAGTGGAGCGCGGTACGCCAGCAATTCTCGCGCTAAAGGGCGCGCGATTTCTGGAAACGGTGCGCCTCTATTACAGCGATACGTCACCCAACCCGGTGCTGACGACGGCACTTGACTGCGTGGCGGCCGTGAAAGTGCGCATTGCGGGATCATTGGCCAAGTGGTGACTTGTGCAGGTGCGCGTGACCAAAGGATGTGTTCAACGACGAAGCTGCAGCATGAAGAACGCTCTGGCTATGCGCATTTTCTGGCGAGGATTTGCAGTTGCAAGGCGGTGAGGCGGCCTTGTGCCGGCAGAAAGTGCGGCGCCGTATCGGCTGTTACGAGTCACCTCTGCTCGACGCTTGCAATGTGGCATCTTTGGACTCGTAGCGAAGGACTGCTTGCTGACCTGAAGAGACATCAGAATGTCTAACCTGTAGTTCTCCGGAACGGCAGGTACTGGCCGTTCGCCGCTAGTTGGTGATGTTGTCGCGTATCGATGCCGGGTCTTTCGGTTCCCAGTACCCACCGCTTCCGTGATACGTTTCCGCGTGCAACCAAAAAGCTTCATCGCAATGCAGGCAGCGAAAATGGTACTCGACGTAGTCGTCCCATGCGGCACCCTCCGCCAGTTTGTCAAACGAGACGGAGACCCAAGGGCTGTTGGGAATCACTTCTATGAGCGTTTTGTCCGCGATGTTCTGCGCTGCTATCTCTATCGCCTTGCGTAATTCGCGAGGATGTCTGATTGCATACCGAACGCAAATGTCTTCGCATCGTGGGCATGCCACAAAAGGCTCCTTCAAGGTTTTCCGCCTTTAACGGGGATGGCCGGACTGATGTCTAGCAAAGGCGATGAACCGAATTGTCGGCGATTCATGCGTCGATGTCGAACGGCCGGTTGTGTGCCGAACTCGGCCGACGGATCACACCCGCCTAGGTCTCATCGAGACACGGCTATTCGTTGTCCACACGACGAATACTTACTACGCGCGCCGGATACTCCTTCATGTGCCGAATCTCAACAGTGTCGCCTACATGGACGGACAGCGTGGTCGGTGTGGATACCGACCGGACTTCCGAATAGATCAATGCGCGTCGTTCCAGTGCGCGAGCGAAACGCGACACGCCAGCCGCAGCCGGGGACTGGAGCGCTGTCGCGCGCACAGACGTACGAGCGGGACATCGGCTGTTTCTTCGCGAACCCTCGCGCCAGGTAGAGGCGGCGATCTGGTGTATCGCACTGAAAAAGCGTTCCGGCCGGCCAGGCGCACATGAAGAGCCGCGCGTGGCCGGAACGGAGCAATCAGCCATCGATCCTGGAGAGGCGGACACCCATAGCGGTGCCTGGTCCATCCGTACTTCAGGCCGCTTTGCGAGCCCGGGTCCGGAGCGCCGGGAACGTCGCGTCGCTGTCGGTCTTGAACGTGTTGTTGAACAGGTTGGTGATAAAGCTGAACGCCGTTTCGGCGACGATGTCCACGACCTGTTCGTCGGTGTAACCCGCAGCACGCACCGCTTCGACATCCGCGTCTTCGATGTGACCGCGCGACGTGGCGACCTTGTAGGCGAACTGCAGCGCGGCGTCGGCCTTGGGATCGGTCGAATGGCCGTCGCGGTTGAGTTCCATGTCTTCCGGCGTCAGACCTTGCAGCTTCGCGCCGAGATACGTGTGCGCCGACAGGCAGTAGTTGCAGCCGTTCACCTCGGCCGTCATCACGTGGATGCGTTCACGGGTCTTGTGACCGAGGCTCTGGCCGAGCGTCCCGTGCATGTCGGCGATCGCCTTCAGGGCATCGGGCGACTGCGAGATCAGGGCGAAGAAGTTCGGAATCACGCCGAGCACTTTTTCGTAGTTCGCGAGGATCGGTTGCGCTTTGGCGGGTGCGGCTTCTTTCGAGGGAATGGGAAGGCGGGCCATGAGATTTCTCCGTTGATCCGAGCCACCGTGGCTTCGGTAGGAGGCATAGTAGGGTCTTCCGTCCAAAACAATAATTGGCTATTTTCGAGAACCGATCTTCCATCAAACGAAAGTATGGCCAGACGGCAAGGATGAGGATTCGACGCAGCGACCACCATCAGGCCTGACCGAGCGCCGACATTGCGGACCGCAAGCGGTCGGCGGCGAAATCGAGAAAGACCCGCATCTTGAGCGGCAACAGTCCGCGCTCACCGTGGATGAGGCTCACCGGAATCGACCCGACATCGAACTTCCTAAGGACGTGGACAAGCGCCCCTGTGCGCAGCGCGGCATCGCAGTGATAGCGGTAGACCCTCGTGAAACCCGTATGGCGAAGCGCGGCCTGTACGGCAGCCTCGGCCGTGGTCACCGACAGCCGCGCATGGATATTGACGTCGAAATCGCGTCTGGTCGCGGGATCGCGGAACCACCAGGCCGTGGTGGACGGGCCGGCAAAGACGACACACGGAAGCCTTTCCAGATCACCGGGGTGTTTCGGTACGCCGTGCGCAGCCAGCAAGTCCGGCGAAGCGCACACCAGCGTCTCCATCGTGCCGACCCGGGTTGCGATCATGTTGCTGTCCGGCAGGGTGCCAATGCGGACCGCCATATCGACGTGGTCGTCGTAGAGATGAAGATTGCGGTCGGAGAGAAGCAGGCGGACATTGATCTCGGGGTAGGCCGCGAGAAAGTCCGTGACGATGGGCAACATGTACATATCGCCAAACAGTACCGGCGCGGTGAGAACCAGTTCGCCGCGTGGGGTGGTGTACTCGCCGGCCGCGGCTCGTTCGACCTCCTCGATGTCTTGCATGATGCGTTTGACCGACCCGACGTAAGCCTCGCCCGCATCGGTCAAGGTCAGCTTGCGTGTCGAACGATGCAGCAATTTCGTGCCGAGGTACGCCTCGAGTTCGGTGACCTTCCGGCTCACGGTCGGCAGCGGCATGTTCAAGGCCTTCGCGGCCGCCGTGAGACTACCTTTTTCGATCGTGAGCAGCACGATCGACATGGCTTCGAGTCTGTCCACCTGACCTTCCATCCAATGAAATGTTGCGGCGAACAGGCAACATAACATCCTTATGAATGAAACATCGGTGGCAATGTGCGTCCCACCGTCGAAAGGCGGCCGGCGCGCGGGCACCGGCGCACCGATGCAGGCCGTTGACCGTTTCCGCCAGCGCATTGGCATACCGGTGAGGTCGACCGCGTTGTGACGTATTCAAGGTCAGGAGCGCGAATCCAGGGTCGATCGAGAAATGTCCGAATGCCGGCGCACAACGGCTATCCGGCATCAAGTCCGTGAGGAGGTGCTCTTGCGCTGTACTGACGGCCCTGCGCTTGCTCCGATGCCCTCCCGTAACCATTGAATCAACTCAAGTACCTCCGGCCTTCGTTCCTGCTTTGCCGTGACGATGTAATTCGCGAGCGGGCTCGCGACCGTACGCCGGTCTAACCGAACGAGTTTGCTTTGCCGCAGCCACGCTGTTGCAAGCGGCAGACGGGCCAACGCGATACCCAATCCTGATTCCGCCGCAGACAGGACCAACGTGTAATCCTCGAAACGTCGGTCATGTGGCCGTCCCTTGAGTGAAACGTCGTGGCCGTGAAACCACGTACGCCAGCCCGTCAGGTCCGAATCGTGGAGCAGAGGATGCGCCAGTAACCCCTCAGGGCCGGTTCGCCTTAGTTCTGCGGCGATGTCAGGATGCGCCACTGGGGAAAGCATTTCCGGCAATAGCAATTCGGCATGCAGGCCTGGCCAGTGCCCCCGGCCATAGCGAATCGCGAGGTCAGCTTCCCCGCCAGAAATGTCCGCGTTACGCGAACCGACATCGAGCTGAATCCTGGGCGGATTCGGGCCGGCTTCGAGCGCGGCAAGCCGCTTGAAGAGCCAGAGCTGCGCGAATGAAGAGACAACGCTCATGCGTACCAGTCTTGCGCTTTGACGTGTACGCCATTGCTCGGCAGCGCCATCGATGATGTCGAATGCCTGTTCCACCTGTCCGACAAAGCGCTGCCCGTCTGGTGTGAGCGTGACTCCGCGACCGTGCCGTTCGAAGAGCGGCACGCCGAGCCAGTTTTCGACAGCAGCAATGCGCCGGCTGATCGCCCCGTGCGTGATGTCGCTGGCCGTGGCTGCTGCACTGAACGATCCTGCGTGAGCGACCAGACAGACAGTTTCGAGGTTAGCAAGCGGCGGCCGGGCCTTCTGGATGTGCTTCAAATTCACACCTCGCTATCGAACTGTGCGCTAGCTTATCAGACAGCCTGCCCCTCAAAATATGGTCTTCCAGCCCCTTTCCTGGCCCGTGGAGACTCCATGAATATCTCGTCGGCTCTCCTAGCCATCCTCATGGCTCTTTTGATCGGCGCGATAAGCCCCGGGCCGAGCTTCGTTCTGGTTGTCAGAAACTCGCTCGGGTTATCGCGTCGGGACGGGCTTGCCACCGCAATGGGAATGGGCGTCGGCGGAGTGTGCTTCAGCGGAGTCGCCCTGGCGGGACTCTATACGCTGTTGAACAGCGTGGAATGGCTATATGGCGGGCTCAAAATTGCCGGCGGCGCCTATCTGCTCTATCTCGCTCTGGGAATCTGGCGCGGATCATCGTCGTCGATTGTGATTGCTGGCAATCGGCCTGAAGCGAAGCCGAACACGGGCAGATCGTTCTGGACGGGGTTGACCACCCAGTTGACCAATCCCAAGACAGCGATTGTCTACGGCAGCATTTTCGCGGCGTTATTGCCGCAGCATCCGCCTTTGTGGTGCTACATCGCGTTGCCGCCGCTTGTCTTTGCCGTCGAGGCGGGGTGGTACGCTACCGTCGCTGTATGTTTTTCGGGTGACGGTCTTCGGCACAGGTACCTGAACGCAAAGATCTGGATAGACCGCTGCGCTTCGGCAGCGATAGCCGCGCTCGGATTGCGCCTGATACTCGCCGTGTATCGACGAACCGATGCTTTGCACTGAGGCAAGCACGGGAACGTTTGGCTGGCAGATGTGCGTCTGCTGTCCGCAGCCAATCGGCCACCGCACGTAGAAGAACCAGCGGCAGAAACTGGCCGTATCTCGACCCATGCGAATCGCTAGATTTAGAGACTCGATCATTGATCGCCGTCGTCGCCCACCGTACCTCCGAGCCGCAGGCGACGATCCTCGATCCAGCCCTCGAAATCCTCCCAGTTATACCCATTCAGCCGCGGCGTGAGCCACCGAGCAAGTCTCATCGTCACTGATTCAGGGGTCGACGTCGAACGTCTCAAACTGGCCGCATCGCCGATTGTCGTCGGTCGTCCCAGGTCACCATCCGTCACGGGTTTTCACGTTGCCAGCCGCCAGACGTTCATTCGAACAGGCCGCAGTCGCGAGACCGCAGCCGGACCTTCCCGACATCGAACGAACAGGAGCAGCGCAATGAACTACGTTCCACCCGCACAGCGCCGGATTGCGGCAGCCACCACATTGTTGGGCAATCCGCCCCAGTACGACCTCAACCCGATCTTTGCCCAGGTTCCGCCGGACGGCTGGGCGCCGCAAGGCTATCAATACACGTTGACCGTCCAGTGGAGCAACGTGCCGGTGCAGGATCTGCCGGACATCACCGTGCGCGCCCACGTGCATTACAGCTGGCAGGACAACGCATGGGTGCGGTTCGGCGGCAATGCCTGGATCTCGGGCGTCAACAACTGGGACACGCCGACGCCGCAGGCCGTGATCAACATGACGCCAGCCACGCCGCCGGACGAGAACTATCACCCCTGATGCGACGTAAGGCGCAGCATCCGGACGGGAGGGGGAGCGCTAGACCGCAAGACATCCCGACCGGCACCGCCATTCCCGCCTTGCCAATCGTCACAGCCGCAGCCGCGCGATCGAGGAAGGTGCCGCGTTCGCGCGGTGCCCCGTCACACGACAGTCAGTCCAATTTCCGAAGTCGTCTCGCTACAGACACGGTCAGGCGACGGTATTTCTGACGGTATACTGCTGTCACTTTGCAACCACGCGTATATAGGCTGGCCGTCTCCAGCCAGACTCAACATAATTGCGCGATGTGGAGCGGATGCTCTCGCTGGAACAGGACGACCGCAAGCCGCTGTAACGCGGTCGTCTACGCCGCCCGGATGCGGCAGCCGTCGCGAGCGGAACCGGTTATCGCGTCTCAACAGCCGGGCAGCAGCAGCCCGGCCGCACCCTCATCTTTCCAAGCCTGAACGCAGCCACCAGCATGCCCAAGGCCATTCCTCCCGACTTGCAGGCAAGCCACGGCAGCGGCCGTGCGCTCGCGCGGCGCTATCCGCGCGGCCTTTACATCGAGCCCCACGCGCACGACTGGGCGCAGGTGCTCTACGCGGTTGCAGGCGTGATGTGGGTGGAAGCCGGCGACGAAGCGCTCATGGTGCCGCCGCAGCGCGCGGTGTGGCTGCCGGCCGGTACCGTGCACGCCATCCGCATGTTGAGCGCTGTCGAAATGCGCAATGTCTATCTGCGCAGCGCTTACGTGCAGCACTTGAGCAACCGGTGCGACGTGTTCGAGGTCAACGGTCTGCTGCGCGAGTTGATCAGCGCCATCGCGGAGCACGAGCAGGATCGCGACGACACCTATCTGGACGCCGCCTTTCGCATGATCGTGCTCGAACTCGAACATGCGCCGCGACACGCGTTGCGCATCCCGCTGCCGGGCGCGCACGCCGACCGCCGGCTTGCGGCACTGTGCGAGGCGGTAATCGCCAATCCGTCCATCGACGTCAGCTTCGAACAGCACGCTGCTCACACCGGAGCGAGCGTGCGGACGCTGGCCCGATTGTTCATGCGCGAACTGGGCGTGGGTTTCGCCGAGTGGCGCCGCCAGGTTCAGCTTGCCGTCGCCGTGTCACGCCTTGCCGAAGGACAGCCGGTGGGCAGCGTGGCGCGCTCGCTCGGCTACCTGCCGGGCAGTTTCAGCGATATGTTTCGCCGCGAACTCGGCGCGCCGCCCACCGGGTTCTACACGCGCGCCACGCTGGCTACCGAAGCGCCTTCGGATAGCGGCGGCGTCAGCGGGGCCGCCAGTGCGTCAGACGGACCGAGCCGCGCCGACGCTCAGGCCGACTGACTGCGGCACCGCGTGGCGCACGGCGCATAGAGCGAAGCGACGTAAGCGCCAGCCGCGACACTTCCCCGCCGAAAACGCCGCACGCCGTCTTGTCCGAAATTCGAAAGCGCTTGTCTACTCGACGGACTGCACGCCACCTACACTTCGGACCGTACGTCGCCCCTGCGCGGCGATGCAATCTCATACAGGAACGGTCGCCATGAAAGCCATCCGATTCAGCACCTTCGGCAGTCCAGACGCGCTCGAATACGTCGACGTGCCCACGCCCGAGCGCGACGGCGATTCGGCCATCGTGAAGATCGTCAGCGCATCGGTGAATCCGAGCGACGTCAAGAACGTGTCCGGCCATTTCGAGCACACCGCTTTGCCGCGCATTCCCGGGCGCGACTTCAGCGGCGTCGTGGTGGACGGGCCGCCGGACTGGATAGGTGTCGACGTCTGGGGCACCGGCGGCGACATCGGCTTCACGCGGGACGGCACCCACGCGCAATTCATCCGCATTCCGGCCGCCGCGCTCTCGCGCAAGCCTGCGAACCTGAGCCACGAAGAAGCATCGGCGATCGGCGTGAATTTCGTCGTGGCCTGGCTCGGCACGGTGGACTACGCGCAACTGCGCGAGGGCGAAACCATCGCCGTGATCGGTGCGGGCGGCGGCGTAGGCGGTGCCGTGACGCAGATCGCCAAGGCGCGCGGCGCTCGCGTGATCGCCGTGGACCGCCATCCGCCGCGCCCGGATTCACCCGCCGGACGGCTGATCGATCACTATGTCCCGCTCGACGCCTCCACCGTCGAAACCGTCAAGACCTTGACCGGCGGCGGCGCGGACGTGGTCTACGACACGGTGGGCGGCGTCGCCTTCGAAACGGCGCTCGGCCTCGTGCGACGGCGCGGCCGCGTGGTCGAAATCAGCGCGACGGGCCGGCGGCGCGTCGAATTCGACCTGATCGACTTCTATCACAACGAGACGCAGCTCTTCGGCGCGGACAGCGCCAAGCTCGGCGTGGCAGAATCCGCGCGGCTCATGAACGCGCTCGTGGACGGTTTCGAAAGCGGCAAGCTGGCGCCGCCCGTCATCGCGGCACGCTTCGGGCTCGACGCCGCGCACGAGGCATACAAGGCCGTGGCCGCGGGTACTGCGGGCCGCGTCGTGATCGCGATGTGACGGAGGCCGGCCATGCTGAAAACCTATCTGGTCTCGCTTGCCGTGGGCGTGCTCGTCGGCGTGATCTACAGCGTGCTCGATGTGAAGTCTCCCGCGCCGCCCGCCGTGGCGCTAGTCGGCCTTTTGGGCATGCTGGGCGGCGAGCATCTGCCCGCGTTCGCCCGTTCGATCGCCGCGCACCTGCTGGGCTAACCGGGTGGAGGAGCGGAGCAGCGGCCGCAAGCAGGGAAAGCGCGGAGGCCTTTTCCATCCGGCCGAGGGGACGGGCGCGTCAGCGTGGCGTAAAATACGCGCTTTCTCCAAATTGCCGCCCACATGACGCTCGCCTCCACCCCCGAGATCATCGCCGAACTGAAAGCAGGCCGGATGGTGATTCTCGTCGACGAAGAAGACCGGGAAAACGAAGGTGACCTCATCATTGCGGCCGACTTCGTTACGCCGGAAGCCATCAATTTCATGGCTCGCTACGGCCGCGGGTTGATCTGCCTCACGCTCACGCAGGAACGCTGCAAGCAGCTGAACCTGCCGCTCATGACGTATCGCAACGGCACCCAGTACGGTACGGCGTTCACGGTCAGCATCGAAGCCGCGGAAGGCGTGACCACCGGCATCTCGGCCGCAGACCGGGCGCGCACCATCGCCGCCGCAGTCGCACACGACGCACGTGCAGACCACATCGTGCAGCCGGGCCACGTGTTCCCCATCATGGCCCAGCCGGGCGGCGTGCTCGTGCGCGCCGGGCACACCGAAGCGGGCTGCGACCTCACGGCGCTCGCGGGGCTCACGCCCGCCTCCGTAATCTGCGAGGTCATCAAGGACGACGGAACGATGGCGCGCCTGCCGGACCTCATCGATTTCGGCAAGGAACACGGCATCAAGATCGGCACGATCGCGGACCTGATCCACTACCGCAGCCGCACCGAATCGATCGTCGAGCGGGTTGCCGAGCGCACCATGCAGACCGCGCACGGCCCCTTCCACGCGGTCATGTACGTCGATCAGCCCACGCGCATGCCGCACATCGCGCTGGTGCGCGGCACACCCAGGCCGGACCAGGACACGCCCGTGCGCGTGCACGAGCCGCTTTCCGTGCTCGACCTGCTGGAAACCGGCGCGTCCACGCACTCGTGGACGCTCGACGCGGCGATGAAGGAAATCGCATCGCGCGAACTCGGCGTCGTCGTGCTGCTCAATTGCGGCGACACCAAGGAACATCTGATCGACGTCTTCAAGGCGTTCGACCAGAAAGAGCGCGCAGAGGCTCTCGCGCGGCGCCCGGTCGACTTCAAGACCTACGGCGTCGGCGCGCAGATCTTGCGCGAACTCGGCGTGGGCCGCATGCAGGTGCTCTCGAAACCGAAGCGGCTCGGCAGCATGTCGGGCTACGGCCTCGAAGTCACCGGTTTCATGCCGATGCCCGGCAGCAAGGAATCGCTGCCGCCCTACCCGCCCGAGACGCCATCGCCGCACGACTGAAACACGCGCGGCCCACTATCCGAAAGCCACCCGGCACTTTCGGGCCTCTCCACGCTCAACCCGACACTACGGACCTCATATGGAAATCGGACAATACCAACCGAATCTCGACGGCGACGGCCTGCGCGTCGGCATCGTGCAGTCGCGCTTCAACGAGCCGGTCTGCAACGGCCTTGCTGACGCGTGCATCGAAGAACTCGAACGCCTCGGCGTAGCCGGCGAAGACGTGCTGCTCGTCACCGTGCCCGGCGCGCTGGAAATTCCGCTCGCACTGCAAAAGCTCGCCGAAAGCGGCCAGTTCGACGCGCTCGTCGCGCTTGGCGCCGTGATCCGCGGCGAGACCTATCACTTCGAGCTCGTCTCGAACGAAAGCGGCGCCGGCATCACGCGCGTCGCGCTCGACTTCGGCATTCCGGTTGCCAACGGCGTGCTCACCACCGACACCGACGAGCAGGCCGTGGCCCGCATGACGGAAAAGGGCCGTGACGCCGCGCGCGTGGCCATCGAGATGGCCAACCTGGCGGTCGCGCTGGAGCAACTCGACGGCGACGACGAAGAAGAGGAAGACGAGGAAGACGAAGAGGAACGGGCATGAAGAGCGCACGCCGACGCTCCCGCGAACTGGCCACGCAGGGGCTGTATCAGTGGCTGCTTTCGGGCGTGCCCGCCGGCGAAATCGATGCACAGTTGCGCGGTTCGCAGGGTTACGACAAAGCCGATCACGAACACCTCGAGGCAATCCTGCACGGGGTGATCCGCGAGTCGGACACGCTTTCCGCCGACATCACGCCCTGCCTCGATCGTCCGATCGAACAGCTCTCGCCGGTCGAACGCGCCGTGCTGCTCGTCGCCACGTATGAGCTCAAGCACCACATCGACGTTCCGTATCGCGTTGTGATCAACGAAGCCGTGGAACTCGCCAAGACGTTCGGCGGCTCGGATGGCTACAAATACGTAAACGGCGTGCTCGACAAGCTCTCGGCGCAACTGCGCCCCGACGAATCGCAGGCCGCGCGCCGCCGCTAAGCCCTGACGTTAAGCCCCGTCGTTACGCCTTAAGCCCGGACCGCTGAAGTCCGAGTCGCCGGGCACCTGCAGGAACTGGAAACACTGTATGAACTCCGTAGCCGAACCGCTGCTGCGGCTTGCCGCCCGCGTCGACGCCATCCAGCCGTTCTATGTGATGGAACTGGCCAAGGAGGCAGCGCTGCTCGAGCAGGCCGGGCGCGACATCATCCACATGGGCATCGGCGAACCCGACTTCACGGCGCCCGAGCCTGTCGTCGAAGCCGCCGCGGCCGCGCTGCGACGCGGCGTGACGCAGTACACGAGCGCACTCGGCATCGCCGCGCTGCGTGAGGCGATTGCCGGCCACTACGAGCAGGCTTTCGGCGTCAGCGTGGACCCGGCGCGCATCGTCGTGACAGCGGGTGCGTCGGCGGCGCTGCTGCTCGCCTGTGCGGCACTGGTCGATCGCGACGACGAAGTGCTGATGCCCGACCCGTGCTACCCCTGCAACCGGCACTTCGTGGCCGCGGCGGAAGGCAAGCCGGTGCTGGTGCCGAGTGGTCCGGCCGAACGCTTCCAACTGACGGCAGACGACGTCGAGCGCCTGTGGACCTCGCGCACGCGCGGCGTGCTGCTGGCGTCGCCGTCGAACCCGACGGGCACCTCCATCGAGCCGGCCGAGCTCGATCGCATCGTCAAGGCGGTGCGGGCGCGCGGCGGCTTCACGATCGTCGACGAGATCTACCAGGGCCTCAGCTATGGCGCGCGGCCGGTCTCGGCGCTGACGTTCGGCGACGACGTCATCACGGTCAACAGTTTCTCGAAGTACTTCAACATGACCGGCTGGCGACTTGGCTGGCTCGTGGTGCCGCCCACGCTCGTGAGCGCCTTTGAGAAACTTGCGCAGAACCTGTTCATCTGCGCCTCGGCGCTCGCACAGCATGCGGCACTCGCCTGCTTCGAGCCCGACACGCTCGCTATCTATGAAGCCCGGCGGCTCGAATTCCAGGCACGGCGCGACTACATCGTGCCGGCCCTGGCGTCGCTCGGGTTCTCAGTGCCGGTGATGCCCGACGGGGCGTTTTATGTCTACGCCGACTGCACGGACGTGCCTCATCCCGCAGCCGGCGACAGTGACGCACTGACGAAAGCAATGCTCCATGACGCCGGCGTCGTACTCGTGCCGGGCATGGACTTCGGCACGAACGAGCCGCGCCGCTACATTCGCCTCTCCTACGCGACGGCGCAGGCGAAGCTCGAGGAAGCGGTACAGCGGTTGCGGGTACTGTTCGAGCGCACGGGGCGCTGAGCGCCCCATCGAAGACAAAGCGAGCGGCACCCCAAACGCCGCGTCAACGAAAAAGGGCACCGCGAGGTGCCCTTTCTGTTTTTCGCCTGTTTCCGTCGGGCCATCGGCCAACGACAGTCCCGTCTTCTTCGCTTCGCCTGAGTCGGCTCGGGCGCTCCAGCGAACGCGTCAGGCGCCCATCTCAGACGACGGATGTTTCTGCGCGCTCGTGCTGGCGTCGTCTTGAGCCGGCACGTGCGCCGTTGCCGCAGCAGCCTTGTCCGAGAGCGGATGCGCGCCATCGAGCGTTACCTGCACACGCTTGGCCGAGGCGACCGTGGTCTGCGACTGCTGCGCCGGAGCGGCCGCCGTCGTGGGCGCCTGGGGCGCGTTAATCGGCACCTTCACGCCGCGCGCCACGTCGCGCAGACGACTGCGCTCGGCGATCACCTTCGCGCCGTAGCCGCCGTCGTCCTGCGTCGATGACCCGACGTACAGCCGCAGGCCGCCCGCGAGCGAACCGCCGCGTGCAATGCAGTCCTTGAGAACCAGCGCGCCGACCTTGATGTTCGCGAGCGGGTCGAGCGCGGCGCTCTTGCCGCCGAAATACTGGAACTTGTCGGAATGGACTTTCGACATGACCTGCATGAGGCCCTGCGCCCCGACGCCGCTCTCGGCATACGGGTTGAAGCCGGATTCGATCGCCATCACGGCCAGCAGCAGGAGCGGATCGAGACCGACTTCACGACCAGTGTCGAATGCCGCCTTCACCAGTTCGCCAACGGGCTCCTGGGCCACGCGATAGCGGCGCGACAGATACGTCGCGACGAGCGCCTGTTCGCGCACGGAAACGAGCACGCGGTTATCCCGCGCATCGGCGGCCACGCGTTGCGACGGGATCATCCGGGCGAGTTCGCCGACGCTCGGCAACGAACGCGGATCGAGGCCGTTCAACGTGACGGACGCAAACGGCGAGGACGTGGCTGCGGCGCTGTTGCTGTCGCCCGCAACGCCCGACATCGATACGGGCGCCACGCCGCCTGCCACGACCGCGGAATTGCTTGCCGTGGAGGCCAGCGAGTCGTCCGACACACCGCTACGAGCGCCCGGCGGCGCAAACGACGGCAGCGGATTGCCTTGCAACAGCCGCGCCGGTCCAGCCTGAACGGCCGCCGACACGAACGGCATGACGCGGGCCGCGAATGTACCGCGCCAGCTGGGCATCAGCCAGAGCGCGAGCGCGAACAGGACGGCCATGCCGCCTACCACGCTGAAGAGATGGTGACTCAAACGCGTCCCACGGCGCAGAACGGCACGCAAACCTTGCGTGATGCGTTCAGCGAACCGTTCGTCGGGACGCCACGTTAACCAGGTGTTCATTCGGATCTCCCATGTTGCATGACCCGGTGAACGTGTCGGCAAGCCGACGTACAGCCATTCGAAGGGTCAAAGACGCCACGCGCTCTGGTTGGTGCGGTAGCGTCGGGAAACGGCAGGTGCGCCGTACGGGGAGTCATCCACAAAAGTCGGGCGGCATGTGTCGAAGACATGCGCGCAGTGACTCCCACGCGAAAAGCCGGCGTCACGTGGCGCCGGCGAGGACAACAAATCTAGACCGTTCAGTAGCCGTGCAGGGGTCGGCAAACGGTGACGCGTTGCGTCTGAAGGACCGGGGGCGATGGTAAAGAATTCAAGCCCTGCAACCAATGTCGAGCGATTCTAGCAGGGTTTTATAGATCGTCAACACTATAGCCCGTCACAACTATAACTAAATGTAATAATGAACGCTGTTCAGCGCGTGGAGAACCGCTCACTGAGCGCGTTTCCGGCCCATCGCGATTTCCGCCGCCAACGTGCGGCGGGTAACGCAGGTAAAATCGACAACCGTTTTGGACGCCGGGAACGCACCCTGTCGTCCGTCTGTTTCGCTCACCTCTTCGGCCTCGCCGCACTCGCGCGGCCTTGACCCATCCGAATGAAATACAAAGACCTGCGCGACTTCATCAGCCGCCTCGAGACGCTCGGCGAACTACGCCGCATCGCCCAGCCCGTGTCGCCCGTGCTGGAAATGACCGAGCTATGCGACCGTGTGCTCCGGGCCGGCGGCCCCGCGCTGCTGTTCGAGCATCGCGGTCAGCATGGGTTCCCGGTGCTCGGCAACCTGTTCGGCACGCCGCGGCGCGTGGCGCTCGGCATGGGCGTCGACGCGTCGGAGTCCGATGGCGAAGGTGCCGCGCTGGAGTCGCTGCGCGACGTGGGCCGGTTGCTCTCGACCCTCAAGGAACCCGAACCGCCACGCGGCCTCAAGGACGCGGGCAAGCTCTTCACGCTCGCCAAGGCCGTGTGGGACATGGCGCCGAAGACGGTTGGCTCGCCGCCCTGCCAGGAAATCGTCTGGGAAGGCGCGGACGTCGACCTCGGAAGGTTACCTGTCCAGACCTGCTGGCCCGGCGACGCAGGGCCGCTCGTCACGTGGGGGCTCACCGTCACGCGTGGGCCGAACAAGGTGCGACAAAATCTGGGCATCTACCGGCAGCAGTTGATCGGACGCAACAAGCTCATCATGCGATGGCTCGCGCACCGCGGCGGCGCGCTGGACTTTCGTGAGTTCGCGCTGCGCAACCCGGGCAAGCCATATCCCGTCGCGGTCGTACTCGGCGCAGACCCGGCCACCATCCTGGGCGCGGTGACGCCGGTGCCGGACACGCTCTCCGAGTACCAGTTCGCGGGACTGCTGCGCGGTGCCCGTACCGAACTTGCGTCGTGCCTCACGCCGGGCGTCGATACGCTGCAGGTGCCGGCGCGCGCCGAGATCGTGCTCGAAGGCTTCATCTACCCGCAAGATCCGCACGTGACTCCCGAGACACCGCACGGTGCGCCGCCGCGTCCGTCGAAAGGCGCCGCTGCCGCGTATGAATACGCACTGGAAGGCCCCTACGGCGACCACACCGGCTACTACAACGAACAGGAGTGGTTCCCGGTGTTCACCGTGGAGCGCATTACGATGCGCCGCGACGCGATCTATCACTCCACCTACACAGGCAAGCCGCCCGACGAACCGGCCGTGCTGGGCGTCGCGCTCAACGAAGTCTTCGTGCCGCTGCTACAGAAGCAGTTCCCCGAGATCACCGACTTCTACCTGCCGCCCGAAGGCTGCAGCTACCGCATGGCCATCGTGCAGATGAAGAAGAGCTACCCGGGCCATGCCAAGCGGGTGATGTTCGGCGTCTGGAGCTTCTTGCGGCAGTTCATGTATACGAAGTTCATCGTCGTGGTGGACGAAGACGTGAACATCCGCGACTGGAAGGAAGTGATCTGGGCCATCACGACGCGCATCGACCCCGCGCGCGACACGGTGCTCGTGGAGAACACGCCCATCGACTATCTCGACTTCGCGTCGCCCGTGGCAGGCCTCGGTTCGAAGATGGGCCTCGACGCCACGAACAAATGGCCCGGCGAAACCAACCGGGAATGGGGTCGCCCGATCGTGATGGAGAGCGCGGTCAAGGCGCGCATCGATCGCCTGTGGGACGAACTCGGACTCGGAGGCGGCTAAAAAAGCGACGGTCGCGTGACGGCGGCACAGTCACGTGCAGACCGCTTTCGCGACTGGCCGCGCATTCCTGTACGCGAGTCGTCACAACAAATCAGAAACTGGAGTTTGTTCGCGCATGCCCGCCCTCTCGATGTTCTCGGACGGTTTCTTTCTCTCGCTGTCGCTGTGCCTCGACATTGGACTCGTCAACGTAGCGATGATCTCGCTCACGTTGACACACGGCTTCAAGCCGGGATTCTGGCTAGGCCTCGGCTCCTGCCTGGGTGATCTGATCTACGCCGCGCTTGCGCTCGCGGGCATGGCCGCGCTTCTGCAGTTCGCGCCGGTACGGTGGGTGGTCTGGATAGGCGGCGGCGCCATTCTGCTGTTCCTCACATGGAAGATGGCGCGAGAGGCCGTCAACCCCGCCGTGGCGCCCGCGGTGGCCGGCGAAGCAGATGCCAGTACCCCGCACCTCAGCCCCTCGCGCGGCTTCACGCGCGGGGCATTGCTCGCCCTCTCGTCGCCGACTGCGATTCTGTGGTTCGCCGCGGTGGGCGGCGCGCTCATCGCAAAGTCCGGCGCAACGAACGCCAGCGGCGCCGCGGTGTTTCTCAGCGGCTTTTTCCTGGGCGGCCTCGCGTGGACGCTGTTTCTCTGCAGCCTCGCGAGCCACGGCCGCAAACGGGCGGGGCCCGGGTTGCTGCGCGCATGCCACGTTCTTTCCGCGCTGCTCTTTGCGTACTTCTCGTGGAGCGTGATCGTGAACGGATATCACGACCTCATCGTGCATCACGCGCAGAACAACGGCGTGCTGTAAACGCAGAACGGCGCAACGGGGCGGGAAGCCTCACGTTGCGCCGTTCGTATCAGCGCGCCATCGATACGGTTACAAGAGACCGCATCGACCGCCGGCCGGCATCTGGCCGAAGCTCAACGCCTCCAGTGGCCGTGTCCCCAGTAGCCGCCGTGATGCCAATACGGCCGGCCCCAGTAACCGCCGACCACCACGCCCGGCGGCGGACCGTAGTAGTAAGCCGGAGCCGGCGCGTAGACGACTGGCGGCGGAGGCGGTGCGTAATAAACAGGCGGGGGCGCAGCGTAGACAGGATAGGCAGGGGCCAGCGGCACCCCAATGCCGACGCCGATCGACACATGGGCCTCGGCCGCACCCGCAAGCCCCAAACCGAGCGCGGCGGCAACGACAAACGAAACGGTCTTCTTCACTTCTCTTCTCCTTGCGGCACGGCACCCTGCCGGCCCGCATGACGGTACGGTCATGCGTTCAATGTAACGAAAACGCCGTTATGCCGCCGACGCCATTTGTTGCAAATTGCAAGGTCCGTGAACGCGTCGGCGAGCAGGAGGAACGGCCGCTACATATTGGATTCGCGCGGCCCATGTGAATTCAAGATAAATCAAGACATTTGCGGTGCCGTGTCGATAGTCAAAGGCGTTCTTACCGGCTCGCCGCCAGCGGCCCACGCCGGACCGGTAATGTTTAATTACAAATTCGGGGGTGGTGGTGTTGTGATCCGGCAGCACGGGTCATGCCGTTGTGTTGGACTTGCGCGCCGCTGCGGAACGAAAGAAGAGCCGGCAGCAGCATCAAATCGCCTGACGGAAAAACAAAACGCCCGGCACGTGGCCGGGCGCTCGGGGTCTGTTCATAAGCGATTCGCCGGCTGGGCCCGCGGCGCTATCCGACTTTGACGTAGGTGAATTCGCGGCTCACGCTGGGCGGCACGTAGGCGCCGCCGATCTGCACGCGTGGCGTCAGACGTTTTCTCTGGTCCCACCACCGACGGCGCTGCGAGTGGGTCAGGAACCGCAGGTGTTTCCGGTAAGAAAAGATGCTCATGGTGAACGCTCCCGAAACGAACTGCCGGATAGAAGCAACACGACGACCAACCACAACGGAAAGCCGGAGCCGAGCGGAAATTGTGCGCAGTTTCCGTTGCGTCAAGGGCATGGCCCGTACATGAGCCGCGGCATCCGCCATACTCGGCCAGTACTGTTCTGAGGAAAGCGCCCGTCGCAACGTAGCGGCCATCACGCCACAGCGTGTTGCCCGACGACGCCCGCCCAAACCAGCCGTCCGCCGCCGTTATCGCCCTTTTGATGGGCGATACTCCACCCTTTCCGTATTCATTTCGTCGGAGCAGAAACCATGTCTCTGTCCCCACTACCTCGCATCGGCTTCATCGGTGCGGGCCGCATCGCGTTCTGTCTCGCGCACGGCTTCTCGCGCGCCGGGTATCCGGTGGCGGCCATCGCGAGTCGCACGCCGGAGTCGGCTCGTGCGCTCGCCAGTCAGATCGGGCAATGTGCCGCGTACGACGACCCGCAAGAGGTTGTCGACGCAGCCGATATCGTCTTTCTAACCGTCCCGGACGATGCCATCGGTTCGACAGCGAACAGTCTTCGCTTCGACCCTTTGTCCGCGCGCACTGGCGCCTGGGCCCTCGTGCATTGCAGCGGCGCGTCGCCGGTGGAATTGCTTTCAGCCGCTCGCGACCAAGGCGCTGCGACCGGTGGTTTTCACCCACTCTACCTGTTCGCCGGAAATCTCGCAGACCTGGCGCGCATCGCCGGCTGCTCTGTCACCATCGAGGCGGATGGTCGTCTCAAGGACGCCCTCACGGACCTCGCCCGCGCGCTCGGCTGTCATCCGCTCTCGATCCCGCCGGGCGGCCGCATGCTGTACCACGCCGCCGCACACTATGCGGCGAGCTTCGCGCTGTGCAGCCTCGCAGAGTGCGTCGCCCTGTGGCGCAAGCTCGGTTTCGACGAAAACGATGCGCTGCGCGCCGTCTTGCCCATGCTCTCCGGCACGATCGAAACCGCTCGCGACAAAGGGCTCGTCAATGCGCTTGCCGGCCCGGTGTCGCGCGGCGATGCGGGCGTCGTGGAAAAGCAGCTCGCGCTGCTCGAATCGCTGGGCGGCGACCATGCGCCGCTCTACGCGCTCATGACACGACGTGCCATCCAGCTCGCACGCAGGCGCAAGGCGCCGCCCGCGACAATCGACACGATGGCGAGCGCCGTCGAGGCGTCGCTCGTGCGCACGCTTGGCCGCATTCCGGCGGATGCAAGCGGCGAGTAAGCCGTGATAATGTGACGACCGGCGCGGCGCCATCCATTTGCCGCGCGAAGGCGGCGCGGGGCGCATGCCTTCGGGGCGCTCACGCGAGGCTGCGCCCCACGCGGAACACCATTCGACAACAAGGCCGGCGCATCCATCGATGCGCCCTGAAAGAAAAGGACACGCGATGTTCGGCGATATCGCCCGCTTTCTGCTCAATACCGTTTTCACGCTGTTCGGCGCCGCCTTGCTGCTGCGCGCCTGGCTGCAGTTCGTGCGCATGCCGCCGTACAACCCGGTCTCCAGCGCCGTGCTGCAGGTCACCAACTGGCTCGTGCTGCCGTTGCGGCGCGTGATTCCGGGTGCGCGCGGTATCGACTGGGCAAGCGTGGTCGCCGCGCTGATCGCGGCACTCGTCTACGTCGTGCTGATGGTGCTGATTGCCGGCGTCGAACCGCTCGGCCTGCTGCCCATGCTGCTCCTCGTTGCCGTGCTCACGGTGGTCAAATGGGCGCTGAACCTGCTCATCTGGCTGACGATCCTGATGGCGCTGCTCTCGTGGCTCAATCCGCGCTCGCCGGCCATGCCGATTCTCTATCAGCTCACCGCACCGTTCCTCAATCCGTTGCGCCGCGTCGTCCCGCAGGTAGGCGGAGTCGATCTGTCGCCGATCCTGCTCTTCGTGATCGTGCAGGTGCTCCTGATGGTCGTGACGAGACTGGCGGTGTCGCTCACGTTGTTCGGCATTTGAATGCAGTAAAGCTCGTGTGCCGCGCCTGCGGCGCGCGAGATTGCGGAATTCGGGCAAAACCGCGTAGAATTGCGTGCTCCGCGGGCGTCGTATAATGGCTATTACCCCAGCTTCCCAAGCTGGAGACGTGGGTTCGATTCCCATCGCCCGCTCCACCAGGCACCACAGGCCTTGCTGGTAGCCACACCGGCCAGCACCTCTCCCGGCAGCAGCGGTATCCGCGCTCCCAACTGCCAAACTCCGATTCCGATCAAATCAGGCAATCGCCGAACGACGGCGCCTCGGGCGTTCGCCACACCACGTGCATCGTGACGCGGCACATCCTGCCCGGCTGGGAATTTCCACGCGGCTCAATTGTCTGTGTACGGTTAATATCCGTTTTCCCCGTATTCGTTCGCGTGGCTGCACAGATGGAACGCTTCTTCATGTCGCGCTCGCGTGCAATTTCCCTGCTCGTCGAGACCCGCCAATCGATGCTCGCCGAGGCCGACCATTCGTCGTCGACCACGGAGGCTCAGCGCATGCGCGCGGCGGTCAATCAGATCGACCGCCTGCTGCTCGACGTGCGCGCCGGCCGCACGCGCGAGTTCGAACTCGGCAGTCCCACGCCGATGCGCGTCATCGTATCGCTGTAAGCGCAGGCCGCGCCGACGGCCCGTCCAGGGCGTCTCAATCCTTCCAGGCCGAGCCGAGAATGATCGAGCAGAAGTTTTCGCGGTGATAGTGCGGGTCCTTGAGCGCCAGCACGTCTGCCTTTACGTTGCCGAACGTGGTTTCCGGCTTGTGCATCGTTCCGCACGCGAACGCGTGGATGATCCCCTCCTTGAACCCCAGCCCGCGCGGATGCGCATGCGTCACCTCGTGGCGCTGCTCGTCCGTGAAGTCGTGGTACGCGAGCCCGAGCACGTCCATCTCCACTCCCGCCGTCACGAGCGCGACCACCGGCCGCTTGTGCTTCGGGATGCCCGGCGTGGTGTGCAGCGCGATGGCATCCCAGACGTCGTCGATATCCGCGGCGCCGATACCGTGGCGGCGCAAAAAATCGCGCGCCGCGTTGGCGCCGTCCACCTCGAAGCGTTCGTCTTTGCTGCTGTAGGGTTCGACAAGCCCCATGTCGTGAAACATCGCGCCGATGTAGAGCAGTTCGGGATCGTAGGCGAGCCCTTTGCGCTCGCCCGTCAGCGCGCCGAACAGAAACACGCGGCGCGAATGATGAAAGAGCAGATCCGTTTCCGTGTCGCGCACGAGTTCGGTCGCTTCGCGCGCCATCGCGCTGTCGGGAATCTTGATGCCGGCAATCGTCTGTGTCATGTGGAACCTCGATGAGAATAAGCCCGCGCATGTCGTACGGATGACGCGGACAAGTTGTGACGGTGGCCTGACGTATCCAGCCACGTACGAAGGACGTAACGCCCCCTGCTCGATGTGGGCATGGGCGCAGGCGCCCGTGCGGGAATCGAGGCGCGTGCCGGCACGTATCGACGCCAGTGGCTTTGCTATGCTCGTGCATCGTTGCCCGCCGGAAGCGAACTTCCATGCCACCGAGTATTGGTGCACGGGCTTCCTCGGGCAACGCCGGCGGACCGCCGGACACTGCCAAACGCACGTTGTCTTCTGCCGCACGCATCGCCGTGCGCGCCGCGATGGCGAGTGCCGATGCGCGCGTCGCGGCGAATTGAGCCGGCGCCATAGAATCCAAAGGACTCTTCCTCATGCGCACCGTCGCGATTGCGATCTTTCCAGGCGTGCAGGCGCTCGACGTCGCGGGCCCGGTCGACGTGCTCGGCGAGGCGAACGCGTTTCTCGCGCCCGAAGATCGCTACGACGTCATGCTGCTCGCCGATACCGCAGGCGCCGTCCGTGCCTCCAACGGCCTTACGCTTGCGCCTCACGACACCTTTGCGCGCGCGCCGCGCCGCTTCGATCTCGCGCTCGTGGCCGGCGGGCCGGCGCTGCCGCGAGGCGACGCACCGTCCGGCGTTACGGAATGGCTTTCCGGCGTCGCCGCGGGCTGCAACCGCTACGGCTCCATCTGCACAGGTGCATTTGCACTAGGCCGCGCCGGCCTGCTCGAA
The DNA here is from genome assembly GCF_048957895.1 of Paraburkholderia sp. A1RI_3L. NCBI lineage: Bacteria > Pseudomonadati > Pseudomonadota > Betaproteobacteria > Burkholderiales > Burkholderiaceae > Paraburkholderia > Paraburkholderia sp. A1RI_3L. The sequence goes on from NZ_JARCHA010000002.1 coordinate 513,697, forward strand.
GGCCGCCATGTCACGACGCACTGGCAGCACGCGCAACAGTTGGCCGAGCAGTTTCCGCAAGCGCGCGTGGACTTCGATCGCATCTATCTGCACGACGGGCCGCTCGTGACGTCCGCGGGCATTACGGCCGGCATCGACCTTACGCTTGCTCTGGTTGCTGAAGACCACGGTCCGCAGCTTGCGCTTGCCGTGGCGAAGCGGCTCGTGGTGTTCGCGCAGCGCCAGGGCGGCCAGTCGCAGTTCAGCCCCTACCTCACAGCCCCTGCCGACGACACATCGCCGGTCGCCAAGGTGCTGGCTCACGTGATGACGCACATCCGGGAATCGTTCACGGTAAGCGAACTCGCGCAAATTGCGGGCATGAGCGCCCGCCACTTCGCGCGTGTGTTCGTCCAGCAGACGAACATCACGCCGCACGAGTTCGTCGAGCGGGCGCGCATGGATTCGGCGCGCAAGCTGCTGGAGAGCACGAATGCCGCGTTGAAAACGATCGCCTACGACTGCGGATTCGGCACCTCGGACCGCATGCGGCTCGTCTTCATGCGGCGCATCGGCGCGACACCGATGCAATATCGCGAGCGATTCCGCGCCACACTGCAACGTGATGGCGATACCGAGGTTGCGCGCGAGAAACCACCGCGCTGACCGGCAAGTTCTACCTTGCGGCGGCACGAGAGCGGAGCTGCCACGACGCCTACTCCGGTTGGGGCCGAGCCCTAAATGTTTCGGACAACATCACAACACGCGGCTCGCCCAGGTGCCTCACAACTGCCGCGGAATTACGCCCTCAACGCCCCCCTTATCCACGCATTGCTTTACGGCGACTCTCTCTACAGTCTCGTTGCGCGGCACTGCATTGACCGCGCAATTCGTCTGGAGAAGTTCTTTGAAGATTCTGATCACGCTCGCGACTGTCGTACTCGGCGGCGCGCTCTGTGCCGGCCCTGTCGCGGCACAAGAAGTCTATCTACAAGGCGGCACGCAAGGTGGCGGCGCCGGCCTCGCAGTCGGCGTCACCCACTGGCTCGGCCTGCATGCCGACGTCAACGGCTTCGCCTTCAGTCACTCGTTCAACGCAGGCGGCAACGAGTTCGACGGGCATCTGCGCATCCTGCATGGCGGCGGCTATCTGGATCTGTTCCCGTTTGCGAGCAGTTCGTTCCGCCTGACCGGTGGCTTGCTTCTGGATGCCGACCGGCTCCAGGGCAACGCAGTGCCGACCAACGGCACGTTCTCGTTCAACGGCAAGACCTACCCGGCGCTGCCCGGCGCCTACGCGAACACGACAGTGAAGTACCCGGTCGCGATGCCATACCTGGGCATCGGCTTCGGTCACAAGCCGACCGCCAAGGGCTTCGGGCTCGTGGCGGATGTGGGCGTCGCTTACGGACGGCCGCGCGTCGACTTCAGCGTCTCGCCCGACCTGCAGGCGCTCGCGGACGGCGACATCCAGCGGGAAGAGCAAAAGATTCGCGATTCGGTGCAGCGCTACCGCTTCTATCCGATCGTCCAGATCGGCGCGAGCTACCGCTTCTGAGATCGTTGTTTTCTGGCCGCCAGCAGACCCCGCGGCCCCCTTCCTGCCGACACATTCCAGGCGACCCTTGGTTCAAGGGCCGCCTGGCTGCGCTGCTATAATCCGCGCCTGCGAAACCAACGAACACGGCGCCACCGATATGGCGCGACAGTGTGGAATCGCGCAGAGATGGGTGACGAAGTACCGGCGCGCCTCGATGCGATCGGCGAGCGGGCTGATGGAAATCGGGCAACCGCTGCAAAAGCGGGCGATTTGCCATGTGGCATGAACCGCAGCAACGCGACGCATCCCGCAACTGCGATTCGGCGTACGCCTTGCGCGCTTTCCAGCCAGGCGACCTGCTGCGATCCGCTGCGTCAACTACGGTGGCGGCATCGCGCTTCGGTGCATCGCTAAACACGCCGCCTTTCGTCGTTGCTCCGTCCGCCGGTCTTTCGCTATCGCGCCCCACGGGCTCCCGCGGCCGAACGCGACGCCAGAACCCTGCCTCATACGCTCACCTCAGTCCCAGACACGCAGTCTCACACGATGATCCACGACCAGAACGACGCCGAACTGCCCGGCAACACGCCTGACGCAAACCTGTCCGCTGAAGCTCCGCAGCCTGATCCGTCCGCGGACGATGCAACCGACGATGTGCTTCACCGCCGTCGCATCCGCAGCTTCGTGACGCGGGCTGGCCGTGTTTCGACGGGCCAGCGCCGCGCACTCGACGAACTGGGCCCGCGCTTTGTCGTGCCGTATGCGGCCGAGCATCCGGACTGGGACGTCGTCTTCGGACGCAAGGCGCCGCGCGTGCTGGAGATCGGTTTTGGGATGGGCAACAGCACAGCCGAAATCGCAGCGCATCGTCCCGGCGACGACTTCCTCGGCGTCGAGGTGCACGAGCCTGGCGTAGGCGCGCTGCTGAAGCTCATAGGCGAACACGAGCTGACGAACATCCGCATCGTGCAGCACGACGCGGTCGAAGTGCTGGAACACATGATCGCGCCCGGCAGCCTCGACGGCGTGCACATCTTTTTCCCCGATCCATGGCACAAGGCGCGCCATCACAAGCGCCGGCTGATTCAGCCGCCTTTCGTCGCGCTGCTCGCCTCACGCATGAAGCCGGGCGCCTACCTGCATTGCGCAACGGACTGGCAGAACTACGCCGAACAAATGCTGGAGGTGCTGAGCGCCGAGCCCACGCTCGAAAACACCGCGCCGGACTACGCGCCGCGCCCCGACTATCGGCCGGTGACGAAGTTCGAACGCCGCGGACTGCGGCTGGGTCATGGTGTGTGGGATCTGATTTTCAGGCGTCGCGCGGACTGACGGAACACACTGGCCGCGCACCCGTGGGGGCCACGCGACGTCCGCGTCATTCGCCCAGATCGAGGCCGCCGCTATAGCCGATCAGCAGGATCACGAGCCCGAAGCCGATGCGATACCACGCGAAAGCCGTGAAGTCATGCGCGGCGACATAGCGCAACAACCACCGCACGCAGGCAAACGCGCTGACGAACGCAGCGGCGAAGCCGAGGGCAAACAGGCCGAGCGAATCCGCTGACAGCGCGTGCCAGCCTTTGTACAGCTCGTAGACCGTGGCGCCGAAGATGACCGGAATGGCGAGGAAAAACGAAAACTCCGTGGCAACGCGCCGGTCAAGTCCAAACAGCATGCCGCCGATAATCGTGGCGCCCGAACGGGACATGCCCGGAATCAGTGCAGCGCATTGCGCGCAGCCTACCTTGAGTGCGTCTGTGGCCGTGAGTTCGTCCATAGACTGCACACGCGCCTCCGATTGAGCGATGACGCCGGCCGCAGCGCTGCCACCTGGCGCCGCGCCTGCAGCGGCCGCTACGGCCCGGCGTTCCCGCTGACGCGATTCCGCCCAGAGAATAATCACGCCGCCCGAAACGAGCGCAAAGGCCACCGATACGGGAGAAAAAAGCACGGCCTTGATGGCGTTCCCGAACAGCAGCCCCAGCACGATGGCCGGCAACGTGGCGATGACGACGTTCGCCGTGAAGCGCCGCGCATCCGGCTTCGACGCCAGTCCGGCGACCACATCCGCGATCTTGCGGCGGAACTCCCAGCACACCGCGAGGATGGCGCCCAGCTGGATCACCACGTCGAAGGTCTTGCCGTCGTCGTTATTGAAACCGAGCAGGCTACCCACGACGATGAGGTGCCCCGTGCTCGAAACGGGCAAGAACTCGGTCAAGCCTTCCACCAAACCCAAAATCAGTGCCTTGCAGGTCAGAATCCAATCCATCGGGCTCTCTCTCCAGAGTATTCGTGCCGGAGCCACGACGGTTGCGTGCGGCCCGCTTTCGGCCGCACGCGCGTCATTTCTCGACGATCTGCACGCGTATGCCGTTTGTAAGGATAGTGATTGTACCGGGTTCGTAGCTCACCCCGGCAAACTGAAGCTGCTCCGGCTTGAAGGTGTAGACCGGATAGTTGGTCAGTAGCTGGGTAGCCAGCACGCCAGCGGCCGCGTTGATCTGCTGCGTGTAAGCCGCGGCGTCGCCGTTCACCGCGACGTTGTCGACGCTCGGCTCATGCAGCACCACCGAACGGCTGGCCTCATCCCACGCGAGCTGGCTGGACAGCGTGAAGACGCCGTCAACCGGCTGCCGCAGAAACGGGCTCGCCAGATGCGCGTCGAGCCGCACGGAAACGCGGTTGGCGTCGGGCAGCAGCCCCACCACCGGATGACTGAGCGCCACGTCGAAGACCTGCGACACCGAATGCTCGTACGGGAACTTGCGCTGCACCGCATCCTGCACCTGCTGCTGGGAGAACGTGTAGTGGTCGGGGATAAATGGAAAGATGCCCGTTGCACACGCCGTCACCGACAAGGTGGCGCCGGCGGCCACGCACATCCCGAGCAGAAAGGTGCGGCGGGAAATCGGTGGCCGACCAAGCGGTGGCCGGCAAACCGGTGCAGCGGTTCGATTCATATGAAATCTCCTGTTTCCTGATGCTGGCGGCAGGCCATGCCCGCGCGCCGCGAGTTTGACGTTAGGGTCGAGTCTGCGCCTCGAGGTTAGCAAGCCACGTCAGGGCCGAGCCGCGCGATTCGCCGCACATTTCCACCTGAGGATTGAGGCCGGAGCAGCAGGCAGGCCGGTCCGGCGAGCCGAAGATCCGGCAGCGCATATCGTCCGAAAGCTGAATACACCGAACGCCCGCGGGCTTGCCGTGCGGCATGCCCGGAATGGGGGTCGTAATGGACGGCGCGATACAGCACGCGCCGCAGCCCGGGCGACACGCATGGCCGGGCACATTGAAGGGGGAATCGGTACTCACCAACGGCTTTCCGGTTTGGAGAAAGTTGCAATACATCAAAATCCAGCCCGCTTTGCGGAAGTACATTGTGCCATCGACCACCCGTGCGACCGTTTGCACAGTGCGGTGGATCGCCACTCCCGTAGATCGACCAGACCCGAAGCCCGATGCGCAACCGCTCCGCCAACCACGACGATTCCATGCCGCTGCTGCCAGTTCATCCTGGCCCGCTGCACGCGTTCGTGCCCCGGAATGAGATGCAGGAGCGCCAAAGCGCTCTATCGTGCAAGGCATCAGCCGGAAAGCTCCCATGACCGCAGCCGACACCCTCTTTCACCCCGAACTGCTTGCGAAGTACAGCGCGAACGGTCCGCGGTATACGTCCTATCCGACGGCGCTCCAGTTCCGCGACGACTTCGACATCGCCGACTACACCCGCGCGGCGGCTGATCCCGGCGCCAGCGACACGGATCTCTCGCTCTACTTCCACATTCCGTTCTGCGACACGGTGTGCTTCTACTGCGGCTGCAACAAGGTCATCACGAAGAACCGCGCGAGAGCCAGGCCGTATCTGGAGCGCGTCAAGCGCGAGATGGCGCTGCAGGCCGCGCTCTTCGATACCTCGCGTCCGGTGTCGCAACTGCATTGGGGCGGCGGCACGCCCACCTTCCTTTCGCATGACGAAATGGCCGAACTGATGGCCGCGACGCGCGAGCACTTCACGTTGCGCCCCGACGCCGAGGGCGAGTACTCGATCGAGATCGACCCGCGCGAAGCCAACGCGAAAACCATCGTGCAGCTACGCACGCTCGGCTTCAACCGGATCAGCCTTGGCGTACAGGACTTCGATCCGCTGGTGCAGCAAGCGGTCAACCGCATCCAGCCGCTCGAACTCACGACGAACGTCATCCGTGCGGCACGGGCCACGGGTTTCCACTCGATCAGCGTCGACTTGATCTACGGGTTGCCTCACCAGACGGTCGACAGCTTTAGCCGCACACTGGACACAATGCTCTCCCTCGCGCCGGATCGCCTCTCGGTGTTCGGTTACGCGCACATGCCTCATCTTTTCAAGATGCAGCGCCAGATCGACGCGTCTGCACTGCCGTCGCCCCAGGAACGGCTTGCGCTGCTGCGACTCGTGGTCGAACGGCTGACCGCGGCGGGCTACGTCTACATTGGCATGGACCATTTCGCGCTGCCCACCGACGAGCTCGCACTCGCCCAGGCGCAGCGCACGTTGCATCGCAATTTCCAGGGCTATAGCACGCGAGCGGACTGTGATCTGATCGCCTTCGGCGCCTCGGCAATCGGCAAAGTGGGCGATGTGTACGCGCAGAACGCAAAGGACTTGCCGGCCTACTCGGCGGCCATCGATGCAGGGCACCTCGCGATCACACGCGGCATCCGCCTCACTACGGACGACCGGCTGCGCCGCGACATCATCACGCAGCTCATGTGCAACCTCGAATTGCGCTTCGACGAGTTCGAGGCGGCGTACGGCATTCGCTTCGGCAACGCATTTGCGCAGGAACTCGAGCGCCTGCGCGAATTCGAGCGCGATGGCCTCGTTTCAATTGGCGGCAACCGCCTGGACGTGCTGCCCGCCGGCCGTATGCTGGTGCGCAACGTCGCCATGGTGTTCGACCGCTATCTCGGCACGCAGCGTATGGAGCGGTTCTCGCGGACAGTCTGAGCCTGTGGGCATCATCTTGCCCGGCAAACAGATTTGCGACATAATCCACGTTTCGCCACGCGCGGTTGCCGTGCGTGCGCCTCCACACAAGCCCAGGTGGTGAAACAGGTAGACGCAGGGGACTCAAAATCCCCCGCCGCAAGGCGTGCCGGTTCGAGTCCGGCCCTGGGCACCAAAAAATGTTGTTCGGCTCTCCGGCCCAGTCGGGCAAAAGCGCGTTTAATGGCGGCTCCGCGCCGCAGCACATAGATCAAGCGCTGACGGAAAGCTCAAACCCCTGCCACTACTTGCAGCCCAATGCTTTTTGTCATCGGGGATCGTGAGGGCTGATCCCAAATGCATCTTTCGAGACAATACCCCTGGCTGTACACCGTACGCAGGCGAAATCCGGATTCGCGTCCGATACGCAGTTTCCTTCTCACGCGATAGACATACGTATCCAATCCTCGCGAGAAAAAGTTCATATCGCTTCCCCAGAGCAATCTGATCAGCGTATGACGCGGCATGATTCGATCGATATTGCGAAATAGCAGCGAGGCGAGTTCGAATTCCTTCGGTGAGGTATCAATGAGCTCGCCATGGACTGCGATGGTGCCGTTACGCAAATCGAACGAATAACATCCAAATTCGATGCGTGAACTGTGCGACTGTGCCGCGTGTGAATCGACCCTGCGCATCAACGCCTCCACACGCGCCACCAGTTCCTCTCGCCTAAGCGGTTTGATCATGTATTCGTCGGCGCCCGCCTCGAACGCGGCAACCACTTCCTCCTCCGCTGTACGATTGGTCGCGAACAGCACGGGCATCCACACCCCCATGCGCGCGCGAACCCAGCCCAACACCTCGATGCCAGCGAACGGCCCGCTCGACCAGTCCAATATCAGCAGATCCGCGGTCGAATTTTCCAGGTATCGGATGAGTTGCCTGCCGTCGTTAAAGTGATGGACATCGTAGCCGCGCGATATCAGTGCGTCCTGGATGAGCGCGGCATCCAGAAAATTTCTCTCAAGAACAAGAATTTTCATTCCGCGAATATCTCCAAGAATTGGCCGAATGGCCATTAACAATTCAGTATGAGAATGAAATTCTCGTCACCGCTTAATCTGACTTTAATGGCCGCATCATCAATGGTGAAAATCTTTGAACTTTTCTGTACAGGAAGATGGCCTCGCCTGACCCGAGGCAATCGCACGTGTATCGAGAAATTACTCGAAATGGGCACAAAAAAGGCCCACCTCGAAGGTGAGCCATGGACGGTACTTCCGCGGTAATCGCCCTCGAACCAGGAATACGCTGGCCGGTATGGCATTTCGTTTTACCTGGAGCTAACTCGCAAGCGTTACTCGCGCTATTTCATCGCTCGTCCGCCGCAAAAACGATGCGGCGGTTCGCAAATCGCCCGCCGGGCGTCAGATTGCTCGCGACGGGTTGCGCGCGGCCGTAGCCCGTCGCTGTCAGTTGATCAGCAGGCGCACCGGCACTCACGAGAAAATCACGCACGGCCTGGGCTCTCTTCTGTGAAAGCTGGAGGTTCGCGTCGGCATTTCCGGCGTTGTCCGAAAACGCCGATATGGTTAATCGAACGGGATGGCCGCCATCCGCGCAAGCCTTCATGAACTGCGCGGCCTCGGTCAGCGATTCCTTTGCCGACGCTGGCACATGCCCGCTCGAACTCGCGAATCCGATCACCTGCAGGTTGAGAACGCCGGCCATGTCTGGCGCGGCGCAGCGGCGGTCGGTCTCGACGATGTGGGCCATGGCGCGCAGGTAAGCATCGGTGGCCGAGGTGGTGGCCTCGTCCGCGTTGAAGACCGCAATGTTGTAGATGGGACCAAGTTGTCGCTGCAAACGCGAGCGCCAGTCCGATGCGTTCGCAGCGAGAGCGCCGGCGAGCTCGATCCGTGTTCCCTCGATCCGCAATGCGGCCCCCGGAACAGTCATGGGCGCCAGCAGATCGTCGAGGTGGCCAAGCCAGCCCGCGGACGCCACATGCGCGTCGAGCCTCACGTCGACATGGACGCGCCCCGCGGCGGCGTTGCGGCCCAGCGCGTCGAGAAGCTTCTCCTTCTCCGTTTCGTCCTTCAGAACGGCCTCAAGCATCGGAACGCCAGCGCGACTCGCGCCGAATGCGAGTTGCGCCTTGGGCACAGTATCGTGCTCGAGCGGGTGCGGCTCACCGGAACGCAGCGCAGACACAAGGGGGATGCTCCCCGCTACCGCGGAAGCGCCAACGGGCGCACTTGCCGTTGCAGGCACGACCGACACGGATGCGGCCGCAGTGGATGCAGCCGCCGAGCCGCCCGCGACGGCCTGGCTGGCGACCGCCGGGCCAGCGACCGCTACCGGCCTGCTGGCGGCGACCGTACTCGCTGCCGTAACCGCGCCCACAGAAGTCGTTCCGCCCAACCCGGTCGCGGCAACAGATTGGGAACTGGCCGCAGCAGCGGCCGGCTTCGCCTCGTCCGCCCCGCCTGCGGGGTGCAGACGGCTCCACGTGAAAACCCCACCCAGTACGATGGCAAGCATGGCGAAAAGAAGCCATGCCCATCTGCCCGCCTTCCCGGCTTCGATCGGCGCAATGTCAGATGAAGAGCGCGCTGCGGTAGCCCTTGGCGAAACGGCTACCGGCTGCCTCGGCGCAGCAACTTCCGGCGCTGCGGTCACGGCACGGGTTGCGGCACCCAGCCGGGAAGCAATCGAACGCTGGAACTCGCTGGCATCGGCAAAGCCCATGGCCTGCGCGACGGTATCGGAGATACGACCTGAGACGGCCGACAACTGTGCGCGAAGCATCGCGGGCAACGCTGACTCGTGGGCCTGTTCGAGCAGCAGATGGTGCTTGAGCACGCCGAACAACACGGCGGCCACCATGCCGGTCAACACGTGCGTGGCCTGGGAGGGAAGCCCGGTCTGCGCCGCCACCTGATCGCCCAGCACGGCAACGCGCCGGCCGGTAGCGTGGGTGAGCAGCGCGTCGCCGGCTGTCTCAAGGTCTTTGATGCCAGCGGTCGCGGCCGTGAGCTGCACCAGCTCTTCGGCGATATGTGGATTCGCTTCCTTCGATCGGGCTGCCTCGAAAATCGCGGCGTTACCTTCGGCCGAGATCGCCGCCGCCATCAACGAGGCCACGAGGGCAGGCGCGGCACAGCCCACCATGTGTTCGAGAATCTCAGGCGACAGACCGATCTGCGTGGATAGCTGCTTCCTGACCGGCTCGGAAAACGTGTGATTGGTCGACTGTACTAGATCGATCTGCTTCAATGCGAACCCCTGCTCAGGAACAAGCGGACGGCCCGATCTGCCGTTTTCCCGACGGCAGACAGGCTGACAAACCGCTTGCACCTTAGCAGTGGAACGATGGCCAGACTGTCAAGGTTTGTTACGGTACGCCGGTGCGATAGACCCAACGCAAGGACGATGGATGCGCACACGGCGGAGTGCCGGACGGCTCCTGCAAGGAAGCCGTGACGAGAACGCGTCTACGGCCGGATCGGAAGATAGAGGGAAAGGGAAAGCACCGCGCGGAGGTGCTCAGGGACTCAGGCGGACTTGCGGCGCGGACGCGCTCCGAGCGTGCTGCGCGTGCGATACGTCACACCGTGCTGCTCGAGGTAGTCGCGGATCAACTGGCGCACGACCTGCGACGGCGTAAGGTCCTGCGCCGCGCACAGCTTTTCGAACGCCTCCTTTTTCACGGGATCGATCAGAACAGTCAGTCGGGCGCTTTTTGTTTCCATGGCAGACGGAGGAAGAATTTGACGTATGTTAATCAAATTATAATACACGCCGCTCGCCGGGCAACGTCGGCTGCGAAGGCAAGAGACAGCGAGACAGAGCAGCACGCCCCGTTCATCGTCCGTCCGCGCGTCAACACGTTTGTCGATACACGTCGGCCGCGGCGCGCTGCGGGCCAAGTACTTCGCAAACAGCCTGGACTGCCGCCGCCTCGTCTGGGCCTGTCGCAACAATGCGGACTTCTGTGCCGGGCCTCACCCGCAGCGACATGACTGACATCGCGTCTTTGCCGTTGACGAAACGGCCATTCGCAAAGCAGACAATCTCGCTCACGAAGCCAGAGGCAATGCAGGCCACCGTCGTCGGCTCATATCCTGGCCGCCCCCAACGACGATCCACCTCAACCCACCCTTCCATCACCACCATTCCTCATAGATAAGTCAGCGCAAACCGATTCCTTGCGCCCGTGCGAGGCACTTGCGAAGTCGCCGCGGCAACAGGCCGCCACACCTCAGCCTCAAACCGCTCCATTGCCACTGGCACCGGCAAAAAAGGCGAGCAGTTGCGCATCCCAGCTGTCGTCGGTCAGCGTCACGTGCGCCGCCCTGGTCTGTTGCAGCTCGCGATCCAACTGCACGACATGCAGCGATCTCGGCTCCACGGGCTCCAGGAAGAACTTGCCGCTTGCGTCCAGAAACAGGACGGGCTTCGCCCGATAGCGCGCCGCACGAACAGACGTTGCATCGAAAACGTGCCGCGCCGATTCTTTGGGATAAACGAACGCGACATTGACGCCTTGCGCCTCAAGTCCGCCGCACGCGCCGGCAAAGCGGTAGAGCATCTGGAAGCCCCGTTCGGCGGCACGGCCCATGCCCACGACGATGAGCCCATGCTCGCCCGTCAGATCACGGACGAACCTCGGTGTGTAGTCGAGCGAGATAAGCGGCGCGGACGCCTCGATTGCCTTGCCGCCGATAAGCGCCTGCGGATTGGCGGCATCCGGCTCGTCCGGCATGCAGTGAGGTTCAGGAAAGCCAGGACCGGCTTGTGACTGCGACATAACTGCTCCTCACCGTAACGCGACACATCGAATGTGCATGAAATTAGCATAGCGCGAGGCCGTGCACCATGAATCGCGCAACGGACATAACGTCGCAGGTCAACCTGGCCGTTCGGCCTCACGGCCGGCCTTGTGGAATCTCACCGGCAAAGCTGCTAGCATGCTAACAGCATTACCATGTTGTGATAACCACATGATTCTCCGTATTTCAGGCCAAAACGCGCAGCCTTGCGCGGCCGTCACCCGGCGCTCATAAGCTTTCTCAACGAGAACGACTCACGATGGCCCCGTCCTCCCTTCTTCATGGCGTGCTCCTCGTCATTGCAGGGTGGCTTGCGGTTGCAACGCTCGGTATCGCGAGCCTGCGCCGCACGGGCATCGTTGCTCATATGCTGTTTCCCGCCGGTGCCGCCATCGGTCTGTTGCTCGCGGCAATCGGCGCGGCCGGCGTGTTCCAGGCTCCCGCCGAAGCGATCCTGCCGGTCGGCTTGCCGGGCCTGCCGTTCCACGTGCGCCTCGACGCCCTCTCCTCGTATTTCCTCATGGTGCTGGGCGCGATAAGCGCCGGCATCAGCGCCTTTTCGAGTGGGTATTTCCGCAAGGGCGAAGGCACGCCGCCGGGGCTTCTCTGCTTCGAATATCACGTGTGCCTCGCGAGCATGGCGTTCGTCCTGATCGCCAACGACGCCTATTGCTTCATGGTGGCGTGGGAAGCCATGACGCTCTCGGCCACGTTCCTCGTCATGAGCAATCACCGGTTGCCGGAGATCCGTCGCGCGGGCTATCTGTACTTTCTGATTTCGCACGTCGGCGCGCTCGGGCTGCTGCTGTGCTTCGGCCTGCTGCAGGCCGGCACCGGCGACTACACCTTCGCCAACATGCGGCTGCAGAACCTGAATCCGTTCTGGGCCTCGCTCGCTTTCGTACTCGCGCTGTTCGGATTCGGCACGAAAGCCGGCATCTTCCCGCTGCACGTGTGGCTGCCCGAGGCGCACCCCGCCGCGCCGTCGCCGGTGTCGGCGCTCATGAGCGGCTTCGTGCTGAAGGCGGGTCTTTACGGCGTGCTGCGCGTCGTCTTCGACTTGCTGCATCTGCAGATTGCGTGGTGGGGCGTCGTCATGCTAGGGCTCGGGCTCTTCTCGGCGCTCTCCGGCGTGGTCTTCAGCGCGGTCCAGACCGACATGAAACGGCTGCTCGCCTGGTCGTCCATCGACAACATCGGGCTGATGTTCGCCAGCCTCGGCCTCACGGTGCTATTCAAGGCGTACGGCATGCCGGCGCTCGCGGCGCTCTCGCTCACCGCGCTGCTCTATCAGATTGCGAGCCACGCTGCGTTCAAGAGCCTGCTGTTCCTCTCGACCGGCTCGGTGCTCCATGCCACGGGCGAGCGCAACCTCGGCCGGCTGGGCGGACTGATCCGCTACATGCCATGGACCGCGCTCGCCGCGCTAGTGGGCGCCCTCTCCAGCGCGGGTTTGCCGCCCCTCTCCGGATTCGTCTCCGAATGGCTGCTGCTGCAAAGTTTTCTGTTCACGCCCGGCCTGCCCGACCCGTTCCTCAACATGATCGTGCCGATCGTTGCGGCGCTGATCGCGCTCGTGGCGGCGCTGGGCGGCTACACGATGGTGAAGTTCTTCGGCATCGTCTTTCTCGGACAGCCCCGCGAGGCCAAGCTCGCCCGTGCGCATGACGCGAGCCCCTGGGAACGCATCGGCTTCGCCTGGCTCGCGGCGCTTTGCGTGCTGCTCGGCCTCTTGCCGGTACAGTACGCGGGCTTGATCGACCGCGTCACGAATGCGCTTGTCGGCGCTGGCATCGGCCAGGCGCTGGCCCGGCACGGCTGGCTGCTGCTCGTGCCGACCGAAGCCAGCCGCGCCAGCTACATGCCCGCAGTGTTCGTGCTCTTCTTCCTCGGCTGCTGCGGCCTTGCCTGGCTGCTCGTACGCCGCTTCTATCACGGCAGGCTGCGCCGCTCGATTCCGTGGGCCTGCGGCTTCCCGTTCGCAAATGCGCGCATGCAGGACACAGCGGAAGGATTCGGCCAGCCGATCCGCGAAATCTTCGCGCCGCTCATGCAGATCGAGCGGCAGTTGCCTTCGCCGTTCGACACGCAGCCCACCTATCACGTCACCGTTTCGGACCGCGTCTGGACGCTGCTGTATCTGCCCATCGAACGGCTCGTGAGGCAGGTCGCCGCGCTCGCGGGCCGGCTCCAGACCGGGCGCATCGCGATCTATCTGCTGTACAGCTTCGTCGTGCTCGTTGTCCTGCTCATGCTGGTGAGACGATGATCACGTTCTCCGGCCTGCTCTCCCAGGCGCTCGAAATCGTCGTTGCGCTCGCGGTCGCGCCGCTGCTCACGGGCTGGGTGAACATCTGCCGCGCATGGATGCAGAATCGCCGCGCGCCCTCCATCTGGCAGCCCTACCGGATGCTGCACAAGCTGTTCAACAAGGAGTCGGTGATTGCGCACGGCGCGAGCCCGGTGTTCCGCGGCGCGCCCTATGTGATCTGGGGCGCCATGACGCTCGCCTGCGCCATCGTGCCCACGCTCTCCACCGACCTGCCGCTTTCCTCCGCCGCCGACGCCATCGCGCTCGTCGGCCTCTTCGCGCTCGCACGCGTCGCCGTCTCGCTCGCCGCCATGGACATCGGCACCGCGTTCGGCACACTGGGCGCACGGCGCGAGATGCTGGTGGGCTTTCTCGCCGAGCCGGCCTTGCTGATGGTGCTGTTTTCGGCCTCGCTTATCACGCAGTCCACGCTGCTCACGCACATCGTCGCCACGCTCAGCCATCGCGAGCTCGCGCTCTATCCGAGCCTCGCGTTCGCGGGCATCGCGTTCACGATGGTCTCGCTTGCCGAAAACGCGCGGCTGCCCGTGGACAACCCCACCACGCACCTCGAACTCACGATGATCCACGAGGCGCTGATCCTCGAATACTCGGGCCGCCATCTTGCGCTCATGGAATGGGCGGCAAGCCTCAAGCTATTCGCGTATTCGTGTATCGGCATCGCGCTGTTCGTGCCCTGGGGCATGGCCGAGGCCGGCAATCCGCTGGCGTTGCTCGTGGCCATTCCGGCGCTCGCCGTGAAGCTGCTGGCGGGCGGCGCCATACTTGCGCTGATCGAAACCAGCAACGCGAAGATGCGTATCTTCCGCGTGCCCGAGTTTCTCGCCACCGCGTTCCTGCTCGCCGTGATCGGCATGCTGGTTCACTTCCTGCTGGGGGCGTAAATGCACAGCGCTCACAGCCTCGCTACGCAGATCATCAACTTCCTCGCGGCCATCCTGCTGCTGCTCTCGTTCGCGATGCTGAGCCAGCGGCGCATCCTTTCGCTGATTCATCTCTACACGCTGCAAGGTCTTGCGCTCGTCTGCGCGAATGTCGTGCTCGGCTACGTGGCCGAAGACGCCCACCTGTACGTCTCCGCCATGCTCACGCTCGTGCTCAAGGTCGGCGTGATTCCGTGGATTCTCTACAAGCTCGTGCAGCGCCTCAACGTGAAGACGGACGTCGAGCCACTGCTCAACATTCCGGCCACGCTGCTCATCGGCATCGTGCTCGTGATCGTCGCGTTCAACGTGGCCACGCCGATCAGCCAGCTCGCCTCGTCCGAGGCGCGCGGCACGCTCGGCATTGCGCTCGCCTGCGTGCTGCTCTCGTTCATGATGATGATCACGCGCTCGAAGGCGATTCCGCAGGTGATCGGTTTTCTCTCGATGGAGAACGGACTCTTCTTCGCGGCAGCGGCTGCCACCAACGGCATGCCGATGATCGTGGAACTCGGCATCGGGCTCGACGTGCTCGTGGGCATCCTGATTCTGGGCGTCTTCATGTTCCAGATCCGCGAGCAGTTCGACAGCCTCGACATCCATCACCTCGAAAAGCTCAAAGATGATTGACGCGTGGATCCTGATGGCCGTCTGCGGCACGCCGCTCGTTGCCGGCGCGTGCCTCGCCGTGCTCGGGCAGCGGCCGTTCGCACCGGACCTCAACGTCGCGTTCAGCTTCCTCACCTTCGTGGCCGCGATGCTGCTGGCCGCCCTCACGGTCGCGCACGGGCCGTCGTTCGCGCTCGGCAAGCTGTTTTTCGTCGACCCGCTCAACGTGTTCCTCGTCGCGCTCACGGCCTTCGTCGGCTGGACGACGTCGATCTTTTCGCGCCCGTACATGCGCATCGAACGCGACCGCGGCCGCATGACCGCCTCGCGCATGCGGCTCTACCACAGCATGTATCAGCTCTTCATGTTCGCCATGCTGCTCGCGCTCACCACGAACAACATGGGAATACTCTGGGTCGCGATGGAAGCCGCCACGCTCGCCACCGTGCTGCTCGTGAGCGTGTACCGCACGGCCGCGAGCCTCGAGGCCGCGTGGAAGTACTTCATCCTGTGCGGCGTGGGCATCGCGCAGGCGCTGTTCGGCACCATCCTGCTCTATCTCGCCGCGAGCCGACAGTTGGGCGGCAGCGACGCATTGCTCTGGAGCAGCCTGAACACCGTCAAGGGAAGCCTCGACCCCACCATCGTCTCGCTCGCATTCGTGTTCCTGCTGATCGGCTACGGCACCAAGGTGGGCCTCGTGCCCATGCACAACTGGCTGCCCGACGCCCACGCCGAAGGCCCCACGCCGATTTCGGCCGTGCTCTCGGGCCTGCTGCTGAACGTCGCGCTCTACGCGGTCCTGCGCTGCAAGGTGCTCGCGGACGGCGCGCTCGGCAATGGTCTGCCGGGCCGCATGCTGATCGGGTTCGGGCTGGTTTCGGTGCTCGTCGCCACGTTCGCGCTGTTCCGGCAAAGGGACGTGAAGCGTCTCTTCTCGTACTCGTCGATCGAACACATGGGCCTCATGACGTTCGCGTTCGGCCTGGGCGGCCCGGCGGCCACGTTCGCGGGCCTGCTGCACATGACGGTGCACTCGCTCATCAAATCCGCAGTGTTCTTCACGGTGGGACACGCCGTGCAAAAGACGGGCACGCAGATCATGGACGACATCCGCGGTCTGCTGCGCGTGAGCCCGGTGGTGGGATGGGGGTTGATGCTCGGCGCGCTCGCCATTCTCGGCATGCCGCCGTTCGGCGTGTTCGCCAGCGAATTCCTGATTCTCACAACGACCATGGCCCGCCTGCCCTGGGCCGCGCCGTTCCTGCTACTCGCGCTCGCGGTGGCCTTCGCGGCGATCTTCGCGCGCGTGCAGTCGATGGTGTTCGGCGAGACCACCACGGCGAAGGTGCTCGAGCACCGGCCGGCGCTCTTGCCCGTGTTCGTCCATCTGGGCCTCGGGCTCATGCTCGGCCTCTATGTGCCGCCGTATCTCGCCGAGTGGTACCGGCAGGCGGCCGCCATGATTGCGGGGTGAGCATGCGTATCGATGCTATCGGTCTTGCCAACCTCGTTCGTCTGCACGCGCTCTCTGCGCGGTCCGCGGCGTTCATTGCGCACGCCGATGCGAGCGAATGGCAGCGCACCGCACAAACGGTACGCCAGGGCAGCGGCCGGCTAGTCTCGCTCTGGGGCGCCGAAGAGGCGCCGGGCCAGTTCTCGATTAACGCCGTCTACGCACTCGAAGACGGTCTGTTGTGGGTACGCCTTGCGCTGGACGGCGCTACGCCCGACAGCGCCTCCTATCCCGACCTGTCCGGCATCTTCGCGTGCGCCACGCGCATGCAGCGCGCCGTGCACGACCTGGTCGGCCTAAGCGCGGCCGGCGCCGCGGACACGCGCCCCTGGCTCAATCATGGCAACTGGCCGGCGGACTACCATCCGCTGCGGCAAAGCCAATGGTCGGGGCGCGAGTCGTTCGAGTCGAACGAGGCGGATTACGCCTTCGTGCCCGTGGCAGGCGATGGCGTCCATGAGATCGCTGTTGGGCCCATTCACGCCGGCACCATCGAGCCGGGGCACTTCCGCTTCTCGGTGGTCGGCGAGAAGGTGCTGCGACTCGAAGAGCGGCTCGGCTACACGCATCGCGGCATCGAGCGCCTGTTCGGGGCCACGCCCCTGCTCGAAGGACACCGGCTTGCCGCGCGCATTGCAGGCGATTCGACGGTGGCGTTCTCGTGGGCGTACTGCATGGCGCTGGAACGCGCGCTCGACGTGCCGGTCCCTCCGCGCGCCCAATGGCTGCGGGCGCTGCTGCTGGAACGCGAGCGCGTGGCGAACCATCTGGGCGACCTGGGCGCGCTCGGCAACGACGCCGGCTTCGCATTCGGCCTCGCGCAGTTCTCGCGCCTCAAGGAAGACTGGCTGCGCCTGAATGCGCGCGCGTTCGGCCACCGCTATCTCATGGATCAGATCTTGCCCGGTGGCGTGGCGCGCGACCTCGAACCCGCGCTCGCCGACGCCATCGTCGTGCAGTGCGCGCAGATCGAAGGCGAGGTTCGCGTGATGCAGCGCATCTACGACGAGCAGTCCGGTTTGCAGGACCGCTTCTCGACCACGGGCCGGCTAACGCCCGCGGTCGCGGCGCACTTTAGCGTCTGCGGTCTCGCCGCGCGTGCGAGCGGGCAGGCAATGGACGTGCGCGTCGACCATCCGCATGCGCCCTACGACGCGCTCGCCCCCAGAATCGTCACCGACGACCGCGGCGACGTCGCCGCCCGCGTCGCGGTGCGCTTCAACGAAGTGAGCGAGTCGCTGCGGCTGATCCGCGTGTTGCTCGAAGGACTGGAGGAGCTCGCGGGCGAGGCTGCCGCGACAGGCCAAATCGCCGCGCCCGTGGACGTGACCCGCGCGCCTTCGCGCGGACTCGGCTGGGTGGAAGGCTGGCGCGGCGACGTGCTCGTGGCACTCGAAACAGGCCCGGACGGCACGATTGCGCGCTGCCATTGCCACGATCCGTCGTGGCAGAACTGGCCCGCGCTTGAGCACGCGATCATCGGCAACATCGTTCCCGACTTTCCGTTGATCAACAAATCGTTCAACCTCAACTACGCGGGGCACGACCTGTAATGTGGCAACTGCTCAAACAGATCGCGCGAACGGGCACGCCGACGGAGCCCGCGCCGGCGCCCGAGGACGCGTGGCGCCAACCCGGCTCAAGCTCGGGTCCGGGCACGCAGGGCGCGGAAGACGCCGCACAGGCCGAGCTCCAGCAAGCCATTCTCGACGTACTGGGCCGGGCGCTGTGCATCCGCCAGATTGATGGTGGTTCGTGCAACGGCTGCGAACTGGAGATCCACGCGCTCAACAACCCGTACTACAACATCGAAGGCCTCGGCATCCGATTCGTGGCAAGCCCGCGCCATGCGGACATGCTGCTCGTCACCGGGCCGCTCACGCTGAACATGAGGGAAGCCGTCCGCGAGGCCTATGAAGCCACGCCGGCCCCCAAGCTCGTCGTAGCCGCGGGCGACTGTGCCTGCACCGGCGGCCTCTTCAAAGGCAGCTACGCCGTGAGCGGCCCGCTGTCGACCCTGCTTCCCGTCGATGTCAGCATCCCCGGCTGCCCGCCCACGCCCGCCGATCTGCTCAAAGGCATTCTGGCCGCGTTGCGCGCGAGCACCGCGGCGCAAGACACGAAGTCCACTTCCTCCACCACGCTTTCCGAATGAAGCAGCCCGTCAAGTTTGTCCTGCGTTACACGTTCGTGCCGTTCCTCGCCCTCGTGGCGGTCGTGATATGGGTCTGGCCGCGTTCCTCGGCTGAAATCGATGCACGGCAGTACGCGTCGCTCTCGCTCGCCTGGCCCGCCTTTCCGCCTGAACTCCGGCACGACGTGGCCGACGCCATGAAGTCGGGCCAGTTGAGCAAATGGGATTACTCGTCGCTCGTGCGCAAGTCGCTCGACGACGGCATCGCGCTCGACTGGCCGCAGCAGAACGGCGACGTGCAGCAGGAACGCGCGAAGCTTGACGCGCTTGTCAACGCCGAACGCCCTTGACGGGCGACACCGTCTTCTCGTCCTTGTCTCCTTTGTCCCACTCGCTGAATTCCTGCGCGAGCAGATCGACGCAGGCGCGCACCTTCGCGAGCCCGGCGCGCCGCTCGGGATAAACCGCCCAGATATTCGCGGGCTGAATCGCCTCGGGCAGCACCTGCACCAGCGCGCCGCTTGCGATGAGCGGCGCCACGTCCCAGATGGAGCGCAGCACGATGCCGTAGCCGGCCAGCGCCCACTGCACCGCAATCTCGCCGTGATTCGTGGAAAGCGGCCCGTCCACTTTCACCGTGGTCGGCGCGCCGTTCACCGTCAAGCGCCACACGCCGAGCGGATGGTCGCGCTCCTTGATCGGCAGGCAGGCGTGCGTTCTCAGGTCCGCGACTTCGGCAGGCGCGCCGCGGCGCGCAAGATAGGCCGGCGACGCGCACAGCACGCGATGATTCGACGCGAGGCGCGTCGCGATGAGATGCGGCGCGATCTCATCGCCCACGCGAATGTCGATGTCGAACCCTTCTGCGGCCACGTCCACGAGCCGGTCGAACAGTTCGAGCCGCACGTTGAGTTGCGGATACTGCGCCGAGAGCCGCGCCACAGCGGGCGCCACGACATGCCGCCCGAACCCGAAGCTGCTCGACACCCGCAGCGTGCCGCGCGGCACGCGCCGCGCGGTGGAGACCTCGTCCACCAGATGATCGACGTCGTCGAGAATCTTCTGGGCCCATGCCAGCACGCGTTCGCCGGCTTCGGTCAGCGCCACGCGTCGCGTAGAGCGATGCAGAAGGCGCGTACCGAGTTCGGCTTCGAGCACCGCCACGCGCTTGCTGACGAACGCGGGCGACATGGCCAGCTCCGCCGCCGCCGCGCTGAAGCCGGCGTGGCGCGCCACCGCGCGGAACACGCGCAGATCGTTGAGATTCGGCGTTTTATTCACGTTTCGTGGAAAGTGGGTTAACCGGCTGGAGGCTGCACGGCACCGCCTGCCTGCCTAGAATGTGCAGGTGCCCGCCGATGCCGCATCGCCGGGCGACTCGTCCCGATCAGGCGGCACCACCCGAGAGCGTACGACATGACAGACAAAATCCATCGCATTGCAGTCATTCCCGGCGACGGCATCGGCCGCGAAGTCATGCCCGAAGCGCTGCGCGTACTCGACGCCGTGTCGCGGCGCTTCGGCATCCGGTTCGATTTCCGCCACATCGAGTGGGCCAGTTGCGACTACTACGCGAAGACCGGTCAGATGATGCCCGACGACTGGAAGGCGCAGCTCGAAGGCGTGGACGCGGTTCTGTTCGGCGCCGTCGGCTGGCCCGCCACCGTGCCGGATCATATCTCGTTGTGGGGCTCGCTCCTCAAGTTCCGCCGCGAGTTCGACCAGTATGTGAACCTGCGTCCCGCGCGCACATTCGAAGGCGTGCGCTCGCCGCTCGCGGCACACAACGCGAAGAACATCGACTTCTATATCGTGCGCGAGAACACCGAGGGCGAGTACTCGGCCGTAGGCGGCACGATGTTCGAGGGCACCGAGCGCGAGTTCGTCGTGCAGCAGTCCATCTTCACGCGCGTGGGCTCCGAGCGCGTGCTGAAGTTCGCCTTCGACCTCGCGCAGCGGCGCGAGCGGCACCACGTGACGGTAGCCACGAAGAGCAACGGCATTGCGATCAGCATGCCGTGGTGGGACGAACGCGCAGCCGAGATGGCGGCCCGCTATCCCGACATCACGTGGGACAAGCAGCACATCGACATTCTCTGCGCGCGCTTCGTGCTGCAGCCGCAACGCTTCGACGTGGTGGTGGCAACCAACCTGTTCGGTGACATCCTCTCCGACCTGGGCCCCGCCTGCACGGGCACCATCGGCATTGCGCCGTCCGCGAACCTGAACCCCGAGCGGCGCTTTCCTTCGCTGTTCGAACCGGTGCACGGCTCCGCGCCCGACATCGCGGGCCAATACATTGCGAACCCGATCGCGATGATCTGGTCCGCGGCGATGATGCTCGACTTCCTCGGCAACGCGAGCGGCGCCGAGCACGAGGCGCACGACGCCATCGTCGCGGCGATCTCGGAGGTGCTCAAGCACGGTCCGCATACGCGCGACATGGGCGGCGAGGCATCCACGAGCGCGCTCGGCGAAGCGGTCGCCGAGCGGCTGTAATCAGACCGCGGCCGCTTCGGGCACGCCCTGAAGCCGCGCTGCGGGCGAAACGACGATGATGGCGGCCTGCACGGCGAATGCCGCGGCGGCGGCCACGAGGCAGGCGTCCATCCCGAAGTGCGCGCTGATCGCGGCGCCCAGCAGCGCCCCGAGCGGACGCGCCCCCTGCGTCGCCGTCGCGTTGATGGCCGACACGCGCGCCATCATGCCGCCCGGCGTAATGGCCTGACGTAGCGTGGTGGAGCCGACCACCCACAGGATCGGCCCCACGCCCAGCAGGAAGAAGCTCAGCGTGGCGAGCAGAAACGACGGCACGGCGAGCGTGGCCACCATGACGAGCGAAGCGGCCAGCCCACAGAGTGGCCCGATCACGAGCATGCGGCCGAACGCGAGTGCTCGCGCCACAGCAGGCGCCGCAAGCGCGCCGCACACCATGCCCACGCCATAGGCCCCGAGCGTCACGCCAACCGCCGAGGCGCCCAGCCCGAGCCGGTGCACCGCATAAGGCACGTAGACGGCCTGCAGCGTGAAGAAGCCCACGTTGAAGAACACGGCGGTAGCAAGCATGGGCCGCAACAAGGCATCGCGCGCGACGAAGCGGGCGCCCTCGCGCAACTCGTGCAGGAAATGCCGATGCGCCGACGCGGCGCGCGGCGGCTCGCGCAACCGCGCAAGCAACGCCACCGCGAGCGCCGATAGGCCGGCCGCTACGCCATACGCCCAGCCTGCGCCGATCCATCCCACGAGCAGGCCACCCAACGCCGGTCCCGCCGAGTACGCGACGCTGCGTGCCAGCTCCACGCGTCCGTTGGCCGCCGCCAGCTGTTCGCGCGCCACGAGCCACGGCACGAGCGCAGGCGCCGCCACGCCGTACGCCACCGTGCCCGTGGCGCCGAGAAAGCCGAGCAGCATCAGTAGCGGCAGCGAGAGTGCATGCGTGTAGACGAGCGCCAGCACCGCCACGAGTGCCGCGACACGCACGGCTTCGGCCACGGTCATCAGCGTACGGCGCGAATGACGGTCGGCCCAGACGCCGAGCGGAATGGAAAGCAGCAGGAACGGCAGCGTCTGCGCGGTCTGCAGCAAGCCGGTGTCGCTTGCGGAGGCATCGAGCGCGAACACGGCGACGAGCGGTGCCGCGGCAAGGCTGATCTGCTCCGCCGATTGCGCGAAGAGATTGGACCACGCAAGGCGATTGAAGGCCGCGCCGAACGCGGGACGGGCGGCACTGACCGAAGCGGTACGCCGCGATGAAGCGCTGAAGAGACGGAATGGCATGGATGGCCTCCGGTTGACGATGGGTCCATCGTCGCCGGTGAGGCCGTGGGACGCGCTCCGGTTCTTGCGGTCTCATTGGCGGCGCGCCGGGTGCGCGCTGCATCGAACACAGCCGGTCGATCTCGCCGTTCTCCACCCAACGCGAGGCGATTTCGGCCATGAGCGACACGGTCATCCAGCAGTCGGCGCGAATCACGGCCGCGGCTTTCGAGCACCACGCCGTGGGCGTTCGCACATACCCGACGCACAAGCCGGGCGCCACGGATTTCGAGAGCCGTGCGAGATGGGGGACAACTGCTCGGGCAGACGCGCGGCGCGCGGCTCGGGCGGTGGCGCTTCGTGGAGCGCCGGACGAGTGTGCAGTAGCGCGTAGCGGGAGCGCGCGAGGTGCCGGAACGCAGGTAGAGCGTGCTGCTTCAGGCCCGATGGGGAGGGCCGGTTAAAATGCGCCGGGCTGCCGGTTGAACAACGGCCTCGCCACCTGGCGACTTTGTGGCTTCGCGCACTTCATGGACCTCGAAAGCATTCTCTTCACTCAAGGCTTCGGCTCGCGGCGTCAATGCCGCGCGCTCGTTGCAGACGGGCGCGTGACTATCGGCGGCGTCGCATGCACCGATCCCGATGCACAGCTCGATACCACCGCGCTGGTATTCAACGTCGACGGCGCGGCCTGGCCATGGCGCGAGCACGTGTACATCGCGCTCAACAAGCCCGCCGGATACGAGTGTTCACGCGACCCGCAGCATCATCTCAGCGTGTTTCATCTGCTGCCGCCGCAGTTCGCGACGCGGGGCGTACAGTCCGTGGGCCGACTCGATCAGGACACCACCGGCCTGCTGCTGCTCTCCGACGACGGCCAGTTCGTTCACGCCTTCACCTCCCCGAAGCGCAAGGTGCCGAAGGTCTACGTGGCGACGACGCGCCACGCCATCGACGACGCGCAGCTTCAGGCATTGCGCGACGGCGTGCTGCTGCACGGCGAGGCGAAGCCGATAGCGGCCGTGGCTGCCGAGGCACGCAGCCGCCACGAACTCGTGCTCACGGTACTCGAAGGCAAGTACCACCAGGTCAAGCGCATGGTGGCCGCGGCGGGCAATCGCGTGGAGGCGCTGCATCGCGAGCGGATCGGCGGATGGGCGCTGCCTGCGGGGCTTGCGGCCGGCGCCTGGCAATGGCTCGACGACGCCGATCTCGCGGCGCTGCGCAAGGGGTAAACCCCGCGACCGTTCAGCACGATGCGCGGCTCTGTTCGACGGCGCACACAACGTCCCTTGGAACGGGCTCCATGTGTTGCGTTGCCGCATGCCCCGCGCCACATCGCGCCCTATACTGGGTTACAGAACGACGACAAACCGCCAAGGGAGACGTGCCATGGTCATCTACGACACGTTCAAGATTTCATACATGATGATTGCGTTTGTCTGCATGGCAGCGATTCTGATCGGGACGCTGCTGGCAGCCATGCATGCGCGTCATCAGTATCGGCCCAACCTGATTGGCGCATTGATCGGCGCCTTGCTGTGCTTCGTTCTGCTTGAAACACTGCCTTCGTTCACCTGAACGTCCGCGTGCCTGCACCGCGCGCTGCGTGCCGCACAAAGTTGCCACGCGTGCATTGGCCACGCCCGATTCACTGACGCCCAACTCACTTGCGCGCGGTAGCGACTGCGTGCAGGAAGTCGTCCACGTGCGGATAGCGTAGCCGGACGCCCAGCTCGCGCTTGAGGCGCCGGTTCGAAAGCCGGCGCGACTCGCGCATGAAGGAAAGCAGCGTGGAGTCGAGCGTCTTCTCGGCCTCGGTGCGGGACACGCGCGGCGGACGCGCGAGACCGAAGGCGTCGGCCACTCGATCGAAATACTCGCCCATCTTCAGTTCGCTGTCGTCGCTCGCATGCACGGCGCGGCCCGGTCGGCCGTGCGTCGCCATGCGCACGAGAATGGCGGCGAGGTCGTCGGCGTGAATGTGATTGGTGTAGACGTCGTCGGCATCGATCAAGGCGGGCGTGCCCTTTCCCAGCCGCGCGAGCGGCAGGCGGGTCGCCGCGTAGATGCCGGGAATGCGTGCGATGGTGGCCTGCACCGCGCCGCGTGCGGTCGCCGCACGCAGTTGCTGTTCCGCCGAAACGCGCCGCATGGCGCGCGCGTTCGCAGGGTGCACGGCGCGCGTCTCGTCGATGCGCGCGCCGCCGCAGTCGCCGTACACGCCTGTGGTACTTGCATACACGAGGCGAACCGGCGCGCGAGAGCCCGGACGGGCGGCGGCGCGGCCCACCCCCTCGGGTACAATAGGCGCCTTGCCGCGCGGCACGCCGATTGCGAAGCGGGTGGCGGGAGCCGCAAGCGTTGCGAAGCGGTCCACAAGGCCGCCAGTGCACCCACGCCCCCGAAACTGCGCACGCTGCCGATGCCGTGCCGGCTGTCGACGCGGCGCGGCAAGCGCGGCTAACAGGGCACGTGTGCGGGTATCGGCGTCCCCTGTCTTCGGGGGTGGCGCGAGGTGCAGCACGACAGGTGCGAGTCCGGCAAGGCGTGCGAGGCTCGTTCGCACGTCGAGGTCGCCGACCAGCGGAATCGTGCCGGCCGCGCGCAGTTCGCCGGCGCGTGCGGCGTGGCTCGTCAGCGCAAAGACGCGCGAGCGGGGCAAGAGGCGCGCGACGCAGCGCAAGCCGACGTCGCCACAGCCGACAATCAGCACGCGCGGCCGGCGCAAGGTTCGTGTCGCGATCATGGTGGACGCAATTCTAGCCGTCATGCGCGGCGCTCACAGGTTTCCGACTCTTCGTTCTCTTCGTATATGGCATTCAATGTAACGCTCAAACAAAGCGGCCGTCAGTTCCAGGTGGAACCCGACGAGCCCGTGCTCACCGCAGCCCTGCGTCAGGGCATCGGGCTGCCCTATGGCTGCAAGAACGGCGCATGCGGTTCGTGCAAGGGCACGGTGGTATCGGGGCAGATCGAACAGGGCGCGCATTCGTCGTCGGCGCTCTCCAACGACGAGCGCACGCGCGGCATGGCGCTCTTCTGCTGCGCGACCGCGCAGACCGACCTCGAAATCGACGTGCGCGAAGTCGCCGGCGTGGGCGACATTCAGGTGCGCAAACTGCCGTGCCGTGTGATGTCGATCGAACGCAAGGCCGACGACGTCGTCGTGCTGAAGCTGCAGTTGCCCGCGAACGAGCGCCTGCAGTACCTCGCGGGCCAGTACCTGGAGTTCGTGCTGAAGGACGGCTCGCGCCGCAGCTACTCGATGGCCACGGCGCCGCACGAGGAAGGCCCGATCGAGCTGCACATCCGCCACATGCCCGGCGGCAAGTTCACCGACCACGTGTTCGGCACCATGAAAGAGCGCGACATCCTGCGCTTCGAGGCCCCGCTTGGCACGTTCTTCCTGCGCGAAGAATCGGACAAGCCCATCGTGCTGCTCGCCTCGGGCACCGGCTTTGCGCCCATCAAGGCCATCGTCGAGCACGCGGCGTTCAAGAACATCGGACGCCCGATGACGCTCTACTGGGGCGCGCGCCAGCGCAAAGACCTGTACCTGATGGAACTCGCCGAACAATGGGCGAAGAACATTCCCAACTTCCGTTTCGTGCCGGTGCTCTCGGAGCCCGACGCCGCGGACGGTTGGACCGGGCGCACGGGCTTCGTTCATCGCGCCGTCATCGAAGACCTGCCAGACTTGTCGGGCTACCAGGTGTACGCGTGCGGCGCACCGGTGATGGTGGAATCGGCGCAGCGCGACTTCACGCAGCACCACGGGCTGCCGGCCGATGAGTTCTACGCGGATTCGTTCACGAGCGCGGCCGACCTGGCCAACCCCGTTTAAGCGCATTTTCCCGCGCCTCGAACACGGCGGGCCAAACCGCAAAAAAGTGCCCGCCGTGCGCAATTCACGGTTTACACCGGCGTTCGCGTTGTCGTATTCTTTCGCGCATGAACCGCATCCTGTCCGAACTCCGACGTCGCCGCGCTCTGCACCCATAGTGGGGGCCTGGCTACGTCACGGACTCGCGCGCTACACGCTGCACCACGCGCAAGCTGTTCGAATCATGAAAGCCACGGACCTCCGTGGCTTTTTGTTTTTTCCGCTCCCTTTTTCAACCTTCTAGCCCGTCTTGCCGGAGCCTGTCGCCATGAAATTCACCGAGTACCCGATCGAGTCGCTGATGTACATCACCAACCGGCCCGAAATCGTTTTCACGCATGGCAAGGGGTCGTGGATCTACGACAACGAAGGCAAGCGATACCTCGACTTCATTCAGGGCTGGGCCGTGAACAGCCTCGGCCACTGCAACGACGGCATGATCGAAGCGCTCGAAAAGCAGGCGCGCCTGTTGATCAATCCGTCGCCGGCCTTCTATAACGAGCCGATGGCGAAGCTCGCCGCGCTGCTCACCGAACACAGCTGCTTCGACAAGGTCTTCTTCGCCAACAGCGGCGCGGAAGCCAACGAAGGCGCCATCAAGCTCGCGCGCAAGTGGGGCAAGAAATTCCGCGACGGCGCCTACGAGATCATCACGTTCAATCACAGCTTCCACGGCCGCACGCTCGCCACCATGTCGGCGAGCGGCAAGGCGGGTTGGGACACGATCTACGCACCGCAGGTGCCGGGCTTCCCGAAAGCCGAGCTGAACGACATCGAGTCCGTCGAGAAGCTGATCGGCAGCAAGACCGTGGCCGTGATGCTCGAACCCATTCAGGGCGAAGGCGGCGTGATTCCGGCTACGCGCGAATTCATGCAGCAACTGCGCGAGCTCACGAAGAAGCACGGCATCCTGCTGATCGTCGATGAAGTGCAAAGCGGCTGCGGCCGCGCCGGCACGCTGTTCGCCTACGAACTTTCCGGCGTCGAACCGGACATCATGACGCTCGGCAAGGGCATTGGCGGTGGCGTTCCGCTCGCGGCGCTGCTCTCGAAGAAAGAGATTGCCGTGTTCGAAGCCGGCGACCAGGGCGGCACGTACAACGGTAATCCGCTGATGACGGCAGTGGGCCATTCGGTGATCTCGCAACTCGTGGCGCCGGGCTTCCTCGAAGGCGTGCGCGCCCGCGGCGAGTACCTGCGCGCGAAGCTGCTCGAACTGTCGGCCGAACGCGGATTCGAAGGCGAGCGCGGCGAAGGCTTGCTGCGTGCGCTGCTGCTGGGCAAGGACATCGGCAACCAGATCGTCGAGAAGGCACGCGTCATGCAGCCCGACGGCCTGCTGCTCAACGCGGCGCGCCCGAATCTGCTGCGCTTCATGCCGGCGCTCAACGTGACGATCGAAGAGATCGACCAGATGATGGCGATGCTGCGCTCGGTACTCGATTCGCTGTAAAGGCCGCCATGATCGACACGACGCTCATCATCCGCCGCTTCGAAGTCGCGGACACAGAAGCCGTGATCGCGCTGTGGCAGCAGGCGTTTCCCGAGTATGGCGACACGAGCCGGCCGCAACGCGACCCGCGCCTGTCCATCGCGAACAAGCTCGCGACGCAGCCCGAACTGTTCTTCGTCGCAACGCTCGACGCGCGGCTCGCGGGCACGGTGATGGCCGGCTACGACGGACACCGCGGTTGGCTCTACTCGCTCGCGGTTCCGAAGGACCTGCGCCGGCACGGTATCGGTACGCGGCTCGTGGCGCATGCCGAACAGGCACTGGCGGCGCTGGGCTGTCCGAAGGTGAATCTGCAGGTGCTGGAAAGCAAGCCCGACGTACTGCGCTTCTACGAAGCACTGGGCTACGGCAGCGATGCGGTGATCAGCCTTGGCAAACGGCTGGGCGCGTCGGCGCAGCAGGCTGACGTGGTAACCCAGACGGCGGACTAGTCTTTCTGCGGGCGGCGGAGGCTTTAGTCGCGTCGCTTCGATCCGGGCGCTCTCGCTATCGCTCGGGCCAATAGAAAAGGCCGCATGCGTTTGCAAACGCATGCGGCCTTTGTCTTCTGACCGACGGTTATTGCAGCCGATGGCACCGCTCACGGCAACGCCATCAGGTCCGTCAGCGCACGTTACTCCATTACTCGCCCAGATACGCCGCGCGCACCTTGGGATCGTTGAGCATCTGCTTCGCGTCGCCCGACATCGTCACCGTGCCGGAGTCCATCACGTAGCCGCGGTTCGCGGCCTGCAGCGCGAGGCGGGCGTTCTGTTCGACGAGCAGCACCGTGATGCCCTCCTTCGAAATTTCCCGCACCACTTCGAAGATCTTCTCCACCATGATCGGCGAGAGACCCATAGACGGTTCGTCGAGCAACAACAGCTTCGGCTTGCTGATGATCGCGCGCGCCATTGCAAGCATCTGCTGCTCGCCGCCCGAGAGCGTGCCCGCAAGCTGCGTCGACCGCTCCTTCAGGCGCGGGAAGAAGCCGAACATGCGCTCGACGTCCTTCTTGATGCCGTCCGTGTCGCTGCGCAGGTACGCGCCCATCTGCATGTTCTCGATGATCGTCATGCGCGCGAAGATGCCGCGGCCTTCCGGCACCATCGCGAGGCCGCGCTTGAGCAGCTCGTGCGCCGGCATACCCTTGATCGACTGACCCAGGTACTCGATGTCGCCGGCCGAGTAAGGCTTGAGGCCCGTGATCGCCTTCATGGTCGTCGTCTTGCCCGCGCCGTTCGCGCCGATCAGCGTGACGAGCTCGCCCTGCCCCACTTCCAGGTCCACACCCTTCACGGCCTGAATGCCGCCGTAGTTAACCTGCAATCCCTTGATTTTCAGCATTGGCGTAGCCATCAGTGAACCCCCGCGCCCAGATATGCCTCGATCACCTTCGGGTCCTTCTGCACGTCTTGCGGCAGACCCTCGGCGATCACCTTGCCGTAGTCGAGCACTGTCATCCGGTTACACAGGCCCATCACCAGCTTCACGTCGTGTTCGATCAGCAGAATCGTCCTGCCGTCCGAACGGATCTTGTCCAGCAGCCGCGTGAGTTCCACCTTCTCCGTTGCGTTCATGCCTGCGGCCGGTTCGTCGAGTGCAAGCAGCTTCGGATCGGTGGCGAGCGCACGCGCGATTTCGAGGCGCCGCTGGTGGCCGTACGAGAGATTGCGCGACGTGTAGTCCGCGTACTGCGCGATACCCACGTACTCGAGCAGCTCGATAGCGCGCTCCTTGATCTCGCGCTCTTCCCTGCGCTCGGCCGGCGTCTGCAGCACGGCGCCGATCAGCCCGTGCTTCGTGCGCACATGGCGGCCCACCATCACGTTCTCGAGCGCCGTCATACCGCCGAACAGGCGAATGTTCTGGAACGTCCGGGCGATACCGGCCTGGGCCACCTGGTGAACCGCGGTCGGCGTGTAGGTCTGGCCGTCCAGCTTGAACTCGCCCGAATCGGGCGTGTACAGCCCCGTAATCACGTTGAAGAAGGTGGTCTTGCCTGCCCCGTTCGGGCCGATCAGTCCGTAGATCTGGCCTTCCTCGATCTGCAGGCCGACGTCGGAAAGCGCCTGCAGACCGCCGAAGCGCTTGTTGACGCCCTTCACCGAGAGTCGAATGCTCTTGTTGCTCATGTTGTCGTGCTCCTGTGTCGACCCGCGTTCACGTTCCAGCGCTTACGCGGGTCCCATGCCTTTATGCCCGCACCGGCTTCTTGCCGTTGCGCTTCGCCAGTCTTGCGATCTTGTCTTCGTGCTTCGGCGCGGGCCACAGGCCTTCCGAGCGGTACAGCATGATCAGCACCATGGCGAGGCCGTACAGCAGCTGACGGATCACTTCGGTATCGACGATTTCGTGGCCGAACACGGCGTTCTGCAGCGGACCCATGGTCGAGCGCAGGAATTCGGGGAACACGGCGAGCAGCACGGCGCCGAGAATCACGCCCGGAATGTGGCCCATACCGCCCAGCACCACGCAGGCCAGCACCACGACCGATTCCCAGAACGTGAACGACTCGGGCGACACGAAGCCCTGGAACGCGCCGAACATCGCGCCGGAAAGGCCGCCGAACGACGCGCCCATTGCGAACGCCAGCAGCTTCACGTTACGCGTGTTGATACCCATCGCCTTGGCGGCAATTTCGTCTTCGCGGATCGCGGCCCATGCACGGCCAATACGCGAGTGCTGCAACCGGGTACACACCCAGATCACGAGCAACGCGCACAGCACGAACAGGTAGTAGTACATGTACACGGACGGGAACGAGAAGCCGAAAAACGTATGGGTCTGCTGGAGACTGAAGCCGCCGACCTTCACCGGATCGATACCCGTGATGCCCTGTGGACCGTTGGTGATGTTCACCGGACGGTCGAGGTTGTTCATGAAGATCCGCACGATTTCACCAAAACCGAGCGTCACGATGGCGAGATAGTCGCCTCGCAGACGCAGCGTCGGCGCACCGAGCAGAATGCCGAAGATCGCGGCGAGCGCCATGGCAATCGGCACGATGAGCCAGATCGGTGTGTGCAGGCCGGCAGGCGCCAGACGGGCGATCCATTCGAACTGCGTCGTCAGGTGCGGCGACGACAGCAGTGCCGCGGTGTACGCGCCGACGGCATAGAAAGCGATGTAGCCCAGGTCCAGCAGGCCCGCAAAGCCCACCACCACGTTCAGGCCCAGCGCGAGCATGACGTACAGCATCGCGAAGTCGAGCACACGCACCCAGTAGTTGCCGCCGGCTGCACCGATGATCATCGGTGCTGCAATCACGAGTACCGCGGTGACGACGCCGACCAGCAGGGTCTTCGTCGCGTTCTTCTCGGGGATGAGCGTCGTGGACGGCTCGATCGGTTGAATTGAAGTCATTTGTTTCTCTCCTCAGAACCCGGATCAGGCACGATCCGCAACACGCTCGCCGAGGAGACCCGACGGACGGAACACGAGCACCACGATCAGCACGATGAATGCAAACACGTCCTGATAGTTACTGCCGAACACGCCACCGGTCAGATTGCCGATGTAGCCCGCACCCAACTGCTCGATGAGACCGAGCACCACGCCGCCGACCATGGCGCCCGTCAGGTTGCCGATACCGCCCAGCACCGCTGCGGTAAAGGCCTTCATGCCGGGGATGAAGCCCATATAGAAGTGCGCGTTGCCGTACTCGGACGCGATCATCACGCCGGCCAGAGCGGCGAGCGCCGAGCCGATCATGAAGGTGGCCGAAATCACGAAGTTCGGGTTCACGCCCATCAGGCTCGCGACGCCGGGGTTCTCGGCGATGGCGCGCATCGCGCGGCCCAACTTGGTCTTGTGCACGAGCAGCAGCAGACCGCCCATCACGAGGAAGGCGACCACGATGATCACGATTTCAGTCATCGAGATCACGGCGCCCGGCGTGGTGTCCGTGGCCTTGATCACGTTGATGGGATCGGTGGGAAGCAACTGCGGGAAAGCGAGGGGATTGCGCGACCAGATCATCATCGCGAGGGTCTGCAGGAGAATCGAGACGCCGATGGCGGTGATCAGCGGGGCTAGCCGTGGCGCCCGGCGCAACGGCCGGTAGGCCACGCGCTCGATGGTGTAGCCCACCACCGCGCAAACGACCGCGGCAATAGCGAGCGCAATGATGAGTGTGGGCACGTTGCCGAGACCCGGGAAATGATTCTGCAGCACGCCGATCGCAGACAGCGCGACCATTGCCCCCACCATCAGCACATCGCCGTGAGCGAAGTTGATGATGCCCAGAATCCCGTAAACCATCGTGTAGCCCAGTGCGATGATGGCGTAGACGCTACCAAGCACCAGTCCGTTCAGGATCTGCTGGATGAAAATATCCATTTAATACTCCTTAGCCCGTGCGACCGGATTCGCGATCTTCATGCGCCGGTGGGCGATGGGTCACGGAACCGCAACTGCACTCTCGGGTACTGATAAAAAAACCGGTCGAGGCCAACCCGCCACCGGCACACGCGTTGCCGGCAACAGCGATCCGCGACCGGCGGATGCAAAAACGGCACCGTCCGATGGTTCGGTGCCGTCGGTTCAACAAATCCTTTACAGCTTCGCGACGCCGAGGACGGCCTGACCGCTGCCCTTGAAGTCGTCAAGCGCGAAGACGCTGCTGTCTGTCCGCACCCTGTCATGCGCCAGACGCGCGGTCGAAGGTACGGCAACACGCGCGGCCATCTGCTCTACGGCTGCACTCGTCTCGCGCAACATTGCCGTGTCGCGCGGAACGCTCGTGGTATTCCTGAGGATGGCCCGCTCTGCGGACGCCGCATCGTTCGCTGCCAGACGCACCGTCTGCAATTGCGGCAAGCCCGCGCGCGAGGACGAAGTCACAGCAACATGTATGCCACTCGACAAACGAAGTGCGGCGAAGCGTGTATTCCGAATGAGCCGATCCCCGTGGCCACCGATCCTGATATCGCGCGCGCCAACGCCGCGAACGGCCATTTGCGCACTGCTTTCGTTATCCGGGCCTTCATGGACGCCATCGCGAAACGGCGCCGCTGCGCGACTGGGTACGACGGTCGTTCCGACGATCGTTCCAGCGGTCATTCCGTCTACCGGCGCCGCGGTTGCGCTCATTGCGCCCTTGCCCGCCACGTCATCACTATTGTTGCTGCCCGTCGCAAACGTCACGACTGCGGCCGCAATGGACACGGCGTAAGCAAACTCGACTCGCATCAAACAGGTCTCCTGCGCCTTGCAAAATCCGTTGTCCACAGACCGCCAGGCCTTCAGAACGCGCGCATTGTAACTCCAATTATGCGGTGGGCAATATTCTGATCCCGCAGGGTTTTCCTGCATTGCAACCGCTTTTTGAGACTTATACCGCTCAATTGTCGCAACCTGGTTGCAACCTCTCTTTACGCACCAGTTGCGCCGAATTTGCCGACTTTTGACATCAATCGTTGCAGGGCGACGGCCGTACAGCCTTGCGCAACGGGCGTCTGCCCGAAAGAGGAGCATTTGGGAGCCACATCGCCGCATGTGCACCGTCATGAGGCGAGCGGCTTGAGACATGTGGAATGTCGGTGATTTATAAGGGACGCATCATATTATGGGCACGCGACCCATGCGCGGCAGAGTCAGAAGCAAGGCTTGGTGACACCCGGCGCACTCGCTTTTCCCGGTGATCTGTCACCTATTAAATGCCTGCCGCGTCGCTCGGCGCCGCAAACAAAAAAGCGCGCCGAAGAGGCGCGCTTTTTTTGGGAGCAATCCATGGCGGACCGCCCTTATATAGGCAGAAGAAACTTCGCCTCAGGCCGGCTGACCGAGCCCTCGCGGCAAGGGAAACGCAATGCTTTCCTCGATCCCGTCGAGCGCGCGAACGTTATGCACGCCCAGCTGGTTCAGACGCCGGATCACCGCCTGGGCCAGCGCCTCGGGCGCTGACGCTCCGGCCGTGAGGCCAATGTGACGCTTGCCGGCAAGCCAGGCTGGATCGATCTGATCCGGCGAATCCACCATGTACGCCGGCACGCCGCGCTTCTCAGCCACCTCGCGCAGCCGGTTCGAGTTCGAGCTGTTGGGACTGCCCACCACGATCACGACGTCGCACTGGGGCGCCATGAACTTCACCGCGTCCTGGCGATTCTGCGTGGCATAGCAGATGTCCTGCTTTTTCGGCTCGCGAATGCCGGGGTACTTCGCCTTGAGCGCCGAGATGATCTCGGCAGCGTCGTCCACGGAAAGCGTGGTTTGCGTCACAAACGCGATCCGGCTGGCGTCGGACAACGGAAGTGCCTTGACGTCCTCGATGTCCTCCACCAGATACATGCCTTCGCCCACCTGCCCCATCGTGCCTTCGACCTCAGGGTGCCCCTTGTGGCCGATCATCACCACGTCGAGGCCTTCCTGGCGCATCTTCGCCACTTCGATGTGCACCTTCGTCACGAGCGGACACGTGGCGTCGTAGACGCGCAAGCCGCGCGCTTCGGCTTCGGCACGCACGGCCTTCGACACCCCGTGGGCACTGAAGATCACCGTGTTGCCGGGCGGCACCTCGTCGAGCTGCTCAACGAAGATCGCGCCCTTCTTGCGCAGATCTTCGACGACGTAGGCGTTATGAACGATCTCGTGGCGCACGTAGATCGGCGCGCCGTGGATCTGGATTGCACGCTCGACAATCTCGATCGCGCGATCGACGCCCGCGCAGAACCCTCTTGGCTGGGCCAGCAAGATTTCGGCGTCGGTCAGGGTCGTGTCCGTGGTGCTCATGTATTTACAGGATTCCGATGATTTTGACTTCAAACGCCACCGCCGCACCGGCGAGCGGGTGATTGAAGTCGAACAGCGCGGAGGTTTCGCCAATCTCCTTCAGCACGCCCGCGTAGCGCCCGCCGTCGGGCGCGTTGAATTCGACGAGATCGCCGGGAGAAAAATCCTCGCCGATCATGCCGTTTTCGCGCAGCGTGGCAAGCGACACGCGTTGCACCAGCTCGGGATTGCGCTGGCCGAACGCCTGGCCGGCTGGCAGCTGAAAGGTCGAGTGGTGGCCCACCTTCAGTCCCAGCAAAATTTCTTCCAGCGGCGGCGCAATTTGTCCGGCACCGATGAGCAGCGTGGCGGGACGGTCCACAAATGTATTGACGATGTCAGCGCCATCGGCAAGCGAAAGCCGGTAGTGGAGCGTGACATGGGAACCGGGTTTCACTTCGGAAATGTCGATGATGCTCATGCTGTCTCGTTCGGTCTGAGCGCGCAGCGCGCGCCCAGGGCGTGCGTGCGCGGGAGGGGAAAGCGCGTGCCGCGCCGCCTGCAAAAGTTCCATTGTAAGCCACATATCCGGCCCGAGTCGTGCGCGGCCGGGCGCCCGGCATCGGTCGCCCGCAACGTGTCGCAGGCGCCGGCCGCCTTTGTCCGATCAGGGAGTCGAGGTATGCAAGAAGCCGTCTGTTGGTTGCCGGAATCCAGTCCCCTCGCGGTGCGCGACGAACCGACGCAGGGCCCGCGAGCGGCACCTCCCGCCCCACGCGGCCGCTCGCGCGACATGCCGCGGGAGCGCCTGCGCGAAGCGGGACCGGCCGCATTGTCCGACGTTGAGCTCGTCGCTCTCGTACTTGGCACCGGACTGCCGGGCCACAACGTATTTGTCGTCGCGGAGTCGCTGCTGAGCCGCTTCGGTTCGCTGCGCGCCATGCTCGACGCACAGCCGGAAGAATTTCTCGGCCTGCGCGGCATCGGCCCGGCCAAGGCGTCGCAGTTGCAGGCAATCACCGAACTGGCGCGCCGGGCGCTCGCCGAAAAACTGCAGGAACGTCCGCTGATCGATTCGCCCGGCGCCGTCGAAGACTACCTGCGCCTCATGATCGGTGCGCGGCCGTTCGAGATGTTCGTGTGTCTCTTCCTCGACGTGCGGCACCGCCTGATCCGCTTCGAGGAATGCACGCGCGGCACGCTTACGCGCATGGCCGTTTATCCCCGCGAAATTGCGCGGCGCGCGCTGGTCCTCAATGCCGCGAACCTCATCGTGGCGCATAATCACCCATCCGGAGCGGTCCACCCGAGTGCCAGCGACCGGCGGCTCACGCGCGTGCTGCGCGACACGCTTACGCTGATCGATGTGCAACTGATCGACCATCTCGTGATCGGCCGCAGCGAAACGTTCTCATTTGCGCGTGCCGGCTGGGACTGAACGCCAACGTGAGGCATGCGGCAAACGGGCGTAGGAGGCGGACCGGCGGCTTTTCGCGGCCTCATCTGGCGAGCTGCAAATCGCATTTGATTTTCCGCAGTTTTTTCTGCTAGAATCGCGGTTTGCCTCATTCCAACCCTGTTCCGAAGCCCGTCAACGGGTTTCCAGGAAAGCAAGCGGCCTCTTTCGCTCCATACGCGAAAACCGGTATCGCTGCTCCGGGAAACTTCAGCGGCGTTCGAACTCAGAATTTAAGCGTATTAGGAGTGCTCTCATGGCACGCGTATGCCAAGTAACTGGGAAAGCGCCGATGAGCGGCAACAACGTTTCCCACGCAAACAACAAGACGAAGCGTCGCTTCCTCCCGAACCTGCAAAGCCGCCGTTTCTGGGTTGAAAGCGAAAACCGTTGGGTGCGCCTGCGCGTTTCGAACGCCGGCCTGCGCCTGATCGACAAGAACGGCATCGACTCCGTGCTCGCTGACCTGCGTGCACGTGGCGAAGTCTAAGGAGTAAATCATGGCAAAGGGCGCGCGCGACAAGATCAAGCTGGAGTCCACGGCTGGCACCGGTCACTTCTACACGACCACGAAGAACAAGCGAAACATGCCGGAAAAGATGGAGATCAAGAAGTTCGATCCCGTCGTCCGCAAGCACGTGACGTACAAGGAAACCAAGATCAAGTAAGGTCTGGTTTCGAGCCTGAAGACGAGAAAAAGCCCCGCTACCCTGCGGGGCTTTTTCTTTATGGGCGCCGCCTGGACATCCCGATTTGCGCAACGTTTCCCGACCCGCTGCGCCCTGGCCAGCCGGCAAGTTTTCCCACTTTCCGTCAACAGGGTATGCTTGCTGACTTACCGGTGCATGATGACGGCGCGCAAGCGGCCCGTGCGCCGCGGCAACAGCACAACAGATGGAGAAGCGGGTATGAACTTCGATGTGGCGATTGTCGGCAGCGGCCTCGCCGGCCTGACCGTCGCGCTCAATCTTGCCGACACGCGGCGTGTCGCGGTCATCGCGAAGCGCTCGATGACCGAAGGCGCGAGCGACTGGGCACAAGGCGGCATCGCCGCGGTGCTGGATTCGGCGGACAGCGTCGAGAACCACGTAGATGACACGCTGGTGGCCGGCGCCGGGCTGTGCGACGAAGCTGCAACGCGCTACATCGTCGAACATGGCCGCTCGGCGATCGAATGGCTGATCGCGCAAGGCGTGCCTTTCACGAGGGACGACGCCGCCGAGCTGGGCTTCCACCTCACGCGTGAAGGCGGCCACAGCCACCGGCGCATCATTCACGCTGCGGATGCCACCGGCCACGCGGTCGTCGCTACCCTCAGCGAACTCGTGCGGCGGCACCCCAACATCACCTTGCTGGAAGATCACCATGCGATCGACGTCATCACGTCCGACCGCCTCGGCCTGCCGGGTCGGCGGTGCCACGGGCTGTACGCGCTGGATGTGAACACGGGCCGCACCGTCACCATCGAGGCGCCGCACACGGTGCTCGCGACCGGCGGTGCCGGCAAGGTCTATCTGTACACCACGAATCCCGATACCGCGACGGGCGACGGCATTGCCATGGCGTGGCGAGCCGGGTGCCGCGTGGCCAACATGGAATTCATCCAGTTCCATCCCACGTGCCTGTTCCATCCCTACGCGAAGTCGTTCCTGATCTCCGAAGCGGTGCGCGGCGAAGGCGGATTGCTGAAGTTGCCGGACGGCACACGCTTCATGCCGGCACACGACGAGCGGGCCGAACTGGCGCCGCGCGACATCGTGGCCCGCGCCATCGACTTCGAGATCAAGAAGCGCGGCATCGACTGCGTTTATCTCGACATCAGCCATCAGCCCGCCGAGTTCCTGCGCGAGCACTTTCCCACCATCCTCGCGCGCTGCCTCGAATTCGGCATCGACATCACGAAACAACCCATTCCGGTCGTGCCGGCGGCCCACTACACGTGCGGTGGCGTCGTGACCGACCTGGCGGGACGCACCGATCTGGCGGGGCTCTACGCGGTAGGCGAAACCTCGTGCACGGGGCTGCACGGCGCAAACCGGCTGGCTAGCAATTCACTGCTGGAGTGTCTCGTGATCGGCCGCGCCGCCGCTGCCGCAATCTGCGAAGAAGGCTTCGGTGCCATGGCGCACGCGCCGCTGCCCGACTGGGACGAGAGCCGCGTATCGGACCCGGACGAGGAAGTCGTGGTCGCCCACAATTGGGACGAACTGCGCCGGTTGATGTGGAACTACGTGGGCATCGTGCGCACGGACAAGCGCCTCACGCGCGCGAAGCACCGCATCGAACTGCTGCGCGACGAGATTCACGAGTACTACGCGAACTTCAAGGTGAGCCGCGATCTGCTGGAACTACGCAATCTGGTAGACGTGGCGTCGCTGATCGTCGACAGCGCTCGCTCGCGCCGCGAAAGCCGGGGCTTGCACTACAGCCGCGACTGGCCCGCCGCGTTGCCGAAAGCGCTTCCGACAGTGCTGTCGCCGGAGCGCGTGCGCAATCGCACTGCCTAGCCTCCAGCCTTCGGGCGTTCCTGCTAGCCAACGAGAGACGGCGCGGCACACTTCGGCCGCGCCATGTCGGCTCAGACGATACGCATGGAGTAGTCGGTCGCGCGCACGTCTTTCGTGAGCGCGCCGATGGACACCCGGTCCACACCCGTTTCGGCAATCGTGCGGACCGTGTCGAAATTGACCCCGCCTGACACCTCGAGCACCGCCCGTCCGGCCGTGATGCGCACCGCTTCGCGCATTGCCTCGAACGAAAAGTTGTCCAGCAGAATCGACGTAGCACCGTGCGCGAGCGCCGTTTCCAGCTGCTCCAGCGTTTCCACCTCGATCTGGATCGACACGCCGGACTGCAACGCAAGGGCGGCGTCCATGGCCGCGCCCACACCGCCCGCCGCTGCGATGTGGTTTTCCTTGATCAGAATGCCGTCGTAGAGCGCGAGCCGCTGGTTCGCGCCGCCGCCCACCCGCACCGCGTATTTTTGTGCGAGCCGCAAACCGGGCAACGTCTTGCGCGTGTCGAGAATGCTGGTGCGCGTGTGAGCGATCGCGTCGACGTAGCGCCGTGTTGCGGTCGCCACACCCGAGAGCAACTGCAGAAAATTGAGCGCGTTGCGCTCGGCCGTGAGTAGTCCGCGCGCCGGACCGCGCATCGTGCACACCACCGAATCGGCCGCCATCCGGTCGCCTTCACGGTAGTGCCAGCGCACTTCGATGCGGGCATCGACGCTCGCCATTACCTTGTCGAACCACAGCACGCCACACAGGACAGCCTCTTCGCGCACGATGATGCGCGCGTCGCGCATGCCGTCTGCGGGTACGAGGCGCCCCGTCACGTCGCCCGTGCCGACGTCTTCCGCCAGCGCATCCGCCACATTGCGCGTCAGCGCGGCGTCGAAGGCGTCGCCGTATTGCGCGCGAACGGCCGGATAGAGCGGCGAAACAGCGTCCACGCCAATCAATTCGAGCGCACCCATCAAGCCGCTCCCACGTTGGAGAAGAGCGATGCGTCGCGCGCGAGGTCGCCGCTCGCCTGCACGCGCGTCTTGTGACGTGCGGCGAAATCCAGCATGCGGTCGATCGGCAACTTCGCCCGCACGGCGATGGACGGGTCCACGAAAATCTCGTTGTGGCCGCGCTCCAGCACATCGGCCAGATTCGCAAGGCCATTCATCGCCATCCAGGGGCAGTGCGCGCAGCTCTTGCAGGTGGCGCTATTGCCGGCCGTGGGTGCCTCGATGAATGTCTTGCCCGGCGCAGCAAGACGCATCTTGTGCAGGATGCCGAGGTCCGTCGCCACGATGAAGTGCGTCGCGTCGAGCTTGCGCGCCGCGTCGATCAGTTGCGTGGTCGAACCCACCACGTCGGCCAGCGCGACGACGCTTGCCGGCGACTCGGGATGCACGAGCACCTTCGCGTCCGGGTATTGCTCGCGCAGCAGATCGAGTTCGATCCCCTTGAATTCGTCGTGAACGAGGCACGAGCCCTGCCACAGCAGCATGTCGGCACCCGTCTTCTTCTGGATGTAGCTGCCCAGATGGCGGTCCGGCGCCCAGATCAGCTTTTCGCCGCGTGCGTGCAGGTCCGCAACGATCTCCAGCCCGATCGACGACGTCACCATCCAGTCGGCCCGCGCCTTCACGGCAGCGCTCGTGTTTGCGTACACGACCACGGTGCGGTCCGGGTGCGCGTCGCAAAACGCCGAGAATTCGTCCACCGGACAACCGAGATCGAGCGAACACGTCGCATCGAGATCAGGCATCAGCACGCGTTTGCCCGGGCTCAGAATCTTCGCCGTTTCGCCCATGAATCGCACACCTGCCACAACGAGCGTATCGGCGTCGTGATCGCGCCCGAAGCGCGCCATCTCGAGCGAATCCGCCACGCAACCGCCGGTCTCGTCGGCAAGCTCCTGCAGCTCCGCGTCCACGTAGTAGTGCGCGACGAGCACCGCCTTTTCCCGCGCGAGCAGCGTGCGGATGCGAGCCTTCAGCCCGGCCTTTTCCGCGGCCGACGGCGCGTCCGGCACCCTCGCCCAGGCTTGCCCGACGCTGCACACCGCGCCCTGCGGGCGGTCGTACTCGACGCTCCTGATTGGCTGACTCATGATCTCCTCTGCCCTGCCGATGCCGCCTGCCCTGTCAGGCTTTACAAAAACCCATATGAGGCCGGCAGCCCAAAAAGCAAAACCCCGCCAACGCGGGGTTTTGTGACGTCTTCAAATTTTAATGGATTTTGGATTTTCTGCTCAGGCGTACCGGCGCAGGCGCATGGCGAATTCCTGGAGCGCCTTGATGCCGCTTTGCTCGGCACGGTGGCACCAGTCCTGGAGCTGCGCAAGCAGTTGTTCGCGCGACGCGTTGGAGCGTTCCCAGATCGCCGCCAGTTCGTTGCGCAGTTCGATGAACGTGCGCAGCTTCTGGCTGTTCGCGAAGATCTGCGGCAGCTGGCGGCGCTGCGGCTCGTCAAGACCCGCCTCGTCCTTGTGGAACCATTTGCGTGCACTGCGCATGAGCTGATACTTCTCGCGCGCGCCCATTTCCTTGAGGTGCGCGAGTTCCTGGCGATACGCACGCTTGACGGTCTTCGCGTAGCGCGCCATCACTTCGTACCGGTTGGAAAGCACGGCCTGCAGCGTGTCCTGGTCGAGCACCATCTTGCCCTTCGCGAGGCGCGGTGTAGGCGCCACCTTCTTGACCTTCGCGAGACCGACGGCCGACATCAGCCGGATATACATCCAGCCGATATCGAACTCGAACCACTTGCTCGACAGCTTCGCGGAAGTCGCGAACGTGTGGTGGTTGTTGTGCAGCTCTTCGCCGCCGATGAGGATGCCAAGCGGAAAGATGTTGGTGCTGGCGTCGGCCGAATTGAAGTTGCGGTAGCCCCAGAAGTGCGCGAGCCCGTTGACGACGCCGGCTGCCCAGAAGGGGATCCACACCATCTGCACGGCCCACACGCTGAGTCCAACTACACCGAAGAGCGCGACGTCGATCACCATCATCAGGCTCACGCCGAGAATCGGGTAGCGCGTGTACACGTTGCGCTCGATCCAATCGTTCGGCGTGCCATGGCTGAAGCGGCGCATCGTCTCTTCGTTCTTCGCCTCGGCGCGATAGAGTTCGGCGCCTTCGAGCAGCACCTTCCAGATGCCGCGCGTCTGCGGGCTATGCGGGTCTTCTTCGGTTTCGCACTTTGCATGGTGCTTGCGATGGATCGCCGCCCATTGGCCAGTGAGCATGCCCGTGGTCATCCACAACCAGAGGCGGAAGAAATGCGCTGCGGCGGGATGCAGATCGAGCGCGCGATGCGCCTGGCAGCGATGGAGGTAAACCGTCACGCCGACGATCGTGACGTGCGTCACCGCGAGCGTGAAAAGCAGGATTTGCCACCACGAAAAGCGCAGCAGTCCGTGGGCCAGAAAATCGAGCAAGGAATTCAACAAGGCACTCTACCTGTGAAACGGAAAACGGAGGAAACGGCCCGGCCGGAGACAGCGCAGCTGTCAAGGAAGTGAAAGCATCAACCGGGTAGCCGCATTCTACTCGAAGCGCTCCAAGTGTTTGTAACAAAGGAGGTTTTTTTGTACGCAGACAACGCCAGCAACCTTACTGCGGGGACAGAACGCAAGCTGCGACGCCACTACATCGCCTTCTTCGCCGTCAGCGCCACTCTCCTCGCGAGCTGGACGCGAGTACGCGGCTGCAAAGCGGTTGCAAAGCCCATGCCGCACCGAGCCGACTCGCCAGCGGGCGCGTTCAGGGTGCCGCAGCAGCGGACCCATCGACGACCGTACGGTCCGTAACGGCCGCGACTTGCGACACTATGTCGCTGCCCCCGCTGCCGACGATGCGCACCTCGCGCTGCGCGTAGGGGATCGAAATGCCGTTCTGCTCGAAGAGCCGCCAGATGTTGAGGTTCACGGCAGAGCGCACGGCAGCCGTGCCGTCGGCGGCATTGTCGATCCAGAAACCCACCTCCAGGTTGATGCCGTCCGCGCCGAAGCCCACGAGATAGGCGGCGGGCGCCGGATCGTCGAGCACGCGCGGCACGTCGCGCGTCGCCTCCACAAGCAGCGCCATCGCCAGCTCGATGTTCGCCGTGTACGCAACCTGCACGGGCAGCGCGGCCCGGCCGCGCGTGAGGAACGACGACTGGTTCTGCACGACGTCGGTAATCAGCTTTTCGTTCGGCACGAGCGTTTCCGTGCCGTCGAGGCCGCGCACAACGGT
This sequence comes from Paraburkholderia sp. A1RI_3L, assembly GCF_048957895.1. NCBI lineage: Bacteria > Pseudomonadati > Pseudomonadota > Betaproteobacteria > Burkholderiales > Burkholderiaceae > Paraburkholderia > Paraburkholderia sp. A1RI_3L. Next base: position 556,571 of record NZ_JARCHA010000002.1, read on the forward strand.
GTAGCGCGTGCGGATCTGCGTGACGCGCCCCTGCAGGCCGCCCACCGTGATCGCGTCGCCAATGCGCAGCGACCGGTCGATCAGGATGATGAAGCCCGACACATAGTTGCTCGCGATCTTCTGCAAGCCGAAGCCGAGCCCCACACCGAGCGCGCCGCCGAATACGCCCAGCACCGTGACGTCGATGCCCACGAGCGACAGGCTCATGAGCACCGCCGCCAGCATGAGGAGCGCGCGCCCCACGCGCGCGAGCACGACCTTGAGGTTCGCGTCGAGCGTCGTGGACCGCATCAGCCGGTCTTCGAGCGCCGCGCCGGCCCAGACGGCCACGATCATCGTCACTGCGACCCACAGCAAGCCGCTGCAGAGCGAGAGCAGCGTCAGGTGCACGTTGCCGACGCGAAAGCGCACGGCGTTCATCCACGTCATCACGTCGTCCTGCACGCCGATCACGGTAAGCACCATGCCCACCCACACGACGAGCGACACAACCTTCTCGACGATGCCGAGCCACACGTGCGTCTCGCCGTCGCGACCGAACACGCGCCGCGCCACGAAGAACGCAATGTAGATGAGCCCGATGCCGAACAGCGGCACGAGTGCGAGGTCGAGCAACGAGGTATGGATGAACTGGCTCGCGACCGCCGAGGTAACCCACACCACCGCCGCACCCACGAGCGGAAAGAACGCCCGGTTGAGGCTTTCGGCGCCGAACCGCAGCGACTCGTAGCGCGTCTGGCGCCGCAGGTCGAGCGCGTGCCGCACTACCCGCGCAACGAACCAGGCAACGACGAGCGCCGCGAGCAGCAGCCCGGCCTGCCAGAGGATGACCGGCTGCCCGTAGTCGCGCACCACGTCGCCGAGCATGTGGGAAAACAAACGGTTCTGCATGGTCTGTCTGCTCGCTGCGCCGCCCCGGGATTACCGCGGAGCGGCAATCGCCGTTTACTGTTTTACGGCCGCTGCGTCTGCCGCCGCGCCTGCTACCGCCCCCGCTGCCGCCCCGCGGCGCTCCAGCACCGCCGCGAAAAACCCGTCGGTGCCGTGCCGGTGAGGCCAAAGCGAGAGGTAGTCGCCTGTGTCGAGATCGATGCGCTGCTCCGCCAGTACGTCCTTCGCGCTCACCAGCGCAAAGTCGGGATGGTCGGCGAGGAACTGCGTGACGATGGCCTCGTTCTCCGCTTCGAGCAGGCTGCACGTTGCGTAGACGAGCCGGCCGCCCTTCTTCACGAGCCGCGCGGCGCTCGCGAGAATGGACGCCTGCTTGGGCGTGAGTTCCGCCACCGACTCCGGCGTCTGCCGCCACTTCAGATCGGGATTGCGGCGCAGCGTGCCGAGCCCGCTGCACGGCGCGTCCACCAGCACGCGGTCGATCTTGCCCGCGAGGCGCTTGATCTTCGCGTCGTGTTCGCTGTCGATCAGCACCGGATTCACGTTCGACAAGCCACTGCGCGCCAGCCGCGGCTTGAGCTTGGCGAGCCGGCGTTCCGACACGTCGAAGGCGTAAAGACGGCCCGAGGAGCGCATCGCCGCGCCGAGCGCAAGCGTCTTGCCGCCGGCACCCGCGCAAAAGTCGACGATCATCTCGCCGCGGCGCGGCGCGACGAGCGAGCACAGCAGTTGGCTGCCTTCGTCCTGCACTTCGATCCAGCCCTTCTGGAAGGCGTCGAGTTTCGTGAGCGCCGGCTTGCCGGTCACGCGCACGCCGGACGGTGCGAACGGCGTCTCGCCGGCCTCGATGCCGGCCGAGGCAAGTGCGGCGATCACCTGGTCGCGCGTCGCCTTCATCACGTTGGCGCGCAGGTCGAGCGGCGCCGGGTAGTTGAGCGCCGCGGCGAGCTGACCGAGTTCGGCGGCATCGAAGCGGCTTTCCAGCGACTTCACGATCCACTCGGGCAGGTTCATCTGCACACGCAGCGGCAAACTGGCCGGATCGACCTTCGCCACACGCTCGAGCCATTGGGCCTCGTCGTCCGAGACGAACGGGCGCACCGCCGAGCGCCCCACGGTCTGCATCAGGCCCAGCAGCGCGAGCCGCCGCGCCGGGTTGCCCGTGCCGCTTTCAGCCAGATTCGCGAACTCCATGCGACGCCGCAGAACCGCGAACACCGCCTCGGCGATGATGCCGCGCTCGGCATGCCCGAGCTTCGGATGCGCACGGAAAAAACGGCTCGTGACTGCATCGGCGGGACCGGCGAATTTGAGCACTTCGGCCAGCAGCGTTTCGATCTGTCCGATCAGGAAACCATGGAGCCTCATGCGCCCTCCCCGGTGGTGGATTGTGTATCGGTCGAAGCAGCGGCTGCTTCGTCGGCAAAGAACCATTGCGGCTCGGGCGGCGTGACGGTGACGCGCAGGCCGTCGAGCGCAAGGCGCCCTTCGACGAACCAGCGCACGGCGCGCGGATAAACGACGTGCTCGGCTTCAAGCACGCGTGCAGCAAGGGCGACGGGGTCGTCGCCGGTGCGCACCGGCACCACGGCCTGGGCAACGATCGGCCCGTGATCGAGTTGCGACGTGACGAAATGCACCGACGCGCCGTGCACGCGCACGCCGGCGTCGAGCGCCTGCTGGTGGGTCTTGAGCCCCGGAAAGCTGGGCAACAGCGAAGGATGGACGTTGAGCATGCGGCCCGCGTAGCGATCGACGAAACCGGCGGTAAGCACGCGCATGAAGCCGGCCAGCACGACGAGGTCGGGCGCGAAGCCGTCGATTTCGCGCGCAAGCGCGGCATCGAACGATTCGCGGTCCGGGAACTGGCGGTGGTCCACCACCGCGGTGGCGATGCCGTGCGCCGCCGCGAATGCGAGGCCGGCGGCCTCCGGGCGGTTGGCAATCACGGCGACGACACGCGCCGGCCACGCTTCACGCGAGGAAGCCCGCACGATGGCCTCCATGTTGCTGCCCCGCCCTGAAATCAGGATCACGAGATTTTTCATCCGGGGATTTTATCATCCGGGCCAGCCAAAAACCGTGCCACGGCGGCGGGGGCGCGCCTGAGCGTTTATAATCTCCTGTTTCGTCGTGCGGCCCTGAGGCCGTCGTGCTCATCCCCCGTCCGTTCGCACGCTAACTGCCTGCCCGCTATCGTGAGAGTCTTCCGCGGTCTGCCCAATGCCGAGAGCCGCGCGCCCTGCGCACTCACCATCGGCAATTTCGACGGTGTCCACCGCGGACATCAGGAACTGCTCGCGCGTGCGCGCGCCGCAGCCGACGCGCGCGGCCTGCCGGTCTGCGTCATGACCTTCGAGCCGCATCCCCGCGAATTCTTCAATCCCGCCAGCGCTCCGCCGCGCATCGCCATGCTGCGCGACAAGCTGGAGGCGCTGCGCACGAACGGCGTGGACCGCGTTGTCGTCGAGCACTTCAACCACACCTTCGCGAGCCAGTCGCCGGACGCCTTCGTGGAACGCATCATCGTGAGCGGCCTGCACGCGCGCTGGGTGATGATCGGCGATGACTTCCGCTACGGCGCAAAGCGCGCGGGCGACTTCGTGTCGCTCAAGGCGGCCGGTAACCGCTACGGCTTCGAAGTGGAGCAGATGCCCACCATCGCGGATCCGTCGGGTGCCCGCATTTCGAGCTCCGGCGTGCGCGCCGCGCTCGTGGCGGGCGACCTCGATGCGGCCCGCGCGGCGCTCGGCCGGCCGTACGTCATCAGCGGGCACGTGGTGCACGGCCTCAAGCTGGGGCGCGACCTCGGTTTCCCGACGCTGAACCTGCCCATCGCCCACAAGCGGCCCGCGCTGGCCGGCATCTTCGTCGTGCGCGTGCACGGCGTCGAAGACGAGCCGCTGCCGGGCGTGGCGAGCCTCGGCCTGCGGCCCACCGTGGACGACTCGGGGCGCGTGCTGCTCGAAGTGCATCTGCTCGACTGGCATGGCGACGCGTATGGCAAGCTCGTGCGCGTCGAATTCCTGAAGAAGCTGCGCGACGAGGAAAAGTACGTCGACCTCGAAACGCTGACCGCGGCCATTGCGCGCGACGTCGTCCATGCGCGCGAATGGTTCGCCGCGGCGGGCGCCGACGCCCCCGGTAGCCGCGCCACCGGCTTCGCCACGTCGGCTACCGACCGAATTAGATGATCGCGGCGCCTACGCCGGGCTCGCACACGTAACCCGGCTCACGCCGACCTGTGCCGCCCACCGCATTGGGCCCCATGCCCGCAGCGAGCCAGCCGCTGGCGTATGACGGACCTCTGTCCGGCCGCCCGCGCCTCCTTAAGCACCGAACACCACGCGTCACCGCGTCACCCGAATTCACCGTGATCTGACCATGAGCGACAAGAAATCCAGTTCCAAAGCCGAGGCGAAATACCCGGTCAACCTGCTCGACACGCCGTTTCCCATGCGTGGCGACCTGCCCAGGCGCGAGCCGCAGTGGGTCAAGGAATGGCAGGAGCGGAAGATCTACGAAAAGATCCGCGCCGCCAGCAAAGGCCGCAAGAAGTTCATCCTGCACGACGGCCCGCCCTACGCGAACGGCGACATTCACCTCGGCCACGCGGTGAACAAGATCCTCAAGGACATGATCGTCAAGGCGCGCAACCTGGCGGGCTATGACGCGGTCTACGTGCCGGGCTGGGACTGCCACGGCATGCCCATCGAAATCCAGATCGAAAAGCAGTTCGGCAAGTCGCTGCCCGCCACCGAAGTAATGCAGAAGGCGCGCGAATACGCGGCCGGCCAGATCGAAACGCAGAAGAAGGGCTTCCGGCGTCTCGGCGTGCTGGGCGACTGGGACAACCCGTACAAGACCATGAACTTCGTGAACGAGGCGAACGAGATCCGCGCCCTCGCGAAGATCATGGAAAAGGGCTACGTGTTCCGGGGCTTGAAGCCCGTGAACTGGTGCTTCGACTGCGGCTCGGCACTTGCGGAAGCGGAAGTCGAGTACAAGGACAAGACCGATCCGACCATCGACGTCGTCTTCCCGTTCGCCGAGCCGGAAAAGACGGCGCACGCGTTCGGGCTCACGGCGCTGCCGCGCGCCGAAGGCGGCATCGTCATCTGGACCACGACGCCGTGGACCATTCCCGCCAACCAGGCGCTGAACCTGCATCCCGAGATCGTCTACGCGCTCGTCGATACGCCGCGCGGGCTGCTGATTTTTGCCGAGGAACGCGTCGAGGCGTGCCTCAAGGACTTCGGCCTGGAAGGCCGCACCCTGGCAACTGCGCCGGGCGCGAAGCTCGCGGGCCTGCGTTTCCATCATCCGCTCGCGTCGGCGCATCCAGGCTACCGGCGTACGTCGCCGGTCTATCTCGGCGACTACGTCACGACCGACACCGGCACCGGCATCGTCCACTCGTCGCCCGCCTACGGCGTGGAAGACTTCGTGTCGTGCAAGACGCACGGCATGGCCGACTCCGACATCATCAACCCCGTGATGGGCGATGGCCGCTACATCGAGTCGCTGCCGCTCTTCGGCGGTCTGTCCATCTGGAGCGCGAATCCCAAGGTGGTCGAAGCGCTGCAGGCCGCAGGCACGCTTTTGCGCAGCGAAAAGTACACGCACAGCTACATGCACTGCTGGCGCCACAAGACGCCCATCATCTATCGCGCCACCTCGCAGTGGTTCGCCGGCATGGACGTCACGCCGAAGGGCGGCGGCAAGACGCTGCGCGAAACGGCGCTGGAAGGCATCGAGGCCACGGCGTTCTATCCCTCCTGGGGCAAGCAGCGCCTCTACGCGATGATCGCGAATCGACCGGACTGGACGCTCTCGCGCCAGCGCCAATGGGGCGTGCCGATGGCGTTCTTCGTGCACAAGGAAACCGGCGAGCTGCATCCGCGCACGCTGGAGCTGCTCGAAGAAGTGGCAAAGCGCGTCGAAGTGGCGGGCATCGAGGCGTGGCAGTCGCTCGATCCGCGCGAGCTGATTGGCGACGACGCGAACCTCTACGAAAAGAACCGCGACACGCTCGACGTGTGGTTCGACTCCGGCACGACGCACTGGCACGTGCTGCGCGGCTCGCACGCAAACGAGCTGCAGTTCCCCGCCGATCTCTACCTGGAAGGCTCCGACCAGCACCGCGGCTGGTTCCACTCGTCGCTGCTCACGGCGTCGATGCTTGACGGCCGGCCGCCCTATGACGCCCTGCTCACCCACGGCTTCACCGTGGACGGCGAAGGCCGCAAGATGAGCAAGTCGCTCGGCAACGGCGTGGACCCGCATGAAGTGGCCAACCGCCTGGGCGCCGAAATCATCCGCCTGTGGATCGCGTCGACGGACTACTCGGGCGAACTGGCGATCTCCGAAGAAATCCTGAAGCGCGTGACGGAAAGCTACCGGCGCATTCGCAACACGCTGCGCTTCCTGCTTGCCAACCTCTCGGACTTCGACTTCGGCAAGCACGCCCAGCCGGTTTCGGAATGGCTCGAAATCGACCGTTACGCCGTTGCGCTCACGGCCGGTTTGCAGGGCGACGTGCTCGCGCACTACGACCGCTACGAGTTCCACCCGGTGGTGGCGAAGCTGCTCACGTTCTGCTCCGAAGACATGGGCGGCTTCTACCTCGACGTGCTGAAGGACCGCCTCTACACGAGCGCGCCGGATTCGACCGCGCGCCGCGCCGCGCAGACCGCGCTCTATCACGTCACGCACAGCCTGCTGCGCGTGATGGCGCCGTTCCTCTCGTTCACGGCCGAAGAAGCGTGGAAGGTGTTCCAGCCGAATAGCGAAACCATCTTCACCGAAACGTTCCACGCGTTCCCGGACGTGCCCGACGCCGCCGTGCTGATCGAAAAATGGACGCTGCTGCGCGCGGTGCGCGGCGACGTCACCAAGGCGCTCGAAGAAGCGCGCGTGGCGAACCTGATCGGCTCGTCGCTGCAGGCCGAAGTCGAGATTCGCGCGAGCGGCGCGCGCTACGACGCGCTCGCGAGCCTCGGCGACGACCTCAAGTTCGTGCTCATCACCTCGGCGGCAACGGTCGCGAAGGTGGAAAGCGAAGCGGACGAAGGCGTCGAGGTGATCACCTCGAAGTACCTGAAGTGCGAGCGCTGCTGGCACTACCGCGCCGACGTGGGCGTGGACGCGGCGCACCCGACGCTGTGCGGCCGCTGCGTGACAAACCTGTTCGGCGGCGGCGAAACGAGGAGCGCGGCATAATGGCCAGAACCCTTTCGAAGCGAGCCGGCGGTTCGCTGGCGCCGTGGCTGGGCGTGGCGCTGATCGTGATTCTCTGCGACCAGCTCACGAAGATCGCCATCGCGAAGGTGTTCGCCTACGGCGAAGGACGCGTGATAACGCCGTTCTTCAACCTCGTGCTGGTGTACAACCGCGGCGCGGCGTTCAGCTTCCTCGCGGCGGCCGGCGGCTGGCAGCGCTGGGCGTTCACCGCGCTCGGCATCGTGGCGGCGCTCGTGATCTGCTATCTGCTCAAGCGCCACGCGGCACAGCGGCTCTTCTGCACCGCGCTCTCGCTGATTCTGGGCGGGGCGCTCGGCAACGTGATCGATCGGCTCGCGTACGGCCACGTGATCGACTTCCTCGATTTCCACGTGCGCGCATGGCACTGGCCGGCGTTCAACCTCGCCGACAGCGCGATCACGATTGGCGCCGCACTGCTCGTGTTCGACGAATTGCGGCGCGTACGCGGCTCGCGCTAGGCGCACGCCGCTGAGCGTCTGAGAAACGTGGGGCGTTCGCGCCCCAGTGCAACGGCCGCCGGCGCACTCGCCGGCGTGGCGTGAGTGTCGGAGACCTGCCTTGGCAACCGCTGAACTCGCTGGAAAACATCTCGTGCTCGGCATGACAGGCGGCATCGCCTGCTACAAGATCGCGGAGCTCACGCGCCTTCTGGTCAAAGCGGGCGCCACCGTGCAGGTCGTGATGACCGAAGCGGCCACGCAATTCATCACGCCCGTCACCATGCAGGCGCTCTCGGGCCGTCCGGTCTACACGAGCCAGTGGGACGCACGCGTGCCGAACAACATGGCGCACATCGACCTGTCGCGTGAAGCGGACGCCATCGTGATCGCCCCTGCCTCCACCGACTTTCTCGCGAAGCTCGCACACGGCATGGCCGACGACTTGCTCACTACGCTCTGTGTGGCGCGCGAGTGTCCGCTGCTGGTCGTGCCCGCGATGAACCGGCAGATGTGGGCCAATCCGGCGACGCAACGCAACGTGGCGCAACTGCGTGCGGATGGCGTCGAAACGCTCGGGCCGGATTCGGGCCCGCAGGCGTGCGGCGAAGTGGGCGACGGTCGCATGCTCGAACCTGAAGCCGTCTATGACGCCATCGCCTCGTTCTTCGCGCCGAAGGTGCTGGCCGGACGTCGCGTGTTGCTCACCGCGGGCCCCACGTTCGAGCCTATCGATCCCGTGCGCGGCATCACCAACCGTTCGAGCGGCAAGATGGGCTTCGCGCTCGCGCGCGCCGCGCAACAGGCCGGCGCGGACGTGCATCTCGTCGCGGGTCCGGTCGCCCTCGATACGCCTTGGGGCGTCTTCCGCGAAGACGTGCAGACCGCGCAGCAAATGCACGACGCCGTGATGCGCGCGGTGCCCGACTACGACATCTTCATCGCCGTGGCCGCGGTGGCGGACTGGCGTGTCGATCACGCGAGCGATCACAAGATCAAGAAGACGGCCGACCACCGCCTGCCGTCGTTCACGTTCGTCGAGAACCCCGACATTCTCGCGGCCGTGGCGAGGCTGCCGCATCCGCCGTTCTGCGTCGGCTTCGCGGCGGAAAGCGGCGACCTCGACGTGCATGGCGAAGAAAAGCGCGCGCGCAAGAACGTGCCGCTTCTGATCGGGAACCTCGGGCCGCTCACGTTCGGCCGCGACGACAACGAAGTCGTGTTGTTCGAAGCCAGCGGGCAAAAGAAGCTGCCACGCGCGGACAAGCAGGCACTCGCGAGCACGCTGATCGCCGAGATTGCGAAACGGCTGCCCGACACGAGCCTCATTTCGTAGCGCGCGAGTTGAAGGTCGCGAGTCGGGGCCAAGAGTCAAGGCCGGGAGTCGTCGCCGCAAGCTGGGCCGCGAACGTGCAGCGTTGCCCAACCGCTCACGCTCACCCGCACGCTTGCCGGCCACCCGTCTGTTAGCTCATTCGCGAATTCATCCGCCCAGTCAGCCAGGAGCGCAACGCCATGACGCTACTTTCCGTGCTCGATCAAACGCCCGTGATCGCCGGGCATTCGACGGCGGACGCTATCGCGGCCACCCTGGAACTCGCCCAGCTCGCCGATGACCTCGGCTATACGCGCTACTGGTGCGCGGAGCATCACGGGCTGCTCGGCGTCGCGAATCCTTGTCCCGAAGTGATGCTCGCGCGGATCGGCAGCGTGACGAAGCGCATCCGCATTGGCTCGGGCGGCATCATGCTGCCTTACTACAGCCCGTTCAAAGTCGCCGAACAGTTCCTCATGCTTGAAGCACTGTTCCCGAATCGCGTCGATCTCGGCGTGGGGCGCGCACCGGGCGGCGACATGCGTACCGCGCAGGCTGTGGCGGCGGGCGACTACAACCGCGGCGAACTCTTCGCGCAACAGGTGACGGACCTCGTGAGGCTGATGGACGGCACGCTGCCTGCCGACCACCTGGCTCACGGCGTTGTGCTCCAACCGCAGATCGACACGCGTCCGCAGCTCTGGATGTTGGGTTCCAGCGAGTTCGGCGGCGCGCTCGCGGCGCAGCTCGGCATCCGCTTCGCGTTCGCGCACTTCATCAACGCGCACTTCGGTCATCTGGTCGCCAACGCCTACCGCGAGCGTTTTACGGCAGGCCACGAAGCGCAGCCCTGGCTGGCCGCCGCCGTGTTCGTGATCTGCGCGGACACGGAACAGCAAGCCGCCGACCTCGAAAAAGCCGTCGATCTGCGCCGCGTGCAAATGGCTTATGGTCTGAACGCGCCCATTCCGAGCACCGAGCAAGGTCTCGCGCAGGAGTACGGCGAGCGCGAGCAGCTTGTGATCGACCGCGAGAAGCCGCGCAGCATCATCGGCACGCCGGAAAAGGTCACGGAAAGACTGTATGCGCTGCAGGAACAGTTCCAGGCCAACGAACTGATCGTGCTGACGGTCGCCGGTAGCTACGCCGCGCGGCTGCGTTCGTATGAACTGCTGGCGCAGGCGTTCCAGTTGCCGCGCTGACTCACGTGTTGCACCCGACGAAGCCTTTGATATCCACCACGAACCAGAAACGTCAATGAAACTCGACCTGAAGATTCTCGATGCGCGCATGCGCGACCAGCTTCCCCAGTACGCGACGCCCGGCAGCGCGGGGCTCGACCTGCGCGCCTGCCTCGACAAGCCGCTCTCGCTCGAACCCGGTCAGACCGCGCTCGTGCCGACGGGCCTCGCCATTCATCTGGCGGATCCAGGCTACGCGGCGCTCATCCTGCCGCGCTCCGGGCTCGGCCACAAACACGGCATCGTGCTGGGCAACCTGGTGGGGCTGATCGATTCGGACTACCAGGGCGAACTGATGATCTCGACGTGGAACCGAGGCCACACCACGTTCACGCTCAATCCGATGGAACGGCTCGCGCAGCTCGTGATCGTGCCGGTCGTGCAGGCGCAGTTCAACATCGTCGATGAATTCGAGACGAGCGAGCGCGGCGCGGGTGGATTCGGCAGCACCGGCAAGCATTGAGGAAGTGCACGGTGGGCCGACCTTGCGCCCGTGGCTACTGCTGCGGCGCGCCCCGCCGATACCACAGTGCGTAAGCCGCAATCAGCACGACCAGGAACGCGAAGCCGTACACGAGCGTCATCCTGAATTCGCGCGTGAACGCCGTAGCGATGAGCACTGCAGCCATCAACACGGCACCGGCCACGCTGCCGACCGGATGCAGGCGCATCCGAAACGCGGGTGCGGGCCCCGCGTAGCGGCGCCGGAAAAAGAGGTGCGTGACGAAAATCATCAGCCACGTGAACATCGCGCCGAACATGGCGATCGACATCATCAGCGGAAACGCGGTCTGCGGGTACAGCGCATTCACCACGGCGGCAACCGCAATGCCGATGGTCGAGAGCCAGAGTGCTGCGGTGGGCACGCCGTGCCCGTTGAGTCGCCCGAAGCGGCCCGGCGCGTAGCCTGCGCGCGAAAGGCTGAACATCATCCGCGTCGTGATGTAGAGCTGGCTGTTCATCGCCGAAAGCGCGGCCACGAGTATCACGAAGTTGATGGCGCCTGCAGCGTACGGCACGCCCGTCGCGGCCATCACCTTGACGAAGGGACTTTGGTCCGCGCCGGCTTGCGTCCAGGGAACGATGGCCAGCATCAGCGCGAGTGTCACCAGATAAAACAGTGCGAGGCGCACGAGCGTGGCGCGAAAGGCCCGTGTGACGGCACGCTGCGGGTCGCGCGCCTCGGCGGCCGCAACGGCGATGGTCTCGACGCCGAGGTAGCTGAAGAGCGACACGACGGTGCCCACCCAAACGCCCCACCACCCTTTCGGCAGCCAACCGCCATGCGACGTGTAATTGGCCAGGCCCACGCCCGAACCCATGGGTGCCCGCCAGACGAACCAGCTACCCAGCACGATGAACGCCGCAATCGCAGCAATCTTCAAGCTGGAAAACGCGTATTCGATGGCGCCATACGCGCGCACGCTCATGGCGTTCACGCCGATCAGGAGCGCCGAGAAAGCGACGATCCACCACGCGCCGGGCACCGCCGGAAACCAGTACTTCATGTAGACCGCGATGGCCGAAACTTCGGTGCCCACGGCGAGCACGTAGGCGGACCAGTACGCATAGCGCACCACAAAACCGGCGAGCGGACCGATGTAATGCCCGGCGTAGGCGCCGAACGAGCCCGAGGTGGGATGCGCAACTGTCATCTCGGCAAGCGCGCCCATCAGCAGCAGCGCGATCAATGCGCCAATTGCATACGACACGAGCACGGCCGGTCCTGCAAATCCAATGGCAAATGCACTACCGAGGAAGAGACCGGTTCCGATGGCGCCGCCAATGGCGATCATCGTCATCTGGCCCGCGCCCAACCCCCGTTGCAGGCCTTTTTCGCGCTCGACAATCGAGTCGAACGTATCGCGTTCACGTGTAGACAACTCTAAAACCCTTGCAATGTGTACCTGGCGGGCCGCATAGCCGATCTCCCCCGGCGAGGAGATTCGCGCAGGCAGGCGCACAAACAGAAACGGCGCGGGCCCAAGAGCCCGCGCCGTTTCGCGATAGACAGTTCCGGAAACGAACCGCTTATTCTACTTCGACAGCCTCCGGATTCGGATTGCGCGGTGCCGGATGTTCGTCGAACGTCAAGGTCACCTTGTCGTTCTCGTCCACGTCGACCGTCACACGGCCGCCGTTCAGCAGCTTGCCGAACAGCAGTTCGTCGGCCAGTGCGCGGCGGATCGTGTCCTGGATCAGCCGCTGCATGGGACGCGCGCCCATCAGCGGATCGAAGCCGTGCTTCGCCAGGTGCTTGCGCAGTGCGTCGCTGAAGAGCGCATCGACCTTCTTCTCGTGCAGTTGGTCTTCGAGCTGCATGAGGAACTTGTCGACCACGCGCAGGATGATCTCTTCGTCGAGCGAGCGGAAGCTGATGATCGCGTCGAGCCGGTTGCGGAACTCGGGCGTGAACATGCGCTTGATGTCCTGCATCTCGTCGCCCGTTTCGCGACGATTCGTGAAGCCGATGGACGACTTCTGCATGGCTTCGGCACCCGCATTCGTCGTCATGATGATGATGACGTTGCGGAAGTCAGCCTTGCGACCGTTGTTGTCGGTCAACGTGCCGTGGTCCATGACCTGGAGCAGCACGTTGAAGATGTCCGGATGCGCCTTCTCGATTTCGTCGAGCAGCAGCACGCAATGCGGCTTCTTGGTGACGGCCTCGGTCAGCAGACCGCCCTGATCGAAACCGACGTATCCCGGCGGCGCACCGATCAGGCGACTCACCGCATGGCGCTCCATGTACTCCGACATGTCGAAGCGGATCAGCTCGATGCCGAGCGTGAACGCAAGTTGACGCGCCACTTCGGTCTTGCCGACACCGGTCGGGCCCGAGAACAGGAACGCGCCGATCGGCTTGTCGGTCTTGCCGAGGCCCGCGCGCGCCATCTTGATGGCGGCGGAAAGCGCGTCAATGGCTGGGTCCTGCCCGAACACCACGGCCTTCAGGTCACGGTCGAGCGTCTGCAGTTTGCTGCGGTCGTCCTGCGACACGCTCTGCGCCGGCACGCGCGCGATCTTGGAGATGATTTCCTCGATCTCGGTCTTGCCAATCGTCTTCTTCTGTTTCGACTTCGGCAGAATGCGCTGCGCCGCGCCCGCTTCGTCGATCACGTCAATGGCCTTGTCCGGCAGATGGCGGTCGGTGATGAAGCGCGCCGACAGTTCAGCCGCCGCCGAGAGCGCACCCGACGAATACTTCACGCCGTGATGCTCTTCGAAGCGCGACTTGAGGCCTCGCAGAATCGCCACCGTCTGCTCGACGGTAGGCTCCGTCACGTCGATCTTCTGGAAGCGCCGCGAGAGCGCCGCATCCTTTTCGAAGATGCCGCGATATTCGGTGAAGGTCGTCGCGCCAATGCACTTGAGCGTGCCCGACGAGAGTGCCGGCTTGAGCAGATTCGACGCGTCCAGCGTACCGCCCGATGCGGCACCCGCGCCGATCAGCGTGTGAATTTCGTCGATGAACAAGATGGCGTGCGGACGCTCTTTCAATTCCTTGAGCACCGTCTTGAGACGTTGCTCGAAGTCGCCGCGGTACTTGGTGCCGGCAAGCAGCGCGCCCATGTCGAGCGAATACACCTGCGCGTCCGCGAGAATGTCGGGCACTTCGCCGCGCGTGATGCGCCATGCGAGCCCTTCGGCAATCGCCGTCTTGCCCACGCCGGCTTCGCCGACGAGAAGCGGGTTGTTCTTGCGCCGGCGGCACAGCACCTGCACCACGCGCTCGACTTCCGCCTCGCGCCCGATCAGCGGGTCGATGCGGCCGTCTTTGGCCATCTGGTTCAGGTTCTGCGTGAATTGCGCGAGCGGCGTTTCCTTCTGCGCAGCCGCCTCTTCGGACTCGGCATTGGCGTCGCTTGCCTTCGCCGCGTCGCTGCTGTTCGTCTTCGCGATACCGTGCGAAATGAAATTCACGACATCGAGGCGCGTGACGCCCTGCTGCTGCAGGTAGTAGACGGCGTGCGAATCTTTCTCGCCGAAGATCGCGACGAGCACGTTCGCACCCGTCACTTCCTTCTTGCCGTTGGACGTGGACTGCACGTGCATGATCGCGCGCTGAATCACACGCTGGAAACCCAGCGTGGGTTGCGTATCGACGTCGTCCGTGCCTGGCACGGTAGGCGTGTTGTCGTGAATGAAGTTGCGCAGGTTCTGGCGCAGGTCTTCGATATTGGCTGCACACGCGCGCAGCACTTCTGCGGCCGTGGGATTATCCAGCAGGGCCAGCAGCAGGTGTTCGACCGTGATGAACTCATGCCGTGCCTGGCGTGCTTCCATGAACGCCATGTGCAGGCTGACTTCCAGTTCCTGGGCAATCATGCTTCCTCCATCACACACTGCAGCGGATGCCCGGCCTGCCGTGCGTGGGTAACTACTTGCTCAACTTTGGTCGACGCAATGTCCCGCGTATAGACCCCACATACCCCCCGACCCTCACGATGGACCTTGAGCATGATCTGCGTCGCGGTCTCGCGATCCTTATTGAAATACTCCTGCACGATCATCACGACAAATTCCATTGGCGTGTAGTCGTCATTCAGCAGCACCACCTTATACATGGAAGGCGGTTTCAGCTTTTGTTCCTGCCGCTCCAGTACGGTGCCGTCCTGCTTGTCCGGGATAATCGCCATACACCCATTCTAAACAACTCGGGCAGGCCCGCAATCCTGCCGAAACCCGACCGGCCGGCCGGCGACCGATGCGCACGCACCCGGCATGCCAGGCCTCGCGCGCACCCTGTGACCAGACCGGCTGCGGCACCGGTCGTTCCGGGATACTCCCGCCCCTTGCCGCGGCACATCACCGCGCCGGGAGAGGTTCGAATCGAGTATCGCACAACCCGCGCCAGGGCGTGGGCCACAAAAAATGCCGCTGCGGCAGCCACTGAGGCGGCCCGCGCGACATAGTTGCGCGCCCATGAACATACCCATGCCATATGCGAGGATTATGCGGTTTTTCAAGTCAGGCACCTTGCGCCACCGCACATAAGAAAAGCCGTGGAAACCCTGGAAACCGATTCTTTTACAACGCTGTGGGCCACCCCACAAAATGTGCTTGACACTTGAATAAAGAGCCTCAACAATCAAGCTGGCACTTTTTTCACTGCCTCATATTTTCGAAAAAATGCCGTTGGTGAGCTTGTGAGGAGGGGACGGCCGCATATGTGGCCGTCGAGCTTTTCGAGCGTGCTCGTGGTAGTGACATGAGTTACAGGGGAAGTTGGTATGGCAACTGGTACGGTCAAGTGGTTTAACGACGCGAAAGGTTTCGGATTCATTACGCCCGACGAAGGCGGCGAGGATCTGTTTGCTCATTTCTCGGCTATCCAGATGAACGGTTTCAAGACCCTCAAGGAAGGCCAGAAGGTAAGCTTCGAGGTCGTGCAAGGCCCGAAGGGCAAACAGGCATCGAACATCCAGGCAGCTGCCTGAGACGGTTCGATCCCGCTCCTCGAAACCCGGCTTTGGCCGGGTTTCTTTTTTTGTGCGCCTGATCGGTGCACAGTGCGAGTCAAACGCACCGCGAAGTCCTGGTCGGTAGGGAACACTTCTCGTATCGACGGATGCAAACTGGCAGGGTTCCCTTCGAAAACGTTTTCATACCGTTCGCCTTCGTCATCGTGGCGAGCGCGGAAATGAAACACCTGGCATGCGCGGAACGCAGGCAGGGTGTAAATGATGACGTCGCTACAGTGCGGCCGGACGAAACGAAGTCGTGGTATCCGAAGGCCGCGCGGGCGCCAGAACACACCAGCCGGTCCATAGACAAAGGCAGCACGCGCCGACAAGGCGCCCAGATGTCACGGCGCAACTCTTCGCTCCGTGCTTGAGGCGGGCTCGGATGCTCGACTGCGTCCCGAACGCCAAACTTCAAGGATCAATCGTCAAGGTCCGATCCCGACTGCACATCCGCGCCCTCACCCGTCAAAACTACGGAACAGCTTGATCTTCCGGGTGCTGCCCGCGTCTGATCGACCAGGCGCCCGCGTGGACCGCAGATGCTCCGGCATTCTCCCGAGCCCGCTATTCGATGGGCCGCGAGTTGCTCGTGTGCAGCCAGCATCGCGCGGTCACATCATCCGACAGCCCCCTCCATCGGATGGTGTTTTCCCCTAGCCGAAATCGGTTGCAGCCGAAAATTGGCTGCCCTAGGATTCGATCAAATAAACATTCAATGTGAAATTTTATTTGAAAGACCGCGATCAAGAACTCCAGAGTTAGCGCCGCCGATGGAACGTTGCGACCTCACGCGTGGCGGTTTCGTACACGCGCTCCATTTGTTCGAGGCAGGCCGTGGCAGCGGCAGCCGCGGACTGGATGCCCGAGGTCGACTGGGCCATCTTGAGCAGCACGCTGCGGCGTAACGCTGCGTAGTCTTCGCATACGCGCGCGCCTTCCGATGTCGTGGAGTAGTACACGCCGGTGCGTGCCGTGCCGTTCTTTTCGATCAGGCCGGACTTGATTAGCTTACGTAGTTCGTACTGCATATTAGCGACGTCTTGCCGATTGGTCATATGCAGTAAATCGCGAATGGTCTTGGGCCGTTCGTGCATGTGAATGACGTGCATCAGTGCGTTTTCCTGCCCGCTCAGCGCGACGCCCAGGACGGCGCCCATGCATTCGGACTGCCAGCGTGAAAACGACTGATTGAGCCGCATGACGGCGTATTCGAGATCGGTGATCTCGACGCTGAAATCGTCCATCGCGAGATGCCAGCGATGTTCGGCAGTAGCAGCGTTTTTCGGGGTTCTGCGTGATCTTTCGGTCATTGCGGAATCGCGCGGTTGCGGCCTGTGCCGTCGACTGGGTTGGGACGGTGGGACCGCCGCGGGGCACCCGCCGTGTGGATAAATTTTACTGCGACAGGATGGATATGAGACGAATTCTGAACACCAGGGATTTCATTCTCGGCACATTCGCGACGAACTGCTCGGGCGGGATGTCGGTGACGAAGATCGGCGAGCGCTGGGACAACTCCTGGGAGAATAACGAGAAACTCGCAGTGATGCTGGACGAAGCCGGCATCGACTTTATGCTGCCCATCGCGCGCTGGATCGGCTACGGCGGCGAGACCGACTTCCACGGCTCCGTGCTGGAAACGATGACGTGGGCTGCGGGCCTGCTCGCGAAGACGCGCAACCTCACGGTCTTCGCGACCATTCACACGGCAGCCAACCATCCCGTGGTCGTGGCCAAACAGATCGCGACGCTCGACCAGATCGGCGCGGGCCGCGCCGGACTCAACATCGTCGCGGGCTGGAACCGCCCCGAATACGAAGCGCTCGGTCTGCCGCTCGCGACGGGTCACGACAAGCGCTACGCGTACGCCCAGGAGTGGTTCGATATCGTGCAGAAGATCTGGACCCACGAAGGCCCGTTCAACTGGGAAGGCGCGAACTTCCAGTTGAAGAACGTCTACGGCCTGCCGCGCCCGTCGAACGGCGAACGTCCGCCTATCCTGAACGCAGCGGGTTCCGGCGAGGGGCGCGACTTCGCCATCGGCAACGCGAATTTCCTGTTCACGCCGGCAATCGACCTGGAGCGGTCCCGCGCGGAAGTGGCCGACCTCAAGCAGAAGGCTGCCGCAGCGAACAAGGCGGTGAACGTGTTGACGTTCTCGCACGTGGTCTGCCGCCCGACAGAAGAGGAGGCGCGCCAGTATCTCCAGTACTTCGCACAGGACAACGCAGACTGGGGCGCGGTCGACAACCTCGTCGCGCTCCAGTTCGCCAATGCGCACTCGTTCCCCCACGACCTGCTCGCGCTGATCCGCGACCGCATGGCGGCCGGACATGGCGGCTTTCCGCTCGTCGGGACCCCGCAGCAGGTCGCCGCGGGTCTGATTTCGCTTGCAGAAGCCGGCTTCAAAGGCACGACGCTGTCGTTCGTGGATTACGTCAAGGAGTTCCCGTACTTCCGCGACACGGTACTGCCCATCCTGGAGGCACACGGGCTGCGCAGCCCGCGTGAAACGCGCCGTGCAGCCTGACGCCTTGAACGACACACCGGCACTGAGCAAACGCTTCGTGCAAGCCATGCGTGGTTTTGCGGGGGCGGTTTGCGTCGTGACGGTCGCGGACGGCGACGAGCGCAGCGGCTTCACGGCGACCTCGGTGACTTCGTTTTCAGCGGAGCCGCCCATGGTGGTGGCGTCGCTGAAAGCCACCAGTTCCTCTGCGGGACTGCTGTCGCGCACGCGGCGCTTCGGCGTGAACCTGCTGCGCACCGAGCATCGCGCGATTGCCGAGCGCTTCACGGGCTTTCGCGGCGAGCAGGGCGCCGCGCGCTACGGCAACGACGAGTGGGTGCAGATGACGCCAGACGGCGCGCCGCTCCTTGCGGACAGCGTCGTCGCCATGGACTGCGAGGCGGAGGAGTTACTCGTGCGCCACGGCCACATTCTCGTCATCGGCCGCGTACGTGCGCTCGCACGCGACGAGTCGGCGCCAGGCCCGCTGGTCTACTGGCAAGGGCAATACACGACGCTTGCCAGAACATTGGCAGCGGCAAACTGACGCGTCGGCTTGCATGGTGGGGAACTGTTGCCGCGCTACTGCTACGGCCTGGGCAACAAAAAACCCAGCTAGGCCAAGGACCTAGCTGGGTTTTTCCAACCTTCCGGGACGTTGCCGAACGTCCCGGCACCAACGCTTACATGTTTTCGATCAACACCTGACCGAAGCCCGAGCAGGAAACCTGCGTCGCGCCTTCCATCAGACGCGCGAAGTCGTACGTCACGCGCTTCTGCAGAATCGACTTTTCCATCGCCGAAATGATGACGTCGGCCGCTTCGGTCCAGCCGATGTGGCGCAGCATCATTTCAGCCGAGAGAATTTCCGAGCCCGGGTTCACGTAGTCCTTGCCCGCGTACTTCGGCGCCGTGCCGTGCGTGGCTTCGAACATGGCGACGGAGTCCGACAGGTTCGCGCCCGGCGCGATACCGATGCCGCCCACCTGTGCCGCCAGCGCGTCCGAGACGTAGTCGCCGTTCAGGTTCAGCGTGGCGATCACGTCGTATTCGGCCGGACGCAGCAGGATCTGTTGCAGGAACGCGTCGGCGATCACGTCCTTCACGACGATCTCGTTGCCCGTCTTCGGGTTCTTGAACTTCATCCACGGGCCGCCGTCGATGAGCTCCGCGCCGAATTCCTTCTGCGCCAGCGCGTAGCCGTAGTCACGGAAAGCGCCTTCCGTGAACTTCATGATGTTGCCCTTGTGCACGAGCGTGACCGAGCGGCGGTCGTTGTCGATCGCATACTGGATCGCCTTGCGCACCAGACGCTCCGTGCCTTCGCGCGAAACCGGCTTGATGCCGATGCCCGACGTTTCCGGGAAGCGGATCTTCTTCACGCCCATTTCTTCGCGCAGGAACTTGATGATCTTCTTCGCCTGCTCGGATTCGGCGGCCCATTCGATGCCGGCGTAAATGTCTTCCGAGTTCTCGCGGAAGATGACCATGTTGGTCTTTTCCGGCTCGCGCACCGGCGACGGCACACCCTTGAAGTACTGCACGGGGCGCAGGCAAACGTACAGGTCGAGTTCCTGGCGCAGCGCGACGTTGAGCGAGCGGATGCCACCGCCCACCGGCGTGGTCAGCGGGCCCTTGATCGACACCACGTATTCCTTGAGCACTTCGAAGGTCTCTTCCGGCAGCCAGACGTCCGGGCCGTAGACCTTGGTTGCCTTCTCGCCGGCATAGATTTCCATCCAGTGGATCTTCTTCTTGCCCGCGTACGCCTTTTCGACCGCCGCGTCGACCACCTTGATCATCACCGGCGTGATGTCGACACCCGTACCATCGCCTTCGATGTACGGAATGATCGGCTGGTCGGAAACATTGAGCGAGTAATCCGCGTTGACAGTGATCTTGTCACCGCCGGTCGGAACCTTGATGTGCTGATACGGCATGATCGACTCCAGTGATGGCTGTGCTGGTGGAAGCGGTTTGGGCCTGCGGAACCGGGGCGCGGCCTGCCGGCAACGGGCCGGCGGCGCGGGACTGCTGGCGGCCGGCAGCCTGAGCGCAACAGCTGCCTCTCACGTGGAGAGCGCCGGTCTGCCTCACGCGGCCAGGCCGCTATTCTAGCCCACGCTGGAGCGAGAACGCGGCGCCGGCACGCATGCCGCCATGCCACAACGCGACGGGACCGCAACCCACGAACACGATGCGCCATGCCACACGTATTGCCCGGTTCAGTCTTGAGTCTTATATAAGACAAAAGAGTTGGCGTTTCATATTATGCATTAATATCTCGTCATTTGCCATAGAACCCGCCCGCCGGCGGCTCCATCCCGGCGACCCTCGGTCGCGCCTCATCGCATGCGTCTCATCGCCCTCAACAAGCCGTTCGGCACCATCTGCCAGTTCTCGCCTCACGAAACCCGCCCGTCGCTCGCTGACTGGGTGAAGGTGCCGGGCGTGTATCCCGCAGGCCGGCTCGATGCCGACAGCGAAGGCCTGTTGCTGCTCACGGACGACGGCGCGCTGCAGACCCGCATCGCAGAACCCCGCCACAAACTCGTGAAACGCTACTGGGCCCAGGTGGAGGGCGCACCGGACGACGCCGCGCTCAAAGCGCTCGCGCGCGGCGTCGACCTGGGCGATTACGTGACGCGGCCGTGTCGCGCCGAATTCGTCGAACCGCCCGGCACGCTCTGGCCGCGCACGCCGCCTATCCGCTATCGCGCGGCCATTCCGACCACCTGGATCGAGCTCGCGATCACAGAAGGCAAGAACCGTCAGGTGCGGCGGATGACCGCGGCCGTGGGGTTCCCTACCTTGCGGCTCGTGCGCGTGGGCATCGGCGCCCTCGACATCTTCTCGCTCGGGTTGCAGCCCGGCGAAAGCATGGACCTGGCGCCCCGTGCACCGTGGGATGGCGTCTGATCCCTCGGATAACGGTGTCATGACGAGCAAACATTCGTTACAACAGCACGCGTCAACCGGCTCGCAACACGATGCGTTATTGCTCGCAGATGCCCCCGAAGCTATCCGGCATTCAGCCTTCAGGTCCTTCCCGCCTGCCTCATAAGGCGCACGGGACGGTTCCGACCGCTGGCAGCAGCAAGGACAAATTTGCGCCGGCTACTGTCAACCGAAAGGTGGATGGCACGTTTACCGTCGTGACTCAATGACCGGGTCACTTGGTTAATTAACTCAAGCTGAGGATTCAAAACATGAACAAACTGATCGCCGCTCTGGTCGCTGGCCTGTTCGCAACGGCTGCTTTCGCACAAGCTTCGGCTCCGGAAGCTGCTTCGGCTGCTCCGGCTGCTGCTGCTTCGTCGGCTCACAAGGCGAAGAAGACCCACAAGGCAAAGAAGTCGCACAAGAAGGCAGCGAAGGCTGAAGCCGCTTCGGCCGCTTCGGAATAAGTTGCTGTAAAAACGCAGTCAAGAACACGCAGTTCTGCCGTTCTTACGGCGTTGAAAGGCAGATCACCTTCGAGGCGATCTGCCTTTTGTTTTTGGAGCGACGCTTTGGCCACCCGCTTTGGCCACCCATCGGGCCACGCGATATCCGGCCGCACCGTCCGTCTTTTGACCCATCTTGACGCGCTCGCGTAACATGCGCGGGTTACTCTTTCTCGCCCAAGGAGCCCTCTCGTGCGAATCTTCCTGCGCTCGCTGATTGCGCGCCTCGCATTGGCCGTCGTTTTGCCCGTTGCCGTCGTGTCGTTTGCCCTCGCAGGCGCGGGTAACGTCGAGGCACAGCAGATGCCGCCCGGCGCGAAACAACCCAGCGAGTTCCCACGCGTGAAGCTCACGGTGGGCATGTTTGTCGTCGATGCCGCGGTCGCGGCCAACGACGCCGATCGCGAACAGGGCCTCATGTATCGCACGCAGCTCGCGCCGAACGAAGGCATGCTGTTCGTGTTCAACGAAAACGCGGTGCATTGCTTCTGGATGAAGAACACGCTGATCCCGTTGTCGATCGCGTTCATTCGCGCCGACGGCACGATCACCGACGTCGATGAAATGCAGGCGGAAACCACGAATAACCATTGCCCGCGCAACAACGGTGTCTATGCACTCGAAATGAGCAAAGGCTGGTTTCAGTCGAAGGGCATCAAGCCCGGCATGAAGATTCAGGGGCTGCCCCAGCCGCAATAGCGCGATGTAACTCGATGGGAGGCGGAGCGCTCGATTTGCGCCCGTCTCGCATCGTTCGGACGAATGGGCGTCGTCGAGTGCCGGCTACAGCGGACCATGCCAGGCCCGCCCTGCCGACGACGCCATCCAACCTTCAGCCAGGACAAGGCCGGTGACGTGAATGGCACCGGCTTTTTTACGCCGGCGCGTTCTCTATCCCCGGGCGCCAGTCGCGCACTCGTCGCGCACCGCTCGCATCAACAGACCACGCGACCCCGGGCAAGCCGTTTGCGATCATTTGCGACCTGGTCTGGCCGGCGCTGTCCGCCCGAACCGCTGCCCCGCTCGAAGCGCGCTCGCAGCGGGCGCGCCGGCCTGGCAAGAACCCTGCAAAAGCCCGCACCGCGCGCTATGCTAGTAGTCTCGGTTCGCGAGCCTGATCGGCTCGCGGCCCGCCGTGCAGACCGCAGCCCGCGCCGCGGCCTGCCAGAGAGACTCCACCGGCGCGCCATTCCAAGGAGATAAACGTGCCCCGCAAGACTCCCATCGAGCGCTATCGCAACATCGGGATCAGCGCTCACATCGATGCCGGCAAAACGACCACGACCGAACGCATCCTGTTCTACACCGGCGTGAATCACAAGATCGGCGAAGTGCACGACGGCGCCGCGACCATGGACTGGATGGAGCAGGAGCAGGAGCGCGGCATCACGATCACCTCGGCGGCCACCACGGCGTTCTGGCGCGGTATGGCGAACAACTATCCCGAGCACCGCATCAACATCATCGACACCCCGGGCCACGTCGACTTCACGATCGAAGTGGAGCGTTCGATGCGCGTGCTCGATGGCGCGTGCATGGTCTACGACTCCGTGGGCGGCGTGCAGCCGCAGTCGGAAACCGTGTGGCGCCAGGCGAACAAGTACAAGGTTCCGCGCATCGCGTTCGTCAACAAGATGGACCGCGTGGGCGCGGACTTCTTCCGCGTGCAGCGGCAGATCGGCGAGCGCCTCAAAGGCGTGGCCGTGCCCATCCAGATTCCGATCGGCGCCGAAGACCACTTCCAGGGCGTGGTCGATCTCGTGAAGATGAAGGCCATCCTGTGGGACGAGGAAAGCCAGGGCGTGAAGTTCGAGTATCAGGACATTCCGGCCAACCTCACCGACCTCGCCCACGAGTGGCGCGAGAAGATGGTGGAAGCGGCGGCGGAAGCAGACGAGGAGTTGCTCGAAAAGTATCTGACCGACCACGAGAGCCTGACCGAGGACGAGATCAAGGGCGCCTTGCGCAAACGCACCATCCGCAACGAGATCGTGCCGATGCTCTGCGGCAGCGCGTTCAAGAACAAGGGCGTGCAGGCGATGCTCGACGCCGTGATCGACTACCTGCCCTCGCCCGTCGACATCCCCGCGATTCTCGGCCACGACGTCAACGACAAGGAAGCGGAGCGTCACCCGAGCGACGACGAGCCGTTCTCGGCGCTCGCCTTCAAGATCATGACCGACCCGTTCGTCGGCCAGTTGATCTTCTTCCGCGTCTACTCCGGCGTCGTCGAATCGGGCGACACCGTGCTCAACGCCACGAAGGACAAGAAGGAACGCCTCGGCCGCATCCTGCAGATGCACGCGAACGAGCGCAAGGAAATCAAGGAAGTGCGCGCGGGCGACATCGCAGCGGCCGTGGGGCTCAAGGAAGCGACCACGGGCGATACGCTCTGCGATCCGAACAACATCATCATTCTCGAGAAGATGGTGTTCCCGGAGCCGGTGATTTCCCAGGCCGTGGAGCCGAAGACGAAGGCCGACCAGGAAAAGATGGGCATTGCGCTCAACCGCCTCGCCCAGGAAGACCCGTCGTTCCGCGTGCAGACCGACGAGGAATCCGGCCAGACCATCATCTCGGGCATGGGCGAGTTGCACCTCGAAATCATCGTGGACCGCATGCGCCGCGAGTTCGGCGTGGAAGCCACTGTCGGCAAGCCGCAGGTGGCGTACCGCGAAACGGTGCGCACCACGGCGAAAGACGTGGAAGGCAAGTTCGTCAAGCAGTCGGGCGGCCGCGGCCAGTACGGTCACGCCGTCATCACGCTCGAACCGCAGCCGGCGGGCAAGGGCTACGAATTCGTCGATGCCATCAAGGGCGGCGTGATTCCACGCGAATTCATCCCGGCCGTCGACAAGGGCATTCAGGAATCGCTCAAGGCCGGCGTACTGGCGGGCTACCCGGTGGTGGACGTGAAGGTCACGCTGACGTTCGGCTCGTACCACGACGTGGACTCGAATGAAAACGCCTTCCGCATGGCCGGTTCCATGGCGTTCAAGGAAGGCATGCGCCGCGCGAAGCCCGTGCTGCTCGAACCCACGATGGCCGTGGAAGTGGAAACGCCCGAGGACTTCATGGGCAACGTGATGGGCGACCTCTCCAGCCGGCGCGGCATCGTGCAGGGCATGGAGGACATCGCGGGAGGCGGCGGCAAGATCGTGCGCGCCGAAGTGCCGCTCGCGGAGATGTTCGGCTACTCCACGACGCTGCGTTCGCTCACGCAGGGCCGCGCCACCTACACGATGGAGTTCAAGCATTACGCCGAAACGCCGCAAAACATCGCGGAAGCCGTGATGAGCGCGAAGCGCTGAGCCGCGCCCGGTTGTTCATGCGGTTGTTCATGCGGGCCTTCATCCAAGACCTTCATGTAACGCCTTCAGCAGCACCTCGAGCCGGACGACGCCCGCAACCGTTACACACTGCGCGGCGCCGTCCGGCGTCTCTCCCGCATCCCATCCCAGCGAGCACAGCATGAGCCATGACCATGACGATCATCGCGACGATCACGACCATCACGACCATCGCGACACCCCGGCGCCGGACTGGCGCGACAACGGCGTCAAGGTGATTCGCGGCGACCAGCTCGACGTCAACACGGCGCAGACGCCTGGCATGGACCGCGCGGTCGCCATCAACGCCGCCCGCGTGGGCGCGCAGAAGATCTGGGCCGGCACGGTGAGAATTCATCCCGACGCGAAGACCGGAGCGCACCACCACGGTCCGCTCGAAAGCGTGATCTACGTGGTCCGCGGGCGCGCCCGCATGCGCTGGGGCGAACATCTCGAATTCACGGCTGAAGCCGGTCCCGGCGACTTCATCTTCGTGCCGCCGTTCGTGCCGCACCAGGAGATCAACGCGAGCACCGACGAGCCGCTCGAATGCGTGCTAGTACGCAGCGACAACGAGACGGTCGTGGTGAACCTCGACATCGACGCGGTCGAGCAACCCGAAGCCGTCTATTGGGTCGATCCGATCCACAAGCATCCGCACGAGCACTGAGCGCCGCTGCGGCATCGGTTTTTCCAGCGCGACGCGGCCCGTTCCGCATCGCGGGCCAATCGCTTACACTGAACCCGCATTCGTCATCGCAATACCGCTCTTCTGCTGTCGTTTCCTGACACAGGCTGCGCCGCACCCGGCGCAAGACGTGTGGCAGGCACCCTGCGCCATCCGCGCACGCACTCCGGCAAAACACGGAACAGAACGGAACCCTTATCGATGAAGACTCCCGCGGATCCCAGCGTCGCCCTCGAACTGCTCCGGCGCCACGCCGACAGCTTCGGCAACCACGCAATCGACGAATTCCTCGCAGGCCGGCTCAGCCGGCGCGAATTGCTGAGGCACGCCAGCGTGATCGGCCTCGCCTTCGTGGGCGGCGGTCTGCTCGCCACACCGCGCGCACGCGCCCAGGGCACCGCAAGCAATCAGACGATTCGCGTGGCCCATCTGATGCCCGCAGGCGCCGTGGACCCGCTCACCGTCACGGACGCAGGCGGCCTGTGCCTGCTGAACCAGACCGGCGAATTCCTCGTCAACGACGACGAGCACAGCACGCTGCAACCCGCGCTCGCGCTCTCGTGGCAGCCGAACGCGAAGGGCGACGTGTGGACCTTCAAGCTGCGCCAGAACGTGAAGTTCCACGACGGCGCACCGTTCACCGCGAAAGACGTAGTCGCCACCTTCGACCGCCTCGCCGATCCCGCAGCCGGATCGGCGGCGCTCTCGGTGCTGAAGGGTGTGCTCTCGAAGGGCGGCGCGAAAGCCGTGGACGACCACACGGTCGCCTTCCATCTCGACGCGCCGAACGGCAACTTCCCGTACTACGTTTCTTCGGACAACTACAACGCCGTGATCCTGCCCGCGAGCTATACGGGCAACTACGAGAAGACCTTCATCGGCACCGGGCCGTTCAAGCTCGAAAAATACCAGCCGAAAGTGGGCGCCTCGTTCGTACGCAATCCCGACTATTGGGGCGACAAGGCATTGCCGCAGCGCGTGCAGTTCTCGTTCTATGCAGACCAGCAGTCGCAGATTCTGGCGCTGCAGGGCCGCCAGGCCGACGTAATGGGCACGTTCACCGTGCAGGGCGGCACGGGCATTCTCAACAACCCGGAATTCAAGGTGGACGGCGTGCGCTCCAGCGCCCATCGCCAGATCCACATGCGCACCGACAGCCCGCAGTTCAAGGACAAGCGCGTGCGCCAGGCGCTGGCGCTCTCCATCGACCGCGAGGTGATGGTGCGCGGGCTCTTCCGCGGTCGCGCCGTGGTGGGCAACGACAGTCCGTTCGCGCCGGTGTTTCCTTCGTCGAATACCTCCGTGCCACAGCGCAAGCTCGACGTCGCGAAGGCGAAGGCGCTGCTCGCGCAGGCGGGCGCGGGACACGGCTTCGAGGCGCCGCTGACCACCGAAAAGTTCATGGAGCTTCCCGACCTCGCCGTGGTCGTGCAGAACGCGGCGAAAGCGATCGGCGTGCAGCTCGCGCTGAAGGTGGAGAGCCAGAATCAGTATTACGGCGCAGGCACCTTCGGTAAATCGGACTGGCTCGACTCGCCGCTCGGCATCACCGACTACGGCCATCGCGGCGTGCCCAACGTGTTCCTCAACGCGCCGCTCACGAGCGGTGGCACGTGGAATGCTGCGCACTTCAAGAACCCGCAGTACGACCAGTTGGTGGCGCAGTTCGTCGCCGCGCTGGATGTTGCCTCGCAGAAGAAGATCGCCGGGCAAATCCAGACGCTGCTGCTCGACGAAACGCCCGTGATCATTCCGTACTTCTACGATCAGCTGATCGCACGCCGCGCTGCATTGAACGGCGTGCATTTCACGGCCATCGCGCAACTGTATTTCGACCGCGCGGTGCTGGCCGCCTGAAGTGCCGGGCGTACAGCGCATGAGGCGCGCACAGCCCACCGCCGTCGCGAAGACACGCCCGCGGCGGGTTGTGCGCGGTGAGCCGCAGCCCGCATGAACGTGCCTCGAGAACTTCGATGTCGACCTCGGTCTTCTCTCCTACTCCTCGCGCCCGGCGCGCAGCCAGCGGCAACGCCGCGCGCATCGCGCGTTTTCTGGCGACGCGCCTCGTGCTGTCGGCCATCACGTTGTGGCTGCTCTCCGTGATCGTATTCGCGGGCGGCCAGTTGCTGCCGGGCGACATCGGACGCGCGATTCTGGGCCCGCTCGCCGATGCACGCGCGGTGGCCGCACTCGATCATCAACTCGGCGTGGACCGCCCGCTCGTCACGCAGTACGTCGAGTGGATCACGCATTTCGTGCGTGGCGACATGGGCCTCTCGTATGCCTACCGTGAACCGGTGGGGCCTTTCATCGGCGACGCGCTCGCGCATTCGGCGAAGCTCGGGCTGCTCGCCTTCGTCGTGGTCGTGCCGCTCGGCATTGCAGGCGGCGTCTGGGCCGCGATGCACGCCGGGCGCTGGCTCGACCGCGTCATCAGCATTACGGGGCTGTCGGCCACGGTGGTGCCCGAGTTCGTTTCGTCGATCGCGCTAATCCTGATCTTCGGCGTGTGGCTGCGGTGGCTGCCCATCGAAGCGTCATGGCCGCCCGATGCCGGCGTGCTCGAACAGTTGCGGCACCTCGTGCTGCCCGTGCTGCCGCTCGTCTTCGTGTTCTTCGGCTACATCGCACGCATGGCGCGCGTGGGCACGGTGGAAGCGCTCGACGCCGACTACACGCGCACCGCCGTGCTCAAAGGTCTGCCGCAGCGCGTGGTGATCTGGCGGCACGTGCTGCGCAACGCGCTCCTGCCCACCATCACCGTGGCCGCCACGCAGCTCGGCTACATGATCGGCGGCCTCGTCGTGGTGGAAACGCTGTTCCACTACCAGGGCATCGGCTCGCTCATCTATAACGCCGCGAAGGCGAAAGACTTTCCGATGCTCGAAGCCGGCGTGCTCACCATCGGCGTGGTCTACACCGTGGCCAATCTCGTGGCCGACGCGCTCAACGTGCTGCTCAATCCGCGCCTGCGCGTGAGGAGCGCGCAGTGAGCACACTCACGCCGTCTTCATCTTCCACAACGCGCGCCGCGGCCGAACCGCGTTTCGAGCGTCTGCGCGTGCTGCTGCGTTCACCGTCGTTCGTGGTGGGGCTCGCTATCGTGCTGTGGTGGATCGTCTGCGCCGTGGCGGGACCGTGGTTCGCGCCGCACGATCCCTATGCGTCAGACCCGCTCAACTCGCTCACTGCACCGGACGGCGTCCACTGGTTCGGCACCGACCAGCTGGGTCGCGACGTGTTCTCGCGCGTGATCGTCGGCGCGCGCGACATCCTCACGATCGCGCCGCTCGCCACGCTGGCGGGCACGCTCGCGGGCACCGCGCTCGGCCTCGTGGTGGGCTACTTCGACGGCTGGGTCGACAACGTGATTGGCCGCGTGATCGACGCCGTGCTCGCGCTGCCGCTCGTCATCGTCGCGCTGCTCGCGCTCGCGGCGGTGGGCGCATCGAACTTCACCGTGATCCTCGTGATTGGCATCACCTTCACGCCCATCACGGCTCGCACGGTGCGCGCCGCCGTGTTCGCGGAACGCCACCTCGACTACGTGGCCGCGGCGCAGCTGCGCGGCGAGCGCGCGCCCTACATTATGTTCGTGGAGATTCTGCCGAACGTGCTGCCGCCCATCGTCGTCGAGGCCACCGTGCGGCTCGGCTACGCGATCTTCGCCGTCGCCACGCTGTCGTTCCTCGGCTTCGGCATCCAGCCGCCTTCGGCCGACTGGGGCCTCGCACTCTCCGAGTCGTACACGTTGATGGCGGGCGGTGCCTGGTGGACTGTCGTATTCGACGCGCTCGCCATCGCCTCGCTCGTCGTCGGCGTGAACCTCATGGCGGACGGCGTGCAGGGAGTGCTAGACCGATGAATGGCCCGACGAGTGGCACGCCGGCTGGCTCGCGCGGTAGCTTGCAGAACGATGCGCAAGCCACGCCGCCGCCCGCGCCGTTCCCCACCCTCGGCGCCGCGAAAAACGATCGCGCCGATGCGCTCGCCATTGTTGGCCTGACCGTCACCTACCGTATTCGCGGACGCGATCGCGAAGTGCTGCACGACGTCTCGCTGCGCGTACGTCGCGGCGAAGCCTATGGGCTCGTGGGCGAGTCGGGCTGCGGCAAATCCACGGTCGCAATGGCAACGCTGCGCTATCTGCCGCGCAACGGCAAGGTGAAGGCGGGGCGCATCTCGATTGGCGGCGAAGACGTGCACGCGCTCGATGCCGACCGGCTGCGCGTCATGCGCGCCAATGCGATCTCGATGGTGTATCAGGACCCGGCACGCGCGCTGAACCCGTCGCTCACGGTCGCGCGCCAGGTGGCCGAAGCGTTCGAGGCCGCGGGCGCCTCGCGCACCGATGCGCTCGCGCGCACACCGGACCTGCTACGCCGCGTGCGCATTGCGGAGCCCGAGCGCGTGATGGAGAGCTTTCCACACCAGCTCTCGGGCGGCATGCAGCAACGCATCGTGATCGCGATGGCGCTGGCGTCGAACCCCGCGCTGCTGATTCTCGACGAGCCGACCACCGGGCTCGACGCCACCGTGGAAGCCGAAGTGCTCGACCTCATCGCGCAACTGCGCGCGGAACTCGACATGGCGGTACTCTTCATCAGCCACAACCTCGCGGTGATCGGCCAGATGTGCGAACGCGTGGGCGTGCTCTACGCGGGCCGGCTCGTCGAGGAAGGCGCCACACGCGACGTGTTCACACGCCCGCGGCATCCGTACACGGTGGGTCTGCTGCGTTGCCTGCCCGCTTCCGGCCGCAGCAAGGACCACGACCGGCTCGATACCATTGCGGGACAACTGCCTTCGCCAGGCGAAGCGCCGCCCGGCTGCATCTATGCGGACCGCTGCCGCCTCGCCGACGAGCGCTGCCGCCGCGAAGCCCCGCCGCCCTGGCGCGTGAACGCGCCGCACGGCGAGCAGATGGCGCGCTGCCACTATCACGAGCGGGCCATCGAGCTGCCTCGTGCGACCACGCGCGTGACGGACGCAAACGGAGCAGACGGCACGCGTGGCATGAACGGCACGAATGACACAAGCGGCACGGCGGCGAACGCAAACGGCGACGGCACGCTCGAGCGCCCACGCGACGACACGCTGATCCTGCGCGCCGAGCGCATCTCGAAGACGTTCCACGTGGGCGGCACGACGGTGCGCGCGGTGGACGCGGTCTCGCTCGACCTCGCGGCCGGCGAAACGCTGGGGCTCGTCGGCGAGTCGGGCAGCGGCAAGACGACGCTCGCGAAGCTGCTGCTCGGCCTCATCGCGCCCGACGAAGGCAGCGTCATCGAACTCGACGGCGCACCGCTGCCGCCGCGCGTCACCGCACGCAACGACGACCAGGTGAAATCGCTGCAGATCGTGTTTCAGAACCCCGATTCGGCACTGAACCGGGCGCATCCCGTGAAGCGGCTGATCGGCCGCGCGCTGTCGCGGCTCGGCTCGCTGCACGGTCCCGCGCGCGAGGCGCGGCTCAATGCACTCATCGAGGCGGTGCGCCTGCCGGATCGCTATCTCGACGCCCGCACGCGGCAGCTTTCGGGTGGGCTCAAGCAGCGTGTCGCCATTGCGCAAGCGTTCGCGGGCAATCCGCGCATCGTGGTCTGCGACGAACCCACCTCGGCGCTCGACGTCTCCGTGCAGGCCGCCATTCTCAACCTGCTCGCCGACCTCCAACGCGAGCACGGCGTGAGCTACGTCTTCATCTCTCACGACCTGCACGTGGTGCGCTATCTCTCCGATCGCATCGCGGTGCTCTACGTGGGCCGCCTGCTCGAAGTCGGTCCTGCCGCGGCCGTGTTCGACGGGCCGCATCATCCCTACACAGAAGCGCTGATCTCGTCGGTGCCCGCACTCGACGGTCGCTCCCAGGGCAAGCGCATCCGCCTTTCGGGCGACCCGCCCAGCGCTGCCTCGCCGCCGTCGGGCTGCGTGTTCCACACGCGCTGCCCGCGCAAGATCGGCGCCCTCTGCGAGCAAGAAGACCCGCCGTTCACCGATGCCGGCGACGGTCATCGCATTCGCTGCCACATCCCTGTCACCGAACTGCGCGCGCTTCAAAACGTTACGCGCGAGCGATAAAACCGCGCGCTTCGCGTTTCACCGCCGAAACGTTTTTCCGCAATTCACGTGCGGCGCTGAGCCGCTGCCGCGGCGGCTCCCATCTGCGACGCGCCTTCGCGGCCGGTGGCACATTTATCGCTAAACACGAGGCACATCCGGCCCGTGAGTCGCATCGTGGCAGAGACTGGCGAATGCCCTTCGCACGCGACGGATGAACCACAAGAAGCGGGTCTCATGCAGGTCGAGCCGCGCGACGGCGGAGCGCTGCGCGCGGCACGACACGGGGTCGGCAAAACCTGGAGATAACGGGCACGCCCTGCATGAGACAGTGAAGAGTTCCGGTGACGAGGCGTCGGGACTCCAGGGAGATAAGCGATGAATAACAAAGCAGTTGATCAGGACTGCCATACGTTGACGTGGCAGGTCGCGGTGGCGGTTGCCTCGATGGTCGGTCTGCTCGTTGCAGCGCCGGCCTGCGCGGCAGGCGCACGCGATGACGCGGACGCAGCGAAGTGGGCCGTGAGCGCGCACGTCCCACTTCCTGCGAGCGTCACGGCCGCCGCAATCTTCCTCGCGCAGGACACGGCCGCGGGAATGGGCGCGGCGACCAACGCCGAGGCATCCGCGGACGCCATTACCGCCGCCGAAGACGCGGCCACGGTGTTCCTGCCGCGCGAATGCGATCGCAACGTGAGCGGCGCGGGTAGCACGGCGGCCTGCAACCCCAGCAGCGCACACAGCGCGAACGGCGGGCGAGGCGCAGGTGGAGCAGGTGGCGCGAGCGGCGGCGTGGGCGGCTCCGCGGCGGGGTCGAGTGCCAGCGGGTCGTCTGGCGGGCTTGGCAGCGCAGCGGCGGCGGCAGGCGGGAAAGCTTCAGGGAGCGGGAGTAAACACATGATTAGTAAAAAAGATTGACACAGTAAAGATTTGAACATAATATAATTAATTCATATTGTATCTTGCAGCTTAAAAATACATGCAAATATACGGATGCAGTCTGGTGGGAAACCGCAGTGTAGAATGGTCTGTTTTTTTTTGAGAAATCATGGCGTCAATCGGCAGTTCGGGCGGCGGTTTCGGTGGAGGCTTCGGCGGGGGGTTGGGTGGAGGACCCGGCGGCGGCTTCGGAAAAGGTGGCGGCTTCGGCGGGGGCTATGGCGGCGGTCCCGGCGGCGGTCACGGTGGCGGTGGTAGCGGACGTTAGACCCGCGCGGCGGTGCCCCCGCACCGCACACTGCCCCGAAACGGCATGACATCCCAGTCACGCCTTTCTGTGGTGACGGCGGTGGCGCTCCGATCCCCCGGTCGGCGCGTCACCGCCGCGGCCCGGACCGCACTGCGGTCCGTTTGCCCTTCTGCGGATGTCGCGTACCGAGCGAGTCAGTTGACGCACATGAAGCGCATGGCCCGGCATTTGACGGCGACCAACAAACCGCGCGAAAGCCCTGCATCGACCGCAAGCGATCAGCCGAACCCAGGGAACCAATCGCGCGGCGCAGTCTCCTACAGTGCATTCGAAGCCCTTTCGACAAACTGGCAGGAGGACAACAACATGAAGCAATACTTCCCGCACGGCGCCGCGCGCCTCACGCTCGCAGCGGCATTCGCGTTTGGCCTTGCGTCGGCGGCCAGCGCGCAGACCCAGGCGTCCACGGCGCCTCCACCGGTCGACCCGTCATTCTCGGCTTACTGGCTCTCGCAGCTGTGTCAGCAGCCTTCGTCGGACAATGTCTCGCGCGGCCAGTGCGTGAGCGCCATTCGCGGCATCATTCACGGCTATCAGTACGGCGTGCTGTTCCTCGGCCAACGCGGAACGTTGCCCACCGGCGAGACGCAACGCGTGTCGCTCTGTCTGCGTAACACGCCGGTGCCGTCCATCGTGGACGAGTTCGTCGCCGACACGCGCCAGGTCGATGCCGACGCCCTCAAGCGCACGCCCGCCGAAGTCGCGGTGCTGGGCTCGGTGCACATGCACCACGCGTGCGAGTAAGAACCGGCGCGTCTCGCGGCAACGCGAGTCTCGCGCGACGCATTCAATCGCAACATCGAGCGGCGGCCTCGCGCATCACTGAAACGCAAGGCCGCCGCATCCGTCTCTCCTTCGTTCCCTTCCCCGCCGTTACAGCATTTCCAGCGACCGCTTGCCGCGCGGCGGCCTGAAGTACGCGTCCAGCGCGGCACATTCTTCGGTCGTGAGATTCAAGTCCAGCGCGCGGCGATTGTCGCGCACGTGTTCCACGCGCGCTGCCTTCGGAATGGCGAACACGCCAGGTTGCCGCAACACCCAGGCGAGCGCGACCTGAAACACGGACACGCCGCGCGCGTGCGCGATGTCGTCGAGCGCCGAGCGCTTCGGCAAGCGTGCGTGGTCCACGGGGCTGTAGGCCATCGCGGGCAAGCGCCGTTCGGCAAGCCACGGCAGCAAATCGAACTCCGGACCGCGGCGCGCAACGTTGTA
Source organism: Paraburkholderia sp. A1RI_3L (assembly GCF_048957895.1). Classification (NCBI taxonomy): domain Bacteria; kingdom Pseudomonadati; phylum Pseudomonadota; class Betaproteobacteria; order Burkholderiales; family Burkholderiaceae; genus Paraburkholderia; species Paraburkholderia sp. A1RI_3L. The sequence continues at coordinate 590,680 of NZ_JARCHA010000002.1, forward strand.
GAGAATCTGGTTGGTCGCACACGCGTCGCCACCGGGAACGGAGAAAAGCTCTTCCATATCGTCGGTGTCGAAGTTGCTCACGCCCCAGTGGCGAATCTTGCCCGCCTCGCACAGCGCCTCGAAACCCGCCACGGTCTCTTCGAGCGGCACCGTGCCGCGCCAGTGCAGCAGATAGAGATCGATGCGATCGGTCTTCAGACGCTTGAGGCTCGCCTCGCAGGCTGCTTGCACGCCGCGCCGGCTCGCGTTGTGCGGATACACCTTGCTCACCAGGAACACCTCGTCGCGCAGCCCGTGCAGCGCCTCGGCGAGCAGCGTTTCGGTCGCGCCCTCGCCGTACATCTCCGCGGTATCGATCAACGTCATGCCGAGCGCGATGCCTTCGCGCAGCGCCGCGATCTCGTCGGCACGGCGCGCCGGCCGCTCGCCCATCTCCCACGTGCCCTGCCCCAGCTTCGGAATGCGCTCGCCGTCGGGCAGCGCGACACTTGCAATCTCGGTGACCATGAACGCTCCTCAAAGGCTTCGATTCCGGTTGCTTCGCGTGGGCCTCATGTTCCTTCAGGACTACCCTCGAGACCTCCCTCGCGGCGTGCACATCACGCGAGATCACGCGAGGCGCGAACCGGAGCGGGCCAGTTTAGCCCTTTGCGAGCCGCGTCACCGCCTGCCTCACGAAACCTCGCTATAACGGCCGCACGCGATGACTTAAAATCGACAATCGCCTTTCACGCCCGCTCCCTTATGAACGCTCCCTCGGAAGACCGCTGGCACGACCTGCGCCCGGACCCGGACAACGACACGCCGCTCTATCTGCAGCTCGCCCGCAAACTGGGCCACGCGATTCACGAGAATCGCTGGAACGCCGGCGAGGCGCTGCCCTCGGAACGCGTGCTCTCGGAAGCACTCGGCGTGTCGCGCATCACGGCGCGCAAGGCGATTGCGCTGCTGGTCGAACAGGGCTTGATTCGCCGCACGCAAGGCGCGGGCAGCTTCATCACGCCGCGCTACGAAGATCCGCTCTCGCGGCTCACGAGTTTCAGCGAGATGCTGCGGCGCCGCGGCTTCACGCCCAGCTCGAAGTGGCTCTCACGCGAGATTCAGCCCGCAAGCCGCGAAGAAGTGATCCAGTTGGGGCTCTCACCGGCGGCTGCCGTCACGCGTCTCAAGCGGCTGCGCCTTGCGGACGGCATCGTGATGGCCGTCGAGAATTCCACCTTTCCTGCCGCGCTGATTCCCGATCCGCAGGCGATCGGCGATTCGCTGTACAGCTTCCTAGAACAACGTGGGCTTGCGATCGTGCGCGCGCTTCAGCATTTCCGCGCGGTCAACGCGAGCGAAGAGATTGCGCGGCAAATGAGCATTGCGCCGAACGAAGCGCTGCTGCTCATCACGCGCGTGGGCTACACGGCGGATCAGCGCGCCATCGAACTCACCGACACGTATTGCCGCAACGACTATTACGACTTCGTCGCGGAGCTGCGCAAGTAGCCTCGCAAGCCGGCGTCGCAGTTGAGCGTGAATCAGCTCCAGCGCGGTTCGTCTGTCCCGATAGGCACAGGCGGGCGGGCATAGAACGGCGGTGTCTCCGACAACCGCTCGGCAGGCGCCGCCGCGCACACACGCCCGAACGGCGAGTCCGTCGTTTCGAGACAGTCGGCCACGTCGCTGAACGTCACGTCGGGCGTTCGCCAACCGCCTTCAATCTGCCCCAGCGACTGTAGCCAGCGCCCCGTCTGCGCAAGCGAAACGCGCACGTGCCAGCTGCCGCCCTCCTTCGCGCGCCGCGCGAGCGCAGCCATCGCGCCGAACGCCGCAAGATAGCCGGTGCCGTGATCCAAAGCCTGACACGGCAGATGCCGGGGCGCGTCGAACGGCTGGTTGCCGCCCGCACGATGCGAACTCACCGCGCCGCTTTCCGTCCACACGATGCCGCTCGCCGATTGCACGAGGCTGTCGAAGCCGCGCCGGTTGGCCCACGGCCCGGTGTGTCCGTAAGCGCAGATCGACACGTACACGATGCCGGGCCGCTGCTGCGCGAGCGCCTGCGGCCCGAAACCCCGCGCCGTGAGCGCGCCTGGGCGATAGGCATCAAGAAACACGTCGGCCTCCGAAGCGAGTGCGCGCAACGTATCGCGCGCCGCCGCTTCGCGCAGATCGAGCGTGGCCGAGCGCTTGCCGCGACCGTTGTCGATCACGAGCGGTTCGATGTTCGGCAGATGCGGACCGTTGACGAGCAGCACGTCCGCTCCGTGATGCGCGAGCGCGCGGCCCGCCACCGGCCCAGCAATGATCCGCGACAGGTCCAGCACGCGCACGCCTGCAAGCGGCCGGTCGGCGCCACCGCGGCCCGGCGGCTGCGGCGGCGCATCGCCAATGCGTTCGATCTCGATGAGCGGCAGGTCCGCGATGGCTCTCGCCTGCGGCAGCGCGGCCCATTCGCGCGGCGAGCGAACCAGCGCCGCGCAGAGGCCGGCGTCCGCCAGCGCGGTATCGAGCGCGGCGCCGTCCCAGCCGCGAATCGCTTCGGCCACCGCCTCGCGGCTGTTTTCGCAGCCCAGAACCGAGAGCACACCGTGCAAATGGTGCGGGAAGTTCGTGTGCAGCTGAATCCAGCGGCCATCGCGCGTGGCGTAAAAGCCGGTCACAGGGTGACGCAGCTCGCGTGGCAACTCATCGTTCACGCGCAGATAGCGCTCGCTGCGAAATGCGACGAGCGCGCGTCGCACGTCCACCTCCACGCGTTGGCGGCAACCTGTGCGCAGCCGGAAGCATTCCGCTGCGGCAAGCCCCGCGGCACCGATCGTGGAGGCGGCCAGCGTGCCCACGCGATAAACCGAAGGCAAGCCCGGGTCGTTGCCGTCCAGATGGATCGAATCGAGCGCAGCAGGATCGCATTCGGCAAGAGACCACAGATGTTCCAGAGCGAGACGAAGCGTCATGATCGGCAGCCGGGCGGGTCCGGCGGTGTGAGTGGGTCGAAAAAGGCGAGAACAAACAGGTGAGGCGAAACAACCGAAGTGAAACGAGTCTAGATTTCAAGGCCACACCGATCAATCTTGATTAAGATAATCAACATATATCGATTTCTCCGGTTTTTCCGCCCAGGCCGCCATGTCCAGCTATATGACCGCATCCGAAGCCGCCGACGCGCTCGGCGTGAGCCTTGCCACGCTCTATGCCTATGTGAGCCGCGGCATGCTGCAATCCGCGCCCGACCCGGCGAGCAAACGGCGCCGCTACGCCGCAACCGACGTGCGCCGTCTCGCGCGGCGCAAGGCCGACGGCAAGCGCGCCGGCAAGGTCGCGCAGAAGGTGCTGGACTGGGGCGTGCCGGTGCTCGAATCGTCGATCTCGCTGATCGCCGACGGCCGGCTCTTCTATCGCGGCCGCGACGCCACCGCGCTCGCGCGCACGGCGACGCTTGAAGACGTCGCCGCGCTGCTGTGGGAGTGCACGCCGCGCCGCATCACAGAAGCGCCCGCTGCACCGCTCGCCGCGGCGCAATGGGCCGCCTGGCTCAAGCTATGGGTCGACAGCACGCCGCTCGATCGCGCGCTCGTGCTGTTGCCGGCTGCAGCCGCGCAGATGCCGCGCGTCTGGGCACTCGGCCGCGACGCGCAGCTCGACACGGCGGCGCTCGTGCTGCGCTTCGTGGCGGCGGCAATGATCTCGGCGGCGCCGTCGGCCGATCCGCTGCATCGCCAGCTTGCCGCGGCCTGGGGCGTGCGCAATCGCCAGCAAGCCGATCTGCTGCGCGCAGCGCTCGTGCTCTGCGCCGATCACGAACTCAACGCGTCCACGTTCACCGTGCGATGCATTACGTCCACGGGCACGCATCTGTTCGGCGCCGTGGCGGGCGGGACTTGCCGCGCTCGGCGGCCCGAGCCACGGCGGCGAGACCACGCGCGTGGCGGCGCTCTTCGACGAAGCCGCCCATCGCCGCACATGAGCACGGCAGCGCGACGGCTGCGCCCGAGCGCCCCGCCGCGGTCCTGCCGGGCTTCGGGCACCCGCTCTATCCGGACGGCGACCCGCGTGCGCGGCTGCTGCTCGAACTGCTGGCCGAACGCGCGCCCGCGCGCTCATCGATGCGCGACGTGGACGCACTGGCGCGCGCCGTCCACGAGACGACAGGCGCCTTTCCTACGGTGGATTTCGCGCTTGCCGCTATCGAGCGCGTGTTGGGATTGCCGCACGGCGCCGCGTTCACGCTGTTCGCCGTGGGGCGCACGGTGGGCTGGATCGCGCATGCGATGGAGCAGGCGGCGGACGGCCGGCTCATCCGTCCGCGCGCACGGTATGTGGGGGAATACGAAACCGTCGCGGGTGAATGACGTTGAGTTGCGGGGCGCCGCCGATCACGCGAGGCGCGAGGCAAAGCGCGCAGCAAAGCGAGCCAGGCTCCACTTCGGCGCCCAATTCCGCAGCACGCGTCCGAGCGCAACACCTGGCGCGTGGGCCGCGCCGCCTCGCGGCGTCTGCACGCCGAATGCGAGCGCAAAACGCGCGCCGGCACGCCCCGAACTGACCCACGTACGGGCGCCGCGCGGCAGCGCAAACGACTCGCCGGCCGCGAGCCAGTAATCGCCGGCGTCGCCCTCCACCGTCAACCAGATCTGTCCGGCCCGCACTTCCAGGACGAGTGGCTGCGCGGCGTGCAGGGCGGCCGCGGGCTCGCCGTGTTCGAGTTCGAATGTACGGATTTCGCGCATTGCAGTGCTCCTTGAAGGGCATTGACGGTTCGAGCATTATTGCGAGGCGACGCTGCTGCGCCCATGCACAGTTCCGTACAGTTCGGTCTGAACTGTACAGTCGAAAAACCTGACAGTGAGTCCTCATGAAGCTACAACTCGACCGCGCGAGCGGCGTGCCGCTCACCGAACAGATCGTCACCGGCGTGCAGGACTGGATTCGTTCGCGCGCGGCGCACCCGGGCGCGAAGTTGCCGTCCATCCGCCAGCTTGCCGCCGACTACGGCATCAGCCGCTTTCCCGTGATCGAGGCATACGACCGGCTCGTGTCGCTCGGCTACGTCGATTCGCGTCACGGCTCGGGCTTCTACGTGTCCGAGCGCGGACTGCCCGGCACGTTCGGCATGAGCGGCATGGGGCTCTCGGACCCGCGGCGCGCCGAAGAGGAATCCATTCACATCCTGCGGCACCTGAACCGGCCGGACGAGACGCTGGAACTCGACAGCGGCTCCATTCCGCAGGCCTGGCGCGACATGGAGAGCCTCGGCCAGGCTATTCGCCTCGTATCGCGCACCGACGGTTCGAGCCTCGTCGATTACGCCACGCCGCTCGGCAACGTGAAGCTGCGCGAGCATCTGCAGACGCGCCTCGCGCCGCTCGGCATTGCCGTCGATCCGTCGCAGATCCTCATCACCGAAGGCGCAAGCGAGGCGCTCGACCTGCTGATGCGCTACATGCTCAAGGGCGGCGACACGGTGTTCGTCGAAGACCCGGGCTACTACAACCTCTACGGCCTGCTCAAGCTGCACGGCGTGAAGCTGGTGGGCATTGCGCGCACGGCCAACGGGCCGGATCTCGACATGCTCGAAGCCATGCTCATCGAGCACCGGCCACGCGCGTTCTTCATCAACTCCGTATTCCACAATCCGACCGGCACGACCGTGACGCCACCCGTCGCGTTCAGGCTGTTGCAGCTGGCGCGCGAGCACCGCTTCACCATCGTGGAAGACGACATCTACGGCGACTTCCAGACCGATCCCACCGACCGCCTCGCCACGCTCGACCAGCTCGAACACGTGGTCTACGTGGGTGGGCTTTCGAAGACGCTTTCGTCTTCGCTGCGCGTGGGCTACGTGGTGGCGAGCCCGCAGATCGTGAAAGACCTCGCCGATATCAAGGTGCTCACGAGCATCGGCGGCTCGCGTTTTGCCGAAGCCGTAGCCGTGGCGCTGCTCGAACGCGGCGCGTACCGCAAGTATCTGGAACGCCTGCGGCGGCGCATGCGCGATGCGCTCGGCAGCGCGACGCAGACGCTCGCGACGAGCGGCTGGGAGCTGTTCGCCCGTCCGCAGGGCGGCAAGTTCCTGTGGGCACGCGTGCCGCACATCGAAGACTCGGCGCGACTGGTTGCCTGCGGCGAGCCGCTCGGCGTAACGGTGACGCCGGGCAGTTACTTCCGCCCTGACGGCCAGCCGAGTCCGTGGATCCGTATCAATGCCGCATTCACGAACGATCCGCGGGCACGTGCGTTCTTCGAGGCGGCGGCGCGGCTGAGCGGCTGACCACCCGGGCGCGCCCGCTGCATCGGCAGGCGCGCAAACTGCGGGCACACGCTGTTTTCCCTACAATGGCGGCTGCCCCTTATTTGCCCGGTACGAGTCCTGTACTTGTCCGGTACTTGCCTTCCACCTGCCCGCGGCCCGCTCCTCCAGCACGCCCATGCCCGTCCCCACCACCGCTCCCGCTGCTCCGTCCGCTACGCCGTCTGCCCGTTCCCTCACTGTTATGTTGTGGCTCGTCGCAACGGGCTTCTTCATGCAGACGCTCGACTCCACCATCGTGAACACCGCGCTGCCCGCCATGGCGAACAGCCTCGGCGAGTTGCCGCTCAGAATGCAGTCGGTCGTGATCGCCTATTCGCTCACGATGGCAGTGATGATTCCGGTGTCGGGGTGGCTCGCGGACAAACTCGGCACGCGGCGCGTATTCTTCAGCGCGATTCTCGTGTTCACGCTCGGCTCACTGCTGTGTGCCAACGCGCATTCGCTGACGCAGCTCGTCGTGTGGCGCATCGTGCAAGGCGTGGGCGGCGCGATGCTGCTGCCCGTGGGGCGCCTCGCCGTGCTGCGCACGTTTCCTGCCGAGCGCTATCTGCCGGCGCTCTCGTTCGTCGCCGTTCCCGGGCTGATCGGACCGCTGATCGGCCCGACGCTGGGCGGCTGGCTCGTCAAGATCGCCTCGTGGCACTGGATCTTTCTGATCAACGTGCCAGTAGGCATCGTGGGCTGCATCGCGACCTTCATCTTCATGCACGACAGCCGCAATCCCGATACGCCGCGCTTCGATCTCGCCGGCTATCTGCTGCTCGTGGTCGGCATGATCGCGATCTCCGTTGCGCTCGACGGTCGCGCCGAACTGAGCCTCGAGCACGCCACGGTGCTCGTGCTGCTGATCCTGAGCCTTGCCTGTTTCGTCGCCTACGGGCTGCACGCGGTACGCGCCCCGCAGCCGCTCTTCCCGCTCGACCTCTTTCGCATCCACACCTTCAGCGTGGGGCTGCTCGGCAATCTGTTCGCGCGCATCGGCAGCGGCGCGATGCCGTATCTGATTCCGCTGCTGCTCCAGGTGGGTCTCGGCTACAGCGCATTCGAAGCGGGCCTCATGATGTTGCCCGTCGCCGCGGCCGGCATGTCGGCCAAGCGGCTCGTCACGCAACTCATCACGCGTTACGGCTATCGGCGCGTGCTGGTGACCAACACCGTGCTGGTCGGACTGGCGATGGCGAGCTTTTCACTCTCCAGCCCGAACGAGCCGCTGTGGCTGCGCCTCGTGCAGCTCGCGCTCTTCGGCTGCGTGAACTCCATGCAGTTCACCGCGATGAACACGCTCACGCTCAAGGACCTCGGCACGGGCGGCGCGAGTAGCGGCAACAGCCTCTTCTCGCTCGTGCAGATGCTCTCGATGAGCCTCGGCGTGACCGTGGCCGGCGCCATGCTCACCACGTTCACCGGCATCCTGCCGCGCGCCACCGCCACGCACGTGCTGCCGGCCTTCCACGCCACGTTCCTGTGCGTGGGCATCATCACGGCCGGGTCGTCGTGGATCTTCGCGCAGCTCTCGCCGGACGTGCGCGGCACGGGGAAGAAAACCGATCCTTCCGAGCGGGCCTGAGCCGGTTCATCGCACTCCTGCGTGCCTCTTTCGATTGACTCTCGCCTCGGCCCGAGCGCCCGCCGGGGCGCCGGCTGCACGCTTGCGACCCGCTGCGGGGCAGCCCGCGCACCGTTCGTGTGCAGATGCCACGAGACCGCGCCGCCCGGTCCTGCTCCACGTCAGAAAGGCGGCAAGAAGGCGGCGTCTTCGAACTGTGCATGCTTCTTGCTGACCTATCCTGTAAACTCGAAGCCTCTTCTCGTGCGGTTCGCGCAGTCCCGCACACACGCCGCCTCACTGACATGATGAGCATGCTCGACCTCGATCCCCCCGGCTTTCAGCCGCCGCGCCCTGTGGCCGGCGACGAAGGCTCCCGGCGCACCGTGCTGTACGGCGGTTACACCGTGTTCAGCGTGTTCCAGCCGGTGTTTTCTGTGGCGCACCGGCGTGCCATCGGTTATCACGCCTCGCTGCGCGCGCATGACGAACAGGGGCAGCAGGTTTCGTCGCACGAGGTGTTCACGCAGGCAGCCCGGCGCGGCGACCTGCTCGAACTGGGGCGGCTCACGGAGTCGCTGCATCTGGGCAACTTCAACGCCTTCGACAGCCACGACGAGTGGCTCTTCCTGAACCTGCACCCTGCGGCGCTCATGGATACGAGCTACGGCGACGCGCTGCTCGCGCGCCTGAAGGCGCTCGGTCTGCCGCCGCAACGCGTGGTGCTGGAGCTTTCGGAACAAACGGGCGGCGAGACGACGCGCTTTGCCGAGATCATCGACGGCCTGCGCAAGTCGGGCTTCCTGATCGCGCTGGACGGCTTCGGCGCAAAGCATTCGAACATCGACCGTGTGTGGCACCTGCGGCCCGACATCGTCACGCTGGACCGCGGCATCCTTGCGCAGGCCACGCGCCATTCGCACATCGAACGTGTGTTGCCCGGACTCGTTTCGATGCTCCACGAGTCCGGCCAGCTGGTGCTGATGGGCGGGCTCGCCACCGAGCGCGACGCGCTGATCGCGCTGGAATGCAACGTCGATTTCGTGCAGGGCGCTTATTTCGCCGGGCCGGATGTGGAGCCCGTGAAGCCGCAAGTCGCGGCGGAACTCATGGACGCGCTCTCGGCGCGGCTGCGCGAACGCGTGGCGGCCCGCGAACGCGACCAGACGGCGCGCCTCGCGCCCTACGTGCGTGCGCTGGAAGGCGCCGCGAAGCAGTTGGCGGCCGGCGTTTCGATGGCCGAAGCCACGGCGCCGCTGCTCAAGCTCGGCGAGACCGCGCGCTGCTTCCTGCTGGACGGCTCGGGCCGGCAGATCGGCGACAACGTGCTGCCCACAGGCCGCACGTCGCAGCGTGCCAAGCGCTTCAGTCCGCTGCTGCACTCCGAAGGCGCGAGCTGGGAGCGTCGCCCTTATTTCATCGAGGCCGTGCGCGCGCCCGGCCACGTGCATCTCACGCCGCCGTATCTCTCGATCAACGAGGCGCACCTGTGCGTGACGGCGTCCATCGCGGCGCACACGTCGCGCGGCATGCAGGTGCTGTGCGTCGATATCAACTGGGACATGGCGGCGCGGCGCAGCGCGTGATGGGCGCTTTTTTAATGCCCGCTTGATACCCGGCTCGATACGCGCTTATGTGTGGGCTTGCGTGAAGAGCCGTCACGTCATGCGACGATCGCTTCCTCCACACTGCAACGCACGGCGCCGCTGCGCGCCGGCTGCTCGAATATCCGCTGAAGCAGACGTTTGACCGCTCGCGCGCCGTACAGGCGATTGGCGGCGCGCAAGACGGCGGCGTCCGTGATGATCGCCATGCGCGCAATGGGCGCACCCTCGCTTTCTTCCAGCCCAACCGATACGGCGACAAGCGCGACGATCTCGCCCTCGGCATCGAGCAGCGCCACGCGCGGTTCGCCGTCGATTGCGACGCCAGGTTCGGCATGGAGAAGGCTGTGGCGCGTCTGCGTCCACGTCAGTGCGCTGCCGAACCGCTGTGAAGCGTGAGCGAGGGCGCTCACCTCATCGCGCTCCATGAGCGGCGCTGGGTCACACGCCTCATACCCCACCGCCGTAGTCGCCCCTACCAGCGCCATCACACCCGCCCGGTCCTGCAAGGCAATCGCCTCGCGCAGACGGTCGACCACCTGCCTGTGCCGCGCTGGATCGTCGGGTGCGCACGGCATGCCGGGCCGCTGCAGCCTCTCGCGGGCACGGTGCACGATCTGCCGGCAGTTCGCCGGCGTCTTGCCGATGATGCGCGCGATCTCGGCATAGTCGCAGTCGAAGCCTTCGTGCAGCACGAAGGCTGCTCGCTCGACGGGCGAGAGCCGTTCGAGCAGCAACAACAGGCCATGCGACATCTCGGCGGCCCGCAGCGCGAGGTCTTCCGCGGAGGGCGCCCAATCCGCGGAGTGGCCCGAGTGGCCCGAATCGCCCGCCTCGCCCGCATCACCCGGCCACGTCTGCGGCAGCGCGCCGTGCGCGCGCGGCATCCGCTCTCTTCGCAGCCGCCGCAGGCGATCAATGGCGAGGCGCGTCGTGATGGTTGCGAGCCACGCGGCGGGCTCGCGCAACGCGTTAGCGTCGGCGGCGTGCCACTTGAGCCAGGCGTCCTGCACCACGTCTTCGGCCTCCGCGCGGCTGCGCAGCAGGCGGTACGCGAGCGACTCCAGCCGCGAGCGCAATGCCTCGAAGGCCGTGATGCCGTTGTTGCTGGAAGACTGCGTCATTCGTCTCGCTCCTCGATGATCGCGCGGGCTTCTGCGCGCCGCCTCGATGACTTCTTGCTGCCCTTCTTTCCGATGACGTTCGGCGTGCCCTGCGTGTGACACCGTGTGGCGCCTTCACGCGAAAAATTTTTCTGTCACGCGGCGCGGCGCCGGGGCGTCAACAGGGCAGATCACGTCCCGTTCACGTCCCGTTTTGGCGAGGAATCCATGCACACGCGTTATCCCTTCGTTGCGTCGTCCGGGCTCGGACTCGTGCCCACCGTCATCGAGCAATCCGGCCGCGGCGAGCGCGCCTACGACATCTATTCGCGACTGCTGCGCGAGCGCATCGTGTTCCTCGTCGGGCCCGTGAACGAGCAGTCGGCCAGCCTGATCGTGGCGCAACTGCTCTTTCTCGAGTCCGAGAACCCCGACAAGGATATTTGCTTTTACATCAACTCGCCGGGCGGTTCGGTCTACGACGGCCTCGCCATCTACGACACGATGCAGTTCATCAAGCCCGACGTATCCACGCTCTGCACTGGCTTTGCCGCCAGCATGGGCACCTTTCTGCTCGCCGCGGGGCATCCGGGCAAGCGCTACGCGCTGCCGAACGCACGCATCATGATCCACCAGCCGTCGGGCGGCAGTCAGGGCACGGCCGCGGACGTGGAGATCCAGGCGAAGGAAGTGCTGTATCTGCGCGATCAGCTCGACGGCGTACTGGCGGCACGCACGGGGCAGACGCTCGAGCAGATCCGCAAAGACACCGACCGCGACAACTTCATGTCGGCGAGCGCGGCGAAAGCATATGGTCTCATCGACGATGTGCTGAGTTCGCGCGACGCAATGGGCACGATGGGCACAATCGGCGCGACTGGCCCGGCGAGAGACGATTCGCCTGTGTGAAGCGTGGCTCGGCTGAGACCGCCGGACGCCGTAAACGACAAAGCCCTCCGGAACCGGAGGGCTTTCTGCGACGCTACAGCAACGCTGCAACGGAACGGCAAACGCCTTATGCGAAGTTCTTCGCGGCGAAGTCCCAGTTCACGATGTTCCAGAACGCTTCCACGAACTTCGGACGCGCATTGCGGTAGTCGATGTAGTACGCGTGCTCCCACACGTCGATGGTGAGGAGCGGCTTGGCGTCCGTGGTGAGCGGCGTGGCGGCATTGCTCGTCGAAACGATGTCGAGCGAACCGTCGGCCTTCTTCACGAGCCACGTCCAGCCCGAACCGAAGTTCGCGACGGCTGCCTTCGAGAAGGCTTCCTTGAACGCGTCGTAGGAACCCCACTTCGCGTTGATTGCGTCGCCCAGCGCGCCGGCCGGCGCACCGCCGCCTTGCGGCGAAAGGCCGTTCCAGAAGAACGTGTGATTCCAGATTTGCGCGGCGTTGTTGAAGATACCGCCCGACGCCTTCTGGATGATTTCTTCCAGCGGCAGGTTCTCGAATTCGGTGCCCGGAATCAGGTTGTTCAGGTTCGTGACGTAGGCCTGGTGATGCTTGCCGTAGTGGAACTCGAGCGTCTCTTCGGACATGTGCGGAGCGAGCGCGTTCTTCGCGTACGGCAGCGGCGGGAGCGTATGTTGTGCCATGGTGCTGATCCTTCTGTCGTTTATGGGGGAGTCTGCGGATGACGCTGTGGAGCACTGGATTGTAGGCGACTTGGAATAACCCCGCAAACCACGCGCCTTTTTGTCGAACTTCATGCTGACAAACGGCGTGGCTGGCGTAAAAGCTGCCTTTACGCCAGCAAGGGCAAGGTTAAAAGTGCGTGCCGGACGGCGTCAGGCTGTCGCGACGCGGACTGTCATCGGGACGTCATTCAACAGCGCTGGATGGCGGGACGGCAGCGGGTATCGTCGCGTGAGCAATCCGCTTTGCACGGTGCCGCAAGAAGCGCGCCGCGATGGTTTGACGGGCGTTTCTCGGGTGGGGCGTTTGCGTCCAGCGTTTGCGTTGATTATTTGCGTTGATTTCTCGTCTCGACTTCTCATACGCCCTGCGCTTTCCTCGCTCGCCCCCGGCAATTCAAAAGCCTTCCGTCAAACGCGGCTGGACGTCGGCAAGCGCAATGTCCGCCGCGCCCTGGGCGAGATGTACGGTGAGCCGCTTGCCGGGCTTGAGTTGAGCGGGCGAGCGCAGTGCTTCGCCGCTTTGCACGTCGAGCAGCGCAGCGTATCCGCGCTCCAGCGTGCGCTGCGGGCTCAACACCTCGAGCCGCGCGGCAAGCGAGGCCACGCGCGCCGACGCGCGCTCGTGCCGGCGCGCGAGGGCGCCGTGAAGCCGCTGGGCCAGCGCGTCGAGCGCCAGCCGGTGCCGCGCGGGGTCAGGACGGCAACGCTGCCACCGCATCTGCACGAGCGCAAAGCGCGACTTCGCATCGCGCACCGGACGCGCGCCGGCCGACGCGAGCCGCACCGCCAGCTGCTGCAAATGCGTGCGCTGCCGCTCGAGCCGCTCCGCGGGCGACACGAGCCGCCGCGCCAGCCAGTCGAGCTGTTGCGCCCGTCGCTCCATCATGCGGCCGAAACCGCGCGCGAGCATCGCATGCCGATGATCGAGATCGCGCAGCAGCAGCACACGCTGCGGACTCACGAGTTCCGCCGCGCCGGTGGGCGTCGGCGCACGCACGTCGGCGGCGAAATCGGCAATCGTGAAGTCGGTTTCGTGACCCACGCCGCTCACCACGGGCAGCGCGCTGCCCGCAATCGCGCGGGCCAGCACCTCTTCGTTGAACGCCCACAAATCTTCAATCGAGCCACCTCCGCGGCAGACGATCAGCACATCCACTTCGTTGCGCACGTTCGCGGCGTCCACCATCGCGGCGAGCTTGTCGGCGGCGCCTGCGCCCTGCACCGGCGCGGGGTAGACGATCACCGGCACATGCGGCGCGCGCCGGCACAAGGTGGTGAGCACGTCGCGCAAGGCGGCCGCCTGCATTGACGTCACCACGCCGATGGCACGCGGATGCGCGGGCAGCGGCCGCTTGCGTTCGGCATCGAAGAGCCCTTCGGCTTCGAGCTTTGCCTTCAGCTTCAGAAAGGCCTCGTAGAGACGCCCCTGGCCGGTACGGCGTACCGCTTCCACGTTGAGCTGCAATTCGCCGCGCGGCTCGTACATCGTGACGAGCGCGCGCACTTCGATGCGATCGCCTTCGCGCGGCGTGAACTCGGCGTACTGGGCGCGTCCACGGAACATGACACAGCGCATCTGCGCCTGCGCGTCCTTGATCGAGAAGTACCAGTGGCCGCTCGCGGCGCGCGTGAAGTTCGACACCTCGCCCGACACCCACACCAGAGGAAACGACCGTTCCAGCAGCGTGCCGATGGCGCGGTTGAGCGCCGAAACCGGCACCACGGCCTCGCCACCCGCCGAAATCGACGAGGTGAATGAACGATCGGAGGAACGGTCGAAGCTGTCGGAGTTCATGCGATGAATGAGCGGTTTTGCAGCAGTTTGCGTTTGACTGGCCGCCCAGACAATAGACCGATCGGGCTTGCTGCGTCCAGCGGGCTGTATGCGAAGCGCAATGTGTCCACATTCCAGGCGGGCGCGCGCGAGTGCCGCGAAATACCGTTGCAACGCCAATGAATTCGGCGCAAGCCATTGATCTACAAGGATTTACGCCTGCTTCCATGTGCGAGGGCGCCGATGGAAGGCTTTTCGAACGGGCTTTCCGGGGCGATCGATGGCTGGTTCTCCACAAAGTTGTCCACAGGCGCTCGAAGCGCCTCGCGAGGTCCTGAGCACCGCGCTGGCAACCGTCCCCGACTTGCCGCACAAGGCCCTCGCGCGCTAGAGTGCCGGCTTTGCGGGGCCGGATGCAGAACGCCTTCGCACCTCGCCCGCATCACTGCACGCCCTAGCCGCCCGGAGAAATCTCGCCGATGCCAGCAGCCCAGCCCCTCCCGTCTCACCTCAGCGCGCCGGCCCTCTCCGAGCCGCAATCGTCTGACGGCGCGCTTTGCCTCGCACCTCGTGCGCTTCGTGCCCCTCGTTCGCTTCGTGCACCTCGTGCCATCCGCATCGCCTTGCCCCGATGATCGACGCCCTGCGTTCGCGCCTTGAAAGCCGCGTGAGCCGCGAATGGCAGCGCCGCGGTCCGTTCGCGTGGGCGTTGACCCCGTTCGCGTGTGTCTTCGGCGCCGTGGCGGCCCTGCGTCGCGCGGCCTTTTCCGCGGGCTGGCTGAAAAGCGTGCGCACGCCGGTGCCGGTCGTCGTGGTGGGCAACGTGACCGTGGGCGGCACGGGCAAGACGCCAACCGTGATCGCGCTCGTGGAAGCGCTGCGCGCGGCGGGCTTCTCGCCGGGCATCGTGTCGCGCGGTTATGGCGCGCGAATCGAACGGCCGACGGCCGTCACCTCCGCGAGCACACCGGACGTGGCCGGCGACGAGCCGCTCCTCATCGCGCGGCGCACCGGTGCGCCGGTCTGGGTTTGTCCGGACCGCGTGGCCGCCGCGCAGGCGCTGTGCGCGGCGCACCGCGACGTGGACGTGATCGTGAGCGACGACGGTCTCCAGCACTATCGCCTCGCGCGCGACGTGGAACTTGTCGTGTTCGATCATCGCCTGGGTGGTAACGGCTTTCTGCTGCCGGCCGGGCCGCTGCGTGAACCGCTTTCGCGGCACCGCGACGCAACGCTCGTCAACGATCCCTACGCGCGCTCGCTGCCGGCCTGGCCGAACACGTTCGCCCTCGACCTCGCGCCCGGCGACGCGTGGCATCTCGATAACCCTGCCCTGCGCCGGCCGCTCGCGCAGTTCGCCGGGCAGCGCGTGCTCGCCGCGGCAGGCATCGGCGCGCCCGAGCGCTTCTTCGCCACGCTGCGCGCGGCCGGGCTTTCGCCCGAGACGCGCGCGCTGCCCGATCACTACGCGTTCGCGACGAATCCGTTCGCGGAAGTGGAGGCCGACGCGATCCTGATCACCGAAAAGGATGCGGTAAAATTGGCGGCCTGGCACGACGCGCGCATCTGGGTGGTACCTGTCCAGGCTGCGCTCGATCACCGCCTCATCGCACTGGTTGTGGAGAAACTCCGTGGACGCCCGCCTGCTTGAAATCCTCGTCTGCCCGATCTGCAAGGGCCCGCTCAGCTACGACCGCGCCGCACAGGAGCTTATCTGCCACGCGGACAAGCTCGCCTACCCGATTCGCGACGGCATCCCCGTCATGCTCGTCGACGAAGCACGTCAGACGGTTGAAGGCACGCCCGTCGATCCCGCGGGTCCCGGCGCCTGACGCGCTGACGTTGCGTTGGGCTTTGTGCCGTTGGGTTTTGTCATCGTGATGCTGGGCGGTGCGCTTTCGACCTGCTGAAATCGGAATGAGCGCGCGGCAGCTGTCCGCAGGCAGGTTGATTGCGCGCTGACACGTCGCCCGCCGCGCAGGCATCGCCCGATGCAAACGTCTTCGCACAGCGTGCGGCGCACGCATCCCTCACCGTCCTTCTTTCACCGCCCGTTGCACCGATGACCGCTCCCGCCCATCCGTTCATTGCCGTCGTCCCGGCGCGCCTCGCGTCGACGCGTCTGCCCAACAAGCCGCTCGCCGACATCGGCGGCAAGCCCATGGTGGTGCGGGTGGCCGAGCGCGCACAGGCGTCGGGCGCAAACCAGGTGCTGATCGCCTCCGACGCGCAGGCCGTGCTCGATGCCGCGCGCAACCACGGCTTCGAAGCGGTGATGACGCGCGCCGATCATCCCTCGGGCACCGACCGCCTCGCGGAAGTCGCGACGACCTTCGGCTGGAGCGACGACACGATCGTCGTCAACGTACAGGGCGACGAGCCGTTGATCGACCCCGCGCTGGTGTGCGACGTTGCGTCGCACCTCGCGGCGAATCCGGACTGCGCCATCGCGACGGCGGCACACCGCATCACCGATCCCGCCGAGATCTTCAACCCGAACGTCGTGAAGGTCGTGCTCGATGCGCGCAGCCTCGCGCTCTACTTCTCGCGCGCACCCATTCCGTGGGCGCGCGATGCATGGCAGCCCCACTGGCCCAACGTCGCGGCCATGCCCGCGCCGCCTGCGCCGGCAACGGTGTATCGGCACATCGGCCTCTATGCGTATCGTGCGCGATTCCTGCGCGCCTACCCCACGCTCGCACGCTCGCCGATCGAAGAAGTCGAGGCGCTCGAACAACTGCGCGCGATGTGGCATGGCGAGCGCATCGCAGTGCTCGTGGCCGCCGATGCGCCGGCGCCCGGTGTCGATACACCCGCTGATCTTGCCCGCGTTCAGGCGCTTTTCGGGCTGACAACGCAGTAAGCCATGGCATAATCGGACGTTCGCGCGCGCCTTCCCAAGCCTTTGTGCGCCAGGGTTTCCCCGTGTTTCCCGATGCCAATGCCGACGCCCATGCGTGATGCGCCAGCCTTGCTGCGCCGTCTTCAAGACGTTGCTGCGCGAGGCGGCAGCACCGCCGGTGTCGCAGGTGTCGTAACGGAGCGCGAGACCCGCACGAAGGAACAGCAGAAAAACGAGGCAAATGCAGGAACGGCATGCGCAAGGCAGGCTGCCCGCATCGCGCCGCAAGAATTCACATAGATCTGGAGATATCTCATGCGTTTGATCCTGTTGGGCGCCCCCGGTGCGGGCAAGGGTACCCAGGCAAACTTCATCAAGGAAAAGTTCGGCATTCCGCAGATTTCGACGGGCGACATGCTGCGTGCCGCCGTCAAGGCAGGCTCGCCGCTCGGCCTCGAAGCGAAGCGCTTCATGGACGCGGGCGATCTGGTTCCTGACCAGCTCATCATCAACCTCGTGAAAGAACGCCTGCTCGACGCGGACTGCGCGAACGGCTATCTGTTCGACGGTTTTCCGCGCACGCTGCCGCAAGCCGAAGCCATGAAGCAGGCCGGCGTCGCGATCGACTACGTGCTCGAAATCGACGTGCCGTTCAACGAGATCATCGAGCGCATGAGCGGCCGCCGCGTCCACGCGGCATCGGGCCGTACCTATCACGTGAAGTTCAACCCGCCGAAGACCGCCAACGTCGACGACGTCACGGGCGAGCCGCTCATCCAGCGCGACGACGACAAGGAAGAAACGGTGCGTAAGCGCCTCGACGTGTACGTGGCGCAAACGAAGCCGCTCATCGACTACTACCAGGCGTGGGCGCAGCGCGGCGACGAAAACGGCCTCAAGGCGCCCGAATACCGGCGCATTTCAGGCCTCGGCTCCGTGGACGAAATCCGCGCGCGCGTGTTCGACGCGCTCAAGTAAGCCGCCACTCGCCGTTCACAAAACAAGCGCCCCGCCGCATCGGTATGGCGGCACCGCGGCACGGCGACTTTCCGGCTGCTTTCTCCGATTGTCCCCGGCCCCGCGCGCCGTGCCGCGAGGCCGGGGACAAAGAACCTGGACACATCCAGGAGAACCCAGGAGGAGCAGCAACGATGGAAATTCGCGACAACGTTTTTCTGATCACCGGCGCAGCATCGGGTCTGGGCGCAGCCACGGCGCGCCTGATCGCCAACGAGGGCGGCAAAACCGTTCTCGCCGATCTCAATGAAGAAGCCGGCGACGCGCTGGCGAAAGAGCTGGGCGGCGTGTTCGTCCGGTGCAATGTGGCGAGCGAGGAGGACGGCGAGCGCGCCGTTGCCGCCGCGCTCGCGCTGGGCTCGCTGCGCGGGCTCGTGAACTGCGCGGGCATTGCGCCGGCCGCGAAGACAGTCGGCAAGGAAGGTCCGCATCCGCTCGACATCTTCACGAAGACCATTTCGGTCAACCTTATCGGCACCTTCAACATGATTCGTCTCGCCGCCTCGGCGATGGCGAAGAACGAGCCGAATGCCGCGGGCGAACGCGGAGTAATCGTGAATACGGCCTCGGTGGCCGCGTACGACGGCCAGATCGGCCAGGCCGCCTATGCGGCATCGAAAGGCGGCGTGGTGGCCATGACGCTGCCCGTGGCGCGCGACCTGTCGCGCAATGCCATCCGCGTCATGACCATCGCACCAGGCATCTTCGAAACGCCGATGCTGCTGGGCATGCCCAAGGAAGTGCAGGACGCGCTCGGTGCGATGGTGCCGTTCCCCTCGCGACTCGGCAAACCCGCCGAGTACGCGATGCTCGTCAAGCAGATCTTCGACAATCCGATGCTCAACGGTGAAGTGATTCGCCTCGACGGCGCGATCCGGATGCAGCCGAAGTAAGCGCAGGGCGTAGCGCCGCCTTCGCTGCGGCATAAAAAATCCCTCGATGGGGCGCGCCCTTGTCGAGGGATTTTTTCTTGCTGCAAGCGCCTGCGGCTTGCAAGCGCGGCTCTGGCTTCGCTCAATTACCGCCGTGGTTCTCCGTACGCTGCCGCAATTCGTGCAGTTGCGATTCCACGACGGTGGCGTCCTCTGCATCGGGCCGCTCGCCCAGGTAGCGTTCGAGGTCTTCGAGCGCGGGCCGCAGGTAATCGAGCCGCGCGTAGGCAAAGCCACGGTCGCGCACTTCCTCGAGACTCTCCGGCAGCAGGATCACAAGCCGCTGCTGTATGCCGAGCAGGCGCTGCCAGCGCTCCGTCTGCAGATACGTCGACTTCAGGTTGTGCAGCATGCGCGCCACGATCTCGCGCCGCGTGGCCGGCTGCAGCAACATGCGCAGCGCGCGCCCCACGGACTCGCCGGCCTTCGCGACGTAAGGCTCCAGCATCTCGACCATCTCCGATTCGGACAGCGAGTGTCCGTTGGTCGGGTCCAGCATCACGTCGCCTTCGGGCGTGGAAACACGCAGCAGAAAGTGGCCGGGAAACGATACGCCGCGCACAGGCAGATCGAGCTGGGACGCCATCTCCAGATACAGAATGGCAAGCGAGATGGGAATGCCGCGCCGACGTTTGAGCACGACGTTCAGGTGGCTGTTATCGGGGTCGTAATAGTCGTTGAGATTGCAGGCGAAGCCGAGTTCGCGAAAGAAGAAGCGGCTCAGGATGCCCACTTTCTGCCGCACGTCGGCGCCCTCCGGCAGGCGGCGCTTCACGCGCAGGACGAGTTCGTCGATCTCCGCGAGCGTGCCTTGCAGGTCGACGTCCGGGTAGGCGTCCTGCGCGATCGCGAGTGCTGCCTCGGTGAGCGGCAGGCCGTCGTCCTCGGCAACGAGCGCGCTGAAATAATCGAGAACCCGCGTCATGGTGGTCACTTCGCCCGCCTCTTGAAGTACGCGTACTTGAAACCCATCAGCCAAAGCATACCGAAATATAGCGCCGCGAACAGCACGAGACAGGCACCCAGCAACGCGATGCGCATGAAGGGTTGGCGGTGCATGCCGATCCAGTCGAAGTTGATCGCGAACCAGTGCATGGTGCCTGCCAGCACGAGGCATGCCCCGAGCAGTTGCACGAAAAATGCCGTCCAACCCGGCAGCGGCGAATAGATGCCGCGTCGGCGCAAACCGATGAACAGCAGCAGCGCGTTCATGCAAGCGCCGAGCCCGACCGACAAGGTCAGCCCCGCATGCGCGAAGATCGGCACGAACACGTAGTTGCCCACCTGGGTCGCGACAAGCACCGCAACGCCGATCTTCACCGGCGTCTTGATGTCCTGGCGCGCGTAAAAACCGGGCGCGAGAATCTTGATGAGAATGAGCCCGACCAGCCCCACGCCGTAAGCCGAGAGCGCGCGGCCCACCATGACGACGGAGCGGCCGTTGAAGAGCCCGTAGTGGAACAGCGTGGCCGTGAGCGGCTCGGCGAAGAAGAAGAGCGCAATGGCGCTGGGCGCAGCGAGCAGGAACGTCACGCGCAGGCCCCAGTCGAGCAGCGCGGAATATTCGTGCGTGTCCGCGTCCACGTGCGCCTTCGAGAGGCTGGGCAGCAGAATCGTACCCAAGGCAACACCGAGCAGCGCGGTGGGGAACTCCATCAGGCGGTCCGCGTAGTTGATCCACGAAACCGCGCCGGCGCCCAGGCGCGATGCGATGTTGGTATTGATGATGAGGCTGATCTGTGCGACCGACACCGCGAACATCGCGGGCACCATCTTCGCAAGCACACGCTTCACGCCCCGGTGGGCGAGCGCCGCGACGGGCCGCATGGTGATGCGCGGCATCATGTCGATTTTCTTCAGCCCCGGCAGTTGCACGATGAACTGCAACACCCCGCCCACGATCACGGCCCATGCGAGTGCATAGACGGGCTGCTTCATATGCGGCGCCACGAATACTGCCGCGGCGATGAACGACACGTTGAGCAGCACCGGCGCGAAGGCGGGCAGCGAGAAGAGCTTGTAGGTGTTGAGCACGCCCGACGCAAGCGACGTGAGCGAGATGAACACGATGTACGGGAACATGATCCGCGTCATCACGACGGCCAGCCTGAACGCCTCGCCCTCGGCCTGCAGACCGGACGCAACCACCAGCACGACCCACGACGCGCCCACGATGCCGAGCAGCGAAAGAACGGCCAGCGTCCACGCGAGTACGGTGGACATCGCGTCCACGAGCGCGCGGGTTGCATCGTGGCCCTTCTGGTTCTTGAACTCGGCGAGGATGGGGACGAATGCCTGCGAAAACGCGCCTTCGGCGGAAATGCGTCGCAACAGGTTCGGAATGCGGAAAGCGACGTAGAAAGCGTCGGTGAACTGGCTCGCGCCGAACGCGCGGGCAATCAGCGTTTCGCGGGCCAGTCCGGTCACGCGCGACAGCAGCGTGAAGCCGCTGACCGTCAGCAGGGCTCGGAATAGATTCATGGGGCGCTTATTATACGGAAGCCGGGTGATGGGCTCGACAGCCCGATGGCCGGCCCGCGCAGCGGACGCTCGTGCACGCGGCGCAGCGCGCGGCAGCGAGGCCAGGGCACAAGCGAGATCGGACCGGCCGCGCGTACAAACGTTCGCTGATCGGCAACATCAGGCGGAAATGGCCTGTCAGCCGTCCCCTCTGCTCGCCCAAGCTTGGCCGCAGTCTTCATTTGCCACAGCCCTGATTTTGTTGCTATAATCGCCGGTTTCGAAGCTCGTCCGGCTTGCCGGGCAATGAAAGCAAGGGAACCGGCGGTAAATCTCCGGGCCTTTCGCCGCGATCACAGCAGGAAACAGGACAAGGGAACCGTCATGGCTAACACCGCACAAGCACGCAAGCGCGCCCGTCAGGCCGCCAAAGCCAATTCGCACAACTCGGCGCTGCGCTCGAAGTTCCGTACCGCCATCAAGGCCGTTCGCAAGGCAATCGAAGCCGGCGACAAGGCCAAGGCCGCCGAGATCTTCCAGGCATCGGCAAAGACGATGGACATCATTGCCGACAAGAAGATCGTTCACAAGAACAAGGCCGCTCGTCACAAGAGCCGCCTCGCTGCCGCCGTCAAGGCGCTGCAGGCAAGCGCGCAGTAAATCCGGCAGGCCCGCACAGCGGGCCGCCTCCTGTTTCCACTGCGCAACAAAAAAAGCCCGCTTCGGCGGGCTTTTTTTGTTGCCGCTTGCCCGTCTCGCAAACGGTGCAAGCAAGCGGTGCAAGCAAGGCACCGCGCCGAGATGGGCCGCGCGTAGAGCGTCGTTAGCGGTCTTTGGCTTTTTGCTGCGTGCCGTGTTCCGGCGGCAACTCGCAGGCCTCGGTCACAACCAGATCGTTGTCTTTCGCGAAATTCATGACGAAATCGAACGCCATGGGTTCGATGTCACGCAACCGGGAATCGAGAATCACGCACTTGAGATCGCCGATCATGGTGGGCCGCACGTAGCGCGAATACTGCAGACGGGCGTTCGGTCCCCGCAACTCCCGCGCACTAGGACCGAAACATGACATGACGCCGGCGAGGCGTTCGGACCAGTCGCTGGGTCGAAACTTTCTCCCGCTTTTGGTAATGCCCTGGATGAAATACTCGGTTGGGGGTGTTTCGGCCATGTAGGAATACCTGAGTGACTGCGCTGCGTTACACCTGGCGTGCCCGCCGTGACGCGTGGCCGGGCTGACGCCCCACCTTCGCGACCCTTCCATGCGCTGCCGGCGTAGCCGGCCCGATGCATCGAAGACCCGTGAGGCGTGCGGCGGGACATGCGGACAGGCCTGCCCGGCATCGTCCCGACCTTATTCTGCGGATAGCCCGCAACCGCACACCGCGGGGGCGTGCGCAGGGTTCACCCGCAAGCGCGAGACCTGCTCGCTGGGCCTGAAAAAACCGGAGCATTATAGCGCACGCCGCTTTTTTCCGCACTGCAACCAAGCCACCACGCGGCCGTTCGGGCAGGCTCCACCGGCCTTCCGGCCGACTCGTCAAACGCGGCAAAATCCTTTATGCTGCATCGACTTACCACCAATCACAGCGGCGTTTCCCGGTACACATCCACCGTGCCGGTCAGGCTAACCGCCGTATTCCTTTCATGACCTCCCGGAACATTCGCCACTACCTGCAGTTCAAGGATTTCTCGCTGGAAGACTACGAGTACGTGCTGGAGCGCGCCCGTATCCTCAAACGCAAATTCAAGAACTACGAGACGTACCATCCGCTGCACGACCGCACGCTCGCGATGATCTTCGAGAAGAACTCAACGCGCACGCGTCTGTCGTTCGAAGCCGGCATTTTCCAGCTTGGCGGCCACGCCGTCTTCATGAGCACGCGCGACACGCAGCTTGGGCGCGGCGAACCGATCGAAGACGCAGCGCAGGTCATTTCGCGCATGGTGGACATCATCATGATCCGCACGTTCGGCCAGGACATCATCCAGCGCTTCGCGGAAAACTCGCGCGTACCGGTCATCAACGGTCTCACGAACGAGTACCACCCGTGCCAGGTGCTCGCGGACGTGTTCACGTACTACGAACATCGCGGCCCGATTCGCGGCAAGACCGTGGCCTGGGTGGGCGACGCGAACAACATGCTCTACACGTGGATCCAGGCCGCGCAGATTCTGGGCTTCACGCTGCGGCTTTCCACGCCGCCCGGCTACCGGCTCGACCGCGCGCTCGTGGCGCCCGAAAGCGCGCCGTTCGTCGAAGAGTTCGACGACCCGAACGAAGCGTGCGCCGGCGCCGACCTCGTTACGACAGACGTCTGGACCAGCATGGGTTTCGAGGCGGAAAACGAAGCCCGCAAAAAGGCATTCGCGGACTGGTGCGTGGATGCCGACATGATGGCCCGCGCGAAGCCCGACGCCCTCTTCATGCACTGCCTGCCGGCGCACCGCGGCGAGGAAGTGAGCGCGGAAGTGATCGACGGACCGCAAAGCGTGGTCTGGGACGAAGCGGAAAACCGCCTGCACGTCCAGAAAGCGCTCATGGAATTTCTGCTGCTCGGCCGGCTGAATCACTGAGCGGCAAACGCTGGCGCGGGACCGTAGCAGACGCAGACCAACCGGTGGTGAAGACCGCCGGTTTTCGTTTCACGATCCCCTGGCGCCATGAAACGCGGGCTCGCAGAGCAGCACTCAGAGCACGACTGGCTCGGGTTCCAGTGCCACGCCAAAACGCAGCATCACATCCTGCTGAATGCGCTGCGCGAGCGCGAGCACCTCGGCCCCCGTCGCGCCGCCCCGATTGACAAGCACCAGCGCCTGGCGCTCGTGCACCGCGGCGTGCCCCAACGCGCGGCCCTTCCAGCCGCAACGGTCGATCAGCCAACCCGCCGCAAGCTTCACGCGTCCATCGGGCTGCGGATACGACACCACCTCCGGCTCGCGCGCCCGCAACGCCTCGAACTGCACCGCGTCGATCACGGGATTCTTGAAGAAGCTGCCTGCGTTGCCCAGTTCGCGCGGATCGGGCAGCTTCGCGCGCCGCACCGCTACCACCGCATCGAAGATCGCCTGGGCATCGGGATTGTCCGCTTTGCCCTGCGCCGTCAATTCGCGCGCGATATCGGCGTAATCGGCGTGCGACTGCCACGCCTTCGGCAACCTGAAGGTGACCGACGTAATCGCAAACCGGTCGCGCCCTTCGCGCTTGAAGAAGCTGTCTCGATAGCCGAACCGGCAGGCCGCGGCATCGAACTCGTGCGCCGTGCCCGTCGCCAGCTCGATGGCGCGCAGCGACGCGAAGCGCTCGCCCATCTCGAGCCCATACGCACCGATGTTCTGGATGGGCGCCGCGCCCACGGTGCCCGGAATCAGCGCGAGATTTTCGAGTCCCGGCATGCCCTGCGCGAGCGTCCAGGCCACGAACTCGTGCCAGGTCTCGCCTGCCGCCGCTTGCACATACCAGGCGTCGCGGTCTTCGCGCACCACTTCGCGTCCGCGCAAAGCGACGAACAGCACCAGTCCATCGAAATCGCGCGTCAGCACGACGTTGCTGCCGCCGCCCAACACCAGCGTACGCAGCCCCTTTGCGCGCGGATCGGCCAACGCAGCCGCGAACTGCGCTTCGCTTTCGATGCGGCACAGCAAGTGCGCACGCACGTCGAACCCGAAGGTGTTGTGCTCGCGCAAGGGATAGTCGGCGGCAAACCAGACGGGGTCGGCCAGGGAAACGGCGGGAACGGAGGGAACGGACATCGGGGGGCGGCGTGTCTTCACACATGCGGCCGCGCAGCGCGCGAGCCTTGGGCAAAAGGGGACGGCGTCGGTAAAATGACGGCCGGTCCGTGATTATAGCGAGTGCGAACAGCGGCTTTGCGCCGCCTCCACTGCACTACTGGGAGAAACCAATGCCATCGTTTGACGTGGTTTGCGAAGCCAACATGATCGAGGTGAAGAACGCGATCGAGCAATCCAACAAGGAGATTTCGACGCGCTTCGACTTCAAGGGCTCCGACGCGCGTGTCGAGCAGAAAGAGCACGAACTCACCGCCTATGCCGACGACGACTTCAAGCTCGGTCAGGTCAAAGACGTGCTGGTGTCGAAAATGGCGAAGCGCAACGTGGACGTGCGCTTCCTCGAGCACGGCAAGATCGAGAAGATCGGCGGCGACAAGGTGAAGCAGGTCATCACCGTGAAGAAGGGCGTGTCCGGAGATCTGGCCAAGAAGATCGTCAGGCTCGTGAAGGACAGCAAGATCAAGGTGCAGGCCAGCATTCAGGGCGACGCGGTGCGCGTTTCAGGCGCCAAGCGCGACGACCTGCAAAGCGTAATCGCAATGCTGCGCAAGGAAGTGAGCGACACGCCGCTCGATTTCAACAACTTCCGCGACTGATCGATTCAAGCGATCAAACGACCAAGCGACCAAGCGATCAAGCGATCAAACGGCACCCGGCCCAGCGCGGCCGGGCCCCGCCTCCTCACAACGGCAGCCGCAGCCGGCACCGCCCCACTCCAGCATCACTTCAATGCCGGCTACCCGCCGGCGGCGTCGCACCCTTCTTCTCGCCAATGCGGCTTTCCTTGCCCGCCATCAGCTTGGCAATGTTCGAGCGGTGCCGCCAGATGAGCAACGCGCTCATCGCGAAGACCGCCAGCGTGATCACGTTTGCACCGAACAGAAAACCGTCGAAGAGCGGGGCGAACACGGCAGCCACGAGCGCCGCCAGCGACGAATAGCGAAAGAAGAACGCAATGATGAGCCACGTGAGCGCCGTGGCGATGCCCAGCACCGGATTGATCGCGAGCAGCACGCCCGCCGCCGTCGCCACCCCCTTGCCGCCCTTGAAGCGAAAGAACACCGGGTACAGGTGGCCGAGAAACACGGCAATGGCGGCCAGCGCAATCGCATCGTCGTCCAGGCCGAAGCGCGATGCGAAATGCGCCGTGAGCCACACGGCAAGCCAGCCCTTGAACGCATCGCCGAGCAGCGTGAGGATCGCGGCGGTCTTGTTTCCGCTGCGCAGCACGTTGGTCGCCCCGGGGTTGCCTGAGCCGTACGAGCGCGGGTCGGCGAGACCCATTGCGGCGCTGACGACCACGGCAAACGACACCGAGCCGATCAGATAGGCCAGGACGGCAACGATCAGGTTGTACATGCAGGTAACTCTTCTTGTAATGAATCGGAAGACTGGATGAACGGCTGGGACGGCGCGAACAGCGGGACCATCGCCGGCATCCGCGCGCATGGTCAGGCAGCATCCGTGCAAGCGCGAGCCGGAAAAACCCTGACGCCGGACCCACGCGCCCCACGGCCGCGCCGCCCCGCAAAGGCGCTCATTCTACCGGAGCCCTTTCGTCGCGCGGCCCGCGCGGCACCGGTCAACTCAAACGCCCCTGTACACCACTTTAAGGAAAGCGCTACCGGGCAAAGGCCGCGCTGAGACCTCTACTCAATCGACGCTTGCGCACTGCACCGGTTTGGCCTCCAGCAGCGCAGTCAGCACCGACGGCTCGATACTCACCAGAAAGCCCCGCCGTCCGCCGTTCAGATAGATCCGCTCGAGTTCGAGGATGCTCGACTCCACATACACCGGCATGGCCTTGCGCGTGCCGAACGGCGACGTACCGCCCACCAGATACCCGGAATGCCGGTTCGCCACCTCGGGCTTGCAGGGCTCCACGCGCTTTGCGCCGATCTGCCGCGCCAGATTCTTGGTCGAGACCTTGCAGTCGCCATGCATGAGCACGATTAATGGCTTCGCGTGCTCGTCTTCCATAACGAGCGTCTTGATGACGAGATGCTCGTCGACGCCCAGCTGACGCGCCGATTCGGCCGTGCCGCCATGCTCGACGTACTCGTACGGATACTCGTCAAAGGGCACGCCATGACGCTTGAGGAACTGCGTGGCGGGGGTTTCGGAAACGTGTCGGTTCTTGCTCATCGGCGCATTGTAATGGCCGGTCCGAACGAAGGGTACGACGGGAGGCAAAGCGGGATGAACGCCCCCCGTTGTCCGTGCCCAGCAGTTATGGCACGATCGTTCGCAATCTGCCGGCGGCGCATCTGTCCGTCGCACATGTCGCACATGTCGCACAGGCCTCACCCGCCGTCCACGCTCCACATGCCGCACACAGCCAGCTTCGCGCCGCCGCGCCCGTACAATCGCGGCGAAGAACCGGAGGACACCGCTTTGACCGCCCGCCCGCATCCGCATGCCGCGCCTCACCATGGCGACGCACAGGCTCAGCCCTCGCACACCGCGCCTGCGTCCATCCATTCGTTCGACATCGCCGCGCTGCTCGCCACCCTGCCCGACCGCATCGCCGACATTCCCATTCGACTCGCCGCGCACGACCCGCACCGCGTCGCGCTGATCGAAGATGCGCACGATGCCGACGAAGCAGGCCGCGAGCGCCTGCGCGTCATCACGCGCGCGCAGCTCGCCGAGGCCGTGGACGCCACGGCCGCACGCTTGCGCGAGCATGGCGTGCGAGGCGGCGACCGCGTAATGATCGTCGCCGAAAACAGCGTCGCGCAAATCGTGCTGCTCTTCGCCGCGACCCGGCTCAATGCGTGGGCCCTCGTTTCGAACGCGCGGCTCTCGGCGGCCGAACTCGACGCCATTCGCGCACATGCGCGGCCTCGGCTCACGGCCTACGTCGTCGCCAGTTCGCCCGATGCGCGCGCCCATGCGCAACGACACGGCGCCACGCCCGCGCCCGCCGGACCGGTCGATATCGGCACGTGGCACTGGCAAACCGACAAGAGTGACGCAAGCGACACGCACAACACGCGCAACACCGAAAGCGCGCTCGCCGAACCCGTAGAAATGCAAGCAGACCGCCAATGCGCGGCCCTCATCTACACGACAGGCACCACGGGCACGCCGAAGGGCGTGATGCTCTCGCATCGCAACCTGCTGTTCATCGCTGCGGTCTCCAGCACGCTGCGCCGCGTGAACGCCGACGACGTCGTCTACGCCGTGCTGCCCATCTCGCACGTGTACGGTCTCGCGTCGGTGTGCCTCGGCAGCCTGTATGCGGGCGCCACGCTACGGCTTGCGCCGCGCTTCGTGCCCGAAGCGGTGCGCCGCGCGCTGGCCGACGAGCACGTCTCCATCTTTCAGGGCGTGCCCGCGATGCACGCGAAGCTGCTCGACTATCTGCAAACGAAGCATCTCGAATGGCGCGCGCCGCGGCTACGCTTCGCCTACTCGGGCGGCTCGCCGCTCGATGCGGCGCTGAAGGCGCGTGTGGAAAGCGCGTATGGCGTGACGCTCCACAACGGCTACGGCATGACCGAGAGCAGCCCGACCGTGGCGCAGACGCTGCTCGACGCACCCCGCGCGGACTGCTCCGTGGGCCACGCCATTCCAGGCGTCGAAGTGCGCTACGTGTCGCCCGAGGGCCGCGACGTGCCGCGCGGCGAGATCGGCGAACTGTGGGTGCGTGGACCGAACGTGATGCTCGGCTACTACCGCAGCCCGGAACTCACGCGCGCTGCGGTCACCGTAGACGGCTGGCTGAAGACCGGCGACCTCGCACGCGAAGACGCAGACGGCGCCATGCACATCGTGGGCCGCAGCAAGGAACTCATCATTCGCTCGGGCTTCAACGTGTATCCGTCCGAAGTTGAGCACGTGCTCAACGCGCACCCTGCGGTGATGCAGTCCGCCGTGATCGGACGGCCGGTGGAAGGCAACGAGGAAGTCATCGCCTTCGTGGAGCTCGCCGCGGGCGCCACCGTGACGACGCAGGCGCTCGACGAATGGTGCAGCGCGCGTCTTGCGCCCTACAAGCGGCCCGCGCACATCCGCGTCATGCCGGCGCTGCCGGCCGCGTCCACGGGCAAGATCCTCAAGCACAAGCTGCGCGAACTGGTCTGATGCACGCTTTGCTCAGCGTCTGCCGCACGCCGAGCAGGCGGCAAACGCCGAAGGAGCCGCGGGAGAAGCATGCGCGTAGCAGTGAGCTGCGCGTCAACCGCACTTCAACCGCACTTCAACCGTACGTCAACCGCAAAATCACCCGCGCGGATGATGCTGCGCGTGCAGCGACTTCAACCGCTCGCGGGCCACGTGGGTGTAGATCTGCGTCGTAGAGATGTCGCTGTGCCCGAGCAGCAGTTGCACGACGCGCAGGTCGGCGCCGTGATTGAGCAGATGCGTGGCGAACGCGTGCCGCAGCGTGTGCGGCGAGAGCGGCGCGTGCACATCGGCTGCGCGCGCGTGTCGTTTGATGATGTTCCAGAACTGCTGGCGCGTCATGCCTTCGGCCCGTGCCGTGACGAAGAGCGCGTCCGTCGTGCGTGCGCCGAGCAACGCGGGCCGCGCGTCGCGCAGATAGCGCGCGATCCACGCGTGCGCCTCTTCGCCGAACGGGATCAGCCGCTCTTTCGAGCCCTTGCCCATCACGCGCACCACGCCTTCGTTGAGGCCGACCTCCACTGTTTTTAGCGTCACGAGTTCCGTCACGCGCAGGCCGCTTGCGTACATCAATTCGAGCATCGTCCGGTCGCGCAGGCCGAGCGGCGTATCGATGTCGGGTGCGCCGAGCAGCGCCTCCACCTGCGCCTCGGAGAGCGTGGACGGAAACCGCGGCGGCTGCTTCGCCGAGCGGATGCGCACCGTGGGGTCGCCCTGCGCGCGGTGCTCGCGCACGGCCCAGCCGTAGTAGCGCCGGAACACCGAGAGCCGGCGGTTCGCCGAGGTCGATTTGCTCTCCTTGCGCGCCGCGCTGTAGGCGAGCAGATCGGTTTCGGTGGCGGTATCCAGCGAGCCGTTGCGCGCCTTCGCGAGCCATTCGGCAAAAAGACGCAGATCGCGCCGGTAGGCGTCGAGCGTGTTGCGCGACAGACCATGTTCGAGCCAGAGCGAATCGCAAAAGGCGTCGATCGAGGCAAGGCTTACGGTGAGCAGCGGCGAAGCGGCTATGGTTTTCTCGGCTGCGGGTTCCGTTGTCGCTGTTTCGGCCGTCACCGTTTCTGCGCCCGCGAGGTCGGCAGAAGCGGCGCCCGGCGTTGGCGCGATGTCGTCTGGTTGCGTGGCGGCGCGTTTGATGTCAGTCGTCATGCGTAGGGCACACCCTCGTGTGCGAGCAGCCACCGCTTCACTTTGCGGAAGTAGCCGTCGTCGTCGTGATTCGCGAATCCGCCGATGCCGCCCGAAGCCACCACGCGATGGCACGGAATGACGAGCGGAAAATAGTTGGCGCCGCAGGCCTGGCCGACCGCGCGCGGCGAGCCGCAGCTCACGGCCTTCGCGAGCTGGCCGTAGGTCAGCACGATGCCCGGCGGAATCTCGCTGATGGCCTGCCAGACGCGCCGCTGGAACGCGGTGCCCACTTCGGCGAGCGGCAGGTCGAAGGTGGCCGAGGCGCGCTCGAAATACCGCTCGATCTGCTGCACCGCGCGGCGCGTGAGCGCCGAATCGGGCGCCACGCTCTTCACCGACTCGGGCAGATAGACGATCTCGCGCACGGCATCGGCCTGAGTGCGAATGCCCACCTTGCCGAACGGCGCATCGATCACGGCGTTGAACATCATGTTGCGTTCTCCTCATCGCGGGCGCGGGCAGGGCCACGGCCGCGCCCCGCTACTCTACGCTGCCTCGAGCGCCCATTGCACGTGCTCGCGCACGAGCGGCGACGCGTCGCCGGCACGTCGGCGCAGCGCTTCTACGATGGCCTCGCGCGCTTCGGCTGGCAAAGCCGTTGAGCGTAGCGCGTTGCCCATGCCGACCGCGAGATTGCGCAACCAGCACGCGTAACCGATCCGGCGAATCGCGCTGCCTTGCAGGCGCGTGTCGAAGTCGCGCTCGGTCCATTCGAACAGCTCGACCAGCGACGCGCGGTCCAGCCCGTGCCGCACGTCGAAATCGTCGACGGGCGCGGCCTGCGCGAACTTGTTCCACGGACACACGAGCTGGCAATCGTCGCAGCCATACACACGATTGCCGATCAGCGGCCGCAAGTCCTGGGGAATGCTGCCCTTCAGCTCGATGGTGAGATACGAGATGCAGCGCCGGGCGTCCACTTGATAAGGCGCCACGATCGCCCCCGTGGGACAGGCACCGATGCAGCGCGTGCAACTGCCGCAATGCGCGCCCGCGGTTTCGGGCGCGTGTGCGGAATGCGGGGCAGCGGCTTCAGCGTCCAGCCGCGCGATCGTTGGTGCGTCGTACGTGCGTGAATCTGCGGTCGCATTGGCTACATTCGCTGTGTCGACGGCATCGCCCCCGTGCCACTCGGCATCGGAGGGCAACGGCAAGTCCACATAGATTTCACCGAGAAAGAAGAGCGACCCGGCGTCGCGCTGCAGCAGCAACGTGTGCTTGCCGCGCCAGCCGATGCCGGCCTTCTGCGCCAGCTCGACTTCGAGCACCGGCGCTGAATCCGTGAAGACGCGGTAGCCGCAGGCACCGATCTCGTCTTCGATACGCTGCGCGAGGTGCTGCAGCCGCTGGCGCAAAACCTTGTGATAGTCGCGGCCGCGCGCGTAGACGGAGACGACCGCCGCTGCAGGGTCAGCCAGCCGCGCGCGCTCGCGGTCCCGCCAGTCGTCATGTGCGGGCTGCGAGGGAGGCGTGCCTTGCGAAGCACTTTCATCGTGCTCACGAGTCGCTTCGACGGCGAGCGCCGAAGCCGGCAAATAGGCCATGCGCGCGGTGATCACGCGTCGCGTTCCGGCCACAAGCTCGGCCGGGCGTGCGCGTTTGAGCCCATGTTTGGCCATATAATCCATCTCGCCGTGGCAGCCCGCTTCGAGCCACGCGGCAAGGCCCGCTTCGGCATCGGAGAGGTCGGTATCGCTGATACCGATCGCACCGAAACCCAGTTCGCGCCCCCACGCCCGAATGCGCGCCGCAAGCGACGCCAGCGCCTCATTCGAGGGCGCGTCCCGGCCAGCATGCACACCATCACGACCGCTCGCGCTGTCGTGCTCTGGCAAGGGTGTGCAGGAAGAGAGATGCGAACTTCGGTTCATCACGCCATTTTACGAGAATGCCCAATACGCCCGGTACCGCCGGCACGTCAGGCCACGAAGCACTCACCAGCCTGGCTCACGCCACCGTCCTGCTCGAGCGCCACTTCGCGCTCGCGGACGACGCGGCCACCCAGGCGTTCGGCGCGCACGTGGCGCACGCGATTGCCGAGGTGCGCCATGCGATGGCCACCGGCAACGCAACGCAAGGCGGCGCGGCATTCGAGGGCCTGCAGGTGCAACTGACCGGCGACCTCGGCGCCGGCAAGACCACACTCGTGCGGGCCATGCTGCGCGGCTTCGGCCACACGGGCCGGGTGCGCAGCCCCACCTACACGCTCGTCGAACCCTATGCCGTGGACACGCCGGATGGGGAACTCGAGCTCTATCACTTCGATTTGTACCGCTTTGCCGATCCGGCCGAATGGGCCGATGCCGGCTTTCGCGAGTACTTCGACAGCGGCGCGATCTGCCTCGTCGAATGGCCTCAGCGGGCAGGCGCGCTGCTCGGCGTGCCGGATCTCGTTTTTTCGCTCGACGTCGTGAGCGAACTGCGGAACGGCAAAGAGCATGACGCGCGTGCCCTCACCGCGCGCGCGTACAGCGAAACAGGAAAGGCATGTCTGGAAAGATGTTAATCAAACCGTTCCGCTCCATCGAATCCGCCGCCACCGCGAGCCACAACTGGCGACGCCGGCAGATCCTGCGGGCGGGCGCGTCCACGCTCGTGCTCGGGCTCGTTGCACCGCGCCTCGCCTGGGCAACGTCGGTGGTCGGCGTGCGTGTGTGGCCCGCGCGCGACTACACGCGCGTCACCATCGAATCGGATCAGCCGCTGCAGAACACGCAGCAGCTTCTGCAAGGACCGGACCGGCTCGTGGTCGACCTCAACGGGCTCGACCTCGACCAGTCGCTGCGCGACCTGGTCTCCAAGATCACACCGAACGATCCGCAGATTCAGTCCGTGCGCGTGGGGCAATATCAGCCGCACGTGGTGCGCATGGTGTTCGACCTCAAAGGCCAGGTGAAGCCGCAGGTGTTCACGCTGCAGCCTGTGGGCTCGTACCGCTACCGGCTCGTCTTCGACCTCTACCCGGCCGTGGCACCTGACCCGTTGATGGACCTGCTCGCGCAGACCGAGCGCAAGGAGCAGCAGCTCAACGAGAACAGCGCCCCGCCCGCGGCAACGCTGGGCGGCCCCAACACGCCGCCCGGCTCAGCCGACAACAGCGAGGCGTTCTTCCAGCGCTACGCGCAGAACGGGGCTCCCGCGGGCGAAGTACCACGGCCGCCCTCGGCTGCGCATACGCCGCCGTCCGCGGGCACGAATGGCCCCACGGCGCCACGCGCCACGCCGAAGCCCACGCAGCCGCCTGCCGCCATCGCGCGGGACAAGAGCGGCGACAACACGGACGACGGCACCGACAGCGACACCTACGCGTTCACCACACCGAAGGGCGGCCGGGGCAACACGGTGCGCCTGCTCACCGTCGCAATCGACCCCGGCCATGGCGGCGAAGACCCGGGCGCGATCGGCAGCGGCGGTAGCTACGAGAAGCACATCGCACTCGACGTCGCGAAGAAACTGCGCGCGAAGATCGACGCCCAGCCCAACATGCGCGCCATGATGACGCGCGACGCCGACTTCTTCGTGCCGCTCAACGTGCGCGTGCAGAAGGCGCGGCGCGTGGGCGCGGACCTGTTCGTCTCGATCCACGCCGATGCGTTCACCACACCCGAAGCGCGCGGCTCCTCCGTGTTCGCGCTCTCGGAACACGGTGCGTCGAGCGCCGCGGCGCGCTGGATGGCGAACAAGGAAAACTCGTCGGACCTGATTGGCGGCATCAACATCAAGACTGCGGACGCCACCGTCAACCGCGCGCTCTTCGACATGTCCACCACCGCGCAGATTCGCGACTCGCTGCGCTACGGCAACTTCGTGCTCAAGGAGATTGGCGACATCAACAAGCTGCACAAGGGTGCGGTGGAACAGGCGGGCTTCGCCGTGCTGAAGGCGCCGGACATTCCGTCGATCCTCGTGGAGACCGCCTTCATCAGCAACCCGGACGAAGAGCGCAAGCTCAACGACGACAGCTATCGCGACCAGATGGCCGACGCCATCATGAAGGGCATCAAGCGGTACTTCGCAGCGAATCCGCCGCTGGCGAAAAGCCGGATGACGTAAGGGGCGCGGGGCGTTCGGGTCGTGCTCGGGTCGTGCCCGGGTCGTGCACCCCGCACGTGTCGAACGCTCCTGCCGTGTGCGCTCACCCGCTCCAGCGCCAACCACGTCGGCACCCTGCCGGTGCGCCGCTATGTGCACTCGCGGGCGCGAACCGTATCCACGCTGGCGTCTCACAGCCCGCGCCAAATCCTCAACGCGCAGCCGCAAAGCGCTGCGCCACCCAGCCGCCAAACACGTTCACGACCAGCCCGAGCATTACGAGCCCGGCGCCCGCGACCTGGACCGTCGACAGATGCTCGCCCAGCAGCAGCGCGGCCGATGCCAGCCCGACAATCGGCACGAGCAGCGAGAACGGCGCCACCTGCGAGGCCGGATAGCGCGAAAGCAGCCGGCTCCACAGCCCGTAGCCCAGAATGGTCGCCACGAAGGCGAGATAGACGATGGCGAGTATCGAGGTCACGCCGATGCCGCTCAGCGCCGCCGCCATGCGCGCCGGCCCTTCCATCACGTACGACAACGCCAGAAACGGCAGCGGCGGAATGAGGCTGCCCCACACGACGAGCGCCACAAGGTCCACCTTGCCCACTTTCTTCGTCACGATGTTGCCGAGCGCCCAGAGCACCGCCGCGCACAGCGTGAGGACGAAGCCCGCGAGCGTCATCGAATGGCCGCCCGACGAGCCCGCCGCGCTCACGGTGCCGATCACGGCCAGGCCCGCGGCCGCGATTGCGAGACCTGCGAGGTTCTGCACGCGAAAGCGCTCATGCAGAAACAGCACGGCGAACCCGAGCGTGAAAAACGCCTGCGCCTGAAGCACCAGCGAAGCGAGCCCCGCTGGCATGCCCACATACATCGCGTAGAACAGAAACGCGAACTGGCCGAAGGAAATGGTTGCGCCGTAGGCGAAGAGCCAGCGCAACGGCACGCGCGGACGCTTCACGAAAAAGACCGCCGGCACCGCGGCGAGCATGAACCGAAGCGCACCCAGCAGCATGGGCGGCACACCGTGCAGACCCACCTTGATCACCACGAAGTTGACGCCCCACGCCACCACGACGACAAGCGCGAGCAACAGGTCTTTCGGCGACATGGCCGGCTCCTCCTTTCTGTTTTACTGAAGTTTTTCCTGCGTTTCTGCTGGACGTGGCCGAGTTTAGCCTGGGGCTCCCGACACTCGCCGAGGCGCCCCCGGTGCGCCGATGGCCCTGCTGCACAGGCTCCAGGTACCGTCGCGCTGCATGAGGCTAGAATGGGCCCGTCGCTCGCCCAGGCCACCAAGGAATCCTCATGTCCCCTGCGATTAAAGCAGTCCTCAAGCCTCATGAACGCGACATCGGCAACCTCATGGTGCGCCGCGTCTTGCCGGCGCTCGCCGCGCGCCTCGTCGGGCCGTTCATCTTCTTCGACCACATGGGCCCCGCCACGCTCGCACCGGGCGCAGGCATCGACGTGCGTCCGCATCCGCATATCGGGCTCGCCACCGTCACGTATCTGTTCGACGGGGCCATCATGCATCGCGACAGCCTCGGCTCCGCGCAGAAGATCGTGCCCGGCGACGTGAACTGGATGACCGCGGGCCGCGGTATCGTCCACTCCGAACGCACGCCCGAAGAAGACCGCGCGCGCGGCATGACGGTGCACGGCATCCAGACCTGGGTCGCACTGCCCGTGGAGGACGAAGACATCGAGCCTTCGTTCGCACACCACCCGGGCGCCACGCTGCCGCAACTCGAGCGCAACGGCGTGACGCTGTGCGTCATTGCCGGCACGGCGTTCGGCCAGACGTCGCCGGTCGAAACCTTCTCGGGCACGCTCTATGTCGCCGCACACTTCGCGCCCGGCGCGGCCTTCGCGCTCGAACCGGAGCACGAAGAACGCGGCGTGTATCTCGTGGAGGGCGACCTCGCCATCGACGGCACGCCGCTCGACCCCTACCGCATGGCCGTGCTCGTGCCCGGCGAAACCGTGACGCTCGCGAGCACGAACGGCGCCACGGTCATGCTGCTGGGCGGCGAGAAACTTGCGGGTGAGCGGTTCATCGAATGGAATTTCGTGTCGAGTTCGCGCGACAAAATCGAGCACGCCAAGACGGCGTGGATGAACCAGCAGATGGGGCAGGTGCCCGGGGAAACGGACTGGATTCCGTTGCCGCAGAAGAAGTAGCTTGAAATGGCCCGCCGCCGCCCCTAGATGAAATCGAGTCAGTTTTCCCACGAGGACGCAATGGACACCACACTCGCCACTTTCGAAAAAGATGTGATCGCTGCCTCGACGCTCGCGCCGGTGCTGGTGGACTTCTGGGCGCCGTGGTGCGGTCCGTGCCGCACCCTCGGCCCGATGCTCGAGCGCCTCGAAACCGAGTACGGCGGCAAATGGAAGCTCGTGAAGGTCAACGTCGACGAGAACCAGGAACTGGCGGCCCACTTCCAGGTGCGCAGCATTCCGCACGTGATCGCGTTTGCGGACGGTCGTCCGGTGGATCAGTTCGTCGGCGTGCTGGCCGAGGGTCAGCTGCGTGCGTTCCTCGACCGGCTCGTACCCGACGGCGCCGAGGCGGCACGCCGCGTGGCGCTCGCGGCCCTTGCGGAAGGCCGTCGCGACGAGGCCTACGACGCGCTGAAGGCCACCCTCGCCTACGACCCCGGCTACGACGACGCTCGCATGGACCTGATCGAAATGCTGCTCGAAGACCAGCGCATCGACGACGCCCGTGCCGAAGTCGAACTGCTCTCGCCCAAGACGACGCAAGGTATCGACGCCCGCTTCAACGCGCTGAAAACGCGGCTCGACGCAGTGGACGCTGCCGCCGATCTGCCGCCCACCGACGCGCTCGAAGCGCGCGTGGCAGCAGATCCGGCCGACCTCGACGCCCGCTTCGACCTGGCGAGCGCGCTGATCGCCCGCCGTCAGTACGCGGGCGCGCTCGAGCATCTGCTGGAAATCGTGAAGCGCGACCGGTCGTTCCGTGAGGACATCGGCCGCAAGACGATGTTGTCGGTGTTCGATCTCGCGGCCGGGCAGCCGCAGCTCGTGAGCGAATGGCGCCGCAAGCTGAGCGCGGCGCTTTATTGACCGCGCGTTTCCGAACGCGCCTTATCTTCGCCGCTTCGCTTCATCCGGCATCCCCTCCCACACTCCCACGACCATGACGCGGCCCTCGGGCCGCGTTCGTTTTTATGCGCGCGTGGTGGCGGCTGCGGCGAGACCTTTGCCGCGCGCCGCGTCCGTCGCGCGGCGGGCGAGTGCACGCAGCACGTGCGAGGCCGCCGCGAAGCCGAAGCTCGCGGTCACGCATACGCTCGATCCGAAGCCCGCGCAGTTGAGACCCACCGGTCCGCTGTGCCCCGGCGACGTGCTCACGTGCTCCGCTTCGGCGTCGATGTCGCAGACCGCTGTTTCGGGGTAGATGAGCGGCTCGTCCGAATACACGGCGCTCACCTTGAACTTCGCCTTCGGTCCGCGCGGAAAGCCGTGCTGCTTGCGTAATTGCGCACGCACTTTCGAGAGCAGCGGGTCTTGAATGGTGAGCGCGAGGTCGTCGATGCGAATGCGCGTGGGGTCCAGTTGACCGCCCGCGCCGCCCACGGTCACGAGCGGCTGCCCGCGCGCCACGCACCACGCGATGAGCGCGGTTTTCGTGCGCACGCTGTCGATGGCGTCGATCACGTAGTCGAAGCCGGCGCCCAGCACTGCGTCGAAATTGTCGGGCTCGACGAAGTCCTCCACGAGCCGCACCTTGCACGCGGGGTCGATCAGCGCGATCCGCTCCGCCATGGCTTCTACCTTGGGCTTGCCATAGTTGCCGTCGAGCGCGTGGATCTGCCGGTTCGTGTTGCTTTCGGCCACGTTGTCGAGGTCGATCAGCGTGATCGTGCCCACCGCGCTGCGCGCGAGCGCCTCGGCCGCCCACGAACCCACGCCGCCTATGCCGATCACCGCCACGTGGGCGCGCTCGAAGCCGGCCAGCGCCGCGTCGCCGTAAAGCCGCGCAATGCCGCCGAAACGGCGGGCGCGATCGGCGGCTTCAGGCTCGGCGAGGCTGGAGGTAACATCGGAACTAGCGTGGTGCGCGGTAAGGCCGGAGGCGGACATGGCTCGATACGGAAACAGAAGGAGGCGCTTCGGATCCGGCCGTCTGGCACGGCCGCCAGGGCCTGCAACGGCGCGGCAGCGGACGACGGAGCGCGAGCAAACCGTATTTTGCCTGATCGCGCGCAAGGAAACGGCGCGCCCTTTCACGCGCGTGCGACCGCACGCAGAAAATTCACACCCCGGCTATACTGGCCTAATTGAAGCGTGCGCATAAGAACATGACTTCCCTCGCTAATCTCCGCAAGAATTATTCGCTCGGCTCACTCGATGTGACCGACGTGGATCCCAACCCGATCCAACAATTCCACAAATGGTTCGCCGAGGCGCTCGACGCCAAACTGCCCGAACCAAACGCGATGACGCTCGCCACGGTGGACGAGAACGCTCGCCCTACCGCGCGGATCCTGCTCATCAAGGGCGTGGACGAACAGGGCTTCGTCTTCTTCACGAATTACGAAAGCCGCAAGGGCCACGAACTGGCCGCCAATCCGCACGCGAGCCTGCTTTTCTACTGGATCGAGCTGGAACGGCAGGTGCGCATCGACGGTAGCGTCGTCAAGACAAGCGCCGAGGAAAGCGACGCCTACTTCGCCTCGCGTCCGCTCGGCTCGCGCATTGGCGCGTGGGCATCGGAACAAAGCAAGGAAATTGAAAGCCGCGCCGTGCTGGAAGCACGCGAGCGCGACATGGCAGCGAAGTACGGTGAACATCCGCCGCGCCCGTCGCACTGGGGCGGCTACCGGCTCGTGCCGCAGGCCATCG
Organism: Paraburkholderia sp. A1RI_3L; assembly: GCF_048957895.1. NCBI lineage: Bacteria > Pseudomonadati > Pseudomonadota > Betaproteobacteria > Burkholderiales > Burkholderiaceae > Paraburkholderia > Paraburkholderia sp. A1RI_3L. Next base: position 629,913 of record NZ_JARCHA010000002.1, read on the forward strand.
AGTTCTGGCAGGGCCGGCCGTCCCGCCTGCACGACCGCATTCTCTACACGCGCGAAACAGGCGGCGACTGGCGCATCGCGCGGCTGTCGCCTTGACGTCGAGGCGTTGACGAACACCGCCGCGCGGGGCGCACCCGGCGCGCAGTGAAAATACGGATCGCGTACTCCATCGGGGTAACACGCAGCACAAAAAGGAGCGCATCGGCGCGATCCATGAGCTTTGCTTTGTATTTCATCGGACACGGAGAAATCACATGTTCTGGGAGAAGAAGCTGGCGCAGTGGGTGCAGGAAGTACGGGACAAGGCGAATCTGCCTGCGCGTCTCGTGCTCTGGGACGGACAACAACTCGATTTCGGCAACTTCGCGGCGCCGCAGGTCACGCTGAAGGTCAATAGCGCGTCGGCGCTGCCGCTTCTGCTCGAACCGAGCCTCGACAACCTCGGCGAAGCGTATGTGAAGGGCAAGATCGACATCGAGGGCAAGCTCTCGGACATCATCAACATCGGCTATTCGCTGGCGCGAAGCACGGTCACCAATGCGAGCAAGCTCGCCCGCGTGCGCCGCTACTTCAACCACACGAAGGCGTCGGACAAGAAAGCGATCCAGTATCACTACGACGTCTCGAACGAGTTCTACAAGCTGTGGCTCGACGAGAACATGGTCTATTCGTGCGCCTACTTCGAGAACGGCAACGAAGATCTGGGCACGGCTCAGCTCAAGAAGATCGACCACATTCTCACCAAGATCCAGTTGCAGCCCGGCCAGCGCCTGCTCGACATCGGCTGCGGCTGGGGGGCGCTCGTCCTGCGCGCCGCGCAGAAGTTCGGCGCGAACTGCGTAGGCGTCACGCTCTCGCAGAACCAGTTCAACCTCGCCACCGAACGCGTGAAGGCCGCAGGACTCTCGGATCGCATCGAGATCCGCCTGCAGGACTATCGCGACGTGGAAGGCCAATTCGATCGCATCACGAGCGTCGGCATGTTCGAGCACGTGGGGCGCAAGAACCTGCCTGGCTATTTCCGCAAGATGCACGACCTGCTCACCGACGAAGGCATCGCGATGAATCACGGCATCACGTCGTCGGACGCGGACAGCGGCGAGACCTCGCTGGGCGGCGGCGAATTCATCGACCGCTACGTGTTCCCGGACGGCGAACTCCCGCACATCGGCCTCGTGCTCGAATCCATGCAGCGCGGCGGCCTGGAAGCGATTGACGCCGAGAGCCTGCGCCGTCACTATGCGCACACCCTGGACATCTGGGCGGAACGGTTCGAGACGCACGCCGAAGAGGCGAGAAAGCTCGTGGACGACGAGAAGTTCCGCATCTGGCGCGTGTATCTGGCGGGCTGCGCCTATGCGTTCGAACACGACGACGTGTCGCTCTTCCAGGTGGTCTGCCGCAAGGCCGGACGCAGCGCGGCGACGCTGCCGTGGTCGCGCCGCTACATGTACGAAAAGCCGCTGTAAGTCATTCGCCAGCGCTTCATTGAGGCTCGCGAGGGCGACCGCCGTGCCATGCGCGCGGCGGCGCCCCAGGAAACACCGACAGGACTAGATGAACGAAGGCGCCGCACCGGCCGCTCACGAGCCCAACGCAATCGACGCTATCGCGCAGTCTGAAAGCACTGCGGAAAGCGCCACGGACAACGGTGGTCCTGAGCAGCAGTTCGACCTCTTCGGCGAGCCGTTGCCGCCGCACGGCGCGCCTCGGCCAGCCGCCTCTTCTCCTGCGCAAACCGGGCCTTTGGGGTCCGCCGGTTTATCTTCTTCCGCCGCACCGAAAAAGTCGCGGGGCCGCGCCGTCGTCCTGGCTGCGCCACCCAATGACGACGTGCTCGACATCGCCCGCGCCTTGCCCGGCGAAGTGCATCTCGGCACGTCGTCGTGGTCGTTTCCCGGCTGGAAGGGCATTGTCTACGGCGACGAGTACAGCAACTCGAAGCTCTCGCGCGACGGCCTTTCCGCCTACGGCGCGCACCCGCTGTTGCGCACCGTGAGCATCGACCGCTCGTTCTACGCGCCGCTCACCGTCGCGGACTATCTGCGATACGCGCAGCAGGTGCCGGATACGTTTCGCTTCATCGTGAAGTGCCCGGCGCTGATCACGGACGCCGTCGTGCGCGGAGAGCGTGGCGAGCCGGTCGAAGCGAATCCGTGCTTCCTGAATGCGCAACTCGCCATCGACGAATTCGTGCGACCGTGTCTCGATGGACTGGGCATACGCGCCGGTGCGCTCGTGTTCCAGTTTCCGCCGCTGCCCGACGCACTGCTTGCTGATCCGGCCGGGTTCATCGAGCGGCTTTCGGCATTCCTCGCCGCGTTGCCGCCGTTATCCGCCGTGGGCTCCACGGCGGGGTCGACGCCGTGTTACGCCGTAGAGATTCGCGACGCCTGCCTGCTGACGCCGCGCTTCATCCGCGCGCTGCGCGCCGCGGGCGTACGGTACTGCGTCGGGCTCCACGCGCGCATGCCCGATCCGCTGCGGCAGGCTGCGGCGCTCGCGCTGCTGGATGGCGACACGCCCGCCGGTCCGCTGATCGTGCGCTGGAGCCTGCACAGCGGCTTCAAGTACGAGCAGGCGAAGGCGAAATACGAGCCGTTCGACAAGCTCGTCGACGAAGATCCGTACACACGCCGCGCGCTCGCCGAGCTGGCGGCACGCTATGCAATTGCGGGCCAGCCGGTGCTGATCGCGACGAACAACAAGGCGGAAGGCTCGGCACCGCTCACGTGCATTGAACTCGCCCGCGAAATTGGCGCGGCCTGTACGAAGATGCGGGAAGAAGAGGAAGGGCAAGAGCCGCGTTGAACGGGCGCCGCGCCGGCCGTGCCCTCGCACGGCAGCGTGGCGCCCGGTATGCCTCGGTGCAAATCACGCCCCGCGGATGCGGTGCGCGAACTTTTGCCGGAACTTGGCCACTTTCGGTGCCACTACGAATGCGCAGTAGCCCTGTTCGGGATGCTGAGCGAAGTAGTTCTGGTGATAGGCCTCGGCCGGCCAGTAATTGCCGTCGAGTGGCAGCACCTGGGTGACGATCTGCCCGTCGTAGACGCCTTCGGCCGCCAGTTCGCGAATGGCCTGCAACGCGGTCTCGCGCTGCGCCTCCGAATGCGTGAAGATCACCGACCGGTACTGCGTGCCGACGTCGTTGCCCTGGCGGTTCAGCTGCGTTGGATCGTGGATCGCAAAGAAGATGTCGAGGACGTCGCGATACCCGATCTTCGACGGATCGAACTGCACCTTCACGACTTCCGCGTGTCCGGTATTGCCGTCGCAGACCTGCTCGTACGACGGATGGTCCACGTGCCCGCCCGCATAACCCGACTCCACCGCCACCACGCCGTCGACGCCCAGAAACACCGCTTCGAGGCACCAGAAACACCCGCCGCCGAGGGTGGCGGTTTCGACTGCCTGACTCATGGAATTCCTCCTTGGATAGTCCGCGCCGGGCCCGCTGCCCGCGGCTGCACGCGCGCGAATGACGCTAGAATGGGGGCAATTCACGCGTTTTCTACATGACCTTCGCTCCAGTTTTCATCCTGCCGGCGCCCGCCGCGCGATCGCCCGTGCTCGTTGCAACGGAGTCCGTACTGCAATGACGCACCGCGCCAAAGCCCCCAATTTCGACGACAAGGCGTTCCGCCACGCGCTCGGCCAGTTCGCCACGGGCGTGACCGTCATCACCACGCGCGCGCCGTCGGGTCAGCTGATCGGCATTACGGCGAGTTCGTTCAACTCGGTGTCGCTGAATCCGCCGCTCGTACTGTGGAGCCTCGCGACGCGTTCGGCGTCGATGCCGGTGTTCCAGACGAACAGCCATTATGTGGTGAATGTGCTCGCCGCGTCACAACTCGACCTCTGCAAGCGCTTCGCCACAGTAAAGGGCGACCGCTTCGAGGGCGTGGCCCATGCGGCCGGCGACACCGGCATGCCGGTGCTCGAAGGCGCGCTCGCCTGGTTCGAATGCCACAACCGCAGCCGCTACGAGGAAGGCGACCACGTGATCTTCGTGGGTGAAGTGGAGCGCTGCGGTGTGCGCGACGGCGCCGGAGAAGTGTCGCCGCTCGTGTTCCACAGCGGCGGGTTTCATCGAATCGAGCCGCTCTGACGCGGCTTCGGGCAAGTCGAGGCCTGAAAGGCCGCGAAAGCCGCGAATGCTGTAAAGGCCAGGCCGAGGCACGCCCTCACGAACCGGCCGCCTTACCTCCCGAGCGGGCCACCAGATCTACCGGCACGCCGGTATCGTCCTTCAGCTTCTGCAGCACGATGTTCGAACGGATGTCCATCACGCCCGGCGCGTTGTAGAGCTTGTTCAGCACGAAGTCAGAGTAATGCTTGAGGTTGTGGGCCAGCACGCGCAGCAGGTAATGCGTCTCGCCCGTCACGACGTACGCGCCTACCACCTCGGGCCAGTCGCGCAGCGCCTGCGCGAAACGCTCGTGCCAGTTCTGCTGGTCGTTGCGCATGGACACCTGCACAAAAGCCTCCAGTTCGAAGCCCAGCACCTCGCGATTCAAACAGGCGCGGTAGCGCTCGATTACGCCCTGCTCCTCCAGCAGGCGCAATCGTCTGAGGCACGCGGACGGCGACAGTGAAATGCGATCAGCCAGGTCCAGGTTGCTGATCCTGCCTTCGTTCTGAAGCACCGCCAGAATGCGGCAATCCGTGGCGTCGAGCGAGATTGCGTTCATTTTCGGTCTCCCTTTCCGCTTTCCCTCAAATTATGTTCCAACGGCACACCGCTGCGGTGATTTTTTTGCAAGCACATTTCGTGACAGGCCGCCTATCATTCAAAGGATCAGCTCGCCGCCCCGCGGCGAGTACACGACCACTTGCAGGACATCCGCAGACATGGATGCACTTTGGGACATTTCTCCGCCTGTCGGGCCGCAAACGCCCGTGTGGCCGGGCGACACGCCAGTCGGCATCGAGCGTGTGTGGCGCATGGAGGCAGGCTCGCCCGTGAACGTCGGGCGGCTCACCCTCTCGCCGCACACCGGCGCGCACGCCGACGCGCCCTTGCACTACGACGCGCACGGCGCGCCGATTGGCGAGGTGCCGCTCGACGCCTATCTCGGCCCGTGCCGCGTGATTCATTGCATCGGCGCGGCGCCGCTCGTGAGGCCGGAACACGTCGCGGCGGCGCTGGCTGACGGCATGCCGCCGCGCGTGCTGCTGCGCACCTGTCAGCGCGCGCCGATCACCGAATGGGACAACCGTTTTTGCGCCGTGGCGCCGCAGACCATCGATCTGCTCGCCTCGCGCGGCGTGAAGCTGATCGGCATCGACACGCCTTCGCTCGACCCGCAGGATTCCAAAACCATGGATTCGCACGGCCGCATCCGCGCGCATCGCATGGCGATCCTGGAAGGCCTTGTGCTCGATGCCGTGGCGCCCGGCGACTACGAGCTGATCGCGCTCCCGCTGCGCCTTGCCACGTTGGACGCAAGCCCCGTGCGCGCCGTGCTGCGCGCGCTGCCGGCGCGATCCTGAGGCACCCGGAAGCCGACTGAGGCCCCGATATCTCGCCTCGCCAAAGCCCGCGCCCGCCCCCATTTTTTCGACTGGAGCACCATGAAACACCGTGACGACGCCCTGGCGCTGGACCGCGCCGATCCGCTTGCGCCGCTGCGCGACCAGTTCGCGCTCGCATCCGACACCATCTACCTCGACGGCAACTCGCTCGGCGTGCCGCCGAAGGCGGCCTCCGCCCGTGCGCAGCAGGTGATCGGCGCCGAATGGGGCGAGGGGCTCATTCGCAGCTGGAACGCCGCGGGCTGGTTCGCGCTGCCGCGCCGGCTCGGCAACAAGCTGGCACCGTTGATCGGCGCGGCCGAGGACGAAGTGGTCGTGACCGACACCATCTCCATCAATCTCTTCAAGGCGCTTTCCGCGGCGCTGCGCCTGCAGGACGCGCGGGACCCACACCGTCGCGTGATCGTGTCGGAGCGTTCGAACTTCCCGAGCGATCTGTACATCGCGCAGGGGCTCATCGAGCAGCTCGACCGCGGCTATGAACTGCGCCTCGTCGACGACCCCGCCGAGTTGCCCGACGCAATCGGCAACGACACGGCCGTCGCGATGATCACGCACGTGAACTACCGCACGGGCTACATGCACGACATGGCCGCGCTCACGCAGCTGATTCACCAGAGCGGCGCGCTCGCCCTCTGGGACCTCGCACATTCGGCGGGCGCCGTGCCGGTCGATCTCAACGGCGTCGCCGCCGATTACGCCGTGGGCTGCACCTACAAGTACCTGAACGGCGGCCCCGGTTCGCCCGCCTTCGTCTGGGTGCCGAAGCGCCATCAGGATGCGTTCTCGCAGCCGCTCTCGGGCTGGTGGGGACACCGCGCGCCGTTTCAGATGGACCCCGTGTATCAGCCCGGCCCGGGTATCGGCCGCTATCTGTGCGGCACGCAGCCGATGGTTTCGATGGCGCTCGTCGAGTGCGGGCTCGACGTGTTCCTGCAAACCAGCATGCAGGAGATTCGCCGCAAGTCGCTTGCGCTGACGGACCTCTTCATCGACCTCGTCGAATCGCGCTGCGCGGGCCACGCGCTGCATCTCGTGACGCCGCGCGCGCATAGCCAGCGCGGCTCGCACGTGAGCTTCGCGCATCCGCACGGCTACGAGGTGATGCAGGCGCTGATCGCGCGCAACGTAATTGGCGACTACCGCGAGCCGCATGTGCTGCGCTTCGGCTTCACGCCGCTCTATCTGCGCTATGCGGACGTGTGGGACGCCGTGGAAACGCTGCGCGACGTGCTCGAAAGCGAAAGCTGGCGCGCGCCCGAATTTGCCGCACGCGGCGCCGTGACCTGAGGAGACAGCGATGACCGATCACATGGAAGTGCCGGGCGAACCGGTCGAGCGGGTCGACGAACCGCGCGGCGGCTGTCCGTTCGGACATGGCGCGGCGGGCCTGCATGGCTCGGAGGCGAAGCACGCCGCGCACGTGCCCGAAGCCCTGGCGGCAGAGCGATCCGCGGCCGAAGCCGGCTGGCACAGCGCCCAGCTCGACTTCTCGAAGTCGATGAGCTACGGAGACTACCTCTCGCTCGACCCGATCCTTTCGGCACAGCATCCGCTCTCGCCCGATCACAACGAGATGCTGTTCATCATCCAGCATCAGACGAGCGAACTCTGGATGAAGCTCGCGCTCTACGAACTGCGCGCGGCGCTCGCCTGTGTGCACCGCGACGACCTGCCGCCCGCGTTCAAGATGCTCGCGCGCGTGTCGCGCGTCTTCGAGCAGCTCGTCCAGGCGTGGAACGTGCTCGCCACCATGACGCCTTCGGAGTACACGGCGATGCGGCCGTACCTGGGGGCGTCGTCGGGATTCCAGTCGTATCAGTACCGGCTGCTCGAATTTCTGCTCGGCAACAAGAACGAACAGATGCTCAAGCCGCACGTGCACCGGCCCGATGTCTTCGCGCAGGTACAAGCCGCGCTGGAAGCGCCTTCGTTCTACGACGAAGTGATTCGCCTGCTTGCCCGACGCGGCTTTCCGATTGCGCAAGAGCGGCTCGAGCGCGACTGGACGCAGCCGACGGTGCACGATGCGTCGGTGGAAGCCGCCTGGCTCGAGGTGTACCGCGACCCGTCGCGGCACTGGGACCTGTACGAGATGGCCGAAGAACTGGTGGATCTGGAGGACGCGTTCCGTCAGTGGCGCTTCCGTCACGTGACGACGGTGGAACGGATCATCGGCTTCAAGCAGGGCACGGGCGGCACGAACGGCGCGCCGTATCTGCGCAAGATGCTGGACGTGGTGCTGTTTCCCGAGCTTTGGCACGTCAGGACGGTTTTGTAGCGTGCCGCCGCTGCGCGCCGCGCTTTCGGACGGAGCGCGGCCGGAAGTCAAAAAAAGGCGTGCCGGATGAACCCGGCACGCCTTTTTTGTTCCTGCTGCTACAGACGGCTTAGGACTGACAGGCCGTCTGGATCAGGCTTAGACCACGACCGTTTGCGCTTCGCCCGCGGCGCTCTCGCGCACGAAGCCGATCTTCCAGACCTGCTCGCCGGCGGCCGAAAGCAGGCCGATCGCCTTGTCGGCATCTGCTGCTGCAACCACGACCGCCATGCCGATCCCGCAGTTGAACACGCGGTGCATTTCCGCATCGGCTACGCCGCCGTGCTTTTGCAGCCACGCGAAGAGCGGCGGCAGCGGCCAGGCGCGGTGGTCGAGTTCGGCCGTGAGGCCCTCACGCAGCACGCGCGGAATATTCTCGACGAGCCCGCCGCCCGTGATGTGCGCCATGCCCTTCACCGGCAGTTGCTCCATCAACGCAAGGAGCGGCTTCACGTAGATGCGCGTGGGCGCCATCAGCGCGTCGGCGAGCGACCGGCCGTCGAAGTCGGCGGAAAGATCGGGCTGCGCGCGCTCGATAACCTTGCGCACGAGCGAGAAGCCGTTCGAATGGATGCCGCTCGACGCGAGGCCCAGCACGACGTCGCCCGGCGTGATCGTGCTGCCGTCGATGATCTTGCTCTTTTCCACCGCGCCGACAGCGAAGCCCGCGAGATCGTATTCGCCGTCAGGGTACATGCCGGGCATTTCGGCCGTCTCACCGCCGATCAACGCGCAGCCCGCCAGCTCGCAGCCATGGGCGATGCCCTTCACGACGGTCGCGGCGGTGCCCACTTCGAGCTTGCCGCAGGCGAAATAGTCGAGGAAGAACAGCGGTTCGGCGCCCTGCACGAGGATGTCGTTGACGCTCATGGCCACGAGGTCCTGGCCCACGGTGTCGTGTTTGTTCAGATGGAATGCAAGCTTGAGCTTGGTGCCCACGCCGTCGGTGCCGGACACGAGCACCGGCTCGCGGTACTTCTTCGGCACCTCGAAAAGCGCACCGAATCCGCCGATGCCGGCGAGCACGCCGTCGCGCATCGTCTTCCTGGCAAAGGGCTTGATCGCGTCGACGAGGGCGTCGCCTGCGTCGATGTCCACGCCGGCATCGCGATACGACAGTCCCTGGGCGTTCGGGTCGGATTTCGGTTGATTCATGGGGAAGAGCGAGAAGGTCGGTAAAATGCGATTTTACCCGATGCCGGCCGCCTGGCTGAATTCGCCTGTCCGACCACCTTGGGAAAACAACCTTGTCGCAGAACTCTCCGATTTTCACGCCATACCAGCGCCAGGCCTTCATCTGGGCCGCGCTCGCCATGGCGTTCGGCATCGTGCTGTGGCTCCTGCGGCCGGTGCTCACGCCGTTCCTGCTCGGCGCGATTCTCGCCTACATCCTGCAGCCGGGCGTGGCCTGGCTCGTGCGCCACCGCGTGCCGCGCGGGCTTGCCGCCCTGCTCATGATGCTGCTGTTCGCGCTCGTGATCACGCTGCTCGTCGTGCTCGTACTCGCCGTCGTGCAGAACGAGGTGCCGCAGTTGAAGCAGCAGGTACCGGCGCTCTTCGCGCATCTGCACGACTGGCTGCAGCCGAAGCTCGCGCTGCTGGGCCTCGCCAATCCGCTTGATTTCGCCAGCCTGCGCGACACCGTGATGGGGCAGCTCGAAGGCAGCGCGCAGTCCATCGCACTCGCCGCGTGGGCCTCCATTCGCACGAGCGGCAACGTCATGATCTCCGTGATCGGCAACGTGGTCATGGTGCCGCTCGTGCTGTTCTATCTGCTCTACGACTGGAACGCGATGATCGGCCGCGTGCAGGCGTTCATTCCGCGCCGCTGGCTCGGGCGCACCAGCGAACTCGTGGGTGAAATGGACCGCATGCTCTCGCAGTACCTGCGCGGCCAGTTGCTCGTGATGGTCGTCCTCGCCGCGTACTACGCAATCGCGCTCAGCATCGCGCGGTTCGAGATTGCGTTGCCCGTGGGCGTCTTCACGGGGCTCGCCGTGTTCATTCCGTACGTGGGCTACGCAACGGGCCTCGGCCTCGCGCTGATCGCCGCATCGCTGCAGTTCGGCGACTGGTACGGCTTCGGCGCCGTGGCGCTGATCTACGGCGTCGGACAGGTTCTCGAAGGTTTCTTCCTGACGCCGCGGCTCGTGGGCGAGCGCATCGGCCTGCATCCGCTCGCCGTCATCTTCGCGCTGCTCGCGTTCGGACAGCTGTTCGGCTTCTTCGGCGTGCTGATCGCGCTGCCCGTGAGCGCCGTGCTCGCTGTGGCGCTGCGCGAACTGCGCCGCGGCTACCTCGCCAGCGCCCTCTACAAGAACTGATATCCGACACCGTATTTCCGCTTTCATCTCACTGTGCTTCGACAGCTGACGCTCGATCTCGGCACCCCGCCGCCATCGACATTCGACAATTTTTTCGCGGGCCCGAACACGGAGCTCGTCGCGCGCCTGCGCGAGCTCGACGCCGCGCTCGCGGCCGGCCCCGTCGCGGACCGCACGTTCTATATCTGGGGCGAGGCGGGCAGCGGCCGCAGCCATCTGCTCCAGGCGCTGGTTCATGAAACGCCGCCGGGCCATGCCCGCTTCGCGAGTCCGCAAAGCGGCCTCGCGGCCTTCTCGTTCGACCCCGCGGTTTCCATCTACGCGATCGACGACTGCGACGCGCTTTCCGGCGCCCAGCAAATCGCGCTCTTCAATCTGTTCAACGAGGTGCGCGCGCATCCCACGAGCGCGCTCGTCGCGGCCGGCAACGCTGCACCCATCGCGCTCGCCGTGCGCGAGGATCTGCGTACGCGGCTCGGCTGGGGCCTTGTCTATCACCTCGCGCCGCTCGCGGACGAAGACAAGGCCGCCGTGTTGAAACAGGCCGCGCGCGAGCGCGGCATTGCGCTCGCCGACGACGTGCCCGCCTATCTGCTCACGCACTATCGCCGCGACATGCCGAGCCTGATGGCGCTGCTCGACGCGCTCGACCGCTTTTCGCTCGAACAGAAACGCGCCGTCACGCTGCCGCTGCTGCGCGCCATGCTGGCCTCGCCGGAGAAGATGGCGCGAGGCGCAGCGGACGGTGCGCCGGACGGCGGCAACGCCTTCACCCGCTTCAAGTAAAATGAGCCCCCATGGCCAATCTCGCACTCTTCGACCTCGATCACACGCTCATCCCCACCGACAGCGACCACGAATGGGGTCGCTTCATGGTGAAGCTCGGCATTGTGGACGGCGAAAGTTTCGCGCGTCAGAACGACCGCTTCTTTGCCGACTACAAAGCGGGCGTGCTGGACATTCACGCGTATCTCGTCGCCATGCTCACGCCGCTTGCGAAGTACCCGCGCGCGCAGCTCAAGATCTGGCACGACCAGTACATGCATGAAGTGATCAAGCCGGCCATCGTGCCGGCCGCCCTCGAACTCGTGCGCGAGCACAGGGACGCCGGCGACCTCTGCTGCATGGTGACCGCCACGAACGAGTTCATCACGGCCCCTATCGCCGAAGTGTTCGGTGTGCACAAGCTGATCGCCTGCGAAGTGGAAACTGTGGACGGCCAGCCGCATTCCGATTACACGGGCCGCCCCACCGGCACGCCGAGCTACCGCGAAGGCAAGATCGTGCGCACCGAGGCATGGCTCGCCTCCCTCGGCAAAACGTGGTCGGACTTCGAGCGCAGCTATTTCTATAGCGACTCGCACAACGACATCCCGCTGCTCGAAAAAGTCACCGACCCGATCGCGACCAACCCTGACGACACGCTGCGCGCTCACGCGCAGTCCAAGGGCTGGCGCATTCTCGACCTCTTCCAACCCTCGTGATCAAGAAACTCATCCGCAAGCTGTTCGGTCAGGACACGGCCGCCGCGGCCGGCTCGTCCGATGCCGACGCCGATCTACAGTCCGGCTCGCCGCCCGGCTCACATTCAGGTTCGCGCACGGCCGACGAAGCGGCGCAAGACGGCTCGAAGGCGCGTCGCCGCCCTGCTCGCAAGACCGGCAAAGCGGCGGCTACGGCGGGCGATCCGGATGCACCGGTCATCCTCTCGGCGGACGTTCACGGCATTAACCCCTCGCTGATTTCCCGCAACGCGGTGCGCGTGACCGAAGGCCTGCAGCAGGCGGGATTCCGCGCGTTCATCGTGGGCGGCGCCGTGCGCGACCTGCTGCTCGGCATCGCGCCGAAGGATTTCGACGTCGCCACCGACGCCACGCCGGACCAGGTTCAGCGCCTCTTTCGCCGCGCGCGCCTGATCGGCCGGCGCTTCCAGATCGTCCACGTGCAGTTCGGCCAGGAGATCATCGAAGTCTCCACGTTCCGCGCGCTCGTCGATCCGCCTCCGCCCTCGCTCGAAGAAGGCGTCAGTGCCGAAGTGCCGCCGAAGCGTTATCGCCGCGACGAACTCGACCGCCGCACGCACGCCGTGGACGCGAGCGGCCGCGTGCTGCGCGACAACGTGTGGGGCGAGCAGCACGAAGACGCCACACGACGCGACTTCACGATCAACGCGATGTACTACGACCCGGCCACGCAGACCGTGCTCGACTATCACAACGGGATGGCCGACATGCGCGCGCGGTTGCTGCGCATGATCGGCGACCCGGCCACGCGCTATCGCGAAGACCCGGTGCGGATGCTGCGCGTGGTGCGCTTTGCCGCGAAGCTCGGCTTCGAGATCGAGGACCACACGCGTGCGCCCATCCAGGAACTCGCCGATCTCATCAACAATGTGCCTGCCGCGCGTCTGTTCGACGAAATGCTGAAGCTGCTGCTCTCGGGCCACGCGCTCGCGTGCCTGCAGCGGCTGCGCAGGGAAGGCTTGCATCACGGCCTGCTGCCGCTTCTCGACGTCGTGCTCGAACAGCCGCAAGGCGAGAAGTTCATCACGCTCGCGCTTTCCAGCACCGACGCCCGCGTGCGCACCGGCAAGCCGGTCTCCCCGGGCTTCCTGTTCGCCACGCTCCTGTGGCACGACGTGCAGCAGCGCTACCAGCAGTACACGGCCGCGGGCGACTATCCGGTGCCCGCGCTGCACCGCGCGATGGACGACGTGATCGACGCGCAAACCGAGAAGCTCGCCATCCATCGCCGCTTCTCGTCGGACATGCGCGAAATCTGGGGCTTGCAGTTGCGCCTCGAAAAACATTCGGGCCGCAGCGCGCTGAAGCTGCTGGAACACCAAAGATTTAGAGCGGGGTATGATTTCCTCCTGTTACGCTGCGAGTCAGGCGAGCTGGACGAAGCCGTGGGCGCGTGGTGGACGGAGTTCATCGAAGGAGACGCGGCTGCGCGCGAAGCATTGCTCGCGCAAGGCGGGAAGGACCGGACGCCCAGAAAACGACGGCGGCGCGGTGGCGCCAGAAACCGCAAGACGGGCGACGGAGTGGAGGACGGCACAGCAGCGGGCCCGCACGCATCCGGCGAGGTGAGCCACAACGGCGCACACGAGGATTGATCGGGCTGGCGCTTTCGCCGTCAAACGAAAGTCGCAGGAAGTGATGCCATGACGGTAGCCTGGCTAGGGCTCGGCGCGAATCTCGGGGACGCGCGCCAGACCTTGAAAGACGCGGTGGTGTGCCTTGCACAGCAGCACACCATCACCGTGCTCGCGAAGTCGAGCCTGTATCGCACCGCCCCGATCGACGCGGGCGGCGACGACTATTACAACTGCGTCGTGAAGCTCGACACGACGCTGCCGGTGCGGCATCTGCTGGCGCTGTGTCACCGCGTCGAAAGCCATTTCGGCCGGGAGCGTCCCTTTCGCAACGCACCGCGCACGCTCGATCTCGACATTCTGCTTTACGGCGACCACGTCATCGAAGAGCCCGATCTGATCGTCCCGCATCCGCGACTCATCGAACGCGCCTTCGCGCTGGTGCCGCTCATCGAACTGGAACCCGACCTCATCATTCCGCAGCACGGACGCGCCAACGCGTTCCTCACGGCCGTCGCGGGCCAGCGCATCGAGAAGGTGAAGCCGCTGTGCCAGTGCCTAGCCGGCACGGCCGCAGCCGACCTGGACAGGAACCCGGGCGCAGACGCGGATTTCGCCGCAGGCGAAGGCAACGGCAAGATGAAGCGGGGCGGCTGCCGATGACCGCGCCGCCGCTCACGGTCACGGCCCCCGAACTGCGCCCGCCGGTGCGGTACCTCGCAATCGAAGGCCCGATTGGCGCCGGCAAGACTTCGCTCGCCATGCGGCTTGCGCAGCGCTGGTCGATGCAGACCTGCTTCGAGCGCCCGCAGGACAATGCCTTTCTGGATCGCTTCTATCGCGACAACACGCGGTACGCCCTGCCCACGCAACTCCAGTTCGCGTTGCAGCGCATGGAAGAAGCGCAAGCGATCGCGTCGACGCTGGCCCAGGGCGGGACGCTCGTTACCGACTTCATCACCCAGAAGAACGACGTCTTCGGTCGCCTCACGCTGCCTGACGACGAGTGGCAGCTCTACCGCGCCATCGCGGCGCGGCTCACAGCAAGCGCGCCCGACCCCGACCTTGTCGTCTACCTGCAGGCCAGCCCCGAGGTGCTGTTCTCACGCATCCAGAAACGCGCCATTCCAATGGAGCAGCAGATTTCCGACGCGTATCTGCGTGGGCTCTCTGACGCCTACAACCAGTTCTTCTATCACTACGACCGAGCGCCCGTACTCACGGTGAACGTCGAACATCTGAATCCGCTCGATTCCGAGGCGGACCTCGCGCTCGTCGTCGAGCGGATCGAAACGATGCGCGGCCGCAAGGAATTCTTCGTCAAGGGCACGGCGCGCTAGATCGCGCGTACCCTCCCCCCCCTTTTCAAACGGACTGTCTGATGACCTATTTGCAGGAAGCGAGCCGGCCGGCCGTGACCGTTCCGAAACTGCAGGCCATGCGCGAGGCTGGCGAGAAGATCGCCATGCTGACGTGCTACGACGCAAGCTTCGCGGCGCTGCTGGACCGTGCAGGCGTGGACGTGCTGCTCATCGGCGATTCGCTCGGCAACGTGCTGCAAGGACACACCACCACGCTGCCCGTCACGCTCGAGGACATCGCGTATCACACCGCCTGCGTGGCGCGCGCACAGCCCTCGGCACTGATCGTCGCCGACATGCCGTTCGGCAGCTACGGCACGCCTACCGCCGCGTTCGAGAGCGCCGTGCAGCTGATGCGGGCCGGCGCGCAGATGGTGAAGCTGGAAGGCGGCGAATGGCTGGGCGAAACGGTGCGTTTTCTGATCGATCGGTCGGTGCCGGTGTGCGCGCACGTGGGCCTCACGCCGCAGTCGGTGCACGCGTTCGGGGGCTTCAAGGTGCAGGGCAAGACCGAAGCGGGCGCGAACCAGCTGCTGCGCGACTCGCTCGCCATGCAGGACGCGGGCGCGCAACTCATCGTGATGGAAGCAGTCCCCACGCTGCTCGCCGCAGACGTGACGAAGCAACTGCGCATTCCCACCATCGGCATCGGCGCGGGCGCGCAGTGCTCGGGCCAGGTGCTGGTGCTGCACGACATGCTGGGCGTATTCCCCGGCAAGCGGCCGCGCTTCGTGAAGGATTTCATGCAAGGGCAGCCGGGCATCGCCGCAGCCGTGGATGCTTACGTGCGCGCCGTGAAGGACGGATCGTTCCCGGGGCCCGAGCATTCGTTCTGATTGGGGTAAGGCCGGCGCAGGCGGCCTCGATACGGCGGTGGCTACTCTGCTGTGTTGCGTTGCCGCTTGCTTGCCCACCCACGGGCGCCTCGCGGCTCGGTCTGCGACGGTGGGGTGAGCGTCACGCCTTGCGTGGCGCTCCGGTCACGATCTGCGCCGGCAACGCGCCGCGCAGGGCGTTGCAGAGGATCAGCGCTTCGGCACGCAATACGTCTTCGCGGGTCAACACCCGCTCTGCGGCGTTCATCGACGCATCGGCCAGCAGCACGCCGCGCATCACGCCCGGCAGGACGCCTGAGGAGAGCGGCGGCGTCCACCACCGTCCATAGAGCTTCACGAACACATTCGACCGACCGCCTTCCGTCAACTCGCCGCGCTCGTTGAAGAACAGCATGTCGAAGGCACCGTTCGGCTCGGCCTCGTGCCACGCGCGATCGTATTCGGCGCGGCGCGTGGTCTTGTGGAGCAACAGCAGGTCGGCTGCGTGCGTGAGCGCAAAGCCATGGTCGGGCGCGAGCATGACGCCGACCGTTTTCGTCGCGAGCGGGGAAAGCGGCGCGGCCGTGACGTGCACCGTGCCCGCCTTGTCGAGCGCGAGCCGCATGCGATGCGGCGTCGCGGGCGCTAACTGCTCGCACTGTGCCTGCAGACGCGCGCGCACGTGGGCCTCGTCGTAGCCAAACCCAAGCTGCGCAGCGCTGCGGGCGAGCCGCGCGAGATGGCGGTCCAGATGCCGCACGCCGTCCTCGCGCGTGGCGAACATCGTTTCGAAGAGCTGGAAGCCCGGATCGGCCTCGGTCAGGAAGCGCGCTTTCAGCCGGCACTCCGCGCGTTCATCGGCGGCCACGCTGTCGAGCACGATGCCGGCGCCAATGCCCAGCGTGCCGCGACGCAGACCGGCTGCGTTTGCGTTCGCAAGCGTAAGCGTGCGGATCGCGACCGACATGCAGAAGTCGCCGCATGCCTCAGCGACTCCCGTCCCACTCGCCGGCGCATCGAGCCAGCCGATGGCGCCCGTATAGAGCCCGCGCGGCGTGCTTTCGAGCGTGTCGATCAACTCCATCGTGCGATGCTTGGGCGCACCCGTAATGGAGCCGCACGGAAACAGCGCACGCAGCACACCGGCAAATGACACGCCCTCGCGCAGACGCGCGGTCACGGTCGAGGTCATCTGCCACACGGATCGGTAGGGCTCCACGGAGAACAACGCCGGCACACTCACCGATCCCGTTTGCGCAATGCGCGAAAGATCGTTGCGCAGCAGATCCACGATCATCACGTTTTCGGCGCGGTTTTTGGGGTCGCTCGCGAGAAAACGGGCGCCGTGTTCGTCTTCGTGCGGATCGGCCGAACGCGGCGCGGTGCCCTTCATGGGACGCGCACGCAGCGTGTCCCCGGCCTTTTCGACGAAGAGTTCGGGCGAGCACGACAACACCCAGCGGTCCTGCGGCAACGCGACCAATGCGCCGTAGCGCACAGGCTGCTGCGCGCGCAGCCGCCGGTACAGCCCGAGCGGCGAGCCGAATACGTCGAATGTCAGCCGGTAGGTATAGTTGACCTGGTAGGAGTCGCCAGCCCGCAGCGCTTCGTGGATGGCGGCGATGGCCTGATGGAACTGCGCATCGTCCACGCTTTCGCGCACATTCGCGGTACCGGCAATCGACGGTTCAGCGGCACCGCCATCGCGTTCTGCGAGCCACGCGTCGGCTTCGTCGCGCGAAAGCCGCTCGCAGCGCTCGAACAACAAAAAACGCAGCGCGGCATCGCCACGCTGCGTCGATTTCGATTTCAGCTGGAGGTTGCGGCCAAACTCGTAGTCCGCGAGCACGACAGCGTGAAGGCCGGCGCGCGTGTCGGCAACCACGGCAGCGCACAGTTCATCGAGCGCCGCCGGGTCTGTTGTCGCGCGCTCGTGCACGAAGCCCGTGTACAGGCGGCTCGTGCGGTGCGCGCCCGTCGAGTCGCAGTCGTCGAGCAGCGCGAACGCCGCGCCGCGGTCTTCATCGGTCATAGCGCCGCCAGCCGGGGCTACCCGTCAGTCAAAGAAGCTCTTCACCCGGTCGAACCAGCTTTTGCTCTGGGGACTGTGCCGCGCGCCCCCCTCGACGAGCGACTTCTCGAACTGTTGCAACAGTTCGCGTTGCTGGTCCGTGAGCTTGACCGGCGTTTCGACCTGCACGTGCACGTACAGATCGCCGGCAATGCTCGAGCGCAGTCCCTTGATACCCTTGCCACGCAGCCGGAACGTCTTGCCCGACTGGGTGCCCTCGGGCACCGTGAAACTCGCGCGGCCCGCGAGCGTAGGCACCTCGATCTCGCCGCCCAGCGCCGCGGTGGTGAACGGAATCGGCATCTGACAATGCAGGTCGTCGCCATCGCGCTCGAACACCGGGTGCGCCTTGATATGAATCTCGACGTACAGGTCGCCCGACGGTCCACCGTTGATGCCCGGCTCGCCGTTACCGGCCGAGCGGATGCGCATGCCGTCGTCGATACCAGCCGGAATCTTCACTTCCAGCGTGCGCGTTTCTTTTACCTTGCCGGCGCCATGACAGTGCGTGCACGGATCGGGGATGTAGGAGCCCGTACCGTGGCACTTCGGGCAGGTCTGCTGGATGCTGAAGAAGCCCTGCGACATGCGCACCGCGCCCGAACCGTTACAGGTGGGGCAGGTTTCGGGCTTGGTGCCCGGCTTTGCGCCCGAGCCGTGACAGACCTCGCACGAGATCCAGCCCGGCACGCGGATCTGCGTGTCGTAGCCGTGCGCCGCCTGCTCGAGCGTAATTTCCATGCTGTAGCGCAGATCGGCGCCGCGATAGACCTGCGGGCCCGCGCGACCGCGCCCGCCACCCGCGGCGGCCTGGCCGAAGATGTCGCCGAAGATGTCGCCGAACGCGTCCGCGAAACCGCCGAAGCCTTGCGCGCCCGCACCCGCCATGTTCGGATCGACGCCCGCGTGCCCGTACTGGTCGTACGCCGCGCGCTTTTGCGAGTCCGAGAGCATTTCATAGGCTTCCTTCACTTCCTTGAATTGCTCTTCCGCTTCCTTGTTGCCCGGATTGCGGTCGGGGTGATGCTTCATCGCGAGCTTGCGATAAGCCTTCTTGATTTCGTCGTCGCTCGCATTCTTCGCGACGCCCAGAACCTCGTAGTAATCCCGTTTCGCCATATCGGTTCAACACCAGCCGTGCGCATCGCCGCACGGCCGCTCCTTGTGATTGCTGGAGTCTCGCGACCCGTCCTGCCGCCTCTTCGTGGCACGGCGCGGCCGGCATTGCAGTGCCCGCCACGCCGTTCCGAGAACGGCGTCCAGAAAACAAATGTGCCCGGGGAGCCGAAAGGCTCGCCAGGCGCTTGCAATACCGTACGCATTCGCTGCTGTGGCGACGCGCCGGCTATCCTGCTGCCGTGCCGCGCACCTTGCGGTGCGCGGCATCACGGATCGTTACTTGAACCCGGCGGCCTTAGTCCTTCTTCACTTCCTTGAAGTCGGCGTCGACCACGTCGTCCGCCTGCTGGCTCGCGCCCGCCGATGCCCCGGCCGAAGCGCCCGCAGCACCGGCTGCTGCGCCTGCCGCGCCCTGGGCGGCCTGCATGTCGGCGTACATCTTTTCGCCGAGTTTCTGCGAAGCCGTAGCCAGCGCCTCGATTTTGCCTTCGAGCGCCGCCTTGTCAGTCGACGCGTTCTTCAGCGTGTCTTCCAGGTCCTTCAGCGCAGCTTCAATCTTGCCCTTCTCGTCTGCTTCGAGCTTGTCGCCGTATTCGGTCAGCGCCTTCTTCGTGCTGTGGACGAGCGCGTCGCCCTGATTGCGCGCATCGGCCAGCTCGCGCAGCTTGTGATCTTCTTCGGCGTTCGCCTCGGCGTCCTTCACCATCTTTTCGATCTCGGCTTCCGAGAGACCCGAGTTCGCCTTGATGGTGATCTTGTTTTCCTTCCCGGTCGCCTTGTCCTTCGCTCCGACGTGCAGGATGCCGTTCGCGTCGATGTCGAAGGTCACTTCGATCTGCGGCAGGCCGCGCGGTGCGGGCGGAATGCCTTCCAGATTGAACTCGCCCAGCAGCTTGTTACCCGCCGCCATTTCGCGTTCGCCCTGATACACCTTGATCGTCACGGCCGACTGGTTGTCGTCCGCGGTCGAATACACCTGCGAGTGCTTCGTCGGGATCGTGGTGTTCTTGTTGATCATCTTCGTCATCACGCCGCCCAGCGTCTCGATACCGAGCGACAGCGGCGTCACGTCGAGCAGCAGCACGTCCTTGCGGTCACCCGAGAGCACCTGGCCCTGAATCGCGGCGCCCACGGCCACGGCTTCATCCGGGTTCACGTCGCGACGCGGTTCCTTGCCGAAGAACTCCTTGACCTTCTCCTGCACCTTCGGCATACGCGTCTGGCCGCCGACCAGGATCACGTCATCGATTTCGCCGACCTTCACGCCTGCGTCCTTGATCGCGATACGGCACGGTTCGATGGTGCGCTCGATCAGGTCTTCGACCAGCGCCTCCAGCTTGGCGCGCGTGATCTTGAGATTCAGGTGCTTCGGACCCGAGGCGTCAGCCGTGATGTACGGCAGGTTGATTTCGGTCTGCTGCGACGACGAGAGTTCGATCTTCGCCTTTTCAGCCGCTTCCTTCAGGCGTTGCAGCGCGAGCACATCTTTCGAGAGGTCGACGCCCTGCTCCTTCTTGAACTCGCCGATGATGTAATCGATGATGCGCTGGTCGAAGTCTTCACCGCCCAGGAACGTATCGCCGTTCGTCGAGAGCACTTCGAACTGCTTTTCGCCGTCCACGTCTGCGATCTCGATGATCGAGATGTCGAACGTACCGCCGCCCAGGTCGAACACCGCGATCTTGCGGTCGCCCTTCTCGGACTTGTCGAGACCGAACGCGAGCGCCGCTGCCGTCGGCTCGTTGATGATGCGCTTGACTTCCAGGCCCGCGATGCGGCCCGCATCCTTGGTGGCCTGGCGCTGGCTATCGTTGAAGTATGCGGGAACCGTGATCACGGCTTCCGTGACCGGCTCGCCGAGGTAGTCTTCAGCGGTCTTCTTCATCTTGCGCAGCACTTCGGCGGAAACCTGCGACGGCGCGAGATTCTGGCCGTGAGCTTCCACCCAGGCGTCGCCGTTGTCGTGCTTGACGATCTTGTAGGGCATCAGGTTGATGTCCTTCTGCACTTCCTTCTCGTCGAAGCGGCGGCCGATCAGGCGCTTGACCGCGTACAGCGTGTTCCGCGGGTTGGTGACCGACTGACGCTTGGCCGGCGCACCCACCAGCACTTCGTTCTCGTCGAGGTAAGCGATGATCGACGGCGTGGTACGCGCGCCTTCCGAATTCTCGATCACCTTGACCTGGTTACCTTCCATCAGCGCCACGCAAGAGTTCGTGGTACCGAGGTCGATGCCGATGATTTTGCCCATTTTTACTAATCTCCTGATTTCGATCGCTGTTGCTGGCTGCCCTGTTGCGCTTCCTGTCGCGAGGCAGCCGGCCTTCAATCCTTCACTGCACCCAAGGTAAGTGCCGCCGCATCGTTTTCAAGACCTCAAAGGCGATGCGGTCTTTAATTTTTCTCAATCGCCAGCGCCACCGCGGCGCCCACCGGATGCCAGCCCGCCTGATACCGGCTCGCCGGCCGCAGGTTCTTCACCGGCGGCGCGGATTTTCTCATTTTTCGCGCGACCCGCAGATACCACCGCTTCGAACTGCCCTGGCACGTGGCAGCCGGTCGCGCGGTCAGGCTCCATGGCCCGGTAAACGAAGCCCCAAGGCCGGTACGCCTTGCAGCACGAAGCGACGACCGCTCTTCATGATTTCGCGGCGATGCAGCCGTGGCCCGAGGCAACGGAACCAGCGAGCGGGTCACGTGCCGCGGCAAATGCCGCGCCCGGCTTCCCGGCTCTCGGCCCTGGCATGCCGAAGGCAGCCAAAGCCGGGAATCGAAGGTCATGCACGCTTGCGGCAGAAACGTTCCGGTCCCGTGGCTCGCGCTGCTTACTTCGGCTGCGCCACCGTCACGAGCGCCGGACGCAGTACGCGGTCCGCGATCGTATAGCCCTTCTGCAGCACCGAGACGACAGTGTTCGCCTCCTGGTCGGCCGGCACCATCGAAATGGCCTGGTGCCGGTGCGGATCGAACTTCTCGCCCACCGGATTGATGGCCACCACGCGCCCTTTCTCCAGTGCGCCCGTCAGCTGCCGCAGCGTGAGCTCGACGCCTTCACGCACCTTGGCGATGTCGTCGGACTCGTGCGTCGTGGCCGCTTCGAGGCTATCCACCACGGGCAACAGGTGTTCGGCGAAGCTCTCGATTGCGAACTTGTGAGCCTTCGCGACGTCTTCCTGAGCGCGGCGCCGTACGTTTTCCGTTTCGGCCTTCGCGCGCAGGAAGCTTTCCTGAAGTTCGACGATCTTCGCCTGCGCTTCAGCAAGCGCAGCCTCGGCCCCAGTTGCCGCGTTTTCGGCAGCCGGCTGCGGGCTCTGATCCGCTCCCGCCACGGCCGCCTCACGAGCGGCGTCTTCGGGCGTCGTCGGGTTCTGGCTCGTCGGGTTCTCTTGCGTGTTTTCCATGTCGCTGAAAGTCGTCAAAAATAAATGCCTGAATAAATGTGTGGCCCTTCCGCACGCAGTCATGCGGTTGCGGAAAAGCAACAACCCATTCGCTCACAGGCGGTGCACATGGGGGCCGAATTGGCGATTTCAAGGTCACCAGCCTCACTTTTTGCACCGCCTCCGTGCCATCGAAACGCACGGTAACAACCATTACTTCGGCGCCCGCAGATTGAGATTGAGCGGCCTCGGGCGCTGACCTACACTGCAACTCATGCGCTCGCAGGACACGTTTACCCTGATGTCGGCGCAGCAATGCCGCCCGTCAGAGGGTTGCCTGTCTTCGGCCCCTTTCCGACCTGATCCGACCTGAATGACCGAGGGGAGTACCGTGAAACTGACCTTCGCAATATCGGTGGTCGCGCTGGTACTCATCGCGGGGACCACCACCATCTGCATGTCCGGGGCCGTCACGGAGAACACGACGGAGTACGGCGTCGTTCACGCAACGATCGAGTCGTTCTTCAATCCCCACCTGAAAGTTTGTCGATAGTCCGGCGGTCCCGCTTCGTAGGCCGGCCGTGCAGCGCCGCGGCCGGTTCGCGAAACGTTTTGCGCCGCTCCAGTTCCTGCATGCGCCTCGCACGGCCGTCGTCCGTCTCCGCATAAAGCGTTTGCGCCACGCTGGCCGGCCCGCGGACGTCACAAATTCCCCGTACCTCGACCTGCCAGACGACCCGCTCGATGTCGATGTCGATCAGGTCGCCGACGCGGACGTCCTTCGACGCCTTCACCGGCGCACCGTCGATCCGCACCCGGCCCTTCGCCACGGCATCGGCGGCAAGCGAGCGCGTCTTGAAGAAGCGTGCAGCCCACAGCCACTTGTCCACACGCGTCCGAGCGGACGGATCAGTCGAAATCTTGTCTTTCATACGGGGAATTCAAGTTCTGCCGCACGGCAACGATGGCCGCTATTGCAGGAGGCTACGGCTGGCACCGGCCGAACTTCCGGTAAAGCATGCCTCATGCCGCTACGCCTGCCGGTACGGCGGCTTGCACCGACCAACCCTGAAGGTTTTGCGCCACGATTTCGCCGAGCGCCGCAATCCATGCCGGCGCTGCGTTGAGGCAAGGGATCCGGTGAAACGCCTTGCCGCCGGCGTGGAGAAACTCGTCACGCCCTTCGATGCCGATCTCTTCGATCGTTTCCAGGCAGTCAGCTGTAAAGCCGGGGCAAAACACGTCAACCCGCTTCACACCGGCCGAACCGAGCTCCTTCAGCGTGGGAGCAGTGTAAGGCTGAAGCCATTCCGCCCGACCAAATCGCGACTGGAACGTGACGAGGCACTCCACCGGCTGAAGACCGAGTGCATGCATCAGGAGGCTCGCGGTCTGCTGGCATTGGTCATGATAAGGGTCGCCGAGGTCCATGGTGCGCTTCGGCACACCGTGAAAGCTCAGCACCAGCCGGTCGCCAGCAGCGAAATCGGGCCGCCCGTGTGCGTTCCAGTAGTGATGAATCTGCGCGGAAAGCGCGCTGATATAGGCCGGATGATCACAGTAATGACGAACCGTGCGAATTTCCGGCTGGTTGCGCATGCGGCGCAGTGCGGTGAATGCGTCGTCGAAGGCGGTGGCAGTGGTGGACGACGAATACTGCGGATACATGGGCATCAGCAGAATCCGTTCGACGCCCGCGAGCTTGAGCTGGTTCAGCACAGCCGGAATGCCGGGCGTGCCGTAGCGCATCGCGTAGTCCACGATCACGGCATAGTCGTTGACGTGCAGCAGTTGCCGCAGCCCCTCCACCTGCTTCTCCGTGAAAACGCGTAACGGCGAGCCCTCCGGCATCCACACCGAAGCGTACTTCTTTGCAGACGCCGAACCCCGGAATGGCAGGATCAACACGCGCAGGATCACCTGCCAGACCAACGCGGGAATCTCGACCACGCGCGGGTCCGAGAGGAACTGCGCGAGGTAGCGACGCACGGCGCGCGGCGTGGGCGCGTCCGGGGTGCCGAGGTTGATGAGCAGCACCGCAACGCGATGAGACGCGGCAGACTGCGAAGGCCGCTCGAGATCGAAGCGCATAGGCGAGAAGGTCTGCCGCGTGGCGCGGAGATCCGGTTGGAAAGTTTTCATTATAGCCAGCGGCCCCTGTGGGGACACCCCGCCATCCGGCCGATGGCGCGCCGCACGGGCATCGCGGATGATGGGATCTATGCGCTTATTGCTGGCTGAGCGCGGTGGAGAGCAGGCGGGCGGTGATGTCGACGATCGGAATCACGCGGTTATAGGCCATGCGCGTAGGACCGATCACGCCGAGCGTGCCCACGATCTTGCCGTTCACCTCATACGGCGCGGTCACGACGCTCATCTCCTCGATAGGGACGAGATTGGATTCGCCGCCGATGAAAATCTGCACGCCCTGCGCATGGCTGGAAACGTCGAGCAACTGAAGGAGGCTGGTCTTTTGGTCGAATACGTCGAAAAGCTTGCGCAGACGGGCCATGTCCGAGGAGAGGTCAGCCACCTCGAGCAGGTTGCGCTCACCCGAAATCACCACGGTTTCGCCGGGTTCGACTTCGTCGGTACTCGCGGTCACCGCGGCATGCATGAGAGCCGTCATGTCGCCGCGCAACTGGTCGATTTCCTCGCGCAGCCGGCGGCGCACCTCGTCGAACGAGAGTCCCGCGAAGTGTGCGTTGATGTAATTGGACGCTTCAATGAGTTCGGACGGCGAAAAGTCCCGCTGCGTAGCCATGATGCGGTTCTGAACGTCACCCTCCGGCGTCACGATGATGAGCAGGATGCGCTTGTCGGACAGGCGCATGAATTCCACCTGCTTGAAGACGTGACTGCGCCGCGGCGTGAGTATGACGCCCGCGAACTGCGAGAGATTCGACAGCACGCTCGCCGCGGCGGCAATCACCTTTTGGGGTTCGCCGGGCTTCAGGGTGGTTTTCACCGCGCGCGTGACAGCTTCTTCGTCTCCGGCTGGCTCTACGGTGAGCATGGTGTCCACGAACAGGCGGTAGCCGCGCGGCGTCGGTATGCGGCCCGCGGAGGTGTGCGGGCTGGCGACGAGGCCGAGCTCCTCGAGATCCGACATCACGTTGCGAATGGTCGCTGGGCTGAGTTCGAGGCCAGAGAACCGCGACAACGTGCGCGAGCCGACCGGCTGCCCCTCGGCGATGTATCGCTCGATCAGCGTTTTGAGGAGGGTTTGTGCGCGGGGATCTAGCATGACGCGAAATTTTAGCTCAACGCCATGTCGCCCGGGAGCCGGCGCACGTGCGCACGCCCGGCGTTGCGGCACGTCCGCGCACCTGCCGCGGGTGCACTGGCTGCGTTGCGCTCGCTCTGAGAGCGCCCGCAACGCTTGGCCAAAGGCATTGCCTCCACATCGACATGACTTCTTGCCCTGTCATCAACACATCACCATTCTAGCGATAATCGTGCAAGGCCCGGCGGCCCCGTCACACCGCGTGCTGCAGGCCCTGTCGCGGCGGCTGCGCACGGTTCTTTTCGCGACCTGACTATGGTGTAATGCCGGCATGCAGATCAATAGCCAGTTCAAGACCGTGGCGCTCGTCGGGCGCAGCAACACGCCCGGCATTGCCGAGCCGCTGACGGCGCTCGCCTCGTGCATCGCGAAACGGGGTTTCGACGTGGTGTTCGAGGCCGAGACGGCACAGGATATCGGGGCAACCGGCTATACGGCACTGCGCCCGGCGGAAATCGGCGCGCGCGCCGACGTGGCGGTGGTGCTCGGCGGCGACGGCACCATGCTCGGCATCGGACGGCAGCTCGCGCCGTACCGCACGCCGCTCATCGGCGTCAACATTGGGCGGCTCGGCTTCATTACCGACATTCCGCTCACCGACATGCAGGAAGTCGTGCCGCAAATGCTCTGCGGCAGCTTCGAGCGCGAGGAGCGCACGCTGCTGGAGGCGCGCATCACGCGCGACGGCGATCCCATCTATCACGCCATCGCCTTCAACGACGTGGTGGTGAACCGCAGCGGCTTTTCAGGCATGGCCGAACTGCGCGTACACGTGGATGGCCGCTTCATGTACAACCAGCGCTCAGACGGCCTGATCGTCGCCACGCCGACTGGTTCGACAGCCTACGCGCTGTCGTCGTCGGGGCCGATCCTGCATCCGCAGCTGCAGGGCATCGTGCTCGTGCCCATCGCGCCGCACGCGCTCTCGAACCGCCCTATCGTGCTGCCCGACAGCTGCAAAGTGAGCATCCAGATCGTCGCGGGCCGGGACGTCAACGTCAATTTCGACATGCAGTCGTTCACGGCGCTGCAACTGAACGACACCATCGAGGTGCGCCGCTCGCGCCATACGGTGCCGATCCTGCATCCCGTGGGCTACAGCCACTACGCTACGCTGCGCCAGAAGCTGCACTGGAACGAACATCCGTCGCTCGAGGACAACTCGCTGTACTGACTCCACACGCAGAAGCCAGAACCCAGACCATGCTCCGCCACCTTTCGATACGCGACTTCGTCATCGTCGCCGCGCTCGATCTCGAGTTCAACAGCGGCTTCACGGTTTTCTCGGGCGAGACCGGCGCCGGCAAGTCCATTCTCATCGACGCGCTCGCGCTCACGCTCGGCGCCCGCGCCGACGCGAGCGTCGTGCGCACCGGCGAAACGCGCGCCGACATCACCGCCGAATTCGACGCCCACCCGCTCGTCGCACGCTGGCTCGACGACCAGGCGTTTGCCGCCGAAGGCGACGAAGGCGAGGGCGGCACGGTGCTGCTGCGCCGCGTGGTCGATGCCAGCGGTCGCTCGCGCGCCTTCATCAACGGCACACCGGCTACGCTCACGCAACTGCGTGAAGTAGGCGAAATGCTCGTGGACATCCACGGTCAGCACGCGCACCAGTTGTTGATGCGTCCCGACGCGCAACGCGAGCTGTTCGACACGCACTCCGGGCTCGCCGATCTGGCCGCCGCAACAGGCCGCGCCTGGCGCACCTGGCGCGACGCATCGAATGCGGTCGAAACGGCCCAGACGCGCGACCGCGAACTGCAACTGGAACGCGAGCGCCTCGCCTGGCAACTCGCCGAGCTGGACAAGCTTGCCCCGCAGCCCGGCGAATGGGAAGAGATCAACGCCGAACACCGGCGGCTTTCGCATTCAGCCAATCTGATCGAGGGCGTCCAGGGTGCGCTCGCCGCGCTTTCGGAGTCCGACGACGCGATGATTTCGCAGCTCGGCTCTATCGTCTCGAAGGTGCGCGACCTCGCCGAGATCGATCCTGCGCTCAACGACGCGCTCGCGGCGCTCGAACCCGCCGCGATCCAGCTGCAGGAAGCCGCCTACTCGCTCACCCACTATGCCCAGCGGCTCGAACTCGACCCGGACCGCCTCGCCCAGGTGGAAAAGCGGCTCGACGCGCTGCATTCCATGGCGCGCAAATTCCGTCTGCAGCCCGAAACGCTGCCCGACGAACACGAAGCGCGCCAGGCGCAACTCGCCGCACTCGACGCAGCCGCCGACCTCGACGCGCTGCGCGCCGCCGAGACAAAGGCCAAAGAAGGCTACCTCGCCGAAGCGAAGCAGCTTTCGAAGGCGCGCGCCAAGGCGGCCAAGGCGCTCGGCGCGGCCGTGACGACCGGCATGCAGGAATTGTCGATGGCAGGCGGCAGCTTCGAAGTGGCCCTCGTGCCGCTGGCGGAGGGCGGCGCACACGGGCTGGAACAGGTCGAATTTCGCGTGGCCGGTCACGCGGGCGTGCCGCTGCGGCCGCTCGCGAAGGTGGCGTCAGGCGGCGAACTGGCGCGCATCAGCCTCGCGCTCGCCGTGATCGCCAGCGCTGCAAGCCCCACGCCCACGCTGATCTTCGACGAAGTGGATACCGGCATCGGCGGCGGCGTGGCAGAAGTGGTCGGGCGGTTGCTGCATCAGCTCGGCCGGGCCCGCCAGGTGCTCTGCGTCACGCACCTGCCGCAGGTCGCCGCGCGCGGCGATCACCATTTCCAGGTTGCCAAGGCCGCCGACGGCAACGGCGGCACGGTGAGTTCGGTCAATCCGCTCGACCGCGCAAGCCGCGTCGAGGAAGTGGCCCGCATGTTGGGCGGACTCGAAATCACGGCCACCACGCGGCGTCACGCGAAGGAAATGCTGGCGGCGTAACCGCCATAGCCCGAAGAAGAAGGCCGGCGCCCGGCCTTCATCCGAACACCCGCTTCCACAACGCAAGTACTGCGGCGCGCTCGGTCTCCACACGCTGCGGCTCCACCCTCGCCTTCTCCATTCCGTCTAGCCGCAGCCGATGCTGCAGCTTGCGGTAGGTGCGATAGGCGGCGCCCACCGTCTCGGCCTCGTCGGCACTCATGATGCCGAGCCGCGACACCTCGCGAAGCAGCGCGATGTTGCCCGTGTTGCGCACAAGTTCGGGATCGCGCCCGGCGTGCAACAGCACCCAGTACTGCACGAGGAATTCGATGTCGACCATGCCGCCGCGGTCGTGTTTCAGGTCGAACAGCTCGCTGCGGTTCGGGTGTCCGTCTTCCACGCGCTGCCGCATCTCCACGATTTCCTTCGCGAGCGGTGCGGCCTCGCGCGGCATCGTGAGCACCTGCTGGCGGATCGCGTCGAAAGCCCTGCCGATCTGTTCGTCGCCCGCGCAAAAACGTGCGCGCGTCAGGGCCTGGTGCTCCCACACCCACGCCGTATTGGCGGCGTCGCCTTCGCGCAATTGGTAACGGCGAAACGCATCGAGGTCCGTGACGAGCAGGCCCGATTCGCCGTTGGGTCGCAGCCGCAGGTCCACATCGAACAGCGTGCCCGCGCCCGTGGCCATGGTGAGCCACGTGATGAGCCGGCGCGTGAAGGCCGTGTAGATGTCGGGTGCGGCCTCGTCGGGATCGTCGTAGAGGAAGATCAGGTCGAGGTCCGACGCGTAGCCGAGTTCTTTGCCGCCTAGCTTGCCGTAAGCGATCACGGCAAAGCGCGGCACCTCACGATGGCGCTTCGCGAACTGGGCCCAGACCGTTTCGATGGTCACGTCGAGCACGGCGTCGGCGAGTTCGGAGAGGCGGTCGCTCACGTGCTCGACCGAGAGCTTGCCCGCCAGGTCGATCAACAGAATGCGAAACACTTCGGCCTGGTGGGCGTGGCGCAGCAGGTCCATCTGCTGCTCGGCGCCGTCCGCGGCGGCAAGGCGCGTGCGCAGCGTGCGCTTGAATTCCGGCCAGTCGAAGGGACTCGCAATCGCCTCGTCGTCGAGCAGTTCGTCCAGCAATTGCGGGTGGCGAATCAGGTAGCCGGCCGCCCAGCGCGACGCGCCGAGCACGGAGAGCACGCGTTCGAGCGCATGCGGATACTCGCAGAGCAGTGCCAGATAGGCGCCGCGCCGGCCCACCGTTTCGAGCAAATCGAAGAAGCGTGCGAGCGTGGCGGTGCGCCGCTCCGGCTGGTCGATGGTGCGCGCCGCGTCCAGCGCGCGCTTGGCCACGCTGTCGAAGCGCTGGCGGCTGTGCTCCGGCAACCCCTGGTAACGCGGCGACTGCCAGATGGCGCGCAGCCGCGCAAGCAGGTCGGCGGGCTCGGCGAGACCGAGGTCCGCGAGGCGCGCCTCGAGCGCCTCGCCGGCGCTGTCGTCCGCGAGCGCGCTGCTCCAGACCCAGGCGGCGGCGCCGTCGTCGGGCGCGGCACAGCCGCCGTGGCCGTTCACCTTGTCGGCGAAGATCTGGTCGAACTGGCGCTCCACCTTCTCGCGATGCGCGTCGAGCGCGGCCATCAGGGCGGCGTAGTCGGCGAAGCCCATCGTCGTGGCGAGTGCCGCGCGCTCCTCGGGGTCCACCGGCATGGCGTGCGTCTGCGCGTCGTTGCGGTACTGGAGCCGGTGCTCGAGGCGCCGCAGGAACCGGTAGGCCTCCGTCAGTTCCGCGCAGACCGACGGCGCAATGAGACCGCGCGCCGTCGCGTGCCGCAGCACGGCCAGCGTGGGACGCACGCGAAAATCCGCGTCCTGGCCGCCGCGAATCAGCTGGAACACCTGGGCGCTGAATTCGATCTCGCGGATGCCGCCGCGCCCGAGCTTGATGTCGTCGGCCTTCTCGGGTCGCATGGAGGCGCGCCGCTGCGCTTCCTGGCGAATCTGCAGATGCAGTGCACGAATGGCGCTAATCACGCCGAAATCGAGATAGCGCCGGTAGACGAACGGCTTCGCGATGGCGTCGAGCTGTTGCGCGAGCCGCTGGGCCGATGCGCTTTGGCCTTCAGAAACGAGCCGCCCCTTGATCCACGCGTAGCGTTCCCACTCGCGGCCCTGCACGTAGAAATACTCCTCCAGCATGCCGAGGCTGCACGCGAGCGGCCCCGCGTCGCCGTTCGGCCGCAGCCGCATGTCGACGCGAAAGACGTAGCCGTCCGCCGTGACGTCGTTGAGCGCCGCGATGAGCCGCTTGCCCGCGCGCGTGAAGAATTCCTGCGTGGCGATGGGCGCGCGCTCGCCGCCGGCCGTCTCGCCGTCGTCCTCGTAGACGAAGATGAGGTCGATGTCCGACGACACGTTGAGTTCGCGCCCGCCCAGCTTGCCCATGCCCACCACGCCGAGCGTGAGCCGCTCGCCTTCGGGGCCGCGCGGCTCGCCGTAGAGCGCCTCCAGATCCGCGGTGACGACGGCGAGCGCCCGCTGGATCGCCACCTCGGCGAGATCGGTCATCGTGCCCGTGACCTCGGCCACGTCGGCATTGAACGCAAGATCGCGCTCCATCACGGCGCAGAAGACCTCGGTGCGCAACTGGCGCAGCACCTTCTTGAGCTGATCGTCGGTCAGCGCCGCCGCGGCGCCGCCCCGGACCTCGCTGGACAGCGCATCGAAGCGTGCCTCGATGCGCTCGCGCGTGACGGGCGTTGCGGCAAGCGCCGCGACGCGCCCGGCGAGTTCCGGGCGGCTCGCCAGCGCCCGCGACGCATAGTGGGAGTAAGCGGCGGAACTCAGGAGGTTTGCATCAGTCATGGAGGTTTCCGGGCTCGTTCGTTGCTTGGTCACGAGCGGGTGAGGAAGACGCGTCGGCAGGCTGGCGCCGTGGTCCGCCAATCCCCGCGCCGGCGCCGATGGCGCAGGGTTTGCCGGATGTCGTGAGCCGCGCACCCGTGTGTTACATTTCGTCGTTAGACCGCAAAGCTACCATACCGCCCCCCTCGCAGCATGTCCGAGCGAAACGAATCCGCCGGTCCGTACGAAGCCGGACAGGCCAGCCGGGCGAACGGACGCGTCCCCGTCGAGCACCACCATGTCGCGCTGCGGCACACGTTGCGTGTCGTGCTCGCCATTGCGGTGGTGCTCTACTTCATCGCCGCGGCGCTCATTCTCGGTCTGCGCTACGTGGTGCTGCCGCGCATCGATACGTTCCGTCCGCGCATCGAAACGCTCGTCTCCGACAAAATTCACGCCGAACTGCGTATCGGCAAGCTTTCGCCGCACTGGCTCGGCTTCCAGCCCGGCATCGACGTCACCAACCTCACCATTCGCGACCACAACGGCCAGACCGCACTGAACGTGCCGCATGCCACGGCCACGGTCTCGTGGCTCTCGCTGGTGACGCTCGCGCCGCGCCTGTCGAGCCTGATCGTGGACCGGCCTGACGTGCTGGTTGCCCGCTCGCAAGGCGGCTCGCTCTCGGTGGCCGGCGTGCCGATTCCCTCGGCCCATACCGGCAACGACGCGTTCAGCACCTGGCTTTTGCGCCAGCAGGCCATCGTGCTGCGCGGCGGCACGCTGCGCTGGCGCGACGGGCGCCACAATGCGCCGGAAATCGCGCTGCAGAACATCCGCCTCGCCATTCTCAACGAGGGCACCGACCACCGCCTCGCGCTCCAGGCCCCGCCCGAAGGCCGGCTGCTGCACGGCCCCCTCGACTTCCGCGCGCGCTTTCGCAGCCCGCGCACGGGAGCGCCCGGCAAGCCCGTGGGCTGGAGCGGCTCAGCCTACGTATCCACCGGACCGGTGGACCTGCCCACGCTCGCCGGCTACATCGACATTCCCGTCGAGACGTACGCCGGCCGCATCGACAACGTGATCTGGGCAAGCTTCAGCGAAGGCCGCATCACGACCGCGACCGGCGTGCTGGACGGCGTCGGTGTCGCGCTGCGCGTGCATCCCACGCAGCCGCGGCTCGACATGCCGGTCGCGCACTTCTCCTGGACCATCGACGCCGCACCCGGCGACTACACGGTGAAGCTGAGCCGCCTGCGCGCCGAACTCGGCCAGCCGCCGCTCGACGACGGCACGCCCGTCTTCCGCACGCTCTCGTTTTCCACGCTGACCGGCCATTACCGCCGTCCGTCGGTCCAGCACGGGCAGATGATGAGCGTGCAAGGCGACCGCATGGATCTGGGCATGCTCTCCGAGTTCAGCCGCACGCTGCCGCTGCCGCGCCGCTTCCTCAATACGCTGGTGCGCTTCGACCCGCGCGGGCTCGTTGCCAACTACGAGATCGGCATCGAGCGGGCGCGGCCTGACGCGGGCGAAGCCGCGGCCGAGCAACGCGGCGACGGCGTGGAGCCGATCGTGCGCTACCGCTTCAAGGCGGACCTGCAGGGCATCAGTGTGGCCGCCCAGGAACCGCCGCCCGGCCTCACGGCGCGTAACCATCCGCGCGCGGGCCTGCCCGGCATCGAAAACCTGTGGGGGCACATCGACGCCGACGAAACCCACGGCAACGCCACCTTCGATACCGCAAACGCGGCCATCACGCTGCCCGGCGTGTTCGACGATCCACGTCTCACGTTCGACCGCCTGTATGGCCGCAGCGACTGGACCATCGCCAACGCCCGCGCGCCGGGCGAGAAGCGCAAAGGCTTCCAGATCAACGTGCCGGAGTTCGGCGTGGAAAACGCGGACGTCAAGGCCAGCGCCGTCGCCAACTATACGAACCCGGGCCACGGCCGCGGTGCGCTCGATCTGAAGGCGAGCTTCGACCACGCCCAGGTGAACCGCATCGTGCGCTATCTGCCCACGAGCATCAGCGAGAAGCTGCGTATCTACCTGGGGCACGGTCTGCAGGCCGGCATGTCCCGCAGCGCCACCATCGAAGTGCACGGCAACCTCGAAAAATTCCCGTACTCGCGCGACCCGACGGCGGGCATCTTCCGCATCGAGGCACCCTTCACCGGCGGCCGCTTCGACCCGTCGCCCTACCCGCCGCGCAAGCTCAAGAACGGTACGCCGAGCGTGTGGCCGGGTTTCGATCGTATCGACGGCGTGTTCCGGCTCAAGGAAAACCTGCTGCGCTTCGACATCGGGCGCGGCTACTACAAGCGCGTGCTGCTCACGGGCGTGACGGGCAAGATCGACGACCTGGGCACGAAGGCGTCGAGCCTCGTCATCAACGGCAACGGACACGGCCCGCTCGCCGACATGATCGACTATACGAACAACAGCGCGCTGGGCAGCCTCTCGAAGCACGTAGGCGAGAAGGTGGAAGCCGAAGGCCCCGCGGCGCTCGCGCTCAAGCTCACGGTACCGCGCACGCCTAAACCGCATATCGCCGTGGAGGGCGCGCTGGGCTTCCAGAACGACCGGCTTTCGATGCGCAACGTGCCGCCGCTCTCCGACCTCACGGGCAAGGTGCGTTTCACCGAGCACACGGCCGAACTGGACCGCCTCGCGGGCCGCTTCATGGGCGGCGACGTGCACGCCAACGGCGGCCTGCGCCAGGACGGCACTTATGCGTTGGACCTCGACGGCAACATCGCGGTGGACGCGGCACGCGGGCTCAACCTGCGCGGCACGGCGGCGCAGGTGCTCACGCGCATGAGCGGCACGGCGCCGTATGCGCTCTCGGTGCGCGGCGCGAAGAAGCAGTTGCCCGAGGTGTCCGCAAGCTCCGATCTGACCGACCTCGCGCTCGACTTCCCTGCCCCATTCGGCAAGCCGGCCGGTCAGCCGATGCCGCTGCGCCTCTCGTTCCGCCCCGACAACACGAAGGAAGACGATGCCCACGGCGACGAAGCGGGCAAGCTGGAGCCGAGTGGACTGCAACGCGCGGCGCTGACGTTCGGGCCGGTCGCCGCGACCTATCTGCTGCGCGCGACGCCGGGCGAGCCGCCGCAAGTCGTGCGCGGCGCGATCGGCGTGAACCGCCCGGCGGAGTTGCCGTCCGAAGGCGTGACCGCGGCCGTCGATCTCGACACGCTCGACGCCGATGCCTGGCGCGGCGTGATCGCAGCCATGCGCGGGAAGGTCCAGCAACAGCCGGTGGCGTCAGCGCCGCAAGCGTCGTCGGCATCCGCCGGACAAACCGGTGCGGATCAAAACGCTACGGCCGGCACAGCACAGACTGCACAAGCAGCGCCTGCAACAGGCCAGGCGCCGAACCAGACAACGGCAAAGACGGCAGCGCCCGCCCTGCCCGCCAGCGCCGTCGCGCAATTCCTGCCATCGCGCTTCGCTGTCCACATCGGTACGCTCACGCTGCTCAAACGCCACTGGGAAAGCGTGGTGCTGGGCGCATCCCATACCGACCGCACGTGGCAGGCGAACATCGCGTCGAACCAGGTGTCGGGCCATCTGACCTGGCTGCCGGGCGCGGCGCCCGGCGCGCCCGGCACACTGGAGGCGCGGCTCGCGAAACTCGTGGTGCCGGCCCGTGCGGAAAACGATCTGCTCGGCGAAGCGATCTCGGCGCCGGCGCAGAACATGCCTTCCATCGACCTCGTCGTGAACGAGCTGATCGTGCGAGACCGCAACGTCGGCCGGCTTGAAGTGGACGCCCGCAACCGCGAGGAAGACGGTGCGCCCGTGTGGCAACTCGACAAGCTCGACATCAGCAATCCGGCCGCCCAGCTCACGGCCACGGCGAACTGGCGCACGGCGCGCAGCTTCGGCGCCAACGCGGACGAAGACGCACCGCGTCGCACCGTGCTCGACTTCAAGCTCGACATCAAGGACGCCGGTGCGCTGCTCGAACGAGCGGGTTTGCCGCGCACGCTCAAGAAGGGCAGCGGCACGCTCTCCGGGAAGGTGGCGTGGCGCGGCGGCCCCACGGCGATCGACTATCCCACGCTCAACGGCAATCTCGCGCTCGAACTGCATCATGGGCAGATCCTGAAAGTCGATCCCGGTGTGGCGAAGCTGCTCGGCGTGCTGAGCCTGCAAAGCCTCGCGCGGTTCGTCACGCTCAACTTCCGCGACGTGATCGGCGAAGGGCTGCCGTACGAAAGCGTGACGGGCACGGGCCAGATCGAGAACGGCATTGGGCGCACCAGCAACTTCAAGATGGTCACCGCTCCGGCACGCGCCGAAATGAAGGGCACCGTCGACCTCGCGCACGAAACGCAGAACCTGCACGTCCACGTGGTGCCCACGTTGAGCGCCGGGGCCGGCGTGGTGGCGGCCGCGGTCATCAATCCACTGTTCGGCCTCGGCGCGCTCGTGGCGGACTTCGCCCTCTCCCACTCCATCTCGTCGGCCTTCGCGCTCGACTACGCGATCACCGGTTCGTGGTCGAAACCCCACGTCGAGCGGGTGCGGGGCGAACAGGGTAAGATGGACGCTCAAATGCCGGTCGCGGCGCAGTAGGCCGCAAGCGCCACGCCCACCGGGGCTTTCGCCCGGCACCCGGCCTCTGGGCTTTCAGGAAATTCAGCAGATTACGCGCACGGCGGCACCCGCTTTTTTCGTGGGACGTTGCAGTGCCGGGGGTTGTCAGGTTGATGAGCGATCCACACACCGGTTTGTCGTCTTACCGCGTTGCGGCGCTGCAGATGGTCAGCACGCCCGAGCGCGAGCGCAATCTCGCCGAGGCGGAACAACTGATCGCCGAAGCGGCCGCCCAAGGGGCGCAGCTCGTGCTGCTGCCCGAATACTTCTGCTTCATGGGATTCAAGGACACGGACAAGATCGCCGTGCGCGAGCCGCACGGCGACGGTCCAATCCAGCGCTTTCTGTCGGACACCGCCCGCCGCCATGGCGTATGGGTGATCGGCGGCACGCTGCCGCTCGTGGCACCGGAACCCGAGCGCGTGCTCAACACGACGCTTGTGTTCGACCCGCAAGGCACCGAGGTGGCGCGCTACGACAAGATCCACCTGTTCAGCTTCGAAAAAGGCGAGGAGTCGTTCGACGAGGCGCGCACCATCCGCCCCGGCGACGCGGTCCGCACCTTCGACGCGCCGTTCGGGCGCGTGGGACTCTCGGTCTGCTACGATCTGCGCTTTCCGGAGCTGTACCGGCGCATGGGCGATTGCGCGCTGATGGTGGTGCCCTCCGCATTCACGTACACCACCGGCCGCGCTCACTGGGAAACGCTGCTGCGCGCCCGCGCCGTGGAGAACCAGTGTTATGTGCTCGCCGCGGCCCAGGGCGGCAAGCACGAAAACGGTCGGCGCACCTGGGGGCACAGCATGCTGATCGACCCCTGGGGCGAAATCGTTGCGGTACGCGACGAAGGCGCGGGCGCCGTGGTCGGCGACATCGATCCTGCGCGCATCCAGGAAGTTCGCACGAGTCTGCCCGCATGGCGGCATCGCGTGCTAGACGAGCCGCGCGCCCGTTGATATCCCGCATATTGGCCCGAACTGTCACCCAAGTCCTTTCATTACTGCTCGCATGAACATCATCGAACCCGGCATCCGCAATCTCGCGACCGCAAAGGACGTGCTCCTCACGCCATATGGACTCGACGAAAGCGTGCTCACGCGCACGCTCGGCGAGATCTTCACGCATCGCGTGGATTACGCGGATCTGTATTTCCAGGCTACCCGTAGCGAGGCGTGGAGCCTCGAGGAAGGCATCGTCAAATCGGGCAGCTTCAGCATCGATCAAGGTGTAGGCGTGCGCGCCGTGTCCGGCGACAGGACTGCCTTCGCCTATTCCGACGACCTCTCACCCGAAGCGATTCGCCAGGCGGCCATCGCCACGCGCGCCATCGCGAAGTCGGGCGGCGGCAAGCAGAAGGTGAAGGTGGCGTCGTCGCTCACCGGCGTGGCCGGCCGCGATCTGTACCTGCCCTCCGACCCGCTCCACTCGCTCGACGCCACCGCCAAAGTGAAACTGCTCGAGCGCATCGAGCAGATGGCGCGCGGGCGCGACCCGCGCATCACGCAGGTGATGGCGGCGCTCGCGGGCGAGTACGACATCGTGCTCGTGGCCCGCAGCGACGGCGCGCTGGCAGCCGACATCCGGCCGCTCGTGCGCGTGTCCGTCACGGTGATCGCCGAACAGAACGGTCGCCGCGAGATCGGCAACGGCGGCGGCGGCGGCCGCTTCGACTACGGCTACTTCACGGACGACGTGCTGTCGCGCTACGTCGACGACGCCGTGCACTCGGCGCTCGTGAACCTGGAAGCGCGTCCCGCGCCGGCCGGCGCGATGACGGTCGTGCTCGGGCCGGGCTGGCCGGGCGTGCTGCTGCACGAAGCCATTGGCCACGGGCTCGAAGGCGACTTCAATCGCAAGGGGTCGTCGGCGTTCGCGGGGCGCATCGGCGAACGGGTGGCGGCCAAGGGCGTGACGGTGGTGGACGACGGCACGCTGCCGAATCGCCGCGGCTCGCTCAACATCGACGACGAAGGCAACGCCACGCAGTGCACGACGCTGATCGAAGACGGCATCCTCAAGGGCTACATTCAGGACACGCTCAACGCGCGCCTCATGAACATGCCCGTAACGGGCAACGCGCGGCGCGAGTCGTACGCGTCGCTGCCCATGCCGCGCATGACCAACACCTACATGTTGAACGGCGACAAGGATCCGCAGGAGATCATCGCCTCGGTGAAGAACGGCCTCTATGCCGTGAACTTCGGCGGCGGCCAGGTCGACATCACGAACGGCAAGTTCGTGTTCTCGGCGTCCGAGGCGTACATGATCGAGAACGGCAAGATCAGCTACCCCGTTAAAGGCGCGACGCTGATCGGCAGCGGCCCGGAATCGCTCAAGTACGTGAGCATGATCGGCAACGACATGCGGCTCGACACGGGCGTGGGCGTCTGCGGCAAGGAAGGCCAGAGCGTGCCGGTGGGCGTGGGCCAGCCGACGCTGCGCATCGACCGCATGACGGTGGGCGGCACCGTCTGATCCGAATCTGATCCGAACCGACGCACGGTCCTTGCGCCATCGCAATGGATCGTGCGGATTTCCCGCATTTTTGCGCGGCTCGGCTTGTCAGCACCGGTTCGCCGGGTTATAAAGCTCAACACTTTCAACGCACGTACTTCACGCATCCAGCGTTTCCTCACGATCATGTCCGCCCGGTTTTACTTTTATTTCTTTTGGTATCTCAGGCCGCTGGCGGATCGAGAGGGGTGTTAGCGCACGAAAGTCACCCGAAATTCCCGAAAAACCGCCAGCCAGTCTGGCGGTTTTTTTTTTCGCCTCATGCATTGACCGCAAGACCTTTCGAATTCGTCTGTAGCCGCATCAAAGACTGCGCAGACACGCTACGAAGAGAATCAGGAGAAAACCATGCCCCCGTACAACACCGACGACGTGCGCATCCGCGAACTCAAGGAACTCGTCCCGCCGGCCCACCTCATCCGCGAATTCCCGTGCACGGAAACGGTTGCCGACCTCATCTACAACGCGCGGCAGTCCATGCATCGCATCCTGCATGGCATGGATGACCGGCTCATCGTCATCATCGGGCCGTGCTCGATCCACGACACGCGCGCGGCCCTCGAATACGCTGGGCGACTCGTGAAGGAGCGCAAGCGCTTCGCGAGCGAACTCGAAATCGTGATGCGCGTGTACTTCGAGAAGCCGCGCACGACGGTGGGCTGGAAAGGCCTCATCAACGACCCGTACCTCGACAACAGCTTCAAGATCAACGACGGCCTGCGCACCGCGCGCGAACTGCTCATGCAGATCAACGAACTCGGACTGCCCGCGGGCACCGAATACCTCGACATGATCAGCCCGCAGTACATCGCCGACCTGATCTCCTGGGGCGCGATCGGCGCGCGCACGACCGAGTCGCAGGTGCACCGCGAGCTGGCCTCCGGCCTGTCGTGCCCGGTCGGCTTCAAAAACGGTACGGACGGCAACGTGAAGATCGCGGTCGACGCAATCAAGGCCGCGTCGCAGCCGCACCATTTCCTCTCGGTGACGAAGGGCGGCCACTCGGCCATCGTCTCGACGGCCGGCAACGAGGACTGCCACGTCATTCTGCGCGGCGGCAAGGCGCCGAACTACGACGCGCAAAGCGTGGACGCGGCATGCAGCGACATCGGCAAAGCCGGCCTCGCCGCGCGCCTCATGATCGACGCGAGCCACGCCAACAGCTCGAAGAAGCACGAGAACCAGATTCCGGTGTGCGCTGATATCGGCCGCCAGATTGCCGGCGGCGACGAGCGCATTGTCGGCGTGATGGTGGAGTCGCATCTGGTCGCGGGGCGCCAGGACCTCAAGGAAGGTTGCGCGCTCACCTACGGCCAGAGCATCACGGACGCTTGCATCGGCTGGGACGAAAGTGTCGGCGTGCTCGAAGGCCTCGCCGAAGCGGTACGACAGCGACGCGCAGCCCGCGGCAGCGGGAACTGAGCGTGGCCAGACGAGTTCGGACGTAACTGCGCAACCGGCTGATTCGAGCGACGGTGGGCAGCAGCAGGAGCCCGGCACAAAGGTGCCGGGCTTTTTTATTTGGCCGTCCGGACGAATGGCCGAAGGGTGCTGAGATTCGTAAGGTGGTTGCCGTCGCGCCGCAGAACAAAACTTGTTTTACGGCGCATTCTTGTATAAAATTTTATACACGCTGGGTAACCATGATTCACGAACGAGAGATCCGCTGGGTGGGTTCGTCTTTGGACGACCTGCTCGCTTTTCCCCAGGCAGTACGCAGGCAGGCTGGCTTCGATCTTGGCAAGGTGCAGGCGGGGCTCGATCCGACCGACTGGAAGCCGTTCGAGCGCATCGGCGCGGGTACGCGGGAAATCCGTATCCGCGAACGCTTCGGCACCTGGCGGGTGCTCTACGTGGCGAAGTTCGAAGAAGCGGTGTACGTGCTTCACTGCTTTCGGAAGAAGACACCGGTTACCCGGAAGCTCGATACGGAAATCGCCATGGCGCGTTACCGCGCCGTGGCTCATCGCAGGGAGACTCAGTAAATGACCAGCAAGACCGTGAGCATCGACACCGAAATCCGGCACGTCACGAAGCCGGGCGCCAATCTCTTCCTCGAACTCGGCTTTGCGCCGGACGAAGCGAAGCGTCTCTACGCAGCATCGCAAAAGCAGATCAACGACACGCGGCTGCTCAAGGAGCAGCTCATGGCCGAACTCACGCAATGGATCGAGCAGCACCACCTGAAGCAGGCCGAGGCGGCCCAGGTGCTCATGGTGTCGCGGCCGCGCGTTTCGGATGTGGTGAACCGCAAGACTTCGAAGTTCACCATCGACATGCTGGTAGAACTGCTGAGCCGGATCGGCAAGCCGGTCCGGCTCTCAGTGGGGTGATGCAGTACCAGAACGCGGGGAAGGGAACGCTTATTCGAGCGCGCCAGAGCCGAACACTTCGGTATGGATGCGCGAAGCGTCCACACCCAGCGCCACAAGCGCGTCGCGCTGCTCGCGCATGAACGGCAGCGGACCACAGATGTAGTAGTCGGCATTCGGCAGCAGAGCCTTGTCGGCAATGCGCTTGAAGTCGAGCCGGCCTTCGAAGTCGTAATCGACGCCCTCGCGGTCAGCCGCATCCACCGCTTCGTAGAACACAGTGCGCGACACGTTTGCGTTCGACGCAGCCACACCGTTCAGCCAGGTCTTGAACGCATGCACGCGGCCATTGCGACACGCATGCACGAACGCCACAGGGCGCTGGCTGCCATCGGCCAGCAAGGTGGAGAGCATCGACGTCATCGGCGTAATGCCCACGCCGCCGCTCACGAGCACGACCGGCGTATCGGCCGAACGGTTGAGCGTGAAGTCGCCCATCGGCGCGCTCACATGCACCACGGTGCCCTCTTCCACGCCGTCGTGCAGCAGGTTCGACACGTGGCCCGGCGGCACGTCATCGCGTGCGGCCTCGCGCTTCACGGAAATGCGCAGCCAGCGGCCATGCGGGGCGTCCGAAAGACTGTACTGACGCGGCTGGTCAACGCCGAGCCGGTCCACGAAACGCATCACGCTCACATACTGGCCCGGCTGGAAGCGGCACGCGTCCGCGCCATCGGGCGGCGTCAGATAGAACGACGTGATCTCGTCGCTTTCCACTTCCTTGCGCGCCACCACGAACGGACGGAAACCGCTCCACGCCGCGCCTTCATACAGCTTCGCTTCCGCGCCGATCAAAATGTCCGCCAGTTGACCGTAGGCCACCTTCCACGCCGTGAGCGTGTCCTGATCCACCGCGTCGCCCAGCACGTCGACGATCGCGCCAAGCAGATGCCGCCCCACGACAGGGTAGTGTTCGGGACGAATGTTGAGGCTCGCGTGCTTGTGGGCGATGCGCGACACCGCAGAACCGAGCGCGCCGAGATTGTCGATGTTCGCGGCGTAGGCATAGACCGCGCGTGCCAGCGTTTCGGGCTGGCTGCCGCTTTGCTGGTGCGTCTGGTTGAAGACGTTCTTCAGCTCCGGGTGGTGCGCGAACATGCGCTTGTAGAAATGCTTCGTGATCGTGGTGCCATGCTCGGCAAGAACGGGGGCCGTAGCCTTCACGCGGGCCATCTGTTCAGCGGTAAGCGCTGTCATAGCGTGTCTCTCCTCAAAAGATGCTGACACGATACATTTTTTAGCACGAACAAAAACGAGGACATTTTGTCGCAGCGCAAAAAGCCTGAAACGTGACGCGAATCCAACATCAGCGATGTTTTTTTGCACTGCGGTCATGGCGCCACAGCACGTCATTGCCACCGTCGGCGCGATTGAGCACGCGCGCGAGCACGAACAGCAGGTCGGAAAGGCGGTTCACGTAGCGGCGCGGGACATCGTTGAGCGCCGAATCGCGCCCCTTATCCGGCTCGCCGGTCTTCGCCCCTTCCATGCCGGCGGAGTGGGACTGAGCGCCCAGCGCCACGATGGAGCGCTCGGCACGCCGGCACACCGTGCGACATACGTGGGCCAGCGCCGCCGCCCGCGATCCGCCCGGCAGGATGAACTCCTTGAGCGGTTCGAGCGTCGCGTTGTATGCCGCGAGCCAATCGTCGAGCTGCGCGAGGTGCGTGTCGGTCATCATCGTGTGGCCCGGCACGCACAGTTCGCCGCCCAGGTCGAACAGATCGTGCTGGATGACCGTCAGCGCGTCGCGCACGTCGTCGGGCAGCGCTTCGCAGAGCAGCACGCCAATCTGCGAGTTCAGTTCGTCCACATCGCCGATCGCCGCGATCCGCGCATCGTCCTTGCGCACGCGGCTGCCGTCGCCCAGACCCGTGGTGCCGTCGTCGCCGGTGCGCGTTGCGATTTTGCTGAGGCGGTTGCCCATGATGTCCTCCCCTTTGTCGATCGATGCATTGGCCAATGCGGTGCGCGACATTATAGGTTCGCCCGTGGCCCCTCTCCGTGCCGGCCAGGCGCGGGGAAGCCCGGGCGGCGGGCGCAGGGTCGATCGGCGTAAAATGAAGCAAAAGCAGAACCACTCAATCGTTATCAGGAGACACGCGTGAATCAAATCGCGCCGCCCACCTCCCTGCATCCTGCCCGTCGTCCCTTCCCCGCTGGTCTTTTTGCCGCGCTCCAGAGCGCCTTTGGCCAACGCGTGTCGACAGCCGAAGCCGTACGCGCTCATCACGGTCGCGACGAATCGCCGTTCGATCCCCAACTGCCCGACGCCGTAGTGTTCGCGCGCAGCACCGAAGAGGTTCAGACCATCGTGCGGCTGTGCGGCCAGTACGACGTGCCCGTCATTCCGTACGGCAACGGCTCGTCGCTCGAAGGTCATCTGCTCGCGGTGCAGGGCGGCGTGTCGATCGATCTCTCCGAGATGAACCGCGTGCTCTCGATCAACGCCGAAGACCTCACCGTCACCGTGGAGCCCGGCATCTCGCGCAAGCAGCTCAACGAGGCGCTGCGCGACGCGGGCCTGTTCTTCCCCATCGATCCGGGCGCGGACGCGAGTATCGGCGGCATGTGCGCGACGCGCGCCTCGGGCACCAACGCCGTACGCTACGGCACGATGCGCGAGAACGTGCTCGGCCTCACGGCGGTGCTGGCCGACGGCCGCGTCATCAAGACCGGCTCGCGCGCGCGCAAGTCGTCTGCCGGCTACGATCTCACGCGCCTCCTGGTGGGCTCGGAAGGCACGCTCGGCGTCATCACGCAGATCACGCTGCGGCTCTATCCGCAGCCCGAAGCGGTGTCCGCTGCGGTGTGCACGTTCGCGTCGATGGGCGACGCGGTGCGCGCCGTCATCGAGACCATCCAGATGGGCGTGCCCGTCGCGCGCGTCGAATTCGTCGATTCACTTGCTATCCGTTCGATCAACCGCCATTCGAACCTCACGCTGCGCGAGGCGCCCACGCTGTTTTTCGAGTTCCACGGCACCGAAAGCGGCGTCAAGGAACAGGCCGAGACGGTTCAGGAAATCGCCGCGCAAAACGGCGGCGAAGGCTTCGAATGGGCCACGCGTCCCGAAGACCGCAGCCGGCTCTGGAACGCGCGCCACAACGCCTACTTCGCGATGCTGCAACTGAAGCCCGGCTGCCGCGCCGTGACAACGGACGTCTGCGTGCCGATCTCGCGCCTCGCCGAGTGCGTGGCCGAGACCGAGGCCGACCTTGGCGCCTCGCCGCTGCCCTGCCCGATCGTGGGCCACGTCGGCGACGGTAACTTTCACGTCGCCATCCTGATCGATCCCGACAAGCCCGAGGAACTCGAGGAAGCCGAGCGCCTCAATCGGCGCATCGTCGAACGCGCGCTGCGCATGGACGGCACCTGCACCGGCGAGCACGGCGTGGGCCTGCACAAGATGGGCTTTCTGCTGGACGAGCACGGTGCCGACACGGTCGACACGATGCGCGCCATCAAGCACGCGCTCGATCCGCGCAATCTGATGAACCCCGGGAAGATTTTTTCCTGGTCGGCATGACAGCGCGGCGACGCCCCGACAACCCGACAAACCCGACACCCTCGACGCGGGAGACCTCATGAACGCACCGG
Source organism: Paraburkholderia sp. A1RI_3L (assembly GCF_048957895.1). NCBI lineage: Bacteria > Pseudomonadati > Pseudomonadota > Betaproteobacteria > Burkholderiales > Burkholderiaceae > Paraburkholderia > Paraburkholderia sp. A1RI_3L. Next base: position 674,000 of record NZ_JARCHA010000002.1, read on the forward strand.
GCGAACTGACAGCGGACGCGCTCGCACAACGCCAGCGCGAAGTCGTGCAGGCGCTGATGGCCGTGCTGCCGACGCACTGCCTGCTCTACCGCGAGGAAGACACGGTCGCGTACGAATGCGACGGGCTCTCGGCATACCGGCGCCTGCCGCTCGCAGTCGCGCTGCCCGAGACCGAATCGCAGGTGCAGCGCATCGTGCAGATCTGCCGGCGCCTCGACGTGCCCATCGTGCCGCGCGGCGCGGGCACGGGTCTCTCGGGCGGCGCCATGCCGATCCGCCACGGCGTCGTGCTCTCGCTCGCGCGCTTTCGCAAAATCGTCGAGGTGGACCCGTACGCGCGCACGGCCACCGTGCAGCCCGGCGTGCGCAACCTGGCGGTGTCCGAAGCGGCGGCGCCGTTCGGCCTCTATTACGCGCCGGACCCGTCGTCGCAGATCGCCTGCACGATCGGCGGGAACGTCTCGGAGAATTCGGGCGGCGTGCACTGCCTCAAGTACGGCCTCACGGTCCACAACGTGCTGCGCGTGCGCGCGGTGACGATGGACGGCGACATCGTGGAATTCGGCTCGCTCGCGCCGGACGCGCCGGGCCTCGACCTGCTCGCCGTGCTGATCGGCAGCGAAGGCATGTTCGCCATCGTCACCGAGGTCACGGTAAAGCTCATTCCGAAGCCGCAAACAGCGCAGGTCATCATGGCGAGCTTCGACGACGTCGTGAAAGGCGGTGACGCCGTGGCCGGCATCATCGCGGCGGGCATCATTCCGGCCGGGCTCGAAATGATGGACAACCCCGCCACGCGTGCCGTGGAGGAATTCGTCGGCGCGGGCTACGACCTCGACGCCGAGGCCATCCTGCTGTGCGAATCGGACGGCACCCCCGAAGAAGTGGCCGAAGAAGTGGTGCGCATGACGGCCGTGCTGCGCGAGCATGGCGCCACGCGCATCCAGATTTCGCGCACCGAAGCCGAGCGGCTGCGCTTCTGGTCGGGCCGCAAGAACGCATTCCCGGCCGCGGGCCGCATTTCGCCGGACTACTACTGCATGGACGGCACCGTGCCACGGCGCAGCATCGGGCCGCTGCTCATGCGCATCAAGACGCTGGAAGAGCAGTACCGGCTGCGCTGCATCAACGTGTTCCACGCGGGCGACGGCAACATGCACCCGCTGATTCTTTTCAACGGCAACGACCTCGACGAGTGGCACCGCGCCGAGGCCTTCGGGTCGGACATCCTCGAAACCTGTGTCGAACTGGGTGGCACGGTAACGGGCGAGCACGGCGTGGGCATCGAGAAGATCAATTCGATGTGCGTGCAATTTTCGCCCGAAGAGCGCGACACGTTCCACGCAGTGAAGCGCGCCTTCGATCCGCCGGGACTGCTCAATCCCGACAAGGGCATCCCGACGCGGGCGCGCTGCGCCGAGTACGGCAAGCTGCACGTGCGCGGCGGGCTGCTGCCGCATCCGGATCTGCCGCGGTTCTGAGCCGCAGGCTTTTGAGCCGCGGTTTTTTGCAATTGCCTGCGGCGTGATGGATCGGGGGCCGGGCTTAGGGTCGTTCCGGTTGCGGGGGCAAACCCAGTCGGTACAATCGAACGACCTACAACGAACAAAACGCCATGGAAGAGGACGACATCGTCGCGGACTGGTCCGAGCGCATCCGCTCGGCAAGCGCCCAGGGACGCGCGCTACGCATCCGCGGCGGCGGCACCAAGGACTGGTACGGCCAGGCGCTGGAAGGCGAGATCCTCGATACGCGCGCGCACCGCGGCATCGTCTCCTACGATCCGCCCGAGCTCGTCATCACGGCGCGCGCCGGCACGCCGCTCGTCGAGATCGAAGCCACGCTCGCGGAACGCGACCAGATGCTGGCATTCGAGCCACCTCACTTCGGCGCGCAGGCCACGCTGGGCGGCTGCATCGCCGCCGGACTTGCCGGGCCGCGCCGTCCATACACGGGCGCGCCACGCGACTTCGTGCTCGGCGCCGTCATCATGAATGGCCAGGGGCAGGTGCTGCATTTCGGCGGCCAGGTGGTGAAAAACGTCGCGGGTTATGACGTCTCGCGTCTGCTCGCCGGCTCGCTCGGCACCCTGGGTCTGATGCTCGAACTGTCCGTCAAGGTGCTGCCGCTGCCCAAAGCCGAAGCGACGCTTCGCTTCGACATGAACGGCACCGACGCGGTGCGCAAGCTCAACGAGTGGGGCGGCCGCCCGCTGCCCATCACGGGCAGCGCGTGGCGCAACGACACGCTGGTGGTGCGCCTCGCGGGCGCCGAGGCCGCCGTCAAGACGGCGCGCGCCACGCTCGGCGGCGAAGTGGTGGATGCTGTGGAGGCCGAACGTTTCTGGGCAGGCCTGCGCGAGCAGACCGATCCGTTCTTCACCGGCATCGCGCCGAAGTCGGCGCTGTGGCGCCTCGCGCTGCCCTCCATTGCCGAGCCGCTGCAACTGCCGGGCGCTCAATTGATGGAATGGGGCGGCGCGCAACGCTGGTGGATCACCGACACCGACGCCCAGACGGTACGCATGAGCGCGAAACAGGCCGGCGGCCACGCCACCCTCTTTCGAACCGGCCACGGCTACGACCGCAGCGCGGGCGTGTTCACGCCGCTGCCGGCGCCGGTGATGAAGATCCACCGCGGGCTGAAAGCCGCGTTCGACCCGGCGCGCATCTTCAACCGCAACCGGCTCTACCCCGATTTCTGAGCAACGCGATGCAAACCAACCTCGCGGACTTCATTCGCAACACCGCCGACGGCAACGAGGCCGACGCCATTCTGCGCAAGTGCGTGCATTGCGGCTTCTGCACCGCGACCTGCCCCACCTATCAGTTGCTCGGCGACGAGCTGGACGGTCCGCGCGGACGCATCTATCTCATCAAGCAGATGGTGGAAGGGTCGCAAGTCTCGCGCAGCACGCAGACGCACCTCGACCGGTGCCTCACCTGCCGCAACTGCGAAACGACCTGCCCTTCCGGCGTGCAGTACGGCCGGCTCGTGGAGATAGGCCGTAAGCTCGCCGAAGAGAAGGTGCCGCGGCCCGCGGGCCAGCGCGCGCTGCGCCGCTTCCTTGCGAGCTTCCTGCCCAACAGCGCCGTCTTCACGCCCGCCATGCGGCTCGGCCAGCACGTGCGCGCGCTGCTGCCGAAGAAGCTGCGCGACAAGGTGCCCGCGCGCCAGCGTGCGCTCGCGTGGCCCACCGCGAAGCATCCGCGCAAGATGCTGATGCTGGCCGGCTGCGTGCAGCCTTCGATGATGCCGAACGTCAACACCGCCACGGCGCGTGTGCTCGACGCGCTCGGCATCGAAACCGTGGTCGCGCCGGACGCCGGCTGCTGCGGCGCGATCCGCCTGCACCTCGGCTACAACGACGAAGCCCTCGACGACGCCCGTCACAACATCGACGCCTGGTGGCCTCATGTCGAGCAGGGCGTCGAGGCGATCGTGATGAACGCGTCGGGGTGCGGCGCAACGGTCAAGGAATACGCGCACCTGCTGCGCGACGACCCCGCGTATGCGGAGAAGGCGCGCCGCGTGGCCGACCTCACGCGCGACATCTCGGAAATCCTGCCCCAGTTCGAGGAGCAGCTGGCGGCAGCAGCGCGCCGGCGCAGCGTGCATACGGTGGCATACCACCCGCCGTGCACGCTTCAGCATGGCCAGCAGTTGAGGGGCGACGTCGAGCGCCTGCTCACCGCGCTCGGCATCGACGTGCGACTCCCCGCCGACAGCCACACCTGCTGCGGTTCGGCGGGCACGTACTCGCTGCTGCAGCCAAAGCTCTCGTACGCGCTACGCAACCAGAAGCTGGAGCGCCTGCACGCCGTAGAGCCGCAGATGATCGTGTCGGCCAACATCGGCTGCATCGCGCATCTGCAAAGCGGTACGTCCCTGCCTGTCGCGCACTGGATCGAGCTGGTCGAGCATATGCTCGCCAATCCAGGCTCCGTATAATGGGCGCCTGCTCGCGGCACCGCGCCTGCCTGCCGGTTTGCCTACGGATTCGCCAGATGGCTCGCCAGGTGTCCGCTCTGCCGTCCCCGTCCAGCTTCATGCCCGCGCGTCATGTCAGATATTGCCCATAACCTCGCCGACGTCCACGCGCGCATCGAGCGCGCGGCGCACGCGGCCGGCCGCGACCCGCAATCGGTCGCGCTGCTCGCCGTCTCCAAGACCTTCCCCGCCGACGACGTACGCGCCGCCCACGCCGCGGGTCAGCGCGCGTTCGGCGAGAACTACGTGCAGGAAGCCATCGCGAAGATCGAAGCGCTCGCCGACCTGCGCGCATCCATCGAATGGCATTTCATCGGACCGCTGCAATCGAACAAGACGCGCCCCGTCGCCGAACACTTCGACTGGGTGCACTCCGTGGACCGCCTCAAGATTGCGCAGCGGCTCGCCGAGCAGCGGCCCGACGCGCTGCCGCCGCTCAACGTCCTGCTCCAGGTGAACGTGAGCGGCGAGGCGTCGAAGAGCGGCGTGGCCCCCGCCGAAGCGGCCGCCGTCGCGCATGAAATCGCCGCGCTGCCGAAGCTGCGTCTGCGCGGGCTGATGTCGATCCCGGAGCCGGCCGAAACCCTCGAGGCACAACGCGCGCCGCACCGCATGCTGCGCGAGCTCTTCGACTCGCTGCGCGCCGACGGCCTCGCGCTGGATACGCTTTCCATGGGCATGTCCGCCGACCTCGAAGCGGCCGTGCTCGAAGGCGCCACCATCGTGCGCATCGGCACCGCGATTTTCGGCGCGCGCCAATACGCCCACTGACTCACCCGTTCTCACCTCTTTTCATCACCATCATGAAGATTGCCTTCATCGGCGGCGGCAACATGGCCGCTGCACTCATCGGCGGCATGATCCGCCGCGGCGTGGCGCCCGGCGACCTCTACGCAATCGATCCGAATGCCGACGCCCGCGCGCGCAGCGAGCAGCAATTCGGCATCCGCACCGGCGCCGCCGCCGACACGGCGCTCGCCGCCTACGACGCCGTGGTGCTCGCCGTGAAACCGCAGGTCGCGAAGGACGTGGCAACGGCGCTCGCACCGCACCTCGCGCCGACGCAGGTCGTCATCAGCATCATGGCCGGCATCCGCGCCGCGGACCTCTCGCGCTGGCTGGGCGGCCACGCGCGCATCGTACGCACGATGCCGAACACGCCCGCGCTGATCGGCATGGGCGCGGCCGGTCTCGTGGCGACCTCGGGGGTGGACGAAGCGGGCCGCGCGCTCGCCTCGCAGGTGCTGGGCGCCGTGGGCCAAACCGTCTGGTTCGACGACGAAACGAAGATCGACGCCGTCACGGCAATCTCCGGCAGCGGCCCTGCCTACGTGTTCTATTTCATCGAGGCGCTCGAAGAAGCCGCACGCCAGTTGGGTATGGATGAGCAGCAGGGACGCGCGCTCGCCATCGCGACATTCGCGGGCGCGGCGCAGCTTGCGGCGCAGTCCGACGAGCCGCCGGCCGTGCTGCGCGAGCGCGTGACGTCGAAGGGCGGCACCACCGCGGCGGCGCTGGCCTCGTTCGACGCGTCGGGCGTGAAGGAAGCGATCGTCCGCGGCGCACTGGCCGCCGACGCACGGGCAAAGGAAATGGGCGAGGCGTTCGGCAAGCAGTAAGCCCGAAGCCGGCGCCCGAGGGCAGCAGAAGAAACTAGAACGAAGCCGCCGCGTAATGCGCGGCGATGCCTGCAAAGAGTGCGCCGCCCAGCCAGTTGTTGTGCCGGAACGCCGCGAAGCACGGCATACGCTCGCGGTTACGGATCAGCGTGTAGTGATAGACGGCGCAACCCGCCGCCGCCGCCCAGCCGAGCCAGTACAGCAGCCCGAAGCCCAGCACGACGCCGATGCCGACATAGATGCCCAGCGTCGCGGCATAGCACAGCATGATGGCAAGCACGTCGAAGCGGCCGAAGGTCAGCGCCGACGTGCGGATACCGATCTTGATGTCGTCGTCGCGATCCACCATCGCGTACTCCGTGTCGTACGCCACCGACCAGAACACGTTCGCCGCGAGCATCACCCACGCGAGTACGGGCACGTGGTCCTGAAGTGCCGCGAACGCCATTGGAATGCCGAAACCGAACGCAATGCCGAGATAGGCCTGGGGAATCGCGAAGAAACGCTTGGTGAACGGATACGAGCCGGCCACGAAGAGCGCCACGACGGAAAGCTCCTTCGTCAACGCATTGAGCGGCAGGATCAAAAGGAACGCGATGAGCGAGAGCCCTACCGCGAGTGCCACGGCTTCCCACGCCTTGATCTTGCCCGATGTGATGGGCCGTTCGGCAGTGCGCTTCACGTAGCGGTCGAAATCGCGGTCCGCGTAGTCGTTGATGGCACAGCCCGCCGAGCGCATGAGCACGGTGCCGACGACGAAGATGGCGAGCAACTGGAGCGGCGGGTGTCCGTTGGACGCGATCCAGAGCGCGTTGAGCGTGGGCCAGAGCAGCAGCAGGCTGCCGATCGGCTTGTCCATGCGGACGAGGCGCAGATACAGCGGGAGTCGGGCGAACATGGGACGTGCCGGTGAAAACGATCCCGCTATTGTAGGTCAGGCCGCGCGGGCAGGCCCGGCAAGCGGGCTCTGCCGTCACGCGCGTTACTGCAGGGCGCGTGTTCGCGCGCGGGACATCACGAGATCATTGCGCGCAGCATCCATGCAGTCTTTTCGTGCGTCTGCATGCGCTGCGTGAGCAGGTCGGCGGTGGGCTCGTCGTTGGCAGCTTCCGTGGCCGGGAAGATTTCGCGGGCGGTACGCACCACGGCTTCCTGCCCTTGCACCAGCTGGCGAATCATTTCCTCGGCGGCGGGCACGCCGTCCGCTTCCGGAATCGACGAGAGCTTCGCAAAGTCGCGATAGCTGCCCGGCGCCGGCTCGCCCAGCGCGCGAATGCGCTCGGCGATCGCGTCCACCGCGAGCGCGAGCTCCGTGTATTGCGTTTCGAACATCAGATGGAGCGTGTTGAACATCGGTCCCGTCACGTTCCAGTGAAAGTTGTGGGTCTTCAGGTACAGCGTGTACGTGTCGGCAAGCAGACGCGACAAGCCTTGCGCGATCTTCTTGCGGTCCTTGTCGTTGATGCCGATGTTGACTTGCTGCACGGATCCCTTTTTGGCCATGATGACTCCTTGGAAGAGTGATTCGAACCGTCGCTGGCCCATGAGACAGACGCCATGCATGGACCTTCGAGCAGGCGACAGTTTAGCTTGGAATAGCGATCCGCTTGCGCACGGTGGCACACGCGCAGGCATGCGGGTCAAGAACCGCGCATCGCGCGTGACACGGACCTAGCCGCGCAGTACGTGCTGCACGCCTTGCACGACCAACACTGCAAACCCGCTACTCACGATCGCGAAACCCAGTGCCTTGCGCATCAGCATGTCGCCGCCCGCATGAAAGGCGGATGCGACTGCCGCGCCGGAATGGGCTCGCTGGGCGATTGGGTTCGAATTCATGATCCTTCTCCTTTCCAACTTCAAGAACGAACGAGGCGCTGAAGCGCCTCGCCCGGTGTTTCGCCTGCTTCGCCTCGCATCTCGATCTGCGCGGACGGCGGAAACACGCACCGTCCGCAACACGCCTCGATTGCCAGGCTTTTACTTCGCGGCTTCTGCCCGCGCAGCCATTGCCGCAATCACGCCTTCGGCATACGCCGCATCGGCACGGCGGAAATGCTCGATCTGCCGTTCCACGATTTCCTTCGGCACACCGTCGATGGCCGCTGCGATGTTCGCGAACAGACGCTCACGCTGAGCCGCGTCGAACAGACGAAACAGCGCGCCCGGCTGGCTGTAGTAGTCGCCGTCTTCACGATGGTCGTAGTGGTCCACGGTGCCGCCCGCAAGCGGCGGCTCTGCCGCGTTGTGGTCCTGCGTGAAGTCGCCGAAGCGGTTCGGTTCGTAGTTCACCGTGCCGCCCAGGTTGCCGTCGGTGCGCATCGCGCCGTCGCGGTGGAACGCGTGGTGGAACGGACACTTCGGCGCATTCACCGGAATCTGGTGGTGGTTCACGCCCAGCCGGTAGCGCTGCGTGTCGCCGTACGAGAACAGCCGCCCCTGCAGCAGACGATCCGGCGAGAAGCCGATGCCCGGCACCACGTTGGCCGGCGTGAACGCGGCCTGCTCCACGTCCGCGGTTCTCCGATTGGGACTCGCTGCGTGTCAACGGTCGGCGCCCCTGTGCGCCGCATCGGCTGCATCACCGAATCCCGAAGCTGATTCGGCTGCGCGCGCTGCGACCACCGCGCCGCCGTGTTTCGCCTGCGCGATGGAACTTCACGTAGAAGCGCTCGTTGTTCGCGTTGATGAACGAGAACGTGTGCGAGCCGAAGCCATGCTGCTGCCGGTAGTTCTTCGGAATGCCGCGATCGCTCATGACGATCGTGACCTGATGCAGCGACTCCGGGTGACGCGACCAGAAGTCCCACGCGGCGACGTTGCTGCGCAGGTTCGTGCGCGGATCGCGCTTTGCGTGTGGATGAAATCCGGGAACTTGAGCGGATCGCGAATGAAGAACACCGGCGTGTTGTTGCCGACGACGTCCCAGTTGCCCTCTTCCGTGTAGAACTTGATCGAGAAGCCGCGCACGTCGCGTTCGGCGTCGGCGGCGCCGCGCTCGCCCGCGACCGTCGAAAAGCGCATGAAAAGCGGTGTTTCCTTGCCGACTTCGCTAAACACTTTGGCCTTCGTATAGCGCGAGATGTCGTGCGTGACCTTGAGCGTGCCGAACGCGCCGGAACCCTTTGCGTGCACGCGGCGCTCGGGAATCACTTCGCGGTCGAAGTGTGCGAGTTTTTCGATGAGCCACACGTCCGCAGCATCACGACCTGCGTTCGGACATCCTGGACTCCTTGGTGGTGATACTGGAATGGGAGAAACGGTGCGAAGAGGAAGGCGGAAAAGACAGCGTCTTAGCCTCTTGTTCAGGCCGATCTAGGCCGACAGCGCGCGATCCACGAGCAGCGAGAACGCGACCGTGCGCAGTTCGCGCATGGACGACTCAGAAGCGAAAACGCGCTGCGGCGCGATGGCGACGGCGGAATGCGATGCGCGCAGCGACGAGGCCTGCGCGGCGGAGTTGGCAATGGACGGCTGAACGGGCTGGGACATGGCTTCCTCCGGGTTGGGTGTGGATCGGTTGATCCATGGAGGAAACTATAACAACGCTATCGATTCAGCGTATTTGATTGATTTTATTTATTCAATAGCCCTGGACTAAACAGGGCTAAAGGGCGGCCTTGCGCCATGGAAGAAATCGGGGCCGGGGCGCCGTCGACACCACCAGCCCGAAACCTCAGGCGGCCGCTGCCGGAATGTCGAGCTTCCTCACGCCAGGCAGATCGCACGCGGCGACGGCGTCGCAAATGGCGTCGATGGCCGGCATGCGTGTAAAGCTCTTGCGCCAGGCCAGCACGACGCGGCGATCTGGAACCGGTTCGTCGAACGGCACATAAGAAAGCAGCCCCGAATCGACGCCGCCCGCGTGCGGCTTCACTTCGTGCACCGACATGCGCGGCAGCACCGTAATGCCCACGCCGCTCGCCACCATGTGCCGGATGGTCTCCAGCGACGAGCCTTCGAAGGTCTTCTGGATGCCGTCGGCATTCTGCGAGAAGCGCATCAGCTCCGGACACACGCCCAGCACGTGGTCGCGGAAGCAATGGCCGCTGCCCAGCAGCAGCATCGTTTCCTGCTTGAGGTCGCCCGGATCGATCTTCGGGCGTTTTTCCCAGGCGTGGCCCGACGGCAGCGCCACGACGAACGGCTCGTCGTAGAGCGGGCGCAGCATGAGACCGGTTTCGGGAAACGGCAGCGCCATGATGGCAACGTCGATTTCGCCCTGCTTCAGCAGCTCGATCAGCTTGAGCGTGTAGTTCTCCTGGAGCATCAGCGGCATCTGCGGAACGCGCTTGATCATCTGCTTCACGAGCGTGGGCAACAGATAGGGCCCGATGGTGTAGATCACGCCGAGGCGCAGCGGTCCGACGAGCGGATCCTTGCCCTGCTTCGCGATTTCCTTGATGGCGAGCGTCTGTTCGAGCACGCGCTGCGCCTGCGTGACGATCTGCTCGCCGATGGGCGTCACGCTGACTTCGCTCGTGCCGCGCTCGAAGATCTGCACGTTCAATTCGTCTTCGAGCTTCTTGATAGCAACAGAAAGCGTCGGCTGGCTGACGAAGCAGGCTTCGGCGGCGCGGCCGAAATGCCGTTCGCGAGCCACGGCGACGATGTATTTCAGTTCGGTCAGGGTCATTCGGGGACCAATCAGGCGAAAGATTCGATAGGTTTCAGTTATACACCTATGGGGCCAATTCGCCAATATTCAACCTGAATGAGGCTGGACGAGGATCGCCCTTTCCGCCTTTGAACCCGTCGCCCCTTCGCCCTTTCAGCCCTCGCCGCCAGCCTTACGCCTTCAGATATTGCTCGCGCGCGCCGAGCCAGCGCGTCAGATGCTGCGTCACCACGTGCGAGTACTCGTGCAGCAGTTGTTCAGCGGCCTCGCGCGCCGGCTCGATGAGCCAGCCGTCGTTTTCGAGGCTGGCAAAGCGCAGCATCGCTGCGCCGGACTGCCGCGCGCCGAGAAACTCGCCCGGACCGCGAATCTCCAGGTCGCGACGGGCGATCTCGAAGCCGTCCGTGGTTTCGCGCATGGTCTGCAGCCGCGCGCGGCCGGACTGCGAAAGCGGCCCGCTGTAAAGGAGCACGCACACCGACGCCGTGCTGCCCCGCCCCACCCGGCCGCGCAATTGATGCAACTGGGCAAGACCAAAGCGCTCCGCGTGCTCGATCACCATCAGGGACGCGTTCGGCACGTCCACGCCCACTTCGATCACGGTCGTTGCGACGAGCAGTTGCACCTCGTTGCGCGAAAACGCGTCCATCACGGCGGCCTTGTCCGCCGGAGCCAGGCGGCCATGCACGAGGCCCACTCTCAGCTCCGGCAGCGCGGCCACCAGCGTTTCGAACGTTTCCACCGCGGTCTGCAATTGCAGCGTCTCGCTTTCCTCGATCAGCGGGCAGACCCAGTACACCTGCCGACCCGTCAGCGCGGCCTCGCGCACGCGGGCGATCACTTCCTCGCGGCGCCCATCGGAGACGAGCTTCGTGAGGATCGGCGTGCGTCCGGGCGGTAGTTCGTCGATGGTGGAGACGTCGAGGTCCGCGTAGTAGGTCATGGCGAGCGTGCGCGGAATCGGCGTGGCCGACATCATGAGCTGGTGCGGCTGGAAGTCGCGCGCGCCATCCGCGGCCTGCGCCGCTTTGGCGCGCAACGCGAGCCGCTGCGCGACGCCGAACCGGTGCTGCTCGTCGACGATCACGAGCCCGAGGCGCGCGAACTCCACCGTGTCCTGGATGATGGCGTGCGTGCCGATGACGAGCCGCGCAGTGCCGAGCGCCGCCGCTTCCAGCGCCGCGCGCTTCTCTTTGGCCTTCAGACTGCCGGCAAGCCAGGCCACGCTCACGCCGAGCGGTTCGAGCCAGTCGCGCAGCTTGCGCGCGTGCTGCTCGGCGAGTATTTCGGTGGGCGCCATCATCGCGGCCTGATAGCCGGCGTCGATGGCCTGCGCGGCAGCGAGCGCCGCCACGACGGTCTTGCCGCTGCCCACGTCGCCCTGCAACAGGCGCTGCATGGGATGCGGCAGCGTCAGGTCCTGCGCAATTTCGCCGACGACGCGTTGCTGCGCGCCCGTCAGCTTGAACGGCAGCGTCTGCATCAGCCGCGTGACGAGCGATGTGGCGTCGTCCGCGCCGCGCCGCGGCATGGCCGGCGCCGCACGCGTACGGCGCTCCTCGTGGGCGCGCTTGAGCGAAAGCTGCTGCGCGAGCAGTTCCTCGAACTTGATGCGCGACCACGCGGGATGCGTGCCGTCGATCAGCTCGGTCTCGTCAGCGTCCACGGCGGGATGGTGAAGCGTGCGCACGGCGTCCATCAGCGGCGGCAGGCCGAGCGGCCCGAAATAGCGCCGCGCAATCGCCTCGGGCAACAGTTCGGGCAGCGCCGTGCGCGCGAGCGCGTTGTCGATGGCCTTGCGCAGATACGCCTGCGTGACGCCCGCGGTGCTCGGATAAACGGGCGTGAGCGCCTGCGGCAAAGGCGTATCGGCATCGACCACGCGCACGGCCGGATGCACCATCTCCATGCCGAAGAAACCGCCCCGCACGTCGCCGCGAACCCGCAGACGCTTGCCGATCGCCATCTGTGTGACCTGCGAGCCGTAGAAATTCAGGAAGCGCAGCACGAGTTCGGCGCCGGCGTCGTCACGCAGCTTCACGAGCAATTGGCGGCGCGGCCGGTAGGCGATCTCGTTGTCGAACACCACGCCTTCGGTTTGCGCGACACCGCCGGGCAGCAGTTCGCCGATCGGCGTGAGCGTGGTTTCGTCTTCGTAGCGCATCGGCAGATGCAGCACGAGATCGATATCGCGATGAAGGCCGAGCCGCGCGAGCTTGTCGGCCGTTTTGGCGGCGGCGGATTTTGGCGCGGCGGTTTTGGAAGCGCCCGCGCCGTCCGATTCTTCCTCAGCGTTTTCATCCGCAGCCTCGGCTGCCTTCGCAGCCCGGCGTTTCGACGTAGCGGATTTCGCGGCAGCCTTGCCGTTGCGCCGCGTTGCCGGCGTCCGGCCAGCGCGGTCGCCATGGTCGCCATGATCGCTACGGTCGCTGTGGCCATCAGCCTCATTGCCGCTCTCACCGCCATTCGCCCCGCTTGCCGGCACGTCGCGTGCCTCGCCCGCCGCGTCCGAATCCAGCGCGTGCGCGTCCTGACTGCGCTGGCTGCGAGATTCTGCGGGGTTCGACGGGCGGGAGGGAAAAGGCATGAGTCGCTTCGCAAGTACAATGTCGGCTTTACGCAAAAAACGCGCGGGCGGCCGATCCACCACGGTTATCGGGGCCGCAGCACCGCCCCGCCATCATAGCCGCTTGCCGCTGGCGGGCGGCGCGCCCCGTTCCATCGTCTTTCGCATGTTCAAGCTTTCCGATTTCGACTTCGAGCTGCCGCCCGAACTCATCGCGCAAACCGCGCTGCCCGAGCGCAGCGCAAGCCGCCTGCTTGAAGTCCATAACCAGGCCGACCAGGCCAATCCGCTCGAGCCGCGCCTCGTCGACCGCCGTTTTTCCGAGCTGCCCGACTGCATCCAGCCCGGCGATCTGCTCGTGTTCAACGATACCAAAGTGCTGAAGGCGCGGTTCCTCGGCCAGAAGGCCAGCGGCGGCCGCATCGAGGTGCTGGTCGAAAGGCTGACCGGCGAGCGTACCGCGCTCGCGCAGATCCGTGCAAGCAAGAGCCCCGCACCGGGCACGACGCTGCGCCTCGCCGACGCGTTCGAGGTCACGGTGGGCGAGCGCGTCGAGCCCTTCTACACGCTGCATTTTCCGGACGACTGCCTCACGCTGATCGAGCGCTACGGCCGCCTGCCGCTGCCGCCCTACATCGAGCACGATGCCGACGCCACCGACGAAACACGCTACCAGACCGTGTTCGCGCAAAACCCGGGCGCGGTGGCAGCGCCCACCGCGGGCCTGCACTTCGACGCGCCGCTGCTCGCAAGGCTCGACGAGCGCGGCGTCGCGCGCGCCACGCTCACGCTGCACGTGGGCGCCGGCACCTTCCAGCCGGTGCGCGTGGACAACATCGCCGAACACAAGATGCACAGCGAGTGGTATCAACTGCCGCAGACGCTCGTGGATCGCATCGCGGCGACGAAAGCGCGTGGCAACCGCGTGATCGCGGTGGGCACGACGTCGATGCGCGCGCTCGAAGCCGCCGCACGCGACGCCGAAGCGGCAGGCAGGATGCTCGCCGCGACGTCGGCGGAAACGGACATCTTCATCACGCCGGGCTATCGCTTTCGCGTGGTGGACCGGCTCGTCACGAACTTCCACTTGCCGAAGTCGACGCTGCTGATGCTGGTGTCCGCGTTCGCGGGCATCGAAACGATTCGCGCCGCGTATCGCCACGCCATTCGCGAGCGCTACCGCTTCTTCAGCTACGGCGACGCGATGCTGCTCACGCGCGCCGCAGACGCAGGTGCCACTGCGCCGTAAACGCTCGACCCATAAGGCTCACAACCCATAACGGCTCACACCCCGTAACGGCGCGACAGCCGCGCCGCCTCGACACTGTTTCTTCGCCGCCGCGCTCCCTGCGGCGGTCGTTCACCACATGCGCCGGACTGTCTTCCGGTGGCACAGGAGTTACCGATGACCGCAGGTCCATCCGACCCTAGCCATACCCCGCCGCCGAACGGCCTTGCCTTCGAGCTGCTCGCGACCGACGGCCTCGCCCGGCGCGGCCGCCTCACGCTGAACCACGGCGTGATCGAGACGCCGATCTTCATGCCCGTGGGCACCTACGGCACGGTGAAGGCGATCCAGCCGCGCGAGCTGGAGGAAATTCACGCGCAGATCATTCTCGGCAACACGTTTCACCTGTGGCTGCGCCCCGGCCTCGACACCATCGCGGCGCACGGCGGCCTGCACGGCTTCATGGGCTGGAAGCGGCCCATCCTCACGGACTCGGGCGGCTTCCAGGTCTTCTCGCTCGGCGACCTGCGCAAGATCACCGAAGCGGGCGTCGCGTTCGCCTCGCCCGTGAACGGCGACAAGCTGTTCCTGTCGCCCGAAGTGTCGATGCAGATCCAGAAGGTGCTGAACTCGGACATCGTCATGCAGTTCGACGAATGCACGCCCTACGCCACCGACGGCATGCCGACTTCGCACGACGACGCAGCAGAATCGATGCGCATGTCGATGCGCTGGGCGAAGCGCTCCCTCGACGAATTCCGCAGCCTCGGCAACCCCAACGCGCTCTTCGGCATCGTGCAGGGCGGCATGTACGAAGACCTGCGCGACGAGTCGCTTGCCGGGCTTTCGGAGATGGACTTTCACGGCTTCGCGATCGGCGGCCTGTCGGTGGGCGAACCGAAGGAAGACATGATGCGCGTGCTGAACCACATCGCGCCGAAGCTGCCCGCCCACAAGCCGCACTACCTGATGGGCGTGGGCACGCCCGAAGACCTCGTGGCAGGCGTGGCGGCCGGCGTCGACATGTTCGACTGCGTGATGCCCACGCGCAATGCGCGCAACGGCTGGCTCTTCACGCGCTTCGGCGACATCAAGATCCGCAACGCCACGCACCGCAATTCGCTGCGTCCGCTCGACGAGCACTGCGGCTGCTACACGTGCCGCAACTTCACGCGCGGCTACCTGCACCACCTGCATCGCGTGGGCGAGATTCTGGGCGCGCAGTTGAATACCATCCACAACCTGCACTACTACCTGGAATTGATGGGTGAGATTCGCGAAGCGATCGAGACCCACACCTTCGAGGCGTTCCGCAAGACGTTCCACGAGAACCGCGCGCGCGGCGTGGAAGAGGCGGCGGCGGGATAGTCGGCTGGACGACGCCGCCCGATTTCTACGCAGGCCATGCGCAAACGCACATTACAATCTGCTTTCGCGACAGACGGGAGGCGCCCCGAAGCATGCCTGCCGGCATGCCCGGGAGCGCCGCAAGCGGCCTGATTGCCAGGCCAGTCACCGAGGCCGTCGCGCCACAGGCCGGTGGTAGAATGACCGGCTCGGTTTTTTGGACCGTAATAAACCTGGAGAGACCAACGTGTCGTTCATTTCGAGTGCTTTCGCACAAGGCGCAGCAGCAGGCGGCGCAGAATCGAGCCTGATGAGCTTTCTGCCGCTGATCCTGATGTTCGCGGTGCTGTACTTCATCATGATCCGCCCGCAGATGAAGCGTCAGAAGGAGCATCGCAACATGCTCGCCGCCATGGCCAAGGGCGACGAAGTCGTCACGAGCGGCGGTATCGTCGGCAAGATCACCAAGGTGGGCGAAGCCTACGTCGGCGTGGAAGTGGCAGACGGCACGGAAATCACCGTGCAGAAGTCGTCGGTCTCCACCATTCTGCCCAAGGGCACCATCAAGTCGCTGTAAGCCTGTCGCAGCGCATTCCGGCGTCCGGCGCGGCTTCGTCGTGAGACACGCTGCCGCCGGCCGGCCACGAGGCCCGGCAACGCCGGACCTTCCCGCGCCGGACCTTCCCGATCAGGCAACCCATCCCGTTGGGCCATCCCATGAACCGTTACCCCCTCTGGAAATATGTCGCGATGCTGGTGGCGCTCGTCATCGGCCTCGTGTACACGTTGCCCAATTTCTTCGGCGAGGCGCCCGCGGTGCAGGTGTCGAGCGGCAAGGCTACGGTCAAGCTCGATTCCGGCACGCTCTCGCAGGTGGAAGCCGCGCTCGCCGCGAGCCACATCCAGGCTGACGACGTCACGTTCGACAACTCCGCGAACAACGCCAACATCCGTGTGCGCGTGCGCGACACCGACACGCAGCTGCGCCTGAAGGACCTGTTGCAGAAGTCGCTCAACGCCGACCCCAACGACCCGCAGTACATCGTCGCGCTGAACCTGCAAAGCGCCTCGCCGCGCTGGCTCACGGCGCTGCACGCGCTGCCCATGTACCTCGGCCTCGACCTGCGCGGCGGCGTGCACTTCCTGCTGCAGGTCGACATGGCGGGCGCGCTGAACAAGAAGCTCGATTCCGACGCCTCCGACGCACGCACGCTGCTGCGCGACAACAACATCCGCGACGGCGGCGTGAATCGCGTCGACCAGTCGGTCGTGGTCAGCTTCGCGGACCAGAACGTCGCCGAACAGGCCCGCACGCTGCTCTCGCGCAACGGCTCCGAACTGCAGTGGGCCGTGCAGCCCGCGGCAAGCGGCGGCTTCCAGGTGGTGGGCACGTTCACGCCCGCGGTCCAGAAGACCGTGCAGGACGCGGCCATCAAGCAGAACATCACCACGCTGCACAACCGCGTCAACGAACTGGGCGTGGCGGAGCCGGTGATCCAGCAGCAAGGCGCCGACCGCATCGTGGTCGAACTGCCCGGCGTGCAGGACACGGCAAAGGCGAAGGACATCATCGGCCGCACGGCAACGCTCGAAGCGCGCCTTGCCGACCCGCTCGGCCTGCATCCGGATCCGAACGCGCCCGTGCCGCCCGGCGACGAACTCTTCACGCAGGGCAACCAGGCACCGGTGCTGCTGAGAAAGCAGGTGATCTTCACGGGCGACCGCATCATCGACGCCTCGGCGGGCTTCGACGAGCATCAGCGTCCCTCGGTCAATATCCGTCTCGACTCGGCGGGCGGCCGCGCGGTGGCCAGCGTCTCGCGCGACAACATCGGCAAGCCGATGGCCATGGTGCTGTTCGAGAAGGGCAAGGGCGAAGTGCTCACGGTGGCGACGATCCAGTCCGAACTGGGCGACCGCTTCCAGATTACGGGCCAGCCCACGCCGCAGGCCGCCACCGACCTCGCGCTGCTCCTGCGCGCCGGCTCGCTCGCGGCGCCCATGGACATCATCGAAGAACGCACGGTGGGCCCGAGCCTCGGCGCGGACAACATCAAGAAGGGCTTCGACTCGGTGGTCTACGGCTTCGCGGCCATCGCTGCGTTCATGGTCGTCTACTACATGCTGTTCGGCGCCATTTCGGTGATCGCGCTCTCGGTGAACCTGCTGTTGCTGGTGGCCGTGCTATCGATGTTGCAGGCCACGCTCACGCTGCCCGGCATCGCCGCTATTGCGCTCGCACTCGGTATGGCCATCGACGCGAACGTGCTGATCAATGAGCGCGTGCGCGAAGAACTGCGCAACGGCGCGCCGCCGCAACTCGCCATCCAGAACGGTTACCAGCATGCATGGGCCACGATTCTCGACTCGAACGTGACGACGCTGATTGCAGGTCTCGCGCTGCTCGCGTTCGGCTCCGGCCCGGTGCGCGGCTTCGCGGTCGTGCACTGCATCGGCATTCTCACGTCGATGTTCTCCGCGGTGTTCTTCTCGCGCGGCCTCGTGAACCTCTGGTACGGCGGCAAGAAGAAGCTCAAGTCGCTCGCCATCGGCCAGGTGTGGCGTCCGGAAGGTGCAGGTGCCGGCGCGGCCGGTGCAGCCTTCGCACCGCCCATGCCGTCCTTGACCGACGGTAGCGACGGCAGCGAGGAGAGCGAAGCTGCCACCAGCACGGCACGCGCCGCATCGGGCGCATCGGGCGCAGCAAGCGCGGCGAACCGCCAGAAGGCGCAGGCGCGCACCGGCAAGCCGGTGGTGCGGCGCCGTTCGGGTCCGGGCAGCTCCGGCCCGAACTCAGGCAAACCGGGCTCGTCCCGCTAAGGCCCGGAGAAGACCATGGAATTTTTCCGCATCCGTAAAGACATTCCGTTCATGCAGCGCGCGTTGCTCTTCAACGCGATCTCGCTCGTGACCTTCATTGCCGCCGTGTTCTTCCTGCTGCATCGCGGCCTGCACCTCTCGATCGAGTTCACGGGCGGTACCGTGATCGAGGTCCAGTATCCGCAGGCCGTGGACCTGGAGCCGGTGCGCGGCACGCTCGAGAAGATCGGCTATAGCGACGCGCAGGTGCAGAACTTCGGCACCTCGCGCGACGTGCTGATCCGTCTGCCGGTCAAGCAGGGGCTTTCGTCGGCGCAGCAGAGCGACCAGGTGATGTCGGCACTCAAGGGGCAAAACGCGCAGGTGCAGTTGCAGCGCGTGGAATTCGTGGGTCCGCAGGTCGGTAAGGAACTGGCCACCGACGGCCTGCTCGCCCTCGCCTGCGTGGTGGCCGGCATCGTGATCTACCTGTCGTTCCGCTTCGAGTGGAAGTACGCCGTGGCGGGCATCATCGCGAACCTGCACGACGTCGTGATCATTCTCGGCTTCTTCGCGTTCTTCCAGTGGGAGTTCTCGCTCTCCGTGCTGGCCGCGGTGCTCGCCGTGCTGGGCTACTCGGTGAACGAATCGGTCGTTATCTTCGACCGGATTCGCGAGACGTTCCGGCGCGAGCGCAAGATGAGCGTGATCGAAGTCATCAACCACGCGATCACGAGCACCATGTCGCGGACCATCATCACGCACGGCTGTACGCAGATGATGGTGCTCTCGATGTTCCTCTTCGGCGGCCCCACGCTGCACTACTTCGCGCTGGCCCTCACGGTGGGCATTCTGTTCGGCATCTACTCGTCCGTGTTCGTGGCGGCCGCGCTCGCCATGTGGCTCGGCGTGAAGCGCGAGGACCTCATCAAGGAACGGCGCGAGCGGCACGACCCGAACGATCCGAACGCGGGCGCACAGGTGTAATGCGCTTGTCGACGTAAGCATGTAGACGCGGCGTAAAAGCAGTCGGCGTAAAAACGAAGGCCGGTTCGAAAGAACCGGCCTTCGTGCTTTATGGCGCCGCCGTGGCGGTTGATGCTGGTCGATGGCGGTTGATGGTGGTCGACAGCAAGCAGTCGGTCACGGCCGGCCACGACGCACCATCGCCTTGAACGGCATCTACCGAAACTGCAGCTTGCGCCGTGCCGCGACCAGCGCAGCGATGCTCAACGCTGCCGCGAGCATCACGTAGAAAGCAGGCGCCACCTTCGTGCCCGTCGCGCGAATCAGCCACGCGATGATGAACGGACCGAATCCGCCGAAAATCGTCACCGCGACGTTATAGGCGAGCGACATGCCGGTCGTGCGCGTCTGCACCGGAAATATCTCGGACAAGAGCCCCGGCAGCGACGCAAAGTATCCCGTCATCAGCAAGCCGAACACAGCCTCGATGACGAGCAACGTGCCGAAGCCGGGATGGGCAACGAGCCAGGCGAAGCCCGGCAGGATCAGGACAAAGAGCAACACGGCCGAGACGAGCATGAGCCGCGTGCGGCCATGGATGTCCGAGAAGTGCCCGAACACGGGCGCGAGCACGAGCTGGATCACGCCCACGAGCATGATCGCCGCGAACGACACCGAGGGCGACAGCCCCAACTGCTTCACGCCGTAAGTGGGCATGAAGAGCACGAGATAGGTCGCGACGGTGCCGAGCACCACCGCGCCCATCGCAATCAGAAGACGCACCTTCTGCGCTGCGAACGTGTCGCGCAATGGTGTAGGCGTGGTCTCGGCGGCGAGGAATTCGGGCGTCTCGTCGAGGCGCGAGCGGATGTACCACGCCACCGGCCCGATCAGGAGCCCGAAGAGGAACGGCACGCGCCAGCCCCACGCGTCCATCTGCTGCGGCGTGAGCGCGCCGGACAGGAACGTGCCGAACGTAGCGGCAAGCAGCGTCGTGAGGCCCTGACTCGCAATCTGCCAGCTCGCATAGAAGCCGCGCCGCTCAGGCACGTGCTCGGCGAGAAACGCGGTGGCGCTGCCGAACTCGCCGCCGGCCGAAAAGCCCTGCACCAGACGCGCCAACACGAGCACGATGGGCGCCGCCACGCCAATCGACGCATAACCCGGCAGCACCGCGATCACGAACGTGCCGACCATCATCAGCAGGATGGAGAGCGTGAGCGCCGCCTTGCGTCCGCGCAGGTCCGCATAGGCGCCCAGCACGATGGCGCCGAGCGGCCGCATGAAGAACGACACGCCGAACGTACCCAGCGTGAGCAGCAGCGAAACCGTATCGTTGCCGGCCGGAAAGAAGAGCCGCGAAATGACGACCGCGAAAAAGCCGTAGACGACGAGATCGAACCATTCCAGCGCGTTGCCGATGGATGCCGCCACGATCAGCCGCCAGGAGCGGCTACCGGTGGCGACAGCCGGCGGGATTGCCGTCATGCCCCTGTTCATCGCGACCTCCGTTTGTATGTCGTTCTGGTTCGGGTAGTTACCGCCTTATTGGCTGCTTCGGGGGGTGCAGCCGTTTCATACGCAGCGTCCATGCCCGCGCACTGCCGTACGCGCGCTTGTCTGCTTCTGTTCGTTCGTCCGTTCAGGCGCGGGGCCGTCCGTACACAACGCGGCCCCGCGCGATGCCTACTGCTTGATTCCTTCGGCCTGGATATGCAGCGTCGTTTGCATGCTGAAGCCGTAGTCCTTGCCGAACGCGAGCCCGTAGTCCGAGCGGTCGAATGTGGCGCTCGCTTCCACGCCGCACACCTCGCGCTTGAACACGGGGTGCGGCATGCACTTGAACGACTCGATCTTGAGCGCAAGTGGCTTCGTCACGCCGTGCAGCGTGAAATCGCCGTCCACTTCCACGGGCCGCTCGCCGTCGAAGCGAATGCGCGTGCCCTTGTAGGTGGCCTTGGGATATTTCGCGACGTCGAAGAACTCGGCCTCCTTCAGGTGATCGTCGAGCTTGGCATTGCCCGTGTCGATGGACGCGACGTCGACCGTCACGTCCACCGTGCCCGTCTTCGCCTGACGGTCCAGCGTGACCGTGCCCGAGGTCTTCGTGAACTTGCCGCGCCAGATCGAAAGGCCACCCAGGTGGTCGGCCTCGAAGCTCGGATAGGTGTGGTTCGGGTCGAGCATGTAGGTGTCGGCAGCGAACGCGCCGGCCGAACCCAACGACAGCGACGCGCCCAGCGCCGCCATGGCAAACAGCTGTGACTCCTTCAAGTCCTGTCCTCCTCACAGACAATCGACGACACGAAAACACCGCGGCACACGACAGCAGCAGTCTCTATTTGCGCGCGGCAACGATGTGAAACTTGATGACCACTTCGTCGGCCACGGTGGAGGTGTCCTTCCAGTCGCCCGTGCCCACGTCGAATTGCAGGCGGCGGATCGGCAACGTGCCGTCGAAAGCCTGCGCGGAACCCTGCTGGGAGTACGCAACGGGCACGACCACCGTCTGCGACTTGCCCTTGATGGTGAGCTTGCCCGTCACCTTGTACTGATTGCCGCCGGCCGGCGCGATGGCGCTGGAAACGAAGGTCGCCTGCGGCCAGGTCTTCGCATCGAACCAGTCCTTGCCACGCACCGAGTCGTTGAAGCTCTCGTCGCCCAGATCGTAGCTGGCCACGTCCACCGTGAATTGCGCGCTGCCCGCGGCGGGTTTGGCGGGATCGAAGCTGAGCTGCGCGGTGAACTTCCTGAACCGGCCTTCCACCGGCACGTTCATCTGCTTCGAGGTCGCGGTAATCGAGCTCTTCGCGAGATCCACCTGGCTTGCCGCGCCGGTCTCGGCAAGCGCGTGGCCGGGCGCCGCCGCGTTCAGAGAAGCCGCGGCGAACACGGCCAGCATGTAGCGATAGAACGAACCCTTCATGTTTGTCCTTATTTGAGGAACGGAATCATGCGCGACAGCAGGCCGTCGCGGTCGAGCCATTGATGCTTGATCGCCGCCGCCACATGCAGCACCACGAGCACGGCGAGCGAGTAATCGAGCGTGACGTGCATCGTGCGGAACACCGTCTTGAGCACGGGATCAGGGCCGATCAGCATGGGCAGCTGCACCAGCCCGAGATAGACAACCGGCACGTTGGCCGCGGAGCTGAACAGATAACCCGAGACCGGCACGGCCACCATCAGCACATAGAGCAGCGCATGCACGCCGTGCGCGAGCACGCGCTGCCAGCCCGGCATGCGGCGCGGCAACGGCGGCGCCCGGTGCGTGGCGCGCCAGACGATGCGCAGCACGGCAAGTGCGAACACCGTCACGCCGATCCACTTGTGCCAGGAATAGTAGCGAAGCTTGGTGGGCGTGAGGCCCGGAATGCCCGTCATCACCCAGCCGAGCGCGAAGGCACAGACGATGAGAAGCGCGATCAGCCAGTGGAACCCGATCGCCGTGCGGGTGTACGGCTCGGGCGAGGCAAAGGAAGGACGGGATGGCATGACGATCCGGACGCTAACGCATTACGTTCAACGTGGCAGCCGGCGCGCTTATTCCATCCGTAAGGGGAAAAGCTGCGCGCGAGGCCGCCGCCCATGCCGCGCCGGCGTCCGGCGAAGCGAGGACGCCACGCAGCCCTGCAAACGGCGCATGACCCGGTACGGCGCTAAAAGCAACCGCGCAAACAGCGGACAACAGCCGGGGATGTCAAGGCCGCCATGCTACTCCAGCCTTGGGCCGTCCTGCATGAAGACTGGCGCAACGGAACGAAAGGAGGGCGCGAGGGTCGATATTCCGGCATTCGCCGGTCTCGGCCTTGCCCAGCCCCGTTGTGCGTGGCCCGGCATGGGTTTGGTAACATGGTGGCGCCTTTTGGACCGTCCAGCCGGTTCGTACCGCGCCACACGGCGCCCGGCACCGCCGCTTTCGTCCGGCTGCTTCACGGACGATCAGACAGACGATCAGGCCGTTCAAGCCATTTAGGCCGATCAAGCCGTTTAGGCCGTTTTATCCAGCACGCCCACATGGAACGAGACAATCTGATCGCATGCCACGAGTGCGACGCGCTGTTCCGCAAGCCACTGCTACGCGCCCGGCTCACCGCGCGTTGCCCGCGCTGCGGCGCGGCGCTCTATCACGGCTCGTCCGCCCAGCTGGACCGCATCTGCGCGATGACGCTCGGCGCGCTCATCACGTTCATCATTGCCCAGTCGTTTCCGATTCTCGAACTCGACGCGAACGGCGTCACCTCGCGCTCGAGCCTGTTCGGCGCGCTCGTCGTGCTCTGGGAAGAGCACATGGAACTGGTCGCGGTCATGGTGTTCTGCTGCACGGTCCTGTTCCCGCTGACCGAACTCGTCGCCCTGCTCTACGTGCTGCTCCCCGTGCGCCAGGGCCACATTCCGCCCGGCTTCAACCGCGTGCTGCGCGCCATCCAGTTCGTGCGGCCCTGGGGCATGATCGAAGTTTTCATGCTGGGCGTGCTCGTCACCATCGTGAAAATGGTGAGCCTCGCGCGCGTGATTCCCGACGTCGCGCTGTTCGGCTTCGGCGCGCTCACGCTCATGTCGACGGTGGTCGTGACCTTCGATTCGCGCACGCTCTGGGACATCGCCGACGAACTGCGGGCGCGCCGCGCGTCTCGCCAACCGGGCCGGTCCGGGCCGGCGTCCGGGTCAGGCGGCAATCCTGGAGACAATCCTGGCGGCCACTCCGGTGGCCATTCCGGCGCAACGGTGGGCGGTGGTCCCGGCGCAAGCGCGGGCGCCGCACCCGGCCGCCGTCCCGCCCCGCTCGCCGCGCGCAAGGACTGACGCCCCATGCGATACCTCACCGCCAGGCGCGCCGGCCTCGTTTCCTGCCATGCCTGCGGCCGCGTGCAGCCCTGGCTGCGCTCGGTCGGCAAACAGCATTGCTCGCGCTGCGATGCGGTGCTGCACCGGCGCAATCCCGACAGCCTCATGCGCACCTGGGCGCTGCTCGCCGCCGCCGCCATCCTCTACATTCCGGCCAACCTGCTGCCCATCATGCATACGTCCTCGCTTGTGGGCAGCGACGACAACACGATCATGAGCGGCGTGGTCTACTTCTGGACCTCGGGCGAATGGCCGCTCGCCGTGATCGTGTTCGTGGCGAGCATCGTGGTGCCCATGCTCAAGCTCTCGGTGCTCACGCTGCTCACGCTCACCGCGCAGCGCCGCTCCGCATGGCGGCCCAACGAACGGGTGCGGCTCTACCGCATCATCGAGTTCATCGGGCGCTGGTCGATGCTGGACGTCTTCGTGGTCACCATGACCGTGGCGCTGGTGCGCTTCCAGTCGCTTGCCGTCATCACGGCGGGGCCGGGCGCCCTGGCTTTCGGCTCGGTCGTGATTCTCACCATGATCGCCTCGATGCAATTCGACCCGCGCCTGATCTGGGATGCCGTCGAGGAAGACGGGCCGTGGGCGTCCTCGGTCCCGTCCGCGGCGGCCCCACACACTAAAAACGAACAACCACCCTCAACAGAGGATCCTGCTTCATGAACAGCACGCAAGGACCCACGCCGCCGGCGCCACCCGAGTCGCAGGACGCGCGCACCGCAAGCGGTGCCGGCGCGTCCGTGCCGCCCGCGGTGCCGCCCGAGCTTCCGGACCCCG
Source organism: Paraburkholderia sp. A1RI_3L (assembly GCF_048957895.1). Lineage (NCBI taxonomy): Bacteria > Pseudomonadati > Pseudomonadota > Betaproteobacteria > Burkholderiales > Burkholderiaceae > Paraburkholderia > Paraburkholderia sp. A1RI_3L. The sequence continues at coordinate 698,764 of NZ_JARCHA010000002.1, forward strand.
ACGTCGAGCCGCCCCGCCGCTGGCTGCCTTCGCTCGTCTGGATCGTGCCGCTGCTCGCCGCGCTGATCGGGGTGGCGCTCGTGGTGAAGTCCGTGCTCGCGCAAGGGCCCAACATCACGATCAGCTTCGTGAGCGCCGAAGGGCTGGAGCCCGGCAAGACCCAGGTCAAGTACAAGGACGTCAACATCGGATCGGTGAAATCGATCCGGCTGTCGAAGGATCTTTCGCACGTGCTGGTGCAGGTGGAACTCACCAAGGAAGCCGAGAACTTCGCCGTGAAGGACAGCCGCTTCTGGATCGTGCGTCCGCGCGTGGGTACGACGGGCGTGTCCGGGCTCGGCACGCTGCTTTCGGGCGCCTACATCGGCGTGGATGCCGGACGCTCCAGCGAAAGCGAAACGGATTTCGTGGGCCTCGAAACCCCGCCGCCCGTCACCATCGACCAGAAGGGCCACCAGTACACGCTGCACGGCGACTCGCTCGGCTCCATCGATATCGGCTCGCCGATCTTCTACCGCCGCGTCCAGGTGGGCCAGGTCACGGGCTTCTCGCTGGACAAGGGAGGCACGGGCGTGACGGTGCAGGTATTCGTTTCCGCGCCCTACGACCAGTACGTGGGCACCAACACGCGCTGGTGGCATGCCAGCGGCGTAGACCTGCGGCTCGACGCGAGCGGACTCAAGCTCAACACGCAGTCGCTTGCCACGGTGATCGTGGGCGGCCTCGCGTTCCAGGCGCCGCCCGGCCAGTCCGCGGGCACCAACGCGCCCAACGGCACGATGTTCCGCTTAGGCGCCGATGAAAGCGACGCGATGCGCGAGCCCGACGGCATTCCGGTGCGCGTGGTGATGAACTTCAACCAGTCGCTGCGCGGCCTTTCGGTGGGCGCGCCCGTGGACTTCCGCGGCATCGTGCTGGGCCAGGTGACCGACATCGGCGTTGAGTACGATCCGAAGACGCACGAGTTCACGATGCCGGTCACGATGGACCTCTACCCCGACCGCCTGCGCCGCCACTCGCGCAACCAGATGCCGATGCAAAGCACGCCCGAGGCGAGCGAGATGCTCAAGACGCTGGTGAAGCACGGCCTGCGCGGCCAGCTGCGCACGGGCAACCTGCTCACCAATCAGCTCTACGTCGCGCTCGACCTGTTCCCGAAGGCGCCGCCCGCCACCGTGGACGTGACGCGCGAGCCCATCGAGCTGCCCACCATTCCGAACACGCTCGACGAACTGCAACTGCAGGTGGCCGACATCGCGAGGAAGCTGGACAAGGTGCCGTTCGACCAGATCGGCACCAATCTCAACAGCGCGCTCAAGAACGCCGACCGCCTGTTCTCGCGGCTCGATACCGAAGTGGTGCCGCAGGCGCGCGACACGCTTTCGGCCGCGAAGCAGACCTTCGGCGCCGCCGAAGCAACGCTCCAGCAAGACTCGCCGCTTCAGTCCGACGTGCACCAGGCGCTGCAGGAACTCACGCGCACGCTGCAGTCGCTCAACGCGCTGTCCGATTACCTCGAACGCCACCCCGAATCGCTGTTGCGCGGCAAGCCGGGGGACAAGCCATGAAAAACGCCATGCTTCGCACCCTGCTTCGTTCCCGGACCACGGCCACCGCTGCCGGTGTTGCCACCGCTGCGCTCACGATGCTCGCCGCGTGTTCTTCGTCGCCGCCCAGCCGCTTCTATACGCTCAGCACCGCGCCCGATGCTGGCGTCGACACGGCGCAGCGCACGGCGGCGGCCGCGGCGGCCAACCCTTCGCTGCTGATCGAAGTGGCGCCGGTCGACATGCCGTCGCAGGTCGCGCGAAACCAGCTCGTCGTGCAGAAAGACGCGAACCAGGTGAGCGTGCTGGAAGAGGAGCGCTGGGCGTCGCTACCCGGCGACGAGGTGCGGCGCGCGCTCTCGGGCGACCTTGCGCAGCGGCTCGGCACGATCGACGTCTACGGCGCACCGTATCCCGAAGGCGTGCCGGTGTACCGCGTCAGCGTCAACGTGCATCGCTTCGAGTCCTGGCCTGGCTCGCATGCGCTCATCGACGCCGTATGGAGCGTGCGGCCAGTGGGTAGCCGCGCCGTGATGACGTGCCGCAGCGTGGCAAGCGTGCCGGTGGCGAGCGGCTACGACGCGCTCGTGGACGGGCATCGGCGTGCGGTGGAGGCGATCGCTACGGCGATCGCGGGCGGCGTGCAGTCGCTCGCGGCGCTGCCGCGGATGGCGGACACGGATGCCGCGGCGAGGGTCGGGAAAGGCGCGTCTCGGGCGAGCGTGCCGCGAGCGGCAGCAACGGCGGGAACGACAGCGGCACCGGCTGCGCCCGTCGTGCCCTGCCCCGTAACGGCGATGTCGCCGGATGCCGCTTCGGCCGGCTCGTCGGCGGCGGTTAGCTCGGGCAGCTGATGCCACGAGGCGGCGCCGCTTTCGCGCGGCGGAATGCACAAAACGAGTCCGCGCCGCTGCTATTGAAGCTGCAGATGCGACGGAAGCCGCCGAGCCGCCGAGCCGCCGAGCCGCGCAAGAAAGCATGACGCCGACACGAAGCGGCCGGCCGCCCAAACCCGACCGCGTACAATAGCGCCTTCCCCCGCAGCGTTCCGCCCTCCTCATGTCTTTCGATTTCTTCGTTCCCTGTCCGCGCGGCCTCGAAGCCGCCCTTGCCGCCGAGATCGCCGAGATCGGCTCGCGCCATCTGCGCGCCGGCGCCCTGCAATCGGGCAGCGACGTGCCGGGCGGCGTGCATTTCCGCGGCGACTGGTCGGCCGGCATGGCCGTGAACCTGCACTCGCGCATCGCGAGCCGCGTGCTGCTCAAGATCGCGCAGCAGCCGTACCGCAACGAGCAGGACATCTACAACCTCGCGCGCGAGCAGCGCTGGGAGCAGTGGTTCTCGGCCAACGAGACGCTGCGCGTCGACATCACGGCGATCAAGTCGCCGCTGCGCAGCCTGGAGTTCGCGACGCTGCGCGTGAAAGACGCTGTCTGCGACCGCCTGCGCGAAGTGAGCGGTGCACGGCCCAGCATCGATACCGCCGTGCCCGACGTGCGCGTCTTCGCGTTCCTCACGGCAGCCGAGTGCACGCTGTACCTCGATACGTCGGGCGAGCCGCTCTTCAAGCGCGGCTGGCGGCTCGACAAGGGCGCGGCGCCGCTGCGCGAAAACCTGGCTGCGGGCATCCTGCGCCTCACCGGCTGGGCGCCAGGCACGCCGCTCTACGACCCGATGTGCGGCAGCGGCACGTTCCTCGCCGAGGCGGCGCAGATCGCGCTCAACATCGCGCCCGGCGTGGACCGTCGTTTCGGTTTCGAAAAGCTCAAGCAGTACGACATCACGGCATGGCAGACGCTGAAGGTCGCCGCCATGGACGCCAGGCGCGCGGCCCGCGGCGCGCGCACGAATCTGCAGATCTACGGCAGCGACATTTCGGGCGACATGCTGGACAAGGCGCGCGCGAATATCGAGCGCGCGGGCCTGCCGGCAGTGCCGCTCAAGCAGGTCGATGCACGCGCCATGACGCCGCCCACCAACGCACCCGGCATCCTCGTGGCGAACCCGCCCTACGGCGAGCGGATCGAGGTGCGAGGCCGCGGCCCGCGCGGCGAGATTCGCGACACCGGTCGGCGGGCCGAGCGCGACGCCTACGACGACGAAGGCTTTCGCCGCGCGCAGCCCGATGCGCCGGACAGCGAGTTCTTCCATGCCATCGGCGATGCGCTCAAGCAGCGCTTCACCGGCTGGCACGCGTTCTTCCTCACGTCGGACCGCAAGCTCCCGGGTCAGCTGCGGCTGCGCGAATCGGCGAAGACGCCGCTCTTCAACGGCGCGCTCGAATGCCGTCTGTTCCGCTTCGACCTGATCGCGGGCAGCGTGCGGCAACGCGCGAGCGCGGCGCCCGCCGAAAACGACGGCGAAGCCAGCGGCGGCTGAACGCTCGCTGCGCCGGGGCGGTTCCACGGCGCAGCAGCCCGCGCCCGCTCCCCGACGGCGTTCCACGCCGCGGCAGCCAGCACGACACGGCTCATCACCCTTCCCGCTCCTCCTCGTTCCCCGCATCAGCACGCGCCTCGAGCCCCCGCTTGAGGTCGTGCAGCGCGCGTAGCCGGTCGCGTTCGAACTTGCCGATCCAGCGCTCCGCAATCTCATGGATCGGCACAGGGTTCAGGTAATGCAGCTTTTCGCGTCCGCGCCAGGCGGTCGCGACCAGATTCGCTTCTTCCAGTAGCGCCAGGTGCTTGCTCACGGCCTGGCGCGTCATCGCGAGGCCCTCGCAGAGCTCGCCCAGCGTTTGTCCATTGCGCGCGTGCAGCAGGTCGAGCAGCTGACGGCGCGTCGGGTCGGCCAGCGCCTTGAATACGGCGTCCATACGTTGGTGGGAACCTCGTTCGTGTTTTGCGGCCTGGCCCGTCTGTTCGGGGATGCGCACGAAGATGCGCGTGCAGGCCTGCAATCGGCGTCCATTATGCAACCATGAGGTTGCACGTCAAGCGCGGCGCGCCCTTCCATTCGACGATGCGGCTCTTTCACGCCGTCCCGCAAAGCTACTGACAGAACGCTGTCAGCAGCGGCCCCGCACACTTCCATCACGCCATCCGGCGCCTTCAGGACTTACCGACAATCAAGGAGCGTGTCATGTCAGCAGATCAATCGCGCGTCATCGCCTGGTTCGACATTCCGGCCGTGGACTTCGACCGCGCCACCCGTTTCTACGAAGCCGCGCTCGACGTCGAACTGCGGCGCGAAGTGGTGAGCGGCATTCCGATGGCCATCTTCGGCCGCGGCGAAGCCGACACCGGCGGCTGCATCGTGTTCAACCCGCAGCAGCACAAGCCCGACAACGAGGGCGTGCTCGTCTACCTGAACGCGAAGCCCACGGTGACGGACGCGCTCGAGCGCGTGGAGCGCGCGGGCGGCAAAAAGCAGGGGCCGGCTATCGAACTGCCGAACAACTACGGCTACATCGGCTACTTCATCGATACCGAAGGCAACCGTGTCGGCCTGCATTCGCTCAAGCTCGCCTAAGCCACGCAGGCGCGGCGCAAGCGGTTCGCGAAACACGGCGAGCCGCCTGCGCCCGCGCGCTATGATCGCCGCATTCCACCCACCGCACCCGCCACGATGACCCGTCGCGCCGACCGCCTGTTCCAGATCGCCGAGCTGCTGCGCGGCCGGCGGCTCACGACTGCGCAGCAGCTGGCCGAATGGCTCAACGTGTCGGCGCGCACCGTGTATCGCGACGTGCGCGACCTGCAGCTTTCGGGCGTACCGATCGAAGGCGAAGCGGGCATCGGCTACCGGCTCTCGCGCGCGGCGAGCCTGCCGCCACTCATGTTCACCGCCGACGAACTCGCGGCGCTCGCCACCGGCGCGCGGATGCTCGAAACGTGGGGCGGTGCGGGCCTCGCGGGCGGCGCCCGCAGCGCGCTCGCGAAGATCGCCTCGGCCATGCCGGCCGACAAGCGCGCGGCACTCGAACGGCTCGCCGTGTTCGTGCCGTCGTTTCATATCGACGGCGAGTTTTCGAAGAAAGTGGACACGCTGCATCGCGCCGTGGATACGCGGCTCGTAGTCAGCTTCGGCTACGAAGACCGGCTGGGCGCGCAGACCGAGCGGCGCGTGTGGCCGCTCGGTCTCGTCTACTGGGGCGGGCGCTGGACGGTGGGCGCCTGGTGCGAACTGCGCGAAGACTTCCGCAACTTCGACATTGCGCGCATGAAGGGCGTGGCAGTGCACGAGCACTTTCCCGACATGAGCGGCCGGCGCCTCGCGGACTATCTGCGCGTGGTGAACGCGCCGTCGCGGTGACAGCGCGCGCTCATGACGTCGACGTCAACGTCGACCTGGACTACTCGACCGACTTCACCATGTCCTCGATCACTTTCTTGGCGTCGCCGAACACCATCATCGTCTTGTCCATGTAGAACAACTCGTTGTCGAGACCGGCGTAGCCCGCCGCCATCGACCGCTTGTTGACGATGACGGTGCGCGCCTTGTACGCCTCGATGATGGGCATGCCCGCAATCGGCGACTTCGGATCGTTCTTCGCCGCCGGGTTCACCACGTCGTTCGCGCCGAGCACCAGCACCACGTCGGTCTGGCCGAACTCGTTGTTGATGTCGTCCATCTCGAAGACGAGGTCGTAGGGCACCTCGGCTTCGGCGAGCAGCACGTTCATGTGCCCCGGCATGCGGCCCGCCACGGGGTGAATGGCGTAACGCACGTCGATGCCCTTCTCGATGAGCTTGTCGGTGAGTTCCTTCAGCGCGTGCTGCGCGCGGGCCACCGCCAGCCCGTAGCCCGGCACGATCACCACCGTTTCCGCGTTGCCGAGCATGAACGACGCGTCTTCGGCCGACCCCGACTTCACCGGCCGCTGCTCCTGCGTGCCGCCCGCCGCGGCCGCGCCGGGCTCCGCGCCGAAGCCGCCCAGCAGCACGTTGAAGAACGAGCGGTTCATCGCGTGGCACATGATGTACGAGAGAATCGCGCCCGACGAACCCACCAGTGACCCCGCAATGATCAGCATCGCGTTGTTGAGCGAGAAGCCGATGCCCGCGGCGGCCCAGCCCGAGTACGAGTTGAGCATCGACACCACCACCGGCATGTCGGCCCCGCCGATCGGGATGATGATGAGCACGCCGAGCGCGAACGCGATCACCGTCATGATGATGAACGGTAGCCACGACTGCGTGAGAAAGAAGATCACGCCGAAGCCGACCATCGCGATGGCGAGCATCAGGTTCAGCAGATGCTGGCCGGGATACACCACCGGCGCGCCCTGGAAGAGCCGGAACTTGTACTTGCCCGAGAGCTTGCCGAACGCGATCACCGAGCCCGAAAACGTGATCGCGCCCACGAACGTGCCGATGAAGAGTTCGATGCGGTTGCCGTAGGGCAGGAAGCCCGCATACGGCGCATCCTCGGCACCCAGACCGAACGCGGCCGGTTCGGCAACCACGGCATACGCGATGCACACGGCCGCGAGACCGATCAGCGAGTGCATGGCCGCGACCAGTTCGGGCATCTTCGTCATCTCGACGCGCGCGGCCACATAGGCGCCAATCGCGCCGCCCACCACGAGCGCACCGAACAGCAGCCCAAGGCCGAGACCGAGATTCGACCCGAGGGAGCCCGCCTGCTTCACGATCAGCGCGATGGTCGTCAGGATGGCGATGGCCATGCCCACCATGCCGAACACGTTGCCGGCCCGCGCACTCTTCGGATTGGAAAGGCCCTTGAGCGCCTGGATGAAGCACACCGAGGCCAGCAGGTAGAGCAGCGTCACCACGTTCATGCTCATTTTTACGCACCCTCCTTGCCGGTGGCGCCGCTCTGCTTTTTGGGCTCTTTCTTTCTGAACATCTCCAGCATTCGCCTTGTCACCAGAAAGCCGCCGAATACGTTCACGGCCGCAAGCAGCACCGCGAGCGTGCCGAAGAACTTGCCGGCGCCGCCCACGGTGAGCGCCGTGGCGAGCATGGCGCCCACGATCACGATGGCCGAGATCGCGTTGGTGACTGCCATGAGCGGCGTGTGCAGCGCGGGCGTGACGTTCCACACCACGTGATAGCCCACGTAGACCGCCAGCACGAAGATGATCAGGTTGATGACCGTATGGTTGATGACTTCCATCGCCGCGTTTCTCCTCATGCCTTGCGCGTGACGGCGCCGTCGCGAGCCAGCAGCGTGGCCGCGACGATGTCGTCCGCGAGATCGATGTTGAGCGTGCCTTCCTTCGTGACGATCAGCTTCAGGAAGTCGAGCAGGTTGCGCGCGTAGAGCGAGGACGCGTCCGCTGCCACCATTGCCGCCAGGTTCGTGTAGCCCACGATCGTCACGCCGTGCTTCGTCACCGCCTGGTCCGCCACCGTGAGCGGGCAGTTGCCCCCGCGGCGGCCGGTGGCTTCATCGGCCACGGGACCGCGCCCCGCTGCAAGGTCCACCACCACGGAACCCGGCTTCATGGCCTCCACCGTCTGCGCGGGCAGCAGCGTGGGCGCGTCGCGGCCCGGAATCAACGCGGTGCTGATCACGATGTCGGCCTGGCGCGCGCGTTCGTGCACGAGCGCCGACTGGCGCGCGAGCCACGACGGCGGCATGGGCCGCGCGTAGCCGCCCACGCCTTCGGCCGCTTCGCGCTCTTCCTGCGTCTCGTAGGGCACGTCGAGGAATTTGGCGCCCAGCGACTCGATCTGCTCCTTCACGGCGGGCCGCACGTCGGATGCTTCGATCACGGCGCCCAGCCGCCGCGCCGTGGCGATGGCCTGCAGACCCGCCACGCCCGCGCCCAGCACGAGCACGCGCGCGGCCTTCACCGTACCGGCGGCGGTCATCAGCATCGGCATGAAGCGGGGGTAGAAGTGGGCGGCCACGAGCACCGCCTTGTAGCCGGCGATGTTGGCCTGGGACGAGAGCACGTCGAGGCTTTGCGCGCGCGTGGTGCGCGGCGCGGCTTCCAGCGCGAAGGCGGTGAGTCCCGCTTCGGCCAGCTGCGCGGCATTCGCGGCATTGAACGGATCGAGCATGCCGCAGAGCACGGCGCCACGCTTCATGAAAGGCAGCTCGCTCACGGAGGGCGACTGCACCTTGAGCACGAGGTCGGCGGCGAAGGCTGTGGCCGCGTCGGTGATCTCGGCGCCCGCGGCAATGTAGGCCTCGTCGGTGAAGCTCGCGGCAGTGCCCGCGCCCGCCTGCACGGTGACGCGATGCCCCTGACTCACGTACTTCTTGACCGTCTCGGGCGTCGCGGCCACTCGGGTTTCGTTCGCCCGCGTCTCGGCAGGCACTCCGATATGCATCCTGGAACCCTCCTTCTTATTGCTCATCAAGCGCTTATCAAGCGAATAAAGCGAAGACAGGGGCCGGCCACGGTGCGCCGGCGTCTCGTGCAGCGGCTACCGCGCCACTTTAACCGAAAGTGGGGGGCGAACCGTAATCCGCACAATCCCGGCCGTGCGCGCCGCTTCCGGGCTGATGCTGGCCTCGCTCGCGCATGATTCGGGCTTGACTCGGGTTTGACCCGGGCTTGAAAGCGGTCTGAAGCGAGGCGCTCCGCCAACCGGTAAAATGTCGGCCCATGGAACCGGAAATCTGGGCCCCGCACGTTACGGTGGCGGCCATCGTCGAGCGCGGCGGGCGTTTTCTCCTCGTGGAGGAGCACACGTCCCAGGGCCTGCGGCTGAACCAGCCGGCCGGGCATCTCGAGGCGGGCGAATCGCTCGTCGACGCGGTGATCCGCGAAACGCTCGAGGAAACGGCGCATCCGTTCGTGCCGCAGGCGCTCGTCGGCGTGTACATGACGCACTTCGGCCAGCCCCACGAAAGCGGCGCCACCTACCTGCGTTTCACGTTCTGCGGCACGGCGGGCGAGGCGCTCGCGGATTGCCCGCTCGACGCCGACATCGTCCGCACGCTATGGATGAGCGCCGACGAACTGCGCGCGGCGGGCGAGCGGCATCGCACGCCGCTCGTCATGCGCTGCATCGACGATTACCTCGCGGGACGCCGCGTTCCGCTCGATTTCGTGCACACGCACGCGGTGGGGCCGCGGCGCTCATAGGCGCGATGCCGGCGGGCGGTCGTAAGTCGAGTGATCGGCGACGTACCCTGCGGCATCAACCTCAGGCATCAACCCGCGGCACCGGTCCGCAGCATCAATCGGCAATATCAATTTGCAGCACCAACAAGCAGCAACAGGCAGCAAGCCATGAGCAAACAGAAAGTCGTAGTGGGCATGTCGGGCGGCGTGGATTCGTCGGTCACCGCATGGCTGCTCAAGGAGCAGGGATACGACGTGGTCGGTCTTTTCATGAAGAACTGGGAAGACGACGACGACAGCGAATACTGCTCGACCCGTGAAGACTGGATCGACGTGGTCTCGGTAGCGGACCTGATCGGCATCGACGTCGAAGCCGTCAACTTCGCCGCCGAATACAAGGACCGCGTGTTCGCGGAGTTCCTGCGCGAGTATTCGGCGGGCCGCACGCCGAACCCGGACGTGCTCTGCAACGCCGAGATCAAGTTCAAGGCGTTCCTCGACCACGCTATGAGTCTGGGCGCCGAGCGCATCGCGACGGGCCACTACGCGCGCGTGCGCGAGAACGACGGCCGCTTCGAATTGCTGAAAGCCACGGACCATACCAAAGACCAGTCGTACTTCCTGCACCGCCTCAACCAGGCGCAGCTTTCGAAGACGATGTTCCCGCTCGGCGAGATCCCGAAGACGAAAGTGCGCGAGATCGCGGCGCAGATCGGCTTGCCGAATGCGAAGAAGAAGGACTCCACGGGCATCTGCTTCATCGGCGAACGGCCGTTCCGCGACTTCCTGAACCGCTATCTGCCGACGAAGCCGGGCCCCATGAAAACGCCCGAAGGCAAAGTGGTGGGCGAGCACATCGGCCTTGCGTTCTATACGTTCGGCCAGCGCAAGGGCATCGGCCTTGGCGGCAGCAAGGACGGCAGCGGCGAGCCCTGGTTCGTGGCAGCCAAGGACATTGCCTCGAACACGTTGTACGTCGTGCAGGGCCACGATCATCCGTGGCTGCTCTCAGAGACGCTGCGCGCCGGCAACGTGAGCTGGGTGGCAGGCGAGCCCCCCGCGGACGGCCACGCCTGCGGCGCGAAAACGCGCTATCGCCAGGCCGATGCGGCATGCATCTTCCACGCGCTGCCGTCTTCGCCGGCCAATTCAGGCGAAACCGGCGATGCCGGCGCCGCCTTCGAGCTGCGCTTCACCGAAGCGCAATGGGCCGTGACGCCCGGCCAGTCCGCCGTGCTGTACGACGGCGACGTGTGCCTGGGCGGCGGCATCATCGAAAGCGCGGCGACGGCCCGGCCCGCGCCGCAACCCGCCGCACGCGAGCCGCAGCAGGCGGCGCTGCTGGGCGCGCGATAAACACGAACTACGCGCCAACCCAGCGCCGACACGATTGAGCGAGGGCCACCGCCCTCGCTCACCTCGCCGCCACGCTCCACGCTTTCCATTCCTTCACACGCCTTTCGGCACCTTTCGCAGGACGTTCATTCCGTCTCGCGCACCAGTGAGTTTCACAGCCGCGCCCTTCATCTTGCGGCATCATTCGGGGCACAACCGGCCGGTGCGCTGCACACGAAGCGCGCCGGCCTCCTTCGTTCACCCCGAGGAGACCGTATGTTTTCCCGACGCTATCTGGCCATGTGGTGCGCCGTGGTGCTGCTTGCCGCCTGCGTTGCCGCCGCTGCGCTCCATCATCTGTCCTGGTTCTGGAGCCTGATTCCGGCGCTCCTCGTCGCTCTCGGACTGGCCGACCTCACTCAGGAGCGCCACGCGATTCTGCGCAACTATCCGCTCTGGGGTCATCTGCGTTTTGCGTTCGAGTTCATTCGTCCCGAGATTCGCCAGTACTTCGTTGAAGACGACACCGAAGAAAAACCGTTCTCGCGTCAGCAGCGCAGCATCGTCTACCAGCGTGCGAAGAACGAAGTGGACAGCCGGCCCTACGGCACCGAACTCGACGTACGCGCCGCCGGTCACGAATGGATCAGCCACTCGCTCATGCCGACGCAACTCCCGAACCACGACTTCCGCATTCTCGTCGGACCGGATCGCGAGCAGCCCTACGCGCTCTCCATCTTCAACGTCTCGGCCATGAGCTTCGGCTCGCTCTCGGCCAACGCCATTCGCGCACTCAATCTGGGCGCGAAGAAAGGCGGCTTTGCGCACGACACGGGCGAAGGCTCGCTCTCGAAGTACCACCGCGAACACGGCGGCGACATCATCTGGGAAATCGCCTCGGGTTATTTCGGTTGCCGTAACGACGACGGCACCTTCAATGCCGAGAAGTTCGCGCGTCAAGCCGCGGACCCGCAGGTGAAGATGATCGAAGTGAAGCTCTCGCAGGGCGCCAAACCGGGCCACGGCGGCGTGCTGCCCGCCGCGAAGATCACACCCGAAATCGCCGAGACGCGCGGCGTGCCGATGGGCCGCGACTGCATCTCGCCCGCCACGCATTCCGAGTTTTCGACGCCGCGCGGGCTGCTCGAATTCGTCGAACGGCTGCGCAAGCTCTCGGGCGGCAAGCCGACGGGCTTCAAGCTTTGCATCGGCCATCCGTGGGAGTTCTTCGGCATCGCCAAGGCAATGCTCGAAACGGGCATCCTGCCCGACTTCATCGTGGTGGACGGCGCCGAAGGCGGAACGGGCGCCGCGCCGCTCGAATTCACGGATCACATCGGCGTGCCGCTTCAGGAAGGGCTGCTGCTCGTGCACAACACGCTGGTGGGTTGCGGGCTGCGCGAGAAAATCCGCATCGGCGCGAGCGGCAAGATGATTACTGCATTCGACATCGCGAAGACGCTCGCCATCGGCGCGGACTGGATCAACTCCGCGCGCGGCTTCATGTTCGCCGTGGGCTGCATCCAGGCGCAGACCTGCCACACGGGCCGCTGCCCGACCGGCGTCGCGACGCAAGACCCGGTGCGCCAGCGCGCGCTCGTCGTGCCCGACAAGGCCGACCGCGTATTCAACTTCCACCACAACACGCTGCACGCGCTCAAGGAAATCGTGCAGGCCGCGGGCCTCAGGCATCCGTCGGAACTGCGCGCGCATCACATCGTGCGGCGCGTGTCGTCGCACGAGGTTCAGCTGATGTCGCAGTTGCTCAAGTACCTGGAGCCGGGCGACCTGCTCAACGGCAACTATCGCTATACGCTCTACGAGCAGTGGTGGCCCGTGGCACGCAGCGACTCGTTCGCGCCGCGACTGGAAGAAGCGGTGACGGCCTAGCGAGCCCCCGCGCGCAACCCTGCGCTTCAAAAGAAAAACCCCGCCGAAGCGGGGCAATGTGGTCAACGTGACGTAACCACGCGAAAGAACGGATGAAGCCGAAGGCGCGGACCGATGCTGTGCAACACGGGCCGCGCCTGATGTTTGTGCGGCGGCGTTAGAGAACGCTCAGCGCACGATCAAACCGCCATCGGCCGCCACTTGAGCAGACGCTGTTCGATTGCGGTCAACAGGTAATCCGCAGCAAGCGCCACCACGGCCAGCACGATCATCGCCGCGAACACGCCGGCGGCGTTGAACGCGCCTTGCGCCGTCGAGATCAGCAGGCCGATACCCTGCTTCGAACCCAGGAACTCGCCCACCACCGCACCGACCAGCGCGAAGCCGAAGCTCACGTGCAGGCTTGCGAGAATCCAGCTCAACGCCGAGGGAATCACCACCGCCGTCGTCACCTGGCGGCGCGAGGCGCCGAGAATCTGCGCGTTCGCGATCATGTAGCGGTCCGCTTCGCGCACGCCCTGGAACGCATTGGCGAACACGACGAAGAACACCATCACCACCGCGAGCGCCACCTTCGACGCCATGCCGAGGCCCAGCGCGATCACGAACACCGAGCCCAGCACCACGCGCGGAATCGAGTTGGCGATCTTGATGTAGATGCTGAACACGTCGGAGAGCAGCTTGTTGCGGCCCAGCACGATGCCGCAAAACACGCCCGCCACCGAGCCGATCAGAAAGCCGAGCCCGGTCTCTTCGAGCGTGACCCACACCTGCGTCAAGAGCGGCCCTTGCGAGGTGCCGTTGACGAACCAGTCGACGATCTGCGCGAAGATCTGCGACGGCATGGAGAAGAAGAACGGATCGATCCATTTGAGCCGCGCCGCGACTTCCCAGCCGCCCAGCACGACGACGAGCACGGCGATGCGCAGGCCGATCACGAGCGCGTGGCGGCGCCGGATGCGCTGCTGGGCGACGCGCTCGACCTGGGCGAGCGCCGTGGCGTCGATGCCCACGGGCATCGCTTGTTGAGGGGTAGACATGATGTGCTCCGCTTTCGTTGATTAGCCGATCTGCACTTCTTCGCGCAGGTCGTGCCAGATGTCCCGCGAGATTTCGATGAAGCGCGGGTCGTAGCGCACCTCGGAGGTGATGCGCGGACGCGGCAGATCGATCTCGTACACCTTCTTGAGCGTGGCCGGGCGTGCCGTCAGCACGAACACACGGTCGGCCAGCGCAATCGCCTCTTCCAGATCGTGCGTGACGAACACCACCGACCCCGCATTCGCCGACCACAGTTGCAGCAGTTCGTCCTGCATCAGCGTGCGGGTCTGCATGTCGAGCGCGGAGAACGGCTCGTCCATGAGCAAAATTTCCGGCCTGTTGATGAAGGTCTGCGCGAGCGCCACACGCTTGCGCATGCCGCCCGACAGCTGATGCGGGTAGTGCTTGCCGAACTTCTCGAGGCCCACGCGGCGCAGCCATTCGTTGGCCTCGTCGTAGGCCGCCGACTTCGAGCGGCCGCGAAACAGCGGACCTGCCGCGACGTTGTCGAGCACCGAGCGCCACGGGAACACGGCGTCGGCCTGAAACACGAAGCCGATGCGCGGGTCGATGCCATCCACGGGCTGGCCCATCACGCGCACTTCGCCCGTGGTGGGCTTGAGCAGGCCCGTAATCATGCTGAGCGTCGTGGACTTGCCGCAGCCCGTGGGCCCGACGACCGCAACGAACTCGCCTCGCGCTACCGACATGCTGAAGTCGCGCAGCGCGATCGTCGCCTTGCCGTCGGGGCTGATGAAGCGGCACGAGACGTTGCGCAGCTCGATGGCCGGCGCGCCCGCTGGCAACCCATTAGGCGAGCCATTCGGCGAGCCGTTCGTGGAGAGGGATACAGGTCGATTCATCGCTTGCAGTTCCGCTGTTGTCTTGACCGCCATGTGTGACTCATGCGCAATGCGCAGGTTATTTCGCCGCCGTCTTCACCGACGAGACGAACTCGTTCGTGTAAGTGCGTGCGAGGTCGATATGCTTGCCCTTCACCGAGGGGCTGAACGACGAGAGCACCTTCAGCACCGTGTCCGGACCGTCGGCGGGCATCTTGCCGTCCTTCGTGAACATGGGCAGCGAGGCCTTCAGCGCGCCGACGTAGAGGTCGCGATTGTTGCCGTAGTAGTCCTTCGGCATCTTGTCGGCGATCTCGTCGGCGCTATGCGTCGCGATGAAGTTCAGCGTCTTCACGAAGGCGCGCGCGAGCTTCGCGGCTTCCTCCTTGTGCGACTCGGCCCACGCGCGCTGCACGTAGAAGCTCGAGGCCGGATACGTGCCGCCCAGCGCGGCGCGCGTGCCGTCGAGCGTACGCATGTCGACCAGCACCTTCGCGTCGCCGGTCTTCAGCAGTTGCGAGACGGTGGGCTCGGTCGTCATGCCGGCATCGATGCGGCTTTGCTTGATGGCAGCGATGAAACTGGCGTCCGCGCCCACGGGCAGCAGTGTGTATTGCGTGGAGGGCACGCCGGCGCGCTGCGCGAGGTATTGCGTGAGAAAGCTCGTGGAGGAACCGAGACCGGTCACGCCAAGGGTCTTGCCCTTCACGTCGGCCATGCTCTTCAGGCTGCCGGCGGCCTTGGTGGCCACCATTTCCACTTCACCGGGCACCTGGCCGAAGATCACGAGCGCTTCGACTTCCTTGCCCTTGCTCTGCAGGTCGATGGTGTGATCGTAGAAGCCCACCACACCCTGCACGGCGCCGGCGAGCAGTTCGTTTTCCGCATCGACGCCGGCGGGCTGCGACTGGATCTCGACGTCGAGGCCTTCTTCCTTGAAGTAGCCGAGCTGCTCGGTGAGCTTGGCCGGCAGGTAGATGATCTTGGTCGCGCCACCCACCATGATCGTGATCTTCGAGGATTCGGCCGACGCCGACGTCGGGGCCGCGGCAAGCGCGAACGCCAGCACGGCAAAACTCGACAGGGCAGCCACTTTACGCAGGGTACGCATGAAGAAAGTCTCCTTGGTTGGGCGGACCGCCGGGTGCTTCGCCGCCGGCCTTGGGTCTGGGCTTACTGCGGCGCGGTCCTTTCTGGGCCTGGTCTTGAGCCAGGCGTGAGGCGGATTATAGAAATCCGAATCCTTCTGCCAGCTATCGGCCGGCAGCGGCAAGCATTCGTGTTAACCCGCAATGCGGCGAGCCGCCCGCGTGGCGGGTGAGCCAGCATTGCAAAGCCGCCGATTTGCGGCACAATCGACGGCCTGATCCGTGCGGCTCGCCCGCTGCTGCCCCATGAAGCTGCTGCTCATCGAAGACAATCCCACGCTCTCGCACTGGCTCGCCAAAACGCTGGAGCAGGACGCGTTCGCGCTCGACGCGGTGCAGGACGGCGACGCCGCCGACCAGTTGCTGCGCACGAACCGCTACGACGTGGTGCTGCTCGACCTGAACCTGCCGAAGCTCTCGGGCAAGAACGTGCTGCGCCGCATGCGCCAGCGCGGCGACGAAACGCCGGTGATGATCCTCACGGCGAGCGGGTCCATCGACGAGAAGGTGGAACTGCTGGGACTTGGCGCCGACGACTACCTCGTCAAGCCGTTCGAAGTGCGCGAACTGGTGGCGCGCATCAAGGTGCTGATCCGCCGCCAGGCGCCCACCAAGGCGGGTGACGTGATCTGCGGCGACCTCGCCTTCGACATCGACACGCGCCAGTTCACGTTAAAAGGCGCCCCGCTCGCGGTGACGCCGCGTGAACGCACGGTGCTCGAAACGCTGATCCTGCGGCTCGGCAAGACGGTTTCCAAGGCGGCGCTCATGGACGCCATCTTTACGCTCGCCGACGAGCCGAGCGAAGACGCCGTCGAAATCTACATCTCGCGCCTGCGCAAGAAGCTGGACGGCAGCTCGGCGGCCATCGTCACGCTGCGCGGCCTCGGCTACCTGCTGCGCAAGAAAGACGATGAGCAGTAACGATGACCAATAGCCTGCGCGTGCGCCTTCTGTGGTGGCTGCTGCTGCCGCTCGCGCTCTACGTGTTCGTGACCGCGAAAACGGAACACGACAACGCGCGCCACACCGCCGACCTCGTGCAGGACAACCTGTTGGTCGCCTCGGCGCGCATGATCTCGGGCGAAGTGGAATGGGCGGACGGCGCGCTCGTGGTCGATATGCCGCCCGCCGCCATCGAAGTATTCGCCTCGCCCTACGGCGACCAGGTGTTCTACAGCGTGCGTCTGGAAGACGGGCGGCTGCTCGCCGGCCTGCCCGACTTCCCGTCGGCCACCGGACGCGTGGCCGACCCGGCCACCGAGCCGCAATGGTTCGACGCCACGCTGCGCGGCCAGCGCGTGCGCGCGGTGTCGCTCGTGCGGCTCATGTACGACAACGGCGCGACGCGTCGCGTGCAGATTCTCGTGGGCAAGACGACGCGCTCGCGCGACGCGATGGTGGAAGCCGTGTGGCGGCCGCAGTTGATCCGGCAGATCGAGATGATCGTGCTCGCCGTCGCGCTCGTCTGTATCGGGCTCACGTTCGAGCTGCGGCCGCTCATGAAGGTGAAAGACGACGTGGCGGACCGCGATCCGATGCAGCTTGCGCCGCTGCGCGTGGAGCGGCTGCATACCGAACTGCGGCCCATCGTGGATGCGATCAACCAGTGCATTGCGCGCCTCGGTCTGCAGGTCGCAACGCAACGGCGCTTTATCGCCGACGCGGCGCATCAGCTGCGCACGCCGCTCACGTTGCTCGGCACGCAGCTTCAATTCGCGCGGCAACGGCGCAGCATCGAGCCGGAACTCTCGGAAGTGCTGGCGGCGATGCATCGAAGCAACCAGTCGATGGTCGGGCTCACGAACAAGCTGTTGCTGCTCGCGCAGGCGGAATCAGCGGACTACTCGCAACTGGCAAGCCAGAACGTGGACCTGAGCGCGCTCGCCACCGAGGTGGTGGAAGAACTCGCGCTGCTCGCACAGACGCGTGAGATCGACCTGGGCGTGGAACTGCACGGCCCGGCATGCGTGACGGGACATCGCGCGCTGCTCGCCGCGCTGGTGTCGAATCTCGCGGAAAACGCGATCCGCTACACGCAGCGCGGCGGTCACGTGACGGTGGCCGTCAAGCGCGCGGACGGCCGCGTCGTGCTGACCGTCTGCGACAACGGCCCCGGCATTCCCGCCGAGGCACGCAGCCGTGTGTTCGAGCCGTTCTATCGTGCCGCCACGGACACCGAGGGAACGGGCCTCGGCCTCGCCATCGTGCGCGAGATCGTGCAGGCCCATCGCGGGGAAATCGAACTAGGCGCCGGCCCGGACGGACGCGGCGTGACCGTCACGGTCACCTTCGCAGCGGCGAACGCCTGAGAAGACGACCGCGAGGGCTTGTGCTCAGTTGGAAGGCACCGTGTCGATGAACGACTGGCGCAGCGAGAGCTTGGCGAAGTGCTTGTCGAGGTTCGGGTACTTGTCGCGCCAGTCGAGTTCCGGCATGCGGAAGTCGAGGTAGCCGAGCGCGCAACCCAGCGCGATGTCCGCGAGCGAGTAATGGGTGCTCGCGCACCACGTCTTGCTGCCCAGCCCTTGCGACATGGCGACGAGACCGTCGTCGATCTTGCGCTGCTGGCGCGCGAGCCAGGTTTCGTTGCGCTGTTCCGGCGTGCGCTGCGTGCCTTCGAGGCGAATCAGCACGGCGGCGTCCAGCATGCCGTCGGCGAGCGCTTCCCAGCAGCGCACTTCGACGCGCTCGCGCCCCGACGGGGGAATGAGTTTGCCCACGGGCGAGAGCGTATCCACGTATTCGCAGATCACGCGGGAATCGAACACGGCCTCGCCGTCTTCCATCACGAGGCAGGGCACCTTGCCGAGCGGATTGAAGTCGTGAATCGTGGTTTCCGGCACCCAGACGTTCTCGAGCACCAGCTTGTAGTCGATCTTCTTTTCGGCGAGCACGATTCGCGCCTTGCGCACGAACGGACTGCCGAGCGAACCGATGAGTTTCATCACGCCTGCCTGCCTTTTCTGGAATTCTGGAGTCCGCGAAAGTATACGTTGGTTTTCGGCGATCCAGACGAAGGGCGCGCCCGGCGAATGGCCGATGGCCGTATGGCTGTGGACGGATTGCAACATGGCGCCCGCAGCGCGTGCCGTGCTTTCCGGTGGCTTTCCGGCGGCCTGCCCGCGGTGCACGCCCGCAGGCGCTCCAGCCGGGAACGTCTGCGGATTGGGCGCTACAATCTCGCGATGGACCAGCCGACCGATTCCTCCCTGCACCGCCCCGCCGCCGACGCGCCCGCCATCGACGTCTACCGCGGCCGCCGCGAGCGCGTGCTCGCTGCGCTGCGGGCCGCGGGCGGCGGCGTCGCCATCGTGCCCACAGCGCCCGAAGTCCTGCGCAATCGCGACACGGACTACGCCTACAGGCACGACAGCTACTTCTATTACCTGACCGGCTTCGCGGAACCCGAAGCGCTGCTCGTGCTCGACGCGAGCGCCGCAGCCGGCGAACCCGCCGCCATCCTGTTCTGCCGCGAGAGAAACGCCGAGCGAGAAACCTGGGAAGGCTTCCGGTACGGCCCCGAAGCGGCACGCGGCACCTTCGGCTTCGACGCGGCCTTTGCCTCCGACGAAATCGACGCGCAGTTGCCGCGCATCCTGGCCGGCAAGCCGGCGCTGCACTATGCGCTCGGCTCGTCCGCCGCGCTCGACGAGCAGGTGCGACGCTGGCTCGACGCCGTGCGCGCCCAGGGCCGCAGCGGCGTGACGGCGCCCACGGCGGCGCACGACCTGCTGCCGCTGCTCGACGACATGCGTCTCTTCAAGGACGCCCATGAACTGGACATCATGCGGCGCGCCGCACGAATCTCGGCGGCCGCGCACTGTCGCGCGATGGCCGCGTGCCGGCCCGGCATGCGCGAGTACGAGATCGAGGCCGAACTGCTCTACACGTTCCGCAAGCACGGCGCGCAGGCGCCGGCCTACGGCTCGATCGTGGCGGCGGGCGCGAACGCCTGCGTGCTGCACTATCCGGCGGGCAACGCGATTGCGCGCGAAGGCGACCTCGTGCTGATCGACGCGGCCTGCGAACTGGACGGCTACGCGTCGGACATCACCCGCACCTTTCCGGCGAGCGGCCGTTTCACACCGGCCCAGCGCGAACTCTACGAAATCGTGCTGGCGGCCCAGCAGGCGGCCATCGGCGCCACCCGCGCCGGCGTCAGCTTCGACGCGCCGCACGAAGCGGCCGTGCGCGTGCTCGCGCAAGGGCTGCTCGACACAGGCATCATCGGCCGCGCGCAGTTTTCGTCCGTGGACGACGTGATCGCCGAGCGCGCCTACACGCGCTTCTACATGCACCGCACAGGGCATTGGCTGGGCATGGACGTGCACGATTGCGGCGATTACCGCGAACGGGCCGGCACCGCGAATGGCAAGCCGGATGCCGCGCCGCCGTGGCGCACGCTGCGGCCTTCGATGGCGCTCACGATCGAACCAGGCCTCTACGTGCGCGCCGCCGAAGACGTGCCGGAACGCTACTGGGACATCGGCATTCGCATCGAGGACGACGCCATCGTCACCGAACACGGCTGCGAACTCATCACACGCGACGTGCCGGTAGAAGCCGACGAAATCGAGGCGCTGATGCGCGAAGCGCGCGCGCCTGCGTGAGATGCACGAGAACCAGCACGGACTGACGTGCGGGCGCGTCCGAACGCGACGGCCCGCCTGAGAGAAGCAACCGGTACGGACACGAAATGAACGCAGTCTCCCGAACCGCAGGGCCGGCTCGCCCCGCCCAAGTGCAAACCGCTGACATGGCAACTTCATCGACAGGGCCGACGCACATCACCGCAGCCACGCCGTTCGATTTCGACGTGACCATCGTAGGCGCGGGCCCGGTTGGCCTTGCACTCGCGGGCTGGCTCGCGCGGCGCAGCGCCACGCGCGAACTCAAGATTGCGCTGATCGATGCGCGCGAACCCGAAGACTCGGTCTCCGACCCGCGGGCCATCGCGGTATCGGAAGGCAGCCGCATGCTGCTCGAACCGCTCGCGTGGCCCGCGGACGCCACCGCCATCCATCGCATTCACGTCTCGCAGCGTGGGCACTTCGGCCGCACGCTGATCGACCGGACGGAGCACGATCTGTCTGCCCTCGGCTACGTGGTGCGGTATGGGTCCATCGTGCAGGCGCTGGCTGCGTGCGTGCACGACACGCCGGTGCACTGGCTGCGCTCCACGTCGGCACTGCCGCCCGTGCAGGAATACGACGGCGTCACGCTGCCCATCGAGAACGCGCATGGTGCTCGCAACCTCCGTACGCGCGTTCTCGTGAACGCGGAAGGCGGCCTTTACCAGCGGCGGGAACCGGGCGCATCCGCGAGCCTCGTTGCGAGCGCCAGAAGCACGCGTGACTACGGACAGACGGCGATCATCGGCACGGTCACGCTCTCTGCACCACAGCCGCACGTTGCCTGGGAGCGGTTCACGGACCAGGGGCCGATCGCCCTGCTGCCGATGGGCGGCGCACGCGGTGCCGACTACGCGCTCGTCTGGTGCTGCTCGCCCGACGAAGCCCGGCGACGCGGCGAGCTTTCCGACGACGCGTTCCTCGCCGAACTCGAAGTCGCGTTCGGCAGCCGCCTTGGACACTTCACGCACGTCGCGGGGCGCGCGTCGTTCCCGCTCGGGCTTTCGGCCGTGGATACGCTGGTGAAGGGCCGCGTCGCCGCGGTCGGCAATGCAGCCCAGACGCTGCACCCCGTGGCGGGTCAGGGACTCAACCTCGGTCTGCGCGATGCGCATGCGCTTTCGGATGCGTTGTCGCAGCATGGCGCCACGCCGCTCGCGCTGGCCTCGTTCGGCCAGCGCCGCGCACTCGACCGGCGTCTCACCATCGGCGCCACGGACACGCTCGCGCGGCTCTTCACGTTCGACCTGCCGGCGCTCGGCACGCTGCGCGGCCTCGCGCTCACCGCGCTTGAATTCGTCCCGCCCGTGAAGACGGCGCTCGCGAGGCAGATGATGTTCGGTCAGCGCCGCTAGCTGCGCGAACGCGGGGCAGTCCAGGCCGCAGGCGATTTTCATCGAAGATTTAGCAGGCCAGCCCCGGCGTCAGACCCGGGGTCATACGGCGAGCGAGCCGTCCGCAGGAGCGGTTACGCTAAAATATGCGTTTTCCCCTTCGCACCATGCGTATGCCGCAACGCGGCACGCGCGCCCGTTCCTGCCCTTCGACATGCTCACGCTTGGCCGCCACACGCTGCGCAACAACCTGTTCGTCGCCCCGATGGCGGGCGTCACGGACCGGCCGTTCCGCCAGTTGTGCAAACACCTCGGCGCGGGCTACGCGGTCTCGGAGATGGTCGCCTCGAACGCCCAGTTGTGGAAGAGCGAGAAGACCATGCGGCGCGCCAACCACGCGGGCGAAGTCGAGCCGATCGCCGTCCAGATCGCGGGCGCCGATCCCGACATGATGGCCGAGGCCGCGCGCTACAACGTGGCCAACGGCGCGCAGATCATCGACATCAACATGGGCTGCCCGGCCAAGAAGGTCTGCAATGTCGCGGCAGGCTCAGCGCTGCTGCAGAACGAGGCGCTCGTCGCGCGCATTGTGTCGGCGGTGGTGAATGCCGTCGGCGTGGGGCCGGACGCCGTGCCCGTCACGCTCAAGATTCGCACCGGCTGGAACCGCGAGAACCGCAATGCGCTCACCATTGCGCGCATTGCCGAAGAGGCGGGCATCTCGATGCTCACCGTGCACGGCCGCACACGCGCCGATCTCTATCACGGCGAGGCCGAATACGACACCATCGCCGCGGTGAAAGCCGCCGCGCGCATTCCCGTGGTGGCGAACGGTGACATCACGTCGCCGCGCAAGGCACGCGAGGTGCTGGCCGCCACCGGCGCGGACGCCATCATGATCGGCCGCGCCGCGCAGGGCCGCCCGTGGCTCTTTCGCGAGATCGCCCATTTCCTCGCAACCGGCGAGTTGCTGCTGCCGCCGCGTGTCGAAGAGATCCAGCGCATCATGAACGGCCATCTCGAAGACCACTACGCGTTCTACGGCGAATTCACCGGGGTACGTACTGCGCGCAAGCACATCGGCTGGTACACTCGCGGCCTTCGTGGCGCCCAGGCGTTCCGGCACCGCATGAACACGCTGGACACCACGCGCGAGCAGCTCGCCGCCGTCAACGAATTCTTCGACGCACAGAAGGCGTTCTCCGAGCGCCTCGAATACGTGGACGAAGAAGGCGCCGGCGACGAGCCCGAAACAAACGATCGACTGGCAGCATGAGCAAGCACAACATAGACCACTGCGTCCGCGAGAGCCTGGGGATGTACTTCCAGGACCTCGACGGCGCCAACCCGCACGACGTCTACGACATGGTCATTTCGTGCGTCGAAAAACCCATGCTCGAGGTGGTGCTCGAGCAGGCCGGCGGCAATCAGTCGCTGGCCGCCGAGTATCTCGGCATCAACCGCAACACGCTGCGCAAGAAGCTTCAGCAGCACGGCCTGCTGTAGCGCCGCGCGCCGCGCCCTCGTCCTCCGGCTTCCCGTTCCCATCATGATCAAGCAAGCGCTCATCTCCGTTTCCGACAAGTCAGGCATCGTCGACTTCGCCAAGTCGCTGTCGGGCCTCGGCGTCAAGATCCTGTCGACCGGCGGCACCGCGAAACTGCTCGCGGACGCCGGTCTTCCCGTTACCGAAGTGGCCGACTACACGGGCTTTCCGGAAATGCTCGACGGGCGCGTGAAGACGCTGCACCCGAAGGTGCACGGCGGCATCCTCGCGCGCCGCGATCTGCCGGAGCACATGGCGGCGCTGGAACAGCACGACATTCCGACCATCGACCTGCTCGTCGTGAACCTGTATCCGTTCGTGCAGACCGTTGCGAAGGACGAGTGCACGCTGGAGGAAGCCATCGAGAACATCGATATCGGCGGCCCGACCATGCTGCGTTCGGCGGCGAAGAACCATCGCGACGTAACGGTGGTGGTCGATCCGTCCGACTACGCGGCCGTGCTGGACGAAATGCGCGCCAACGGCAACAGCGTGAGCTACAAGACGAACTTCCGCCTCGCGACGAAGGTGTTCGCGCACACGGCTCAATACGACGGCGCGATCACGAACTATCTGACGAGCCTCACCGATTCGCTTTCGCACACGTCGCGCAACACGTATCCGGCCACGCTGAACCTCGCGTTCGACAAGGTGCAGGACCTGCGCTACGGCGAAAACCCGCATCAGAGCGCGGCGTTCTATCGCGACCTGGCGGTACCCGAAGGCGCGCTTGCGAACTACCGCCAGTTGCAGGGCAAGGAACTGTCGTACAACAACATCGCCGATTCGGACGCCGCCTGGGAATGCGTGAAGACCTTCGACGCGCCGGCCTGCGTAATCATCAAGCACGCCAATCCCTGTGGCGTCGCGGTGGGTAGCGATCCGCACGAGGCCTACTCGAAAGCGTTCCAGACCGATCCGACCTCGGCCTTCGGCGGCATCATCGCGTTCAACCGCGAAGTGGACGAGGCCGCAGCCCAGGCCGTGGCGAAGCAGTTTGTCGAAGTGCTGATCGCGCCGGCCTTCAGCACCGCCGCACGGCAAGTGTTCGAGGCCAAGCAGAACGTGCGTTTGCTGGAAATTCCGCTGGGCGCCGGCTTCAACGCGTTTGATCTGAAGCGCGTGGGCGGTGGCCTGCTCGTGCAATCGCTCGATTCGAAGAACGTGCAGCCGCGCGAATTGCGCGTGGTGACGAAGCGCCACCCCACGCCGAAGGAAACGGACGACCTGCTCTTCGCATGGCGCGTGGCCAAGTTCGTGAAGTCGAACGCCATCGTGTTCTGCGCCAACGGCATGACGCTCGGCGTAGGCGCGGGTCAGATGAGCCGCGTGGATTCGGCCCGTATCGCGAGCATCAAGGCGCAGAATGCGGGCCTCACGTTGGGCGGCTCGGCAGTGGCGTCGGACGCGTTCTTCCCGTTCCGAGACGGCCTCGACGTGGTGGTGGCGGCGGGCGCGACCTGCGTGATTCAGCCCGGTGGCTCGGTGCGTGACGACGAGGTGATCGCCGCCGCTGACGAGCACAACATCGCGATGGTGCTGACCGGCGTGCGCCACTTCCGGCACTGAGTCGCACCGGCCTTCCAGGCCGCGAAACACCCCGCAGGCGGCTTGCCTCTGCGGGGTGTTTTTTTGTGCGGGCGCGGCGGGCATTCGTTGTACCATCGCAGGCATTCCGTCAGCAGTGCATTTCATGAGAATTCTCGGCATCGACCCCGGCTTGCGCGTAACCGGTTTCGGCGTAATCGACCAGACCGGCCACCAGCTCACCTACGTCGCGAGCGGCGTGATCCGCACCGCCGATGCCGACTTGCCGACCCGGCTCGGCACCATCTTCGACGGCATCTCCACCCTCATTCGCCAGCACGCGCCGGATCAGGCGGCTATCGAGAAAGTCTTCGTCAACGTCAACCCGCAATCCACGCTGTTGCTCGGTCAGGCGCGCGGCGCCGCGATTTGCGGACTCGTGGCAGGCGGCGTGCCGGTTGCCGAGTACACCGCGCTGCAGCTCAAGCAGGCGGTGGTGGGCTACGGCCGCGCGACCAAAGAACAGATGCAGCAGATGGTGGTGCGCCTGCTGAGTCTCGCCGGCGTGCCGGGCACTGATGCCGCCGACGCGCTCGGCATGGCCATCTGCCACGCGCACGGCGGCGACACGCTTGCGACCCTGGGCGGCATTGCACCATCCCTCGCGAAAAAGGGACTGCGCGTGCGGCGCGGACGGCTGGTGGGCTGAAGGCGGTGTCGCCGGCAAGCCAGCGCCGTTCACCACAAGGTCCCACTTTTCAGCTACGCCGCTGCGTGCCGCAGACCTATGTCGCTGAGCTACACTCGCGCTTTCCGTTCTCATTGAATCCGCCATGATCGGTCGCATTGCCGGTGTCCTGCTGGAAAAAAATCCGCCTCATCTGCTCGTCGACTGCAACGGCGTAGGCTACGAAATCGACGTGCCGATGAGCACGTTCTACAACCTGCCTTCCACCGGCGAGAAAGTCGTGCTGCTCACGCACATGGTCGTGCGCGAGGACGCCCACCTGCTGTACGGTTTCGGGACAGCGCAGGAACGTGCGACATTCCGCGAACTGCTCAAGATCACGGGCATTGGCGCGCGTATGGCGCTTGCCGTGCTCTCGGGCATGAGCGTGCAGGAACTCTCCCAGGCCGTCACGCTGCAGGATGCGGCGCGCCTCACGCGGGTGCCGGGCATCGGCAAGAAGACAGCCGAACGGCTGCTGCTCGAACTGAAGGGCAAGCTGGGGGCCGACCTGGGCGCAGCGGCTGCCACCGTGTCCGCATCGGATCACGCCTCTGACATCCTGAATGCATTGCTCGCATTGGGTTACTCCGAAAAAGAGGCGCTGGCCGCCATCAAGAACGTGCCGGCCGGCACCGGGGTTTCCGAGGGCATCAAGCTCGCGCTGAAGGCGCTGTCCAAGGCGTAAGAGATGCCCGACGGACGGCCTTCGGCGACCTTGAGTACTGGGGCGCCAGTGCCGCAGCGCATGACGGGACAAGCTTCGCATGCCGCACGTGCCCCCGCCACCTGGCCGTTCGGCCAGCTTTGCCGGCCGGCACCGCGCGGTACAATGCGTCCATGATCGAAACCGACAAACTCGCCGCCGAACGCATCATCGCGGCCACGCCCGTCTCTCCGAACGAGGAAGCGTTCGAGCGCGCGCTGCGTCCGCGCCAGCTCGAGGAATACGTCGGCCAGGAAAAGGTACGCGGCCAGCTGGAAATCTTCATCGAGGCAGCGAAGCGCCGCTCGGAACCGCTCGATCACGTGTTGCTGTTCGGACCGCCAGGCCTTGGCAAGACCACGCTTGCGCACATCATCGCGCGCGAAATGGGGGTCAATCTGCGGCAGACGTCGGGCCCGGTGCTAGAGCGCGCCGGCGACCTCGCGGCGCTGCTCACGAACCTCGAAGCCAACGACGTCCTGTTCATCGACGAAATTCACCGGCTTTCGCCGGTCGTCGAGGAAATCCTGTATCCGGCGCTCGAGGACTACCAGATCGACATCATGATCGGCGAAGGGCCGGCCGCGCGCAGCGTAAAGCTGGACCTGCAGCCGTTCACGCTGGTGGGCGCCACCACGCGGGCCGGCATGCTGACCAACCCGCTGCGCGATCGCTTCGGCATCGTCGCGCGGCTTGAGTTCTACAACGCGGAAGAGTTGTCCCGCATCGTGCGGCGCTCCGCTTCGCTGCTCGGCGCGCAGATCCATCCGGACGGCGCGCTCGAAATCGCCAAACGCTCGCGCGGCACGCCTCGTATCGCCAATCGACTGCTGCGCCGCGTGCGCGACTTCGCCGAAGTGAAAGCGGACGGCAATATCACGGCCAAGGTGGCGGATGCAGCGCTCGCCATGCTGGACGTCGATCCCGTCGGGTTCGACCTGATGGACCGCAAGCTGCTGGAAGCCATCCTGCACAAGTTCGACGGCGGTCCGGTGGGCGTCGACAACCTCGCTGCGGCCATCGGCGAAGAGCGGGACACGATTGAAGACGTGCTGGAGCCGTACCTGATCCAGCAGGGTTATCTGCAGCGCACGCCGCGCGGACGTGTCGCTACGCTCCTCACCTATCGGCATTTCGGGCTCTCCGCGCCTGAAGCGTCGAACCCCGTGCGCGGCCTTTGGGACGCCGACGCGCCCTGACGCCGCGCAAGACAGGTTAAGCCGCAACCGAGCACTCCATGTCCGACGACGCCAGCCACCGCAGCAGCACGCCGGGCACGAGGGAACGCAGCGGACTCACCGCACAACTGGCCCAGCGCGTGCGCTCGAAGCTCGCCGACGCAGTGACCCATCTCACGAGCGGCGGCGGCCCCAGGCTCGACTACTCATCGCCACCGGGCGACCCCGGCCTGTTCGGTCCCGATGCGGTGTGCTGGAAGGTTCACGCCGACTTCACGTCGATGATGGCGGGCGGCATCAGCGCCTTGATGCTGCAAACGCTGCATCCACTCGCGCTTGCGGGCGTCTGGGACCACTCGGCGTTTCGCACCGACATCCTCGGCCGCCTACGGCGCACGGCGACCTTCATTGCCGGCACCACCTATGGCAGCCGGCGCGACGCGCTCGCGCTGATCGAACGCGTGAAGCAGATCCATCTGGGCGTGACGGGTACGGCGCCGGACGGGCGTCCGTACCGCGCGAGCGACCCCACGCTGCTGACGTGGGTCCATGTGGCCGAAGTGTCGAGTTTTCTGGCCGCCCACTTGCGCTATGTGAATCCGGGCCTGTCGCTAGCCGCCCAGGACCAGTACTTTGACGAAACCGCGCGCATCGCCGAAATGCTGGGCGCAACGAACATCCCGCGCTCGCGGGCGGCCGTCGATGCCTGGCTGCTCGCGATGCAACCCGAACTCGAAGTGAGCGACCGCACGCGCGAAGTCGTGCGCATTCTCATGCATGCGCTGCCGCCCAATCCCGCCGTGCGCCCTGCCGGGCTGCTCATGCTCAACGCGGGCGTGGATCTGCTGCCGGATTGGGCTCAGCGGATGCTCGGCTTCGATGCGTTTTCAGGCATGCGCCGGTTAATGGTGCGGCCGGGTATGCGCGCGGTCGCGCCGGTAATGAGATGGGCGTTGACGAACGGCGTGTCGAAACGCGCAAGGCGGCGCGTCGCCGCGGGCATGCATCACGACGATTGAAGGCGGCCTGGGCGGTAAAGCTCAGGCTTAGGCTCACCGATCAGCGCGCTTTCTTCAGGTTGTCGTCGGCGCTCTGCCCGCCAAGGTGAGAGGCATCGGCCCAAGAAACGATGCGCGCCGCCCCTGCCTCGAAATCCACCACGTTGACGCTCGCGTTGAGCAGCGGCCACTCGCGCGGCGCCTGCAGCGGCAACCCTCGTGCGAAGCGATAGATGCAGTCCAGCACGCCGCCGTGCGTCACGCACGCAATGCGCCCGAAGGGGTGTGCGGCGACGATCGGCTCGAGCGCGTGCAACACCCGGTGGTAGAACGCCCGCTGCGACTCGCCGTCAGGTGGAACGAAGCCAGGATCGCGGGTTTGCCACTGCACGTACTCGTCGGGAAAACGCGCGGCAATCTCGTCGCTGTCGTGCCCCTGGAACGCACCGTAGGAACGTTCGCGCAGCCCTTCGGAAAGCTGGATCGAAAGGCCGAGCGCTTCGGCAGTGGGCTCGGCCGTCTGCTGTGCGCGCTGCAGGTCGCTCGACCAGATGGCGTCGAGCTTCGCACCGTCCGCCGCTTCACGCGAAAGACGTGCCGCGAGTCGCCGTGCCTGTTCTTCGCCGCTTGCGGCGAGCGGAATGTCGATGTGCCCCTGGATCCGCTTGATGCGGTTCCATTCGGTTTCGCCGTGGCGGATGAAGAGAATCTGAGTGGACATGGAGAGGATGGTGGCACCGCCCGCAGGCGGCAGTCCCGGAAAGCGGACATTGTCGCAAAAGCCGCGCCGCGTCCACGATGGCCGCGCGACACGGGCGCTCTGCCGCACAACCGCGGGCAACCTCGGCCGGCAAGTTCGGCCGAGGTCAGTTACGCACTTGCAGCCAGAACGTGACGGGGCCGTCGTTGACGAGCGAAACCTGCATCTCGGCGCCGAACTCGCCGGTCTCCACGATGGGATGCTTTGCTCGCGCCGCCGCAACGAAGTAGTCGAACAACCGACGCCCCTCTTCGGGCGGAGCCGCCGGCGTAAAGCTGGGACGCAGGCCACTGTTGGTATCGGCGGCGAGCGTGAACTGCGAGACAAGCAGCAGACCACCCGCTTGCCCCGCGCCGTCGATGTTCTGCACGGAGAGGTTCATCTTCCCCGCGGCATCGCTGAATACCCGATAGCCGAGCACCTTGGCAAGCAGCCGGTCGGCCATTGCTTCCGTGTCCCCGCGTTCGGCGCATACGAGTGCGAGCAGCCCGGCGCCGATGGCACCGGTGACGCGCTCGCCTTCGGGGCCCACGACGCGCACATCGGCGCGCCGCACGCGCTGGATCAGCGCAATCATGCGGTGAGCGTCACGCGCGCGAAGCGGCGCTTGCCGACCTGCACCACGTACTCGCCCGCGTCTACCTTCAGTCCCTTGTCAGAGACCGTGGCGCCATCGATCTTCACGCCGCCCTGCTCGATATTGCGCAGCGCTTCGCTGGTCGACGGCACGAGGCCCGCTTGCTTGAGCAACTGGCCAACGGCGAGGGGCGCGCCCGGCAGCGTCACGGCCGGAATGTCGTCCGGCACGCCGCCCTTCGCGCGGTGGTTGAAGTCTTCGAGCGCGCGCTCGGCATCGCCCTGCGAGTGGAAGCGCGCCACGACTTCCTGCGCCAGCATCACCTTGAAGTCGCGCGGATTGCGGCCCTCTTCGGCCTCGCGCCGGAAGCGCGCAATCTCGTCCATGGGGCGGAACGACAGAAGCTCGAAGTAGCGCCACATCAGCGTGTCGGAGATGCTCATGAGCTTGCCGAACATATCGTTCGGCTTTTCGCTGATGCCCACGTAGTTGTTCTTCGACTTCGACATCTTGTCGACGCCGTCCAGACCCTCGAGCAGCGGCATCGTCAGAATGCACTGCTGGTCCTGGCCGTACTGCTTCTGCAACTCGCGGCCCACCAGCAGGTTGAACTTCTGGTCCGTGCCGCCCAGTTCCAGGTCGGCGTTGAGCGCGACCGAGTCGTAGCCCTGCATGAGCGGGTACAGAAATTCGTGGATCGAAATGGGGACGCCGCCCTGGAAACGCTTCGTGAAGTCTTCGCGCTCCAGCATGCGGGCCACCGTATAGCGCGAGGCGAGCTTGATCATGCCGTCGGCGCCAAGCGGCATGCACCATTCGCTATTGAAGCGGATCTCCGTCTTTTCGCGATCGAGCACGAGCGCCGCCTGATCGAAATAGGTCTTTGCGTTGGACTCGATCTGCTCGCGCGTGAGCGGCGGGCGCGTCGCGTTGCGCCCTGAAGGGTCGCCGATCAGCGAGGTGAAATCGCCGATCAGGAAGATCACGGTGTGCCCCAGGTCCTGCAACTGGCGCATCTTGTTGAGCACCACTGTGTGGCCGATATGGATGTCCGGTGCGGTCGGGTCGAGGCCCAGCTTGATACGCAGCGGCGTGCCCGTGGCGGCGCTCTTCGCGAGCTTCTGCACGAACTCTTCTTCGATCAGCAGTTCATCGGCGCCACGTTTGGCGACGGCGAGCGCGTGACGCACTTCGTCGGTGATCGGAAAGGCGGGGGCGGCTTGGGACGGGGACTCGGTGCTCATGCTGTAACGTAACTTGAAGTCAGACATGCGATTTTACGTGATTCCCCTTCCCGCGCCGATGTTTGCTCGCGGCTCGGGAAAAGGTCGCGACGCAAGACGGCACCGATTCGCAAGATCACGCCCGTTTTACGCGCCCCGCCCTTGCGCCGATAGCCGATAATCGCGTGACGCATACCCACGCGGCCACCGCGCCGCGACGACTTCGGCGAAAGGAGTGAAGACGTGTCCCAGCGCGACGATGAACGGGCGGCACAGCACGCCGCCGACGGCCTGTACTTCGGCTTGATGTCCGGCACGAGTATGGACGGCGTGGATGGCATCGCGGTCCAGTTCGAGCATGGCAGGCCGCCAGTGGTCCGGGCGGAGGCCTTCGTGGGCTTCGCGGACGGCCTGCGCGACGCCCTCTTCGCGCTCCAGCATCCCGGCGAGAACGAGATCGAGCGCGAGGCGCTGGCGGCCAATGCGCTCGCTGCCCGCTACGCTGTCTGCTGCCACGAGCTGCTGCGTGCCGGCAACCTGTCGCCCGGCCAGGTGCGCGCCATCGGCGTGCACGGACAAACCGTGCGTCATCGTCCCGAGATGGGCTTCACGCGGCAGACCAACAATCCGGCGCTGCTCGCCGAGATGACCCATATCGACGTGGTCGCCGATTTCCGCAGCCGCGACGTAGCGGCGGGCGGTCAGGGCGCGCCGCTCGTCCCCGCCTTCCACGCCACGGTGTTCGGCTCGCGACGCGAAACACGGGTGGTGTGCAACCTGGGCGGCATCAGCAACATTACGATTCTCGATGCGTCCGGCGCCGTGCGCGGCTTCGACTGCGGGCCGGCGAACGCGCTG
The DNA here is from genome assembly GCF_048957895.1 of Paraburkholderia sp. A1RI_3L. Taxonomy (NCBI): domain Bacteria; kingdom Pseudomonadati; phylum Pseudomonadota; class Betaproteobacteria; order Burkholderiales; family Burkholderiaceae; genus Paraburkholderia; species Paraburkholderia sp. A1RI_3L. The sequence goes on from NZ_JARCHA010000002.1 coordinate 730,622, forward strand.
CTCGATCTGTGGGCCAGCCGGCATATCGGCAAACCGTACGACGAAAGCGGCCACTTCGCCGCGAGCGGTCAGATTCATCAGCCGCTGCTCAACGCGCTGCTCGACGAACCATTCTTCGAACAGAAGCCACCCAAGAGCACAGGGCGCGACCTCTTCAACGCAGCCTGGCTCGATGGCAAGCTACGCGGCTATGAGGCGGTACCGCCCGCGGACGTGCAGGCTACCCTGGCGGCGCTCACGGCCGTGACCGTGGCGCGCGAGATCGAGCGTCATGCCTCCGACTGTCGCGCCGTGTACGTCTGCGGCGGCGGGGCGCGCAATCCCAGACTGTTGAAGGCGCTGGAGGGCGCGCTACAGGCGAGCGGCGTGGCGGGCGTGCCGGTGATGACCACCGAGGCGCTCGGCGTGCCGCCGCATCAGGTGGAGCCCCTCGCCTTCGCCTGGCTCGCCATGCGCTGCGTCGCGCGCGAACCGGGCAACCTGCCGTCCGTGACGGGCGCTGCGGGGGAACGGGTGCTGGGAGCGATTTATCCGCACTGAAGAGTGCGGCCACACGCCTGTGCGGAGCGGGCAATGAGACACCAATAGAAAACGGGGCTTCGCGCCCCGTTTTTTTGATACCACCCGCCGTACAACCTCAGGTCGATCAGACGGAGAACGACGAGCCGCAACCGCAGGTGGTCGAGGCGTTCGGGTTCTTGATGACGAACTGTGCGCCGTTGAGGTCGTCCTTGTAGTCGATCTCAGCGCCCACCAGGTACTGGTAGCTCATGGCGTCGATCAGCAACTGGACGCCGTTCTTCACCATCACGGTGTCGTCCTCGTTGGTCGTCTCGTCGAACGTGAAGCCGTATTGAAAGCCGGAGCAGCCGCCGCCTTGCACGAACACGCGCAGCTTCAGCTCGGGGTTACCTTCTTCGTCAATCAGTTGTTTGACCTTGTCAGCCGCTGCGTCCGTGAAGACGAAGGGACCCGGCATGTCGGTCACGGGGGTGTCGGTCACAGCGTTCATTCGAACTCTCCAAAAAAGCCTTTAGCCGGTATTGTAGGACTGATCCCAAAGTCGTGCTTTAAGCCCACAAAATCAAGGGGTTCTCCACGCGGCCGGCTATACAGACGAAAAAGCCGCCGGCGCATCTGCGCGGGCGGCTTTTTGCAGTCCCGGCGCCCCGCACCCAATGTGCGCGGGACAGCCAGTGAAGCGCTTAACGCTTCGAGAACTGCTTGCGGCGGCGTGCCTTGTGGAAACCGACCTTCTTACGTTCCACTTCACGTGCGTCGCGGGTGACGAACCCGGCGCTCGACAGTGCCGGCTTCAGCGTCGCGTCGTAGTCGATCAGCGCGCGGGTGATGCCGTGGCGCACAGCGCCTGCCTGACCCGTTTCGCCGCCACCGGTCACGTTCACCTTGATGTCGAACGTGGCGCCGTGGTTCGTGAGCTCGAGCGGCTGGCGCACGATCATCAGCGAGGTTTCACGCGAGAAGTAGTCGGCTATAGGCTTGCCGTTGACGACGATCTCGCCCTTGCCCGACTTGATGAAGACACGAGCGACTGCGCTCTTGCGGCGGCCCGTACCGTAATTCCAGTTACCGATCATGTGGGCTCCCCTTAGATCTCGAGCGCCTTCGGCTGCTGAGCCGAGTGCGGATGCGTTGCTTCGGCGTAGACCTTCAGCTTCTTGATCATCGCGTAGCCGAGCGGGCCCTTCGGCAGCATGCCCTTCACTGCCTTCTCGAGCGCGCGGCCCGGGAAGCGTTCCTGCATCTTGCCGAACGTCGTTTCATAGATACCGCCCGGGTAGCCCGAGTGACGGTAGTACTTCTTGTCGGTGGTCTTGTTGCCCGTGACCTTGAGCTTGCTCGCGTTGACGACGATGATGAAATCGCCGGTATCGACGTGCGGGGTGAACTCAGGCTTGTGCTTGCCGCGCAGACGGCGTGCCACTTCGCTGGCGACACGGCCGAGAACCTTATCCGTCGCGTCAATCACGTACCATTCACGCGTCACCTCATGGGCTTTTGCGGAAAACGTCTTCATGATCGATCCAATAAAAATGCAGTGCCCTGTGTTCTTTCCTGCTTGTTGAAAAGCGCTCGAGGCGCTGGCGCAGGCTCTCCCTGTTCTTCTTCCGTGGGCATGATACGGAAAAGCCCTGAATTATAAAGGAAATTGGCGGGCTACGTCAAAGCCGGCCTGACGTGGCGGCAAGGAGGCGTCGCGCGAGCGCCGTCGGTCCCTCGTCTATGCCGGAGTGAACACTTACCGCCGGGCAAACGCGTCGCAATCATGCCTGCAACGGACGAAAAAAAGCCCGAACGCTTTTGGTTCGGGCTTAATCCACCAAAGGAGGAGGGTGGAGGAGACATGCTGAGGTGATGAACAACTCGATCACCAATGAACGCAATTATACGGACAGCGCTTGTGCGACGCAAGAATATTTGCATTGCGAAATCATAAACCACTATGTGAAACGATGCGCTTCGCACAGCGAGAAGTCCTACCTTCAAGGAAATCAGCCCGTTAGCGGCAGTGGCGCCCCGCGTAGCGCGCGCGTTTTAGAGTAAAACCCCTAAAGAATTGCGACCGCGCGCCATTCTTCGGTCACACGTTTCCGCGAAAGGCAAGGCGGCAGTCCGATGGGCAAACACCATCACGCCATGGGATTACGCCGGGCAATACCGGGAAACGTCGCGGAAGACACCGGGCTACAATTGCCGCCTTGACGTTTGAGCCAGACGGCTGGAGTACACGCATGGAATGCAAAGTAAGCTGGATGGGCGAAGGAATGGCGTTTGCCGCCGAAACCGGCAGCGGCCACCTTGTGGCCATGGACGGCGCCCCGGAAGGCGGCGGCCGCAACCTCGCGCCACGCCCTATGGAAATGGTTCTGCTCGGCACCGGCGGCTGCACGGCCTATGACGTCGTGATGATCCTGAAGAAGAGCCGTCAGGAAGTGAGTGACTGCTCCGTGACGCTGAAAGCCGACCGCGCGAGCGAGGACCCGAAGGTCTTCACGAAGATTCATTTCCACTTCACGGTGACGGGCAAGAATCTCAATCCGGCCACCGTCGAGCGGGCCATCAATCTTTCGCACGACAAGTACTGCTCGGCGTCGATCATGCTCGCCAAAACAGCCGAACTCACGCATTCGTTCGATATCGTCGCGATCTGACGCGCCCGCGTGCGCATCGGCACGCGCCGGCTCATCGATGAGCCGAAAAAAAGCCGGCGTCGGTTATCGACGCCGGCTTTTCTCCTGAATGAAGCGGCAAAGCAGGCCTGTAAGCCGGATTCTGTGCACACGCGGCGCCTTGCGGCGCTGCGCGCGTGGCAGCCATTCCTCTAGGCGCGTCATTGCTGGCGCGCTCAAGCTTCCTACCCGCAGACGAAACGGGGGCCCCGTCCTGTATCGCGAAGATACACGCCTGCCTACTTGGAATTGCTCCGGGTGGAGGTTGCCGTGCCGTCTGCGTCGCCGCAGCCGCGGTGCGCTCTTACCGCACCGTTTCACCCTTACCTGATCCCGGCTGAGCCGGGCCATCGGCGGTCTGTTCTCTGTTGCCCTGTTCCGCGTGTCGCCACGGATGGCCGTTAGCCATCACCCTGCCCTATGGAGTCCGGACTTTCCTCGCCCCCGCGGACCGAAGCCCGCGAGGCCGCGACTGCCCGGCCTGCTTTGCGAAGCGCGATCTTAACATGTGGGGCGCCCGGCTATTTGCAACGGCGGAGCGCAGAGCCGTTGCCTACCGTTGCCGCCGTCCCTTGCGAAATACCGACGGGTCGTCATAGAACCCCGCGGCTTCGTTTGCACTCCACCAGCCGGGAATACCCAGTACGGGCAGCGGCGCAAAGCGCTGGCCGCTGAGTTCGGTGTTACGCGCGAGCGCTTCGCTCACCGCCGCATCGAGCCACGCGTCGCGCTGCGCCCTGTCCCACGAAAAATAGGCCATGGGCACCTCGACGATCCACGCGTGCGCCGTGCAGGCCTTGAACGGCGCCATGAGCTTTTCGAGCAGCGCGTGCCCGAAGCATCGGACCTCGCGGTCCCCTCCCCAACCCGCACGATGCGCAACGAAGAGCGTGTGCCAGTCGAAGGCACGCAACGCCGCGGTTTGTTCGGGGTTCGCGCTGGCGAAGATCACGGCGTTCTCGTCGAACAAGGTGAGCGCGTCACGCACGCCGCCGCGCGTTGGGCCTACGCCGAGCAAGTCGATCTGCTCGGCCTGCCGGGCGTTCAGGGCCGCCTTGACGCGCGGAAACGAGAACCACACCAGCGCGTTGAAGAAATCATGGAGGTTGTGCCGCGTCGGCACGCAGCCGGTGGCCGCGATATGCGCCTCGTAGGCGGAGCCGGGCGGCAGGTCGTCCTGGGCGATGAACGCGAGCGGCCGGCCTCGGCCAGTCGTCTGCCCGGACGCCTGCGCATCCGCATTGAGCTCGGAGAGAAACGGGGGGTAGCCGTGAAGCGCCGCCTGCTGCCAGCGCACACCGCGCGCAGCGAACTGCTGGAACCACGGTTGCGACCAATCGATCCGGCCAAAGCCGGCCGGATCGCTTCGGACAGCGCAGTCCGCATCCGCCAAGGCCGGTTTTTGCGGTTCGACCCGATCCGCGGACGTACGCGGAGCTTGCGATGCCGCAACGCCCGCGGCATCCCATGGCGCCACCGCCCCGGCCGGCACCTCCGCCTTCGCCCACGCATCGCTCACCGCCTTGTGCGGCATCGCGGCTGCCGTCAGACCAGCCGCCAGCCGATCGTTTCGCCCCCGCGCAGCGGCACGACAGGCGTGTCGCCCGCGACTACCTCGGCCGGCAGCGTCCACGTCTCGCGCCGCAGGGTCACACGCTCGGCGCTGCGCGGCAGACCGTAGAAGTCCGCGCCGAAGAAGCTCGCGAAACCTTCCAGCTTGTCCAGGGCGCCCGCCTGATCGAAGGCTTCTGCGTAGAGTTCGAGTGCGTGCAGCGCCGTGTAGCAGCCGGCGCACCCGCACGCGTGTTCCTTGAGGCCCTTCGGGTGCGGCGCGCTATCGGTGCCGAGGAAAAAACGCGGGTCGCCCGACGTCGCGGCCTCCACGAGCGCGACGCGGTGCGTCTCACGCTTGAGCACGGGCAAGCAGTAATAGTGCGGGCGAATGCCGCCCTGGAAAATCGCGTTGCGGTTATAGAGCAGGTGATGCGCCGTGATGGTCGCGCCGAGCAGCCCCGGCTTCGCGCTGTCTGCGCGGATGTAGTCGACGGCGTCCTTCGTCGTGATGTGTTCGAACACGACCTTGAGCGCCGGGAAATCGCGGCGCAGCGGCGTCATCACGCGGTCGATGAAGACCTTCTCGCGGTCGAACAGATCGATCTCGGCATGGGTCACTTCACCGTGAACCAGCAGCGGCATGCCCGTTTCCTGCATCGCTTCGAGCGTCTTTGCGCATTTGCGGATGTCGGTCACGCCCGCGTCCGAGTTTGTCGTTGCGCCTGCCGGATAGAGCTTCACGCCGTGCACAAAGCCGCTTTCGCGGGCGCGGCGGATCTCGTCGGGCGGCGTGTTGTCAGTGAGGTAGAGCGTCATCAGCGGCTCGAAGCGCACGCCGGCCGGAATCGCTGCCACGATCCGCTCGCGATACGCCTGCGCCAGCACCGTGGTGGTCACCGGCGGCTTGAGGTTCGGCATGATGATCGCGCGACCAAACTGGCGCGCCGTATGCGGCAGCACCGCGGCCAGCATGGCGCCGTCGCGCACGTGCAGGTGCCAGTCGTCGGGGCGGGCAAGGGTCAAGGTGTCGATGACGGGAGCGGAAGCGTTCATGGCAACAGGGAAGGGAAACGGACCACAGGGGACAGGACTGAAGAGCGGCCGGGCAAAATGCAAGGCCACACGCGGCATGAACCTTGAACCTCGTCCACGGCGCGCCGTGGACATCGCGCAACAGCGGAAAACTGGCACGCCTTTGGGCGCCAATTTTCCAATTTGACGCGCGTAGCTCGGTGCTATCCTTGGAAAATCGTTATTGTACCGGGCCGCACCGAAGGCCCGCGCCCCGCTTCCGCACCATGTGCCAACTTCTTGGAATGAACTGCGCCGCGCCGACGGACGTCACGTTCTCCTTCACCGGTTTTGCGGCGCGCGGCGGCGTCACCGATCACCACGCCGACGGCTGGGGCATCGCGTTCTTCGAGGACAAAGCCTGCCGGCTCTTCATCGACCACCAGTCTTCCGCCACTTCGCCGCTCGCCGAGATGGTGAAGCGCTATCCGATCAAATCGAAAAACACCATTGCGCATATTCGCAAGGCGACGCAGGGGCACATCCTGCTCGAGAATTGCCATCCGTTTCTGCGCGAACTGTGGGGCCGGCACTGGATCTTCGCCCACAACGGCGATCTGCAGGACTACCGCCCTGCTCTTTCCGGCGTCTACCAGCCGGTCGGTACGACAGACAGCGAACTGGCGTTCTGCGCCGTTCTTGAAGGCCTGCGCAAGGCGTTTCCCGGCGCCCAGCCGCCGCTCGATGAACTCTTCGAGGCCGTCGCCTCGCTCACGCGCGAGATCACCCAGTACGGCGTGTTCAATTTCCTGATGTCGAACGGCCAGGCGCTTTTTGCGCACTGCTCGACACACCTGCACTACCTGGTACGCAGCTGGCCGTTCTCGACGGCGCACCTCGTGGACGCCGACGTTTCGATCGACTTCGCCAAGTACACCACGCCGGAGGACCGCGTCGCCGTGATCGCCACGCAGCCGCTCACGGACAACGAAGTCTGGACGCGCTTCGCGCCCGGCGACCTGCTGATGTTTCAGAACGGGGAAGTGACTGCGCGCAAGAATGTGCCGGTGCCGGCTTCGGTGCTGGAGAAGCTGCGCCATCCCGAATGCGACAGGTCCGCGTCGGCCAGCACGGTCGCGCAGGCGGCGCAGGTGCAGGCAAAGCTGGAAGCTACTGCCGCTGTGGATTTCGAAGCAGACGACGACCGGGCGGCCGTCGAGTCCTGAAAACGGCGCACGCGGCCGCGTGCGCCGCATGCGCTGCGCTAACGCTCAGTGCAGGATCTTCGCGAGGAAGTCCTTCGCACGGTCCGACTTCGGATTGGCGAAGAAGTCTTCCTTGCGATCGTCTTCCACGATGATGCCCTTGTCCATGAAGATCACCCGGTGCGCGACCTTCTTCGCGAAACCCATTTCGTGGGTCACGCACATCATCGTCATGCCTTCCTGCGCGAGCTCCACCATCACGTCGAGCACTTCGTTGATCATCTCGGGGTCGAGCGCCGAGGTCGGCTCGTCGAACAGCATCGCGATAGGGTCCATCGAAAGCGCGCGTGCAATCGCCACACGCTGCTGCTGACCGCCCGAAAGCTGACCCGGGTATTTGTCGGCATGCGCCTTGAGACCCACGCGGTCGAGCAGCTTCAGGCCTTTGGCCGACGCCTCGTCCTTCGAACGTCCGAGCACCTTCACCTGCGCGAGCGTGAGGTTCTCGGTAATCGAAAGATGCGGGAACAGTTCGAAGTGCTGAAACACCATGCCCACCTTCGAGCGCAGCTTCGACAGATTGGTCTTCTTGTCACCCACCGACTGACCGTTCACGAGAATCTCGCCCTTCTGGAACGGCTCCAACCCGTTCACGGTCTTGATGAGTGTCGATTTGCCCGAGCCCGACGGGCCGCATACCACGACAACCTCGCCCTTCTTCACTTCCGTCGTGCAGTCGGTGAGTACCTGAAAGTGGCCGTACCACTTGGAAACATTCTTGATGGAAATCATCTTGCGACCTTTCTCTGAAGACTCTTGACGAGGCCCGACGCCACCACGCAAACCACGAAGTAGCAAGCACCGGCGAACAGTACCATTTCGACCATCGTGCCGTCACGATCGCCAATATTCGTCGCTGTGCGAAAGAAATCGGCAAGGCTGATCACGTAGACGAGCGACGTATCCTGGAAGAGCACGATGGCCTGCGTGAGCAGCAGCGGCACCATCGCGCGAAACGCCTGCGGCAGCACCACGAGGCGCATTGCCTGCCCATAGGTCATGCCGAGCGCGAACGATGCGTTGACCTGCCCGCGCGGCACGGCCTGAATGCCGGCGCGAATGATCTCCGAGTAATACGCGGCTTCGAAGAGCGAAAACGCGACGAGCGCCGACGCAAAGCGGATGTCGATATCGGGCGACAGCCCCAGCAGGTTCTGCAGCACCTGCGGCACGATCAGGAAGAACCACAGCAGCACCATCACGAGCGGTATCGAGCGGAACACCGTGACGTAGCTCTTCGCAAACCATTCGAGCGGCTTCGCGCCGGACAGGCGCATGAGCGCGAGCAGCGTGCCCCAGATAATGCCGATCACGATCGCGATGATCGTGATCTTGAGCGTGACTACGGCGCCCGTGGCGAGCGTGGGCATTGCGCCGGGAATGCCGCTCCAGTCGAATTGATGACTCATCACTTGCCTCCGATGTAGCCTGGCAGCCGCGCTTTCTGCTCGACGAACCGCATCAGCGTCATCACCACGAGATTGATCACCACGTACGCGAGCGTGACGGCGATGAACGACTCATAGGTCTGCGCCGTGTAGTCCACGAGTTGCCGGGCCTGCGCCGAAAGATCGAGCAGACCGATGGTGGAAGCCACCGCCGAGTTCTTGAAGATGTTGAGGAACTCGGATGTGAGCGGCGGCACGATCACGCGATACGCCACGGGCAGCAACACGTAGCGATACGTCTGCCACTGCGTGAACCCCATGGCGAGACCCGCGGCGCGCTGGCCGCGCGGCAGCGCGTTGATGCCCGAGCGCACCTGCTCGCACACACGTGCGGCGGTAAAGAGGCCCAGACAGATCACCGACGCCGAGAAGAATTGCGCACCCGGCGGCAACTGCTTGAACCAGTCGCCCAGCCCCTTGGGCACGAGTTCCGGTATGACGAAGTACCAGACGAAAAACTGCACGATGAGCGGAACGTTGCGGAAAATCGCAACGTAGACAGTACCGATGCCCGCAAGCCACTTGTTCGGCACCGTGCGCAGCACGCCGAACAACGACCCGACGACAAGCGCGATCACCCAGGCGACCAGCCCCACGGTGACCGTCACGCGCATGCCGGACAACAGCCAGCCGAGATAGGTCGTGGGCTCGCCGGTGGAAACCGGACTCAGCAGAATGCCCCAGTTCCAGTGATAAGACATGGCGAAGACTCTCCAACAAAAAGAACGGAAGAAGCACAGGCTTCTTCCGTTCTGTTCAACGTAGGCGTTCGAGACTGCTTAGTCGATTGCCTTGTCGTTCGGGCTCTTGAAGAGCGCCTTCATGTCGTCGCTCTCCGGGAAGTTCAGGTTGAGGCCCTTCGGCGGGATCGGCGATTCGAACCACTTCTTGTAGATCTTGTCCGCTTCGCCCGACGTCTCGACCTTCGCGATCGCGTCGTCCACCACCTTTTTGAACTCGGGGTCGTTCTTGCGCATCATGCAACCGTACGCTTCGCGCGATTGCGGTGCGCCCACGATCACGTAGTCGCCCGGCGTCTTCGACTTCGCGCGTTCGCCCGCAAGCAGCGCGTCGTCCATCATGAAGGCGACGGCACGGCCGGTTTCCAGCGTCTGGAACGACTCGCCGTGGTCCTTCGCGCTGATGATGTTCATGCCCAGGTTCTTGTCCTGGTTCATCTTGCGCAGCAGGCGCTCCGACGTGGTGCCCGCCGTCGTCACGACGGTCTTGCCCTTCAGGTCGGCGAAGTCCTTGATGCCCGAGTCCTTCTTCGTCATGAGGCGCGTACCGATCACGAAGATCGTGTCCGAGAACGCAGCTTGCTGCTGGCGCTCCAGGTTGTTCGTGGTCGAGCCGCACTCGATATCCACCGTGCCGTTCTGCACGAGCGGAATGCGGTTCTGCGAGGTGACGGGGATGAACTTGACCTTCAGGTTAGGCATGTTCAGCTTCTGCTTGACCGCGTCCACGACCTTCATCTGGAACTCGTACGAGTAGCCGATGACGTTCTGCTTGTCGTCGTAATACGAGAACGGAATGGACGATTCGCGATGACCCAGCGCGATCACGCCCGTGTCCTTGATCTTCTTCAACGTACCGCTTTCCTGCGCGTTCGCGGCGCAGGCAACGAAACCGAGGGTGGCGAGAAGCAGCGCAGCTTTTTTAACCTTCATTCTGATCTCCTTGGCTAGAACGGGCGCAGTTTATCAAAGTAATTTAACTGAAAGTTATTGTTGTAAACCATGTCAGACAGGCGTCTTCTGGTGCACAAAAGCGGACGGCATCGTCGCGACGCCGTCCGCTTCCGGTAAGACTTGCTGCAGGCTATATCAGGGGTACAGGCCGCGCAGTTCGCGCGCCATCAGAATGCGCTTGCACGCCACGATGAACGCGGCCGTACGCATCGAAACGTTGTGCTCGCTCGCCACCTGCCAGACCGCCGCGAATGCCTCGCGCATCACGCGCTCCAGACGCTGGTTGATTTCCTCTTCGGTCCAGAAGAAGCTCGAGAAGTCCTGCACCCACTCGAAGTACGACACGGTCACACCGCCCGCGTTGGCCACCACGTCGGGAATCACGAGCACGCCCTTGTCGTGGAGGATGTCGTCGGCCGCGGTCGTGGTCGGGCCGTTCGCCCCTTCCACAATGATCTTCGTGCGGATCTTGCCGGCGTTCTTCTCGGTGATCTGGTTTTCCAGTGCCGCCGGGATCAGGATGTCCGTCTCCACCGTCCAGAACTCGTCGTTGGAAAGCGGGTCGGCGCCGGTGAAGCCGGCCACGCCGCCCGTCTTCGCCACGTGTTCCAGCAGCGCGGCAGCGTCCATGCCGGTCGATTTGTACAGCGAGCCGGTGTGGTCCTGCACGGCCACGATCTTCGAACCCGCTTCCTGGAAGAGGCGCGCTGCAATGCCGCCCACATTCCCGAAGCCCTGCACCGCCACGCGAGCGCCTTCGATCGCGAGGCCCGTGCGGCGCGCCGCTTCGCAGCCCACCACGAACACGCCGCGACCCGTTGCCTCACGGCGGCCAAGCGAACCGCCCAGCGCGATCGGCTTGCCGGTCACGACGCCAGTCGCCGTCTGGCCCTGGTTCATCGAGTACGTGTCCATCATCCACGCCATCACCTGTTCGTTGGTGTTGACGTCCGGCGCCGGAATGTCGGTGTTCGGGCCGATGATGATGCCGATTTCACTCGTGTAGCGGCGCGTCACGCGCTCCAGTTCGCCGCGTGAAAGCTTGCGCGGATCGACGCGGATACCGCCCTTCGCGCCGCCGTACGGTACGTTCACGGCCGCATTCTTCACCGACATCCACGCGGAAAGCGCCATCACTTCCGAGAGCGTCACGTCCTGGTGGTAACGCACGCCGCCCTTACCGGGACCGCGCGAGACGTTGTGCTGCACGCGATAGCCCTCGAAGTGCGCAACCGTGCCGTTGTCCAGCTCGATGGGCACATCGACGATCAGAATGCGCTTCGGACGCTTCAGCGTTTCGAGCCAGCGCGAGAGCGAGCCGAGGTAGGGCGCGACGCGGTCCACCTGGCGCAGATAGTTGCCCCAGGGGCCGAGGTTGTCGGCGTTGAGGTAGGAGGGAATGGAAAGATCGGGTGCTGCGGACTGCGGTTGGGAAGACATGAACGCTCCAGCGGTCAACGAATGGTCGCCATTGTCGAAAATCGATCTGCTGAAATCCAATGCCGTTTGGTCATTGCGTTATGTTTTTCTTGCATAACGTCGGCAAAAGCGAAAAAACCTGCCGCGGACGCGGCGCTCAGTTGCGTGCGCCCGCCTGCTGGGCCAGGGCCAGTTCTGCCGACACGACATCCCACAGCTTCCTCATCAGCACATGACGCGGATCGTCGCCCTGCGCGGCAAGCTTGTCGCGATAGAGCCGGATCTCCATGGTCAGCGTGAACCGGTCCTGCGCCACGCCGCGCGTTGCGCGGTCGAGGCGTATCAGCTTGCCCTCGGCCACCGCTTCCTCCACGGCGCTGTGCGGCAGGAACGCGATGCCGTGGCCCGCCAGCGCCATCGCCTTCAAGCCCTCGGCCATGTCGGTCTCGTAGATGCGGTCCAGATAGAGCCGGGTGGGCGCGTTGGCGATGATCACTTCCGTCATGCGTCCGAGATACGCGTTCGGTGTGTACGACAGGTAAGGTGCCGGCGCATCCGGCGTGCCCGGCAGCGTGTGACGTGCGCGGCCGGCGCGTCCTGGCGCCGAGAACGGACTGATCGGCTCGGTGCCGAGCGTGAGCATGTCGTAGCGCGCGGGGTCGAGTGCGACAGGATGACTCGGATGGTGGTAGCCCATCACCAGATCGCAGCCGCCTTCCACCAGCGAAAGCAGCGCGTCGTGCACGTTCAGCGCGCGCAGGCGCGCATGCACGGGGCCCAGCTGCGCCTCGATGCGTTGCAGCCAGCGCGGAAAGTACGTGAGCGACAGCGTGTGCGGCACCGCGAATTCGATGGTGGCCGCGGGTGTCGCCATGTGGCCGCGCAGCAGCGTGCGCGCCTCGTGGAACTGCGAAAGCATCGCGAGCGCCTGCTCATAGAACACCTGGCCGGCGGGCGTCAGGCGCGTCGGATAAACCGAACGGTCGATCAGTTCCGTGCCGAGCCACGCTTCCAGCGCCTGGATGCGCCGCGAGAAGGCGGGCTGGGTGACGTGCCGCAACTCCGCGGACCGGCTGAAACTACGGGTTTCGGCGAGCGAAACGAAATCTTCGAGCCACTTGAGTTCCATGGCGGGCGGCGTGGGAGGACTGGACCGGCACGGGGCGCGGCGGGAAAGCCTGCATTCTAGCGGGCGCGCCGCCACCGGCCCCGGCTCAGGACCTTTACTTTGCGGCAACGCACCGGCGGGGCGTCTCCGTCGGCTCGTCGGCGGCTCTCCGGGCCGATCGCCCACGGTCGGGGCAGCCGCGCGTCGGTGGTAAAATTCGCGGTTCTCCCCGTTTCCGACCTCACCCGCCTCCGGCTCGTCCCATCATGTCCGACACCCGCCCCGACACCCTCTACGCGCTCACCGCGCTCTCCCCGCTCGACGGCCGCTACGCCGCCAAAACGGAAGCCCTGCGCGACTGGCTCTCCGAAGCCGCCTTCATGCGCCACCGCGTGACGGTGGAGATCCATTGGCTCATCGCGCTCTCGCACGCCGGCTTCGCCGAGGTGCCGCGTTTCTCGGAAGCGTCGGAACAGTTCCTGTTGCAGCTCGCCGAGCGCTTCACCGCGCACGACGCTGCCCGCATCAAGGACATCGAGCGTGTGACGAATCACGACGTGAAGGCGGTCGAGTACTGGCTCAAGGAGTCGGTGAAGGGCCAGCCGGAACTGGAGCGCGCAAGCGAGTTCATCCACTTCGCCTGCACCTCGGAAGACATCAACAACACGTCGCACGGCATGATGCTGGCCGGCGCGCGCGAGCATGTGATGGTGCCGGCGCTACGCAAGGTGCATGAGCGCCTTGTCGCGATCGCGCATGCGCAGGCCGCCCAGCCGATGCTCTCGCGCACGCACGGCCAGCCCGCCAGCCCCACCACGCTCGGCAAAGAAATCGCCAACGTCGCGGCGCGCCTCGCACGCGCCATCGCACGCATCGAGAAGGTGGAGCTGCTCGGCAAGATGAACGGCGCCGTGGGCAACTTCAACGCGCACCTCTCGGCGTACCCCGACTTCGACTGGGAGTCGTTCTCGCGCAAGGTCGTGGAAGAGCGGCTCAAGCTCACGTTCAACCCGTACACCATCCAGATCGAGCCGCACGACTACATGGCCGAACTGTTCGACGCGGTCGCGCGCGCGAACACGATCCTCCTCGACCTCGATCGCGACGTGTGGGGCTACATCTCCGTCGGCTACTTCAAGCAGAAGACGAAGGCCGGCGAGATCGGTTCGTCCACGATGCCGCACAAGGTCAACCCGATCGACTTCGAAAACTCCGAAGGCAACCTGGGCCTCGCGAACGCCACGCTGCGCCATCTCGCAGACAAGCTGCCCGTCTCGCGCTGGCAGCGCGACCTCACGGACTCGACCGTGCTGCGCAACATCGGCGTAGCGTTCGGCTACTCGCTGCTCGCCTACGACGCCTTGATTCGCGGTCTCGACAAGCTCGAAGTCAATCCGCAACGCCTCAACGACGACCTCGACAACTGCTGGGAAGTACTCGCCGAGCCGGTGCAGACGGTGATGCGCCGCTACGGCATCGAGAACCCGTACGAGCAGTTGAAGGAACTCACGCGCGGCAAGGGCATTACGCGCGAGGCGTTGCAGACGTTCATCGGTGGTCTGAACATTCCGGCCGATGCGAAAGCGCGCCTGCTCGCCATGACGCCGGGCTCGTACACGGGCAAGGCCGAGGAACTGGCGAAGCGGATTGCGTAACGTGTGAGCGGCGGTGTGAGCGGCTGCCTGAGCGGTTGCCTGAGCAGTTGCCTGAGAGCGACGGCTGCCTGAGCGCCCGCTCAAAAGCAAAAAGGCGTTCCTTGAAGGAACGCCTTTTTTACGCCTGCCCGACGCAAACGCGGCGGATCAGCCCGCCGATCACGACGCGCCGCGCGCCTTCAACTGCGCAAGCACGCTCTCGACGATCTGCTCCGGCGCAAGGTCGATGCTCACCTCCACGGCCTCGTCCTCGCCCGGCTCTTCGAGCGTGTCCAGCTGGCTTTGCAGCAGCGACGGGTCGAAGAAGTGGCCCGTGCGCGTCTTCAGGCGCTCGCGCAGCGTCTCCATCGAACCCTTCAGGTAGACGAACCACACGTCCCTGTCGCCATTGCGCAGAATGTCGCGGTACGCGCGCTTGAGCGACGAACACGTGAACACCGCCGTCTCGCCCGCGCGCTGCTTTTCCTCGATCGCCGCGCGAATGGTGCGCAGCCACGGCCAGCGATCGTCGTCGGTGAGGGGAATGCCGTGGTGCATCTTCTCCTTGTTGGCCGCGCTGTGGAACGCGTCGCCGTCGGTGAAGCTGCAGTGAAGGCGCTCCGCCAGCATTTCGCCGATGCGCGACTTGCCGGCGCCCGACACGCCCATTGCTATCAAGATCATCTACTGCTCCTTACAGCACTGCCGCCAGTGCGAACGTAAAACCGAGACCGAGCAACGAAATGATCGTCTCGCAAAGCGACCACGTCTTGAACGTCTGACCGACGGTCATGCCGAAGTACTCCTTGATAAGCCAGAAGCCGCCGTCGTTCACGTGGGAAAAGATGAGCGAGCCCGAACCGGTGGCGAGCACCATGAGTTCCGGTCGCACCTGAACACCGCTCGCCGACGCGATCGGCGCGACGATGCCGCACGCGGTCGTCATCGCGACGGTCGCCGACCCCGTTGCAAGGCGGATCAACGCGGCGACGAACCAGCCGAGCAGCAGCGGCGAAAGCTGCGCGTTCTGCGCGAGCGAGATGATTTCCTTCGAAATGCCGCTGTCCATCAGCACGCGACCAAAGCCGCCGCCCGCGCCCACGATCAACGTGATGCCCGCGATAGGCGCAAGGCAGTCGCCGCAAAACTTCTGGATCTGCTCTTTCGTGAAGCCGCGTTGCGTGCCGAAGGTCCAGAAGCTCACCAGTACCGCAATCAGAAGCGCAACGTCCGAGGTGCCGACGAAGTGGAGCAGACCGTTCGGAATGGTCTTCGGCGCGAACACGAGGTCGGCCCAGCTGCCCACGAGCATCAGGATCACAGGCAAGAGGATGGTGAAGAGCGTGATGCCGAAGCCCGGCAGCTCGCGCTGCGGGCGCGCTGCGCCGCCAGCGCCGCCCGTTGAAGCGGTGCCACCATCACCGCCCTCGATGAACTGCGCCGCGAGCGGATTCGGCGCGGTCAGCTTGATGTGGCGATGAATCAGCAGTGCAAACAAGGGACCAGCGACGATGGCCGTCGGCACGCCGACGATCAGCCCGTAGGCGATGGTGCGGCCGATGTCGGCGTGATACGCCTGCACCGCGAGCAGCGCGGCCGGGTGCGGCGGAATGAGCCCGTGCACGACGGAAAGGCCCGCCACCATTGGCAGACCGATCAGCAGCAGCGACTTGCCGGTGCGCTGCGCGACGTTGAACGCGATCGGGATCAGCAGCACGAAGCCCACTTCGAAGAACACCGGCAGGCCCACGATGATCGCCACGAACATCATCGCCCAGTGGATGTTCTTCTCGCCGAACCAGCCGATGAGCGTGGTGGCGATGCGCTCCGCGCCGCCCGACTCCGCCATCATCTTGCCGAGCATGGTGCCAAGGCCCACCACGATCGCGATGTGGCCGAGCGTGTTGCCGTTGCCGGTCTCGAACGACTTGACGATCTGATCCATCGGCATGCCGACGGCGAGGCCGAGCAGCAGCGAGACGATGATGAGAACGAGGAACGGATAAACCTTGAAGCGCGTAATCAGCAGGATCAGCGCGGCAATGGCAACCAGCGCGAAAACCAGCAGCATGCTGCCGTGGACGGCTCCCATGAAGCTCCTCCTTTGGTGTTATGGAAACGGATGCGAGTCGCTGCCGGCGCACGGGACGGCGGCTCTGCGCAAGGCTGCGCTTACGGCTCGTCTGCGAGGCCGCTGAATTTTACTGTCAGATTTGAGCGCTTGCGCGCGAGCAGAGCGTGCTGCACGAAGGGTCCGATCGGCCGGACTGCGCACGTTCGCAAGGCACGTCCGTACGGCAGCTTTTGTGCGTTCCGGCAGCGCGCTCGACATCACATCCGCCCGGCGCCTGTGCTCACGCCAGCGCGTCGGATCGTGATGGCCACAGCCCGGCATTCCGATCGAGCGGAACGCCGGACCGTCCAGCACCTTACCGGGCAGGCGGCGCGAGTTCGGCTGCCGCGCGGGCAAGCCGCGTGACTTCGTCCCAGTTCTGCGCGGCGAGCGCGCTCTTCGGCGTGAGCCACGAACCACCCACGCAGACCACGTTGGGCAGCGCAAGAAAGGTGGGCGCCGATTCGGCCGTGATGCCGCCCGTGGGGCAGAACTTGAGCGTCGGGAACGGACCGTGGAACGCCTGCAGCATCGGCACGCCGCCGGCCGGCTGCGCCGGGAAGAACTTCACGATCTCGTAGCCGAGTTCGAGCGCGACGATGATGTCGGTGGGCGTCATCACGCCCGGCAGCAGCGGCAAGCCGGCGTCCTGCGCGGCCTGGTGCATGTCCTTCGTGAGGCCCGGCGACACGCCGAAGCGAGCCCCGGCTTTCTTCGCCAGCGCGCACTGCTCCGGTTTCGTGATCGTTCCCACGCCCACCACGATGTCTTCCGCCAGTTGGCTTGCGCGCTCGATCGCCTTGAGGCCTGCCTCGGTGCGCAAGGTGATTTCGAGCACCTTCACGCCGCCCGCGTGCAGCGCGCGCGACACGTTTTCGCCCTGCTCCACCGATTCGAATGCGAGTACCGGAATCACGGGACCGAGCCGTACGATCTCGGCCACTGTCTTTGCAGTCATGTTCAAGCTCCTTGTTTGTGCAGTTCGTGGTGAGCATGGGATGCCGCGGTGTCTGCCTGCCCGTGCGCTGTTTCGCCCACGAGCGGGCCGAACACCGATGCGCCCAGTTCTGCCGGCGCCGCCGCCGCGCGGAAGACACCGAACAGCTCGCGGCCGAAGCCCACTTCGTTTTCCGCCTGATGGCGCGGCGCGGCCACCGGTCGCGCGGCCCATTCGGCCTCGTCCACTTCGACGTCGAGCACACCGGCTTCGGCGTCGATCACGATCGTGTCGCCGTCGCGCACCTTGCCAAGCGGCCCTTGCAGCAGCGCTTCGGGCGACACGTGAATCACTGCGGGCACCTTGCCCGACGCGCCGGACATGCGGCCGTCCGTCACCAGCGCCACGTGAAAGCCCTGATCCTGCAGCACGCCGAGCAGCGGCGTCAGCCGATGCAGTTCCGGCATGCCGTTGGCGCGTGCGCCCTGGAAGCGCACTACCGCCACGAAGTCGCGCTTGAGCTCGCCGCGATCGAACGCTTCCTGCACCGCTTCCTGCGAGTCGAACACAACGGCCGGCGCCTTCACGACACGATGCTGGGCCGCTACCGCCGAAATTTTGATGACACCGCGCCCGAGCTTGCCCTGCATGAGCCGCAGGCCGCCGTCCGGCTGGAACGGCTCCTTGATGCCGCGCAGCACCGCGGTATCCTGGCTTTCCGCCACGCCGGGCACCCATGTGAGTTTGCCGTCGATCAGCTTCGGCTCTTGCGTGTAGTGAGCAAGTCCCTCTCCCGCCACGGTCTTCACGTCCTCGTGCAGCAGACCGCCTTCCAGCAGGTTGCGCACGAGGAACGCGATGCCGCCTGCCGCGTGGAAATGGTTCACGTCGGCCTTGCCGTTCGGGTAGACCTTCGCGAGCAGCGGCACGGCCTGCGAGAGTTCGTCGAAATCGTTCCAGTCGATCAGGATGCCCGCCGCTCGCGCAATCGCGACGAGGTGCAGCGTGTGGTTCGTGGAACCGCCCGTGGCCAGCAGCGCCACGATGCCGTTGACGATGGCTTTCTCGTCGATCACATGACCGATCGGCGTGTAGTGGCCGCGCTCCGCGGTGAGATCCAGAACGCGGCGCGCGGCGGCGGCGGTCAATTCGTCGCGCAGCGGCGTATGCGGATGAATGAACGCGGAACCGGGCAGATGCATGCCCATCACTTCCATGAGCATCTGGTTGCTGTTCGCGGTGCCGTAGAAGGTACACGTGCCATGCCCGTGATAGGCCGCGGCCTCGGATTCGAGCAGCGCGTCGCGGCCCACCTGGCCCGTGGCGTAGAGCTGGCGGATCTTCGCTTTTTCGTCGTTGGAGAGGCCGCTCGTCATCGGCCCGGCGGGCACGAAAATGGTGGGCAGGTGGCCGAACTGCAGCGCGCCGATCATGAGGCCCGGCACGATCTTGTCGCAGATGCCGAGGCACAGCGCCGCGTCGAACATGTTGTGCGTGAGCGCGACCGCCGTGCTCATGGCGATCACTTCGCGCGAGAAAAGCGACAGCTCCATGCCCGCGTTGCCCTGCGTGACACCGTCGCACATCGCCGGCACGCCGCCCGCGAACTGCGCCACGCCGCCATTCTCGCGTGCGGCCCTCTTGATGACTTCGGGGTAGTCGCGATACGGCGCGTGCGCCGAGAGCATCTCGTTGTAGGCCGAAACGATGCCGATGTTGGGCGTGCGCAGGGCCTTGATCTCGAACTTGTCGTTGCCTTCCATGCCGGCGAATCCGTGAGCCAGGTTCGCGCATGAGAGCGCGCCGCGGGCCGGAAAGCGTCCTTGCGCCGCCTCGATCCGCGCGAGATACGACTCGCGCGTGGGCTTGCTGCGCTCGATCACGCGGCGCGTGACCTTCATCAACTGGGCATGCGGGGAAGCCATCGAATCTCCTTCGTCTCTGACATGGACGTGGCGCTGACGCTGCGCGGCCACCGGCGCGGAGGGCCGCGCCCGAAGATGTTAGTAGAAAAACTACAAGCCATCAATGCACTTTTTCAGGCACGCGACTGCTTGCCCACTCACCGCACCCCCAATTCCCACGAGCCCTCAAGGCAAATTGACTGCAACCTGGGGAATACACCTACGCAGATCATGTAGTTTTTGTACAATCATTCAATCCGCTATAGTCCCCGGATCTTTCAGCATAGTGCGAGTTTTTCGATGATGCTTTCCCAGGTGGAAGCCATGCGCGACCAGTTGCGGCCATCCGAGCGCAAGCTGGCCGACTACGTGCTGGAATCGCCGCGCGAAGTGCTCGATCTCTCGATGACCGAGGTCGCCGACCGCGCCGGCGTGAGCCAGCCCACCATCGCGCGCTTTTGCCGGGCGCTCGGTTTTTCGGGGTTTCGGGAGTTCAAGATCCGACTGGCGCAGGGCGTCGCAGCCGGCGTGCCCGCCGTCTATCGGGACGTGCGGCCTGACGAGCCGGTGCCGGGCGTCGCGGCCAAGGTGCTCGACCGCACCATCGGCGCGCTGATCCAGGTGCGCAACACGCTCTCGTCGGACGCGGTGGCCGCCGCCATCGCGCTGCTCGCCGCCGCGCGGCGCATCGAGTTCTACGGGGCGGGCGGCTCGGGCATCGCCGCGCAGGACATGCAGCACAAGTTCTTCCGGCTCGGCATGCCGAGCGTCGCCTATTCGGACCCGCACACGTTCCTGATGTCGGCCGCGCTGCTCAGCGACGGCGACGTGGTGGTGACCATCTCAAACACGGGGCGCACGCGCGACATCGTGGACGCCGCAAAAGCCGCGCTCGCGGGCGGCGCGAAGGTGATCGCGATCACGCACGGCAATTCGCCGCTCGCACGCATCGCGACCGTCGGCCTGCACGCCAACGTCGACGAAGACACCGACATCTTTTCGCCGATGACTTCGCGCACCTCGCACCTCGCGATCGGCGACATTCTGGCCGTAGGCGTGGCGCTGCAGCGCGGACCGGCGCTCGCGGAAAAGCTGAGGAAGGCGAAAGATCTGATCGTGGGCCGACGCATCGACCCGCTGGAGCCGTAGGCGCTGGGGCCCCGGCTCCGGCCTGGGAACTAGAACGGCTTGATGACGACGAGCGCGACGGCGGCAAGCATGCCGAGCACCGGCAGCTCGTTGAACATGCGATACCACTTGTGCGAGCGGCGGTTCTCGCCGCGCTCGAAGGTGGCGAGCAGTCGCCCGCACCAGACGTGATACGCGATGAGCAGCACCACCACGCCCATCTTCGCGTGAATCCAGCCCTGGCCGCGGCCAATTCCCACCACGAGCCACAACCACAGGCCGCACAGCAGCGCCGGAACGGCAATCATCGTCATGAAGCGATACAGCTTGCGCGCCATGATGAGCAGCCGCTTCACGGCAGCGGGCTCGGTCTCCATCGCCAGATTGACGAAGATGCGCGGCAAATAGAACAGGCCGGCAAACCAGGAAGCAATCAGAACGATGTGAAACGTCTTCACCCAGAGCATTGGTGGTCCTTTGAATTTCTTAAAGGCGTGTCATCAAGATGCGTGCGGCACGCAGGAAACGTCGCTTACTGCCGCCCTTCCCCGTGCCCGAACACCACGTACTTCAGCGACGTAAGCCCTTCCAGCCCAACCGGGCCACGCGCGTGCAGCTTGTCGTTCGAGATGCCGATCTCGGCACCCAGGCCGAATTCGAAGCCGTCGGCAAAGCGCGTCGAGGCGTTGAGCATCACGCTCGCCGAATCGACTTCGCGCAAAAAGCGCATGGCGCGGTCGTGGTCTTCGGTGACGATGGCGTCCGTGTGCGCCGAGCCGTAGGTGTTGATGTGCTCGATGGCGGCATCGAGGCCGTCCACCACCTTGATCGCGAGCACGGGCGCGAGGTACTCGGTGCTCCAGTCCGCCTCGGTTGCATCGATGAGCGGGCCCACGCCCGCTGCCGCCAGCACCGCGCGGGCCGCCGGATCGACGCGCAGCTCGACTTGCTTGTCGCGATAGAGCTTGCCGAGCGGCGGCAGAATCTCGGCTGCGATGCCGCGCGCGACGAGCAGCGTTTCCATCGTGTTGCAGGTGCCGTAGCGATGCGTCTTCGCGTTGTCGCAGACGGTGAGCGCCTTCGCGATGTCGGCGCGGTCGTCGACGTAGACGTGGCAGATGCCGTCCAGGTGCTTGATCATCGGCACGCGGGCTTCGGCCATCAGGCGTTCGATCAGGCTCTTGCCGCCGCGCGGCACGATCACGTCCACGTATTCGGTCATCGTGATCAGCTTGCCCACCGCGGCCCGGTCGGCCGTTTCCACCACCTGCACGGCGTCCTGCGGCAGGCCCGCGGCGCGCAGACCTTCGGCAATCAGTTTCGCGAGCGCGGTGTTGCATTCGAGCGCTTCGGAGCCGCCGCGCAGAATCGTCGCGTTACCCGACTTCAGGCACAGCGCGGCGGCATCGATGGTCACGTTCGGCCGCGACTCGTAGACGATGCCGATCACGCCCAGCGGCACGCGCATCTGCCCCACCTGAATGCCGCTCGGACGGTACTTGAGATTCGAGATTTCACCGATCGGGTCCGCGAGCGCGGCCACCTGACGCAGCCCCTCCACCATCGTGGCAAGCGCCTTGTCGGACAGCGTGAGCCGGTCGATGAATGCGGCGTCGTGCCCTTTCTCGCGCGCCTTCGCGAGGTCGCGCGCGTTGGCCGCCTTGAGCGCCGCGGCGTCGCGCTCGATAGCGCGTGCCACCGCTTCGAGCGCGGCGTTCTTCGCGGCCGTCGACGCTCGCGCCATTGCGCGCGAAGCCTGGCGGGCGCGGCGACCGAGGTCGGTCATGTACTGGTCGATGTCCATGGTGATGTGTCGTGATGCTGCGCGTTCGCGAGGTCCGTTCCGGCGGCGCGTTGCGCGTGATGTCGTATCTGCTTGCACGGAGTCTCAGGATTGTAAGTCCTGCCGACCCCGTTTGCTCGCGGCCAAGGTTTGCCGTGAAGCTTGAAAGGGCCGCTGCGGTGGGCGCTCGTGTCTTGCCTTGTCTCTCGCGCCCTGTCGTGCAGTCTGTCGTGCGCCGCGCCGTTTCGCCTTTGTGCGCGGCGTCGGCATTCAGACTGGCCGGCCGCGGATTGGCCTCGATGGCGCTGGCGCTGCTGGCGCGGCCGGTCCAGCCGGCCGCCCTCCGGACGCGCGCCCTGCCGGCGCAGCCGGCCTGCCCGACGCTGCGTTCGTCTGCGCGGGCGACGGCGCCGCAACCGTCATGGCGAGTTCGAAGAGCCCGTCCCACGCATCGGGCGGCAGCAGGTCGCGCCGCTCGCCTCGCGCGTTCGCGGCAAGCCCCTTCACCTGGCGATCGAGCCGCGCCGCAATGGCAAGCGCACGCTCCAGCGTAGGCTCCGTGATGCGCGACAGCGCCGGTCCGACGAGCCGCTCGCGCGGCCCCCAGACGCGGTTCTCACGCAGCAGCATGGCGAGCGGCTTGCCGGCCGCCACGCCGCGCTTGATGCGCAGCAGCGTGCGCAATTCCTCTACCACGGCCCACAGTACGAGCACGGCCGCCTCGCCTTCGCCGCGCAGACCGTCCAGCATGCGCGCCAGCCGGCCGACGTCGCCCGCGAGCATCGCCTCGTTGAGCTTGAAGACGTCGTAGCGCGCCACGTTCAGCACGGCGTCGTGAATCTGCTCGAAGGAGAGCACGCCGGCCGGATACAGCAGCCCGAGCTTCTGGATTTCCTGATGCGCGGCGAGCAGGTTGCCCTCCACGCGTTCGGCGATGAATTGCAGCGCGCGCCGGCCCTCTTCACCGGGCGCCACGCGCTGCCCCTGCTGCGAGAGCCGCTGGCCCACCCAGTTCGGCAGCTGCGCGCGCTCCACGGGATCGATCTTCAGCGCCACGCCTGCGTCGGCCAGCGCCGTGAACCACGCCGACTTCTGCGTGGCCGCGTCGAGCCGCGGCAGCGTGACGAGCGTCAGCACGTCGGGGCTCGCGCCCGCGGCCAGCGTCTTCAGCGCTTCAGCACCTTCCTTGCCTGGCTTGCCGGACGGAATGCGCAGCTCCACGAGCTGGCGGTCGCCGAACAGCGACATCGACTGGCTCGCGCCCAGCAGCGTGCTCCAGTCGAAACCACGCTCGACGGTGAAGACGTTGCGGTCCGTGAAGCCGGCCGCGCGCGCCGCGGCGCGGATGCGGTCGCACGCTTCCTGCGCGAGCAGATGCTCATCGCCATAGACGACGTAAAGGCCGGCGAGGCCTTTACCAAGGTGTGCTTCGAGTGCGTCGAGTCGCAGTTGCATGGCGCGGGTGCGTTGCGCTGATGAGTCGGGTCACAGCGGCGGCGGCGGCAGCGGCGCGCGCGGCGCGACGCTCGGCACTTCCTGGCCGGGCGCCGGGTGCAGCGTGTGCACGACGCCGAGCCGGCGCGTGAGCTGGTCGACCGCGTCGTTCTGCATGTCGGCGTACAGGATGTCCGCCTCCTGGCCCTTCGCGAGCGAGTACTGCGTGCTGTAGGTCATGGCACGGTTCAGCGCGATGACGCTCGGGTTGATGAGCATCGTGCCGTCCGCGCCGACGAGCGTGTAGTTCAACGAGTAGTTGAGCTGATACTCCTCGACTACGCCGAGCGTGCTCAGCGTCAGCGTGCTCATGCCGCGCGCCTCCGATACGCGCAACACGGCATCGGCGTTCGCGGGCGAATTGACCACGACGGTGTCGCTGCCGCCTTCCACCATGCGCGTGAGGCGTGCCGCCACGGGCGCCGGCGCGCCGACGATCGCGAGGCGCTTGAACGCGTAGTTCTGCTGGCCGCGTAGCTGGAAACCGCAGGCGGACAACATCAGCGCGCCACATGCCAGCGTCAGAAACGATCTACGAATCACTTGGGCTCCCGAGGTTCACGACGGTTTGAAGCGGCGGTCTGTTCGACTGGCCGGACAAACCGTCTGGACCGAAAACGACCGCTCGCGTCTGGCGCCCTTCAGAACGGACCAGGGCGCAAGACGCCGCATGCTTACACCACGATGTTGACGAGGCGGCCGGGCACGATCACGACCTTCTTCGCAGGCTTACCCTCGCCGAACTTCGCAAACATTTCGTGGGCCAGCGCCGCCTGCTCGATCGCTTCGCGCGCCGCATCCTTCGCCACGGTCAGCGCGCCGCGCACCTTGCCGTTCACCTGCAGCACGAGTTCGATCTCGGCCTGCTCGAGCGCCTTTTCATCGACCTTCGGCCACGACGCATCCAGCAGCGTGCCGAATTCGGCGGCATAGCCGAGTTCCTGCCACAGCCGGTACGTGACGTGCGGCACGACCGGGTACAGCACGCGCAGCAGGACGCCGAACGTTTCGCGCAGCACGGCGGGCTGCGCGCCCTTCGCACCTTCCAGCGCGTTCAGCATTTTCATGGCCGCCGACACCACCGTGTTGTACTGCAGACGCTGATAGTCGAAGTCGGCCTGCTTGAGCACGCCGTGAATCTCGCGGCGCAGCACCTTGTCGGTTTCGGCGAGTTGCGCGGCATCGAGCGCGGTCTGCGCACGCAGCACTTCCGCGTTCGCGTAACCGAAGCCCCACACGCGGCGCAGGAAGCGGCTTGCGCCTTCCACACCTGCGCCCGACCATTCGAGCTGCTGCTCCGGCGGCGCGGCGAACATCGTGAAGAGACGCGCGGTATCGGCGCCGTACTGGTCGATCAGGAGCTGCGGGTCGACGCCATTGTTCTTCGACTTCGACATCTTTTCCACGCCGCCCAGCACGACAGGATTGCCGTCCGCATTCAGCGTGGCGCCCACGGGGCGGCCCTTGTCGTCGTGCGTGACCGCCACTTCGGCCGGGTTGTACCAGGTCTTCTTGCCCGCGTCGTTCTCGCGGTAATACGTTTCGTTGAGCACCATGCCCTGCGTGAGCAGGTTCTTCGCGGGCTCGCCGAACTTCACGAGACCCATGTCGCGCATCACCTTCGCCCAGAAGCGCGAGTACAGCAGGTGCAGGATGGCGTGCTCGATGCCGCCGATGTATTGATCCATCGGCATCCAGTAGTCGGTGCGTTCGTCGACCATCGTGGTCGCGTCCGAGGCCGGATAGCGCGAGAAGTACCAGGACGAATCCACGAAGGTGTCCATCGTGTCGGTTTCGCGCTTCGCGGCTGCGCCGCACCTCGGACACGTGCAATTCAGAAACGCCTCGGACTTCGCGAGCGGGTTGCCCGTGCCGTCCGGCACGAGGTCTTCGGGCAGCACAACGGGCAGGTCCTGCTCGGGCACCGGCACGTCGCCG
The DNA here is from genome assembly GCF_048957895.1 of Paraburkholderia sp. A1RI_3L. Taxonomy (NCBI): domain Bacteria; kingdom Pseudomonadati; phylum Pseudomonadota; class Betaproteobacteria; order Burkholderiales; family Burkholderiaceae; genus Paraburkholderia; species Paraburkholderia sp. A1RI_3L. Next base: position 756,243 of record NZ_JARCHA010000002.1, read on the forward strand.
CAGCTCGGGCAATGGATGATGGGGATCGGCGTGCCCCAGTAGCGCTGGCGCGAGATGCCCCAGTCGCGCAGGCGCCAGGTCACCTGACGGTCGCCCACGCCGAGCGCCTTCAGGTCGGCGGCGATCGCCTTCACGGCGTCTTCGTGCTTGAGGCCGTCGTACTTGCCGCTCGCAACACACACGCCCGCTTCCTTGTCGCCGTACCACTCCTGCCAGGCGTCGGTGGAGTACGTCTTGCCCGGCACGTCCACCACCTGCTTGATGGGCAGACCGTATTTCTTCGCGAACGCGAAGTCGCGTTCGTCGTGCGCGGGCACGCCCATCACGGCGCCTTCGCCGTAGCTCATCAGCACGTAGTTGCCGATCCAGACCTCGACCTGCTGGCCCGTGAGCGGATGCGTGACGAAGAAGCCCGTGGCCAGGCCCTTCTTTTCCATCGTGGCCATGTCGGCTTCCGCGACGCCGCCGTGCTTGCATTCTTCGATGAATGCCTGCAGGTCCGGACGGCCCTCGGCAAGATGCGTCGCGAGCGGATGCTCCGCGGCGATCGCGCAGAACGTGACGCCCATGATGGTGTCGGCGCGCGTGGTGAACACACGCAGCAGCTTCTGCTCGCCGTCGAGTTCATACGGGAAGCCGAAGTTCACGCCGTAGCTCTTGCCGATCCAGTTCTGCTGCATGACCTTCACGCGCTCGGGCCAGCCGAGGCCTTCCAGGTCGTTGAGCAGTTCGTCGGCGTACTGCGTGATGCGCATGTAGTACATCGGGATTTCGCGCTTCTCGACGAGCGCGCCCGAGCGCCAGCCGCGCCCGTCGATCACCTGTTCGTTGGCGAGCACGGTCTGGTCGACCGGGTCCCAGTTCACGGTGCCGGTCTTTTTGTAGACGACGCCCTTTTCGAGCATCTTGAGGAACAGCCACTGGTTCCACTTGTAGTAGTCGGGCTTGCAGGTGGCCACTTCGCGCGACCAGTCGATCGCGAGGCCCATCGACTGCATCTGCCCCTTCATGTACGCGATGTTGTCGTACGTCCACTTCGCGGGCGGCACACCGTTGGCCATCGCGGCGTTTTCGGCGGGCATGCCGAACGCGTCCCAGCCCATCGGCATCAGCACGTTGTAGCCGTTCATCCGCAGATAGCGGTACATCACGTCGTTGATCGTGTAGTTGCGCACATGGCCCATGTGCAGCTTGCCCGACGGGTACGGCAGCATCGAGACGCAATAGAACTTGGGCCGGTCGGTGCGTTCGGTGGACCGGTATGCGTCGCTCGCGCGCCATTCGCCCTGTGCGGTGGACTCGACGTCGGAAGGAACGTATTTTTCGTGCATGGTGTGGATGGGATTTCGCCAGGTTCGGTGCAGCGCACCGGGCCGGGTGCGTTTGCCTTGTTGATGTCGCGCTCGCCGCCGTTCGGCGAGACCCGCAGACTTTTCGCGGGAAACGACGATTATACCGTCCGCAACGGGCCGCCTTCCGCGCGAGCGCGGGGTTTTGCGGCTGGAAGCGGTTTGCGCAGTGGTCTACGAAGCGGTCTGAGACGCGGCCTGAGAAGCAGTCTGAGAAGCGGCGTGGGTTCGGGAACCGGCTGTTCGGCCAACTGGTTACCCGTCTAGACCGGCTACGGTTTGGTCGCGGGAGCCGCAGGAGCCGGCGCGGGTGCAGTCGGCGCAGGTGTCGCAACGTCCGGCGAGCCGCCGCCCTGGCCTTGCGGTGGCTCGGTCACGAAACCGATGCGCTCGAGCCCCGCCTCTTGGGCCGCGCCCATCACCTGCGCAATCACTTCGTAGCGCGTGGCGCGTGCGGCCCGCAGCTGGATCTCGGGCTGCTCGGCGCGCCGGCCGGCTTCGGCGAACTGCGCGCGCATCTGGTCAGCGCTGACGGGCCTGGCGTTCCAGTAAATCTTGCCCGCGGCGTCGATGGAAAGCGTGATGGTTTCCGGCGTGGGGCGTGCCGGCGCGGCCGCGACCTTCGGCAGGTCGAGCCGGATGGCATGCGTGAGCAGCGGCGCCGTAATGATGAAGATGACGAGCAGCACCAGCGTCACGTCGATGAGCGGCGTCATGTTGATGTCCGCCATCGGCGCGGAATTCTGGTGCTTGTCGAGTCCGCCGAATGCCATGCCGCGCTCCTCGTGTCTCAGCCCGCGGACACCTGGCGCCCGCTCGCGTTGCGTTGCGGTTCGCGCGGCGGCGCCGGGGCGTCATGGGCATCGGGTCCGCAGACGTACGCGTGGAGGTCGTGCGCGAAGCCGTCCAGGTCTTCGGAAAGCTGGCGCGCGAGGCGGCCCAGTATGTTGTACGCGAGCACCGCCGGAATCGCGACCACGAGGCCGAACGCCGTCATGATGAGCGCTTCGCCAACCGGACCCGCCACGTTTTCAATCGCGGCCTGGCCGCTCGACGCGATGCTGCCCAGCGCGTGATAGATGCCCCAGACGGTTCCGAGCAGGCCAACGAACGGCGCCGTACTGCCCACCGAAGCGAGCAGCACCTGGCCGAATTCGAGCCGACGCTGAGAGGTATTGAGCGCCTGACGCAACGCGCGAAGCACGCGTTCGCTTCTGTCCACACGGGCGAGCAGCGCGCCGGGGAGGTCCGCTTCGGCAGCCTGCTGCGCCGCCTGCGCGAGCGGCAGGAAGATACGTTCGCGGTCGGCGCGGCGCACCGCGTCTACGCCTTCGGCAAGCGTCTTCGCCTGCCAGAACTGCGCGAGGGCGCGCGGCCCCTGGGTTTTCGCGCGCACGAGCATCCAGGTTTTGACGAGCAGGAAGCACCAGCTCACCATCGACATCGCGAGCAGCACCCAGGCCACCGCGTGCGTGATCGCGTCACTCGTCTGGAGGTAGTGAAGGATACCGGTGCTTGCTGCCATGGGACCTCGCTACGCCGGTGGCCGTTGCCGCGCTGCGCGCGGCGCGGGATAGGGGACGGCGCGCTCAGCGCAGGCCGAGCACGTCCTGCATGTCGTAAAGGCCGGTGGCGTGGCCTTCGAGGAAGCGCACGGCGCGCATCGCACCTTGCGCATAAGACTGGCGGCTCGCGGACTTGTGCGTAATCTCGATACGCTCGCCGATGCCCGCGAAGAGCACCGTATGGTCGCCCACGATGTCGCCGCCGCGAATGGCCGAAAAGCCGATGGTGGACGGATCGCGCTCGCCCGTCACGCCGTGACGGCCATACACGGCGCAGTCGTCCAGATTGCGGCCCAGCGCGCCGGCAATCGCCTCGCCCATCATGAGCGCCGTGCCGGACGGCGCATCCACCTTGTGACGGTGATGCGCTTCGATGATCTCGATGTCGTAACCGGTCGCGAAGTAGCGCGCCGCGAATTCGAGCAGTTTGAGCGTGACGTTCACGCCCACGCTCATGTTGCCGGCAAACACGATGCCGACCTTTTCCGCCGCAGCCTGCACGCGGGACTTCTGCTCGGGCTCGAAGCCCGTGGTGCCGATCACGAGCTTCACGTTGTGACGCAGCGCGGCATCGATGTACATCATCGTGCCTTCGGGCCGCGTGAAGTCGATCAGGTAGTCGGCTTTTGCGAAAACCTCGTCGATATCGCTCGTGAGCGGCACGCCGCTCGTCTTGCCGAGAAACGCCGCCGCGTCCTGACCGAGCTGGGGAGAATCCGCGCGGTCCAGCGCGCCGGCAAGCGTCGCATCGGGATCGTTGAGGACGGTTTCGATCAGCATGCGGCCCATTCGGCCCGATGCACCGGCGATGGCGATTTTCATGAGCTTTCCAGCAAGTCGGAGGGTAGGCGGAAATCACGGCGGGACCGCGCTGCGCGCGGCCCGCTCGTATGGCGGACCGTCAGGTCAGCCGCCTGCTCCCTGCCCATTTGAAGACGTCGGCGAAGACGTGAGCGGCGCGTTGTGCGTCGGCGCCGTGCTGCTATTGTCCTGCGTGCCCGTGGGTCCAACCGGGTTCGACTCCGGCGCCGTAGGGGCCGGCGCCGGCTTGCGACGCAACTGGATCTGCTGCTGCGGCGTGGTATCGACGCTGGACGGCACCCCCACACCGCTGCGCGGCGCGTTGGCCCGTGCCGACGATCCGCCGGCTGACGGCGTCTGCACCGCGTTGGTCGCGCGGTTCGCGGCCTGGGCGGCCTGCGCGTTCGGATCGGTCTGCGGCAGCGCGGCGGCATCCGCCGCAACGCCGGGCTGACCCGCCGTGTCCGGCACCGTGGGCGCATACGGCGCACTTGCCGGCGCGGCCGCAGCGGCCGGCGCAGCGCTTGCCGCACTCGCCGGTGCAGCGGCTACGGGCTTCGCCTTCTTGCCGCTCTTGTCGCCATCGATCTCGGCAAGCAGTTCCAGGTTGGACGGCAGATCGTCGCCGCCCGACCAGCTCGCCACGCGGTCGCCCGCGAAGTTCACGATGAAGTCACGCTGCTGCACGACGGAGGTCGAGCCGCGCTTGAAGTAGAAGATGTAGTCCCACCGGTCGTCGTGGAACATGTCCGTGAGGAGCGGCGTGCCGAGCAGCTGCTTCACTTCGGCGCGGGACATGCCTACCCGCATCTGCGCGGCCGCCTCTTTCGAGACGAAGTTGCCCTGCACGACGGTGATGCGATACGGCGTAATGCGCTGGGCGATACGCTGAGTCAGGCTGTCGTAGGTCGAACATCCGGCCAGAACCACGCATGCTGCCGCGATAAGGACGCCCGTCATGGTGCGCGCCGAACGGCTGCCCCGGTTGATCAATTGAAATTCTGGAATCATGTCCCTCACCGTGCGGGCTGCCCTTTCAGGCGTGAAGCCGCGCGTATTCTGTCGATAGATGACCGGAACGGCAAAAACCCATTACCATTAGAACCCTGCATTGTACTCCAGGGACTCATCGTCATGACCAATCCAACCGATCTCAAGAACATCGGGCTCAAGGCGACCCTGCCGCGCCTCAAGATCCTGGAGATATTTCAGCAAAGTCCGGTGCGGCACCTCACGGCCGAAGACGTCTATCGCAACCTGCTGCACGAGGAACTGGACATCGGGCTCGCCACGGTCTATCGCGTGCTGACGCAATTCGAGCAGGCGGGTCTGCTCACACGCAGCAACTTCGAATCGGGCAAGGCGATTTTTGAGCTGAACGAAGGGTCGCACCACGACCATCTGGTGTGTCTCGATTGCGGGCGCGTGGAAGAATTTTTCGACGCCGAAATCGAAAAGCGCCAGCAGGCCATTGCGGCCGAGCGCGGTTTCAAGCTGCAGGAGCATGCCCTCGCGCTGTACGGCGCGTGCACGAAAGAAAACTGCCCGCATCGCAAGCATTGATGCAGCGGGCCGCTGACGCCGCGGCCTGAGGCAGGCTCCAACGCAGCGTCGGCAACGCGCCTTTCCCCACCCTCGCCAACTTCCCGCTACCTCTCTACCTCGCCTGGCCGCTCCGACAAAACGAGCTGCCAGGAATGCTCGAGCGCGATCTCGTCGCAATTCGGCCCTTCCCCGCCGCGATCGATCACCACGAAGTCGCTCACGTGATCGAGCGCGATCAGCGGATGGTGCCAGACGCCCCTCGCGTAGTTGACGCCCTGCCAGCCGTTGCTCGCGAAGGCACGCATACGCGAGGCGTCGAACTCACCCGCGGGCGCTACGATCACGGCGTACCGCACGTTCGCAAGCGGCAGAAACGCCTGACTGCCGCGCGGATGCCGCTCCATCAGCGCAATCTCGAACGGCAACGCTCGCGGCTGCGCGCGAAACACGTTGACGAGCGGACGGCCGCCGTCGGCGCACACGTCGAGCGTCGCGAGGTCGTGATAACGCTCGGTGGTGCCGCCGTTGATCGGAAAATGCCGCGCGCCGGCAAGTTCGATCACGTCGCCGAACGGTGCGAATGTTTCGCGCGCCAGCGGTTCGACGCGCAGCACGTTCTTCGCGATCGCAGACGTACTCATGCGAGTTCGCCCCACAGGCGCAGTCTCGATACGCCGCCGTCCGGATAGATGTTGAAGCGCACGTGCGTGACCACGCCGAGCGACGCCAGCTGCGCGGCCTCGAAGGTATGCACGTGGTCCATTTGCAGCGACATTTCGGGCAGCAGCACGGGCCAGAACATGGCCTGCGTAACGAGCGATTCGTCCGTCCCGCCCACCACGCGTGCAGCTTGCAGCGAGCAGCGGTCGGGGAAATTGCCCTTGAAGTGCGCCGTGTCCACTTCGATCTTGCGGATCACTCCCGGACGCGCCAGCGCGACGATCGCCCAGTCGTTGCCGGGCTCGCGACGGCGACGCGTCTCCCAGCCGTCGCCCATGTTCACGCCGCGGCCCGGCATCAGCATCTGCGAGGCGGCGCCGAAATGCTGATTGTTGGCCGTCACCAGCCAGGCGCCGTTTTCGACGGCGGCCAGATCGACCAACGCACCCGCTTCCACGTGCGTCCACTCGCGCTGCGGCTGTCCGTAGACACGCAACCGCGCGAGGCCGCCATCGGGATAAAGGTTCACGCGAATGTGCGTGCACGGCGCGGTGGGCAGCACCGTCACGTAGTGGTGCTGATTACCTTGCAACGTCGTGGCAGGCACGAGCGGATGCCATTCGATGTCGTCGGGCGGCAGGTCGCCTTCGGCATAACACGCTTCAAGCGAAGCGGCCGGCGGGAAATTGCCCGTGAAGTGGCTCGTATCTAGATCGACGCCATGCACGACGCCCGGCCGCGCCAGCTTCACGATGCACCAGTCGTGGCCCGCGGTGCGCTTGCGGCGCGTCTCCCAGCCGTCCATCCACTTGCCGTGGTCGTCGTACTTGCCCGGAATGAACACCGCGGGCAGCGGATCGAGCATGCGCTCCTTCGGCGCGAAAAACTCGTCGCTGGCGACGAGCGCCTTTGCGCCCAGACGCGGGTCGGCCAGATTCATGTAGCGGCGCGTGAAGGCGGGCGCGTTCGGATCGAGGATCGGAGTAGCCATGTTTTCAGGTCGAAGAGGAAGAGGAAGAACGGGAAGCCGCGCTTGCGGGCCCACTGTGCATGAGGGGCGCTCGCGGCCGGCTCGCATCAGGTACGAGCCGTCCGAGGTGGAATCAGGATGAAGTCATGACGCGCTCACGACGGACGGCGCTCGATTGCTACATTGCATCGGCAACACCCGGTTCGCAGCCATCCGTCGCGATGTTCAGAACGCGATCAGACCGCACGAAGCTCGTCGCCGGCAGCCGCTTGCGCGGTTGCGGGTACGGCCGGCAGGGCTTGCGCGTCGGCCGCGCCGAAGCGCAGCGCCGGATCGAAATCGAGCACGCGGCGCGCGCGGGCCTTGTCGATGTCGTTCTCCCACACGGCCACCACCACCGTGGCCACGCAGTTGCCGATCAGGTTCGTGACCGCGCGAGCAATGCCGACAAACCAGTCGACCGGCAGGATCAGCACGAGCCCGAGCACCGGAATGGCCGGAATGGCGGAAAGCGTGGCGGCCAGAATCACGATGGCGGAGCCCGGAATACCGTGCGCGCCCTTCGACGTGACGAGCGACACCAGCAGCACCACGATCAGGTCATGCAACGACAGCGGCGTATTGGTGGCCTGCGCGATGAACAGCACGGCAAGCGTCAGATAGATCGAAAAGCCGTCCAGGTTGAACGAATAGCCCGTGGGAATGACGAGGCCGACCGTCGAGTCCTTCACGCCCATCCATTCCAGTTTGCGCATGACCTGGGGCAGCACGGCGTCGGAGGACGCGGTGCCGAGCACGATCGAGAGTTCCTCGCGCAGATAGCGGATCAGCTTGAACACGCTGAAACCCGCGAGCCGCATCACCACGCCGAGCACGATCACCACGAACGCGAAACAACTCGCGTAGAACACCATCACGAGCAGGCCCAGTTGCTTGAGCGACCCCACGCCGTACTTGCCGGTGGTGAACGCAATGGCGCCCAGCACGCCGAGCGGCGCGAGCTTGATGATGAAGCTCATCACGCGAAACAGCACCTGGGCGAAGTCGTCGATCAGGGTGCCCACGCGCCGCCCCTTTTCGCCGAGCAGCGAGAGCGCCGCCCCGAACAGCACGGAGAACACGAGAATCTGCAGCACGTCGCCCTTGGCGAAGGCGTCGAACGGCGTGTCGGGGATGATCTTCAGCAGAAAACCAGCCGTGTCCTTCAAGCTCTTCGCGTTCGTCGCGTAGGTGGTCAGCGCCGTCGCATCGAGCGTCTTCACGTCGACGTTCATGCCGGCGCCCGGCCGCGTCACCCAGGCCAGCACCGCGCCGATCATGAGCGCAATCGTGGTCATGATTTCGAAGTAGACGACCGACTTGATGCCGACGCGCCCTACCTTGCGCAAGTCGCCGGCATGGGCCATGCCGCTCACCACGACGCAGAACACGATGGGCCCGATCACCATCTTGATGAGCTTGAGAAAGCCGTCGCCCAGCGGCTGAAGCGACTGGGCGAACTGCGGATACAGCGCGCCGAGGGCGATGCCCACGACGAGGGCGATCACTACCCGCCCAAACAGCGAATTGAAAAACCTCGACACGGCGGCCTCCTGTTCCGGATTCAACAGTTCATACTGGTCTGACCAGTACTGTTATGGCGGATAGTAGGAAGCCGATATAGTTGCGTCAAGGAATCAAAAAACGGGGTTTACCCCCGGACTCATGTGACGCTCTGCCGGTTGGCTCACGGCTTCGTGGGCAGGCGCGGCATCGGCGACATCGGTTTAGAATGCCGGTCAGACCACGCTGCCGGAGCATCATGAAGAACGTCCCGCACACCGTTACCGACACCGCCATCGCCACCATCCGCGAAAGGATCGAAGGCGGCGCCTATCCGGTGGGCAGCCTGCTGCCCGCGCAGCGTCAACTGTCCGAGGAACTCGCCATCAGCCGGGCGTCGCTGCGCGAAGCGCTCTCGCGGCTCGAAGCGCTCGGCATGCTGAAGATTCGGGCCGGCAAGGGCGTCTACGTCGAGAGCGCACAGGCAAGCACCCCGCAGGCCTGGCGCTTCGCCGATCAGTCGTCGCTGCCGGACACCTATCAGATGCGTTACGCGCTGGAAGGCTTTGTCGCGCGAATGGCGGCTCTCGCAATCACGGACAGCGACGTCGAGTGGTTCGACGAAAACGTCGCCGCACTGCATGGCGCGCTGGCCGCAGGCGAGCTGGACGAAGCGGCACAACTGGACTTCGATTTCCACATGCGCATCGTGAGCCTCGCCGGCAATGCCGCCATCGAAGCAATTCTGCGCAGCAGCGCCGACATCATGAAGGAAAGCCAGCGGATGCCGTTCTACCGCCGCGAGTTGCTGCTCTCGACGTATCACGAGCATCGCGAAATCGTGGACGCACTCAAGACGCGCAACAGCGAAGCGACGGGGCGCGCCATCGAGGTCCACATCGCGAATGCGGCGCAGCGCGCGGGGGTGTACTTTCCGACTCCGCAACGCACGGCCTGAAGCGGCACGAACGAAGGCGCCACGCCAAAACAAAGACGCCACGGAGAGCATCGCTTCCGTGGCGTCTTTGTTTTGTGGTCCGCATCCTGCACCGGACCACTTGCCCCCCCCAAGCGAACGCGCCTAAGCGCGCCCGCCTGCACGACGGCAATTACTTCGCGGTAGCCAGCGCCACCGCCGTGTCCAGCATGCGGTTCGAGAAGCCCCACTCGTTGTCGTACCAGCTCGACACCTTCACGAGACGGCCCGACACCTTCGTGAGCGTGGCGTCGAACGTAGACGAAGCCGGATTGTGGTTGAAGTCGACCGAGACGAGCGGCGCCACGTTGTAGCCCAGAATGCCCTTCAGCGCGCCTTCCGAGGCTTCCTTCATGATGGCGTTGACTTCTTCCACCGTGGTGTCGCGCTTCGCGATGAACGACAGGTCGACGATCGACACGTTGATGGTCGGGACGCGAATCGCGTAGCCGTCCAGCTTGCCGTTCAGTTCCGGCAGCACGAGGCCCACAGCGGCAGCCGCGCCCGTCTTCGTCGGGATCTGGCTGTGCGTGGCCGAGCGCGCGCGACGCAGGTCTTCGTGATAGACGTCGGTCAGCACCTGGTCGTTCGTGTACGCGTGAATCGTGGTCATCAGGCCGTTTTCCACGCCGATCTTGTCGTTCAGCGGCTTGACGAGCGGCGCGAGGCAGTTCGTCGTGCACGATGCGTTCGAGATTACCGTGTGCTCGGCCTTCAGCGCGTTGTGGTTCACGCCGTAGACGATGGTGGCGTCCACATCCTTGCCGCCCGGCGCGGAGATGATCACCTTCTTCGCGCCGCCCTTGATGTGCGCGCTCGCCTTTTCCTTCGTGGTGAAGAAGCCCGTGCATTCCATCACGACGTCCACGCCCAGCTCGCCCCACGGCAGTTCGGCCGGGTTGCGGTTGGCCAGCACGCGGATGCGGTCGCCGTTCACGACGAGGTAATCGCCATCCACGCCGACTTCACCCGGGAAGCGGCCGTGCGCCGTGTCGTACTGGGTGAGGTGCGCGTTCGTCTTGGCATCGCCGAGGTCGTTGATCGCGACAAACTGGATGTCGTGCTTCTTGCCGCTTTCATAGAAGGCACGCAGCGTGTTGCGGCCGATCCGGCCATAGCCGTTGATTGCAACGCGAATCGTCATGGTTTATCTCCTGATGGATGGCAAAAAAAATACCTTCTAGTATCCGCTGATCGACGGATCCCGCCGAGCGGCACGACGTCGCGCCAGCCCGCCGGGACACCGGCGCGCATCAGTCCAGTGCAGCCTTCGCCGCGTCCACGACGTGCTCGACGGTGAAGCCAAAGTACTTGAACAGCACGCCTGCGGGCGCCGATTCGCCGAACGTGTCGATACCGACCACGCTGCCTTCGAGGCCCACGTACTTGCGCCAGAAATCGGTCACGCCCGCTTCGATGGCGACGCGGCGCACGCCCTTGGGCAGCACGCGCTCGCGGTACTCGGCGTCCTGCCGGTCGAATGCGTTGGTAGACGGCATCGACACCACGCGCGCGGCAATGCCTTCGCGCGCGAGCGGTTCGACGGCCTTCAGCGCGAGTTCGACTTCCGAGCCGGTCGCGATCAGGATCACCTTGCGCGCGACCACTTCTTCGTCCCAGTCGCGCAGCACGTAGCCGCCCTTCGCGATGTTCGCGATCTGCGCGTCGGTGCGCGGCGAGAACGGCAGGTTCTGCCGGCTGAAGACGAGACACGACGGACCGTGATGCTCGATGGACTGAGTCCAGGCCACCGCCGTTTCGACCGTGTCCGCGGGGCGCCAGAGCGTGAGGTTCGGAATCAGGCGCAGGCTCGAGAGATGCTCGATGGACTGGTGCGTCGGGCCGTCTTCGCCCAGGCCGATGGAGTCGTGCGTGAACACGAAGATGGACGGCACCTTCATGAGCGCGGCCATGCGCAGCGCGTTGCGGCTGTAGTCCGAGAACGTGAGGAACGTGCCGCCGAACGGCCTGTAGCCGCCGTGCAGAGTCATGCCGTTGATGGCCGCGCTCATGCCGAATTCGCGCACGCCGTAGTTGATGTGGTTGCCCCACTGGATGGCCGTTTCGCCGGCGCGCGGCGCGCGCACGGGCTTCGACGCCTTCCAGTTCGTGAGGTTGGAACCGGTCAGGTCGGCCGAGCCGCCAAGCAGTTCAGGCAACGCCGCAGCCAGGCCTTCGATGGTTTGCTGCGAGGCTTTACGCGTTGCCACCGTTTCGGCGCGCTCGTTGGCGCCCGCGATGATGGCCTGCGCCTTCTGCGCCCAGTCGGCGGGCAGCTTGCCGGCGCTGCGGCGCTCGAACTCCGCGGCTTCCTGCGGGTACTTCGCCTTGTATTGCGCGAATGCTTCGTTCCATGCCGATTCGAAACGCGCGCCCGATTCCTTCGCATCCCACGCCGCGTAGATGTCCTGCGGAATCACGAACGGCTCCCACTTCCAGCCGAGCGCTTCGCGCGTCTTCGCGATTTCGTCTGCGCCCAGCGCCGCGCCGTGCACGTCGTGGCCGCCGGCCTTGGTGGCCGCGCCCTTGCCGATCACCGTCTTGCAGCAGATGAGCGTGGGTCGGTCCGACTTCTTCGCCTGCGCGATCGCAGCGTCCACGGCATCCACGTCGTGACCGTCCACATGGGGAATCACGTGCCAGCCGTAGGCCTCGAAGCGCTTCGGCGTGTCGTCGTGGAACCAGTTCACCACGTCGCCATCGATGGAGATGCCGTTGTCGTCGTAAAGCGCAATCAGCTTGTTCAGCTTGAGCGTGCCCGCCAGCGAACAGGCTTCGTGCGAGATGCCTTCCATCAGGCAGCCGTCGCCGAGGAACACGTACGTGTGGTGATCGACGATCTTCGCGTCCGGCTTGTTGAACTCAGCGGCGAGCAGCGACTCGGCGAGCGCCATGCCCACTGCATTTGCGAGACCCTGGCCGAGCGGGCCCGTGGTCGTTTCCACACCCACGGTGATGCCGTATTCGGGGTGGCCCGGCGTCTTCGAATGCAACTGGCGGAAGTTCTCGAGTTCCGCCATCGGCAGGCCGTAGCCCGTCAGATGGAGCAGCGAGTACAGCAGCATCGAACCGTGGCCGTTCGAGAGCACGAAGCGGTCGCGGTCGGCCCAGTGCGGATTGACCGGGTTGTGCCGCAGATGGCGCGACCACAGCGCAACGGCGATTTCTGCCATGCCCATCGGCATGCCCGGGTGGCCGGAGTTCGCCTTTTGAACGGCGTCCATGGCGAGCGCGCGAATCGCGTTGGCCATGAGGGAAGTGGGAACGGGAGACGGGGTCGTCATGTCGAGTCCGGAGAACGAGAGTGCAAAAAGGCGGCGTGCGCAGCGGTGCGGGCAGTCCGGAGGCTCGGTGGCCCGTCAACTCCGACGCACGGTGCGGCGCCGGAAGACGCGAAACGGGCAGAGCAAACGGACAGGGCTGCAAAGCACGTCATTCTAGCAGATCGAACCGGAGGCTCCCGGCCGATCCGGCGACGGCGGCGGCGCCCAAAACGGCCCCGGACGGCACGCCGGCGCGGGTTTCGCCAAGGCATGCGACCGGCGGTGGGGCTCGCGATGCAGACACGCCTTCGTCGCGCGAGAGCATCAGCAAGCGGTGCGCCCGCGCGCTTTTGGTGTTCCCTTGGCGTCCCTTTGGCCCCCGTGCGGCACGCGATAAACTAGGGCCCCTGAGCCAGTCCGTGCAGACCGTCCCGCCGGACGAAGCCGCATCGCTTGCACCTGACCTCGCACCGACGACGCGCCCTCCGGCCGCGTGTCGTCGGTTTTCTGCAATCCGCCCCGCCCGCCCCGAGGAGGAACGTTCGATGGATGCCCCACGCCCAGCCGGAGTGCCGTGGTTGACGCCGTACCTGACCGTGCGCGACGCACACGCCACCATCGCCTTTTTCGAAACGGCGTTCGGGTTTCGCGTGCGTGACTGCGTACAGGACGACGGCGCCATCATGCACGTGGAGATGACCTACCAGCAGCAGCTCATCGTGATGTTCGCGCCCGAAGGCGCGTTCGGCTCGGCGGCGAAAACGCCGCGCAGCGCAGGCGCCATCGCGCCGCAATCGTTCTACCTGTACGTGGACGACGTCGACGGCACGTACGCCCGCGCGCTGGCAGCCGGCGCGAAGTCGCTAAGCGAGCCGCAAGACCAGTTCTGGGGCGACCGTTTCGCGCAGATCGAAGATCTGGACGGCTACCGCTGGGCGCTCGCGCGCCATCTGTCGTGACAGAAGTGAAGGAATAGAAGGAAGAGATCCGCGTCATGCCCCGTTTCTTTGTCGATCACGCGCTTCATCCGGGCGCCACGCTACAGTTGCCGGAAGACGTCACGCGCCACGTTCAGGTGCTGCGATTGCACTCTGGCGACACCATCGAACTCTTCAACGGAGAAGGCGGCCAGTTCGACGCAGAAATCGTCGAGATGGGTAGGCGCGATACCCAGGTGCGGGTGGGCGAATTCCGTGCCGTGGAAGCCGAGCCGCCCTACCGGCTCACGCTGGCCCAAGGCATTGCGGGCAGCGACAAGATGGACTGGTTGATCGAGAAAGCAGTGGAACTGGGCGCGGCGGCGTTCGTGCCGCTAGTCACGGCGCGCAGCGTCGTGCGGCTTAGCGGCGATCGGGCGGCACGGCGGCAACTGCACTGGCAACGCATTGTTCAGGCGTCCTGCGAACAATGCGGGCGTAATCGGCTGCCCGACGTGGCGGCTGCTCAGGAGCTCGATGCCTGGCTGGAATCGCTGCCGACATCGCCGGCTGAAGGAGAAATTCGCCTGTTGCTCTCGCCGCGCGCGAACCAGCCGTTCGCGGCACTCCCGCACGAGGCGCCGCGGGGCAACGTCACGCTACTGATCGGCCCCGAAGGCGGCCTTTCCGCCGACGAAGAAGCGGCTGCGCGAGAGCGCGGCTTTACCGCGATCGGACTCGGCCCACGCGTGCTGCGCACCGAAACGGCCGGCATCGCCGTACTCGCGGCGCTGGCGGCGCGTTGGGGCGGCTGGTGAGCCGTCCGCTCGTTTAACAATCCCGGCCCGAAAAGCACAAAGCCCGCCGTGCGGCGGGCCTTGCAATGTCGGCTGGCGCTGTGGCGCCTGTCGTGCCGCTCAGGTCAGGCGAACGAGTAAAACACGCGGAACGCCACCTTGCGTTCAGCCCAGAACTCGGCTGCTTCGCGAAACACGTCGAGCAGCGTTTCGCGCCCTTCCTTGTCGAACTTCTGCGCGATCGGCAAGCCCTCCAGCACGATCACGAAGCCCGGTTGCGTGCCGGCCTTGTGCACGAGGTCGGTGAGGCAGTCGTAGAGCGCGTCATAGTTCTTGCCGAAGTGCTTCGGAAACAGGAACGACGTGGCAATCGTCTCGAGCACTTCCTGCTTGCTCTGCGCGTTCGCGCAGTGTGCGTAGAGGAAATGCTGCTGGAGGCGGTTCGCTTCGTCGGCCAGTTCCTGCACGCGAAACGCGCGGATCGATTGCACGATGTTCGGTCGTACCGTTCTGAACAGGCCCGTGGACCCTTCGTTCGTTGAAAGCATAGTGCTGGCTTCGCCCTGGATGTCCCTGCCCTGACCGGTGGCGTGCATCTGCACGACGCGCTGGAACAGATTGCCTTCGCCGGCCGCGAAAAGATCCGTCGCGACCCCAGAGTCGTGCGCGTAGATGTTGTCGCTCATGCCGCTCATCCCAATGTCATTCAACAATGCGTTTAAAACTGGCGTAGTGGTCGTCGGAGTAATAACAGTTGTCGATTCGCCGCAGCGGACCGCCGCAGACGATGCGCCGCGCGCCACGATTGCGCGCACGAGGCGTAGGGACGGTGTATTCGTGGTAATAGCCGCGCCGGTGCGGCGGCAGCAAACGCTCGAAGTTGCCGAATACGACGCCGTCCTTATCGTACGGGTAAGGTCCGCCAGCCGCTATGAGGTTCAAGGTATTGACCGCCTGCGGCGGCAGCTGGGCCCGCGTGACGACACCCTGGGCGTCTTGCGAGCCCTCCGCTACAGGAGCGGGAAGCTCGCGTGCAAGCGCGTTGCCAGCGAAAAGTGCGCCCACATTGCCGGCCGCGAGGACGGCGCTCGTTGCGGCGACTAGCACGCCGTTGCGGAGCCACTTGCGTGCCATGTATCACATTCCCGCTATCGAATAAACGAGTTCGACGACCATGAAAGGTGTAAGGGTATCGCTATTAGTCGCGGGAATCAATGATGGCCGGGTAACCGAAAGGCTTTTCGCCGCCTCGGCTGAACATTGCGCGCCCACACGATCCGTCTGTGTTGACGATAGTTCACAGATAAATTTATCTCAATCGAGATAAAATTGCGACACAGTATGCGAACGCGACGGTTGCCACCGCTGTTGCATGAGGGTTCGTGTGCTGTAGCCCAAGCCTGTAGGTGGCAGTTTGAGGGCAGCGACTGTGCGCTTTACCTCGAGGCGTGCCCGTCCGGGCACGCCTTTTTTTCGTCTGTACTTTGCCGCTCAGGCCACGACTGCGTGTTCTGGTTTGAATTTTTCACAGGCGCTGCAGTTGGCCCTTGCGAGGCGGCTTTAGCGCGCCTTCACGCTGCGTGAGGACATACTACCCGGGACGTACCACCGATATCGCGGCTGATGCAAACGGCATACGCCGTACTGACATCAGCCGCTTTCCAACGCTCCGTCAGCGAACCGAAGCGTTCTGACGTGCCGCCGCCACGTCAGCCACCAGCAGCGCGGTCATGTTGACGATCCGGCGCACGGTGGCCGAAGCGGTCAGCACGTGCACCGGCTTGGCGGCGCCCAGCAGGATCGGCCCGATCGCGATGTTGTTGCCCGCCGCAGTCTTCAGCAGGTTGTACGAGATGTTGGCGGCGTCGATGTTCGGCATCACCAGCAGGTTCGCGTCGCCTTCGAGCGTGGAGTCGGGCAGCACCTCGCGGCGCAGGTTGGCGTCGAGCGCCACGTCGCCGTGCATTTCGCCGTCCACCTGGAGGTCAGGCGCACGCGTCTTCAGGATTTCGAGCACGTCGCGCATCTTCTGCGCGGACGGTGCGTTGCTCGTGCCGAAGTTCGAGTGCGAGACGAGCGCGATCTTCGGCACGATGCCGAAGCGGCGCACTTCCTCGGCCGCCATGATCGTGATTTCCGCCAGCTGTTCCGGCGTCGGGTCCACGTTCACGTGCGTATCGACGAGGAAGATCTGCCGGCCCGGCAGCACGAGCGCGTTCATGGCGCCATAGACGCTGCAGCCCGGGCGCTTGCCGATCAGCTGATCGATGAAGTGCAGGTGGCGGTGCGTCGTGCTGATCGTGCCGCAGATCATGCCGTCGGCTTCACCCTTCTTCACGAGCATCGAGCCGATGAGCGTGGTGCGGCGGCGCATCTCGAGCCGCGCCATCTGCTCGCTGATGCCCTTGCGCGACATCAACTTGTAGTACGTCTGCCAGAAGTCGCGGTAGCGCTCATCGTGATCGGTGTTGACCACCGTATAGTCCTGGCCGGCCACGAGCCGCAGGCCATAACGCGCGATGCGCTGCTCGATCACCGAGGGGCGGCCGATCAGGATCGGCTTGGCCAGCTTCTCGTCCACCACGATCTGCACGGCGCGCAGCACGCGCTCCTCTTCGCCCTCGGCGAACACGATGCGCTTCTTCTCCGGCTCCGCGCTGCGCGCGAGCTGGAAGATGGGCTTCATCGTCGTGCCGCTGTGATAGACGAACTGCTGCAGGTGCTGCACGTAGCCTTCCATGTCCTCGATGGGACGCGTCGCCACGCCGGAGTCCATCGCGGCCTTCGCCACGGCGGGCGCGATCTTCACGATCAGGCGCGGATCGAAGGGCTTCGGAATCAGGTATTCAGGGCCGAACGAGAGATCCTGAATGCCATACGCCGTCGCGACGATGTCGCTCTGCTCCTGGCGCGCCAGTTCGGCAATCGCGTTGACCGCGGCGATCTCCATTTCCCGCGTTACCGTCGTGGCGCCCACGTCGAGCGCGCCGCGGAAGATGAACGGGAAGCACAGCACGTTGTTGACCTGGTTCGGGTAGTCCGTGCGGCCCGTGGCGAGCACGGCGTCCGGGCGCACTTCGAGCGCCAGTTCCGGCAGGATTTCCGGCGTCGGATTCGCGAGCGCCAGAATCAGCGGATTGGCCGCCATCTGCTTGACCATCTCCTGCTTGAGCACGCCGCCTGCGGAGAGGCCGAGGAAAACGTCGGCACCTTCGATCACCTCGGCGAGCGTGCGTCCGCTCGTTTCGCGTGCGAAGCGCTCCTTGTCCGGGTCCATCAGCTCGGTGCGGCCCTTGTAGACCACGCCGGCGAGGTCGGTCACGAGAATGTTTTCGATCGGCAGACCCAGGTCGACGAGCAGGTCGAGGCACGCCAGCGCCGCCGCACCCGCGCCCGACGTCACCAGCTTCACCTTCGAGATGTCTTTGCCCACGACCTTGAGGCCGTTGGTCACGGCCGCGGCCACCACGATCGCGGTGCCGTGCTGGTCGTCGTGGAAGACGGGAATCTTCATGCGCTTGCGGCATTCGCGTTCGACGATGAAGCAGTCCGGCGCCTTGATGTCTTCCAGGTTGATGCCGCCGAAGGTCGGCTCGAGCGCGGCGATCACGTCGACCAGCTTGTGCGGGTCCGATTCGTTGAGTTCGATGTCGAACACGTCGATGCCGGCGAACTTCTTGAACAGCACCGCCTTGCCTTCCATGACAGGCTTCGACGCGAGCGGCCCGATGTTGCCGAGCCCGAGCACCGCCGTACCGTTGGTCACCACGCCCACGAGGTTGCTGCGCGCCGTGAAGCGCGCCGCGTTCAGCGGGTTCTCGACGATCTCTTCGCAGGCGAACGCCACGCCCGGCGAATAGGCGAGCGCGAGGTCGCGCTGGTTGATCATCTGCTTGGTGGGCGCAATCGCGATCTTCCCTGGGCTCGGGAATTCGTGATAATCGAGCGCGGCTTCGCGAAGCTTGGTATTGGCGGAATTCGACATGAGAGGCGGGCTTCTGGTGCGGATTAGAATGGATCTTCGAGAGACAGTCGGCTGCATTGTAGCGCCAATCCCCCTGCCGATTGCTTTCACTTCAGGCGCAGGTGCCGCGACCGGAACGTACTGAACAGTACACCGCGAACCGGCCGTGAAGCCGCGTCAGACGGGGCTCGCCGTACAATCCAGCCTGCCTTTGAGACCGTTGCGCGTTCTTGCGAATGCCTGACGACATTGCCTTCGGGTTTTCACTATCCACGAGCCTTGCCACGCCTTCCGGCCATGCTTTCCGAGTTCTCGCTCATCGACCGTTTCTTCGCCCGCCGCGCCCTCACCGGCCGCGTCCACCACGCAGCGCTCGGCATCGGCGACGACTGCGCGCTCATCGCGCCGCCCGCCGGCGAAGTGCTCGCCGTCTCCACCGACATGCTCGTGGAAGGCCGCCACTTCTTTCCCGACGTCGATCCGCACGCGCTGGGTCACAAGGCGCTCGCCGTCAATCTTTCGGACCTCGCGGCAATGGGCGCAAGGCCGCTCGGCTTCACGCTCGCGCTCGCGCTGCCCGCCGCCCGCGAAGACTGGCTCGAAGCGTTCAGCGCAGGTCTCTTCGAACTCGCGGACCGCTTCGACTGCGAACTCATCGGCGGCGATACGACCGCGGGCCCGCTCAACATCTGCATCACCGTGTTCGGCGCGGTGCCGCCGCAACAGGCGCTGCGTCGCGATGCCGCGCAGCCGGGCGACGACGTGTGGGTCTCCGGCACACCAGGCGACGCGCGCGCGGGCCTCGGTATCCTGCGCGGCGAATGGCACGCGGCCGACGCCGATGCCGCGACGTTCCGCCGCGCGCTGGAACGCCCGGAACCGCGCGTGGCGCTGGGACTCGCGCTGCGCGGCATTGCGAGTGCGGCACTCGACGTGTCGGACGGCCTTGCCGGCGACCTCCAGCACATTCTGGAGAGCTCGCGCGTCAATGCCGTGATCGATGCGGACGCAGTGCCACGCTCGGCCGCGCTGGCGCGCCTCGCGCCCGACGTGCAGCGCCGCTGCACGCTCGCAGGCGGCGACGACTACGAACTGTGCTTCACGGCGCCGCCCAATGCGCGCGATGCAGTCGATGCAGCGGCGCAACGGGCGGGAGTGCCGGTAACGCGCATCGGTACAATAGTTCCTCCCGAAAACGCGGACGCCGCGCCGGCCATCACGTGGCGCGACGCGGCGGGCAACCCGCTTCCCCTGACGTTGCACGGCTTCGATCATTTCCATGCAGACTGAACCCACGCCGACTCCGGCCGAAGACGTGCCCCGCGCGCCCGAGGCGCCGCAAGTTCCCGCGACGTCGCACACGTCCGCTTCGCCGTCGACCAGCGGCGCAAGCGCAGAAACGCCCTCGCCCGCATCGCCAGACGACGCCGTTTCCTCAAGCCGCGCCAACCCGAACGCTACCTCCAACGCCGCATCCAACACCACAAGCGCCCCGCGCCGCGCGAGTGCGCGCTTCATGCTCTCGCATCCGTTGCACATCGTGTCCCTCGGCTTCGGCAGCGGGCTCTCGCGCATCATGCCGGGCACGATGGGCACGCTCTTCGCGTGGCTTTCGTTCATGGCGCTGAGCCGCTATCTGACGGTGCTGGAGTGGGGCATCCTGATCGTCGGCGGCTTCGTTGCGGGCATCGGCATCACCGGCTTCACGGCGAAGAAAATGGGCACCGACGACCCCTCGCCCGTCGTCTGGGACGAAATCGTGGCATTCTGGCTCGTGCTGCTGATGGTGATGCCCGTGTCGTTCAGCGGCCAGCTCTGGTCGTTCCTGGTGTTCCGCTTCTTCGATATGGTGAAACCGCCGCCCATCCGCTACTTCGACCGGCGGCTCAAAGGCGGTTTCGGCATCATGTTCGACGACCTCGTCGCGGCATTCTTCACGCTGCTCGTGGTCGCGCTCTGGCGCATGTCCGTCTGACAGACGGATTCGCTCGGGCGTTTTGTTCATGCGCGCCTCTTCACGCGCTTTTGTCCACGCTCACCCTGCTCGACCATGCCTACCGATTCTGTCGTTCACCAGCTCGCGATCCGCGCCGGCAACAAGCTGCGCGACGAGCGCCTGATGCTCACGACCGCCGAGTCCTGCACAGGCGGCATGGTCGCCACTGCGATCACCGATATTTCCGGCAGCAGCGGCTGGTTCGAGCGCGGCTTCGTCACGTATTCGAATCAGGCGAAGAGCGAGATGATCGGCGTGCCCGCGGAGTTGATCGAGAAGCACGGCGCGGTCTCCGAGCAAGTGGCGCGCGCCATGGCCGAGGGCGCGCTGCGCAACAGCCGCGCGCAGGTGTCGCTCGCGATTACGGGCGTGGCGGGACCGGGCGGCGGCACGGAAACGAAGCCGGTCGGCATGGTCTCGTTCGCGTGGAGCAACCGCCTCCACACAGCCGCCGAAACGCTCGTGTTCAAGGGTGACCGCGAGCAGATCCGCGTGCAGGCCGCCGCGCACGCGCTGCGCGGGCTGCTCGCATTACTCGACGAGAAAGAACGATAAGCCGGGAGGCGCGACCATGACGGCCACCGGCATCGCTGTGGAAGAACTGATTCGACGCCTCGACTTGCAGCCGCATCCCGAAGGCGGCTTCTATCGTGAGACGTGGCGCGCAGCGGACCAGGTGTGGCGCGCGGGCACGACGCCGAACGCCGATCCCGGCGCCGCGCGTTCGGCCTCTACCGCGATCTACTACCTCCTGTGCAATGGCGCGCATTCGGCGTGGCACTGTATCCGGTCCGACGAAGTCTGGCACTTCTACGCCGGCGCACCGCTGGAGGTCTACGTGCTCGATGCAGCCAGCGGCGCCCTTGTCACGCACCGGCTAGGCAACGCGCTCGCCCACCCCGGCACGACGTTTCAGGCGGTAGTCCGCGCGGGCGACTGGTTCGCCGCACGCTGCACCGATCCCGCGACCTTCGCGCTGGTGGGCTGCACCGTGGCGCCGGGCTTCGAATTCAGCGAATTCGAACTCGCCGATGTCGATGCACTCGCGGCGCAGTATCCCGCCCACCGCGAACTCATCGTTCAGTTGCGGCCTGGCGGCACGTCTAGCCAACACGCCGGCTGACACGCACGCAGGCCGTCACGAGTCACCGGCCAAAGAATCACCCGTCGATTCACCCCACCGGTTCACCGATACGCGTTGATCTTGTCGCGCGTTTCCTGCGCTGCGCGCGCCGCGGCCTGCGCGTAGTCGTCGCCCTTGCCGGCGTAGATGATCGCGCGCGACGAATTGATGAGCATGCCCGTGCCCGCTGCCGTGCGGCCCGCGCGCACCGTGGCTTCGACGTCGCCACCCTGTGCGCCGATGCCCGGAATCAGGAGCGGCATGTCGCCCACGATACCGCGCACCACTTCGATTTCCTTCGGGAACGTCGCGCCCACCACGAGGCCCAGCTCGCCGCCCACATTCCACTTCTGCGCCGCGAGTTGCGCGACGACCTGATAGAGCGGACGCCCGCCCGTGTCGAGAAACTGCAGGTCGGAGCCGCCGGGGTTCGACGTGCGGCACAACACGATCACGCCCTTGCCCGCATGCGCGAGGTACGGCTCGATCGAATCGAAGCCCATGTACGGATTCACGGTGACGGCGTCCGCGGCGTAGCGCTCGAAGGCTTCGCGGGCGTACTGCTCGGCGGTGCTGCCGATGTCGCCGCGTTTGGCGTCGAGAATCACGGGCAGACCGGGATGATGTGCGTGGATGTGCGCGATCAGCGCTTCGAGCTGATCTTCCGCCCGGTGCGCGGCGAAGTAGGCGATCTGCGGCTTGAACGCGCACGCGTAGGGCGCGGTGGCATCGACGATCGTGCGACAGAACTCGAAGATCGCATCGGACCGGTTCGCGAGTGCGCCGGGAAACTTCGAGGGCTCGGGGTCGAGGCCGACGCAGAGCAGCGAATTGGCGCGCTGCCATGCGTCGTTGAGCGTCTGGATGAAAGAGGACATGGTGGAAACTCGCGGCGAGCCGGTAATGGCGGTAACGGAAGAGGCGCGTATTTTAAACCGGGGGCGACTTGAGGCCGACACGCGCGCCGCCTTATCGCCTTGCCTTACCTTACCTTGCGTGCTCGCCTTATCGCCCCGCCTCGTAGGGCCGCCTCATCCCGGCAGCTGATCGCCCCCGCCTTACCGCCCCACCTTCCCCGCCGGATGACGCCCCGCCTTCGCACCAGGCGCCCCGGGCACCGCTGCGGCCGTACGCAGCCCCGTGCGCTCCACCGTGAAGCTGAACTCGCGCGCGAGCCGCTCGCCGCGCGCGAGCACCGTCATGCCGTGTTCGGCCGCACCGCCCGCCAGGTTCACGGCGTTGATCGGATGATCGACCGGCTCGAAGCAGAAGAAGTCTTCGCCCGGCGGCGTGTAGAGCACGTAGTAGTCGGTATCGGCGGCCACCGAAAGCGAGAGCCGCCGCTTCGGCCAGACCACCGCCGCGCGGCCGCTCCAGCCCGTGAACCCGTGATTCACGATGCCGCCGGGCAACGGGTACGCCACGCCGAACTGCCAGGCCGGCGGCGCCGGCACGTGCCGCACCGGCAGCCAGTCGTTTCCGGCGAGCCAGAGGCCGCTTGCCGCCGCGCACAACTCCGTAGCCGCGTCGCGCACCAGAAACGGATGAATGCCGAGCCCGAACGGCAACGCGTCGCGGCCCGTGTTCTCGATCTCCAGCGTGATGGTGAGCGTCGACCCATCGAGCGCGTAGGTCTGTGCCGCACGATACGTGTACGGCTTGCCGTCGGTTTGCTCGAACGACAGCCGCACACGCTCGGCGTCCACCTCTTCCACGTCCCAGCGGCCAAGCCAGCCGTCGCCGTGAATCGGCAACGGCTCCGCGGCGCGGTTGCGCGGCACCTGCACCGTGCGATGACCGAAGCGGAAGCTGCCGCCGCCGATCCGGTTCGAGTACGGCAAGAGCGGATAACAGGCCAGTTCATTCGGATCCGTATGCGCGCTCACGTTGAGGCAGCGCCGGAACACCGGCACGAGCGCGCCGTCGTCGCGCCAGTCGAAGCGCGTGATGCCGCCGCCCAGCTGGGGGGCGACGTCGAGCCGCAATTGCGCGTTCACGAGCGTGACGCAGGCGACGTCGTGAGTATCCGCCGCGCCAATCGCGACCGCCGACGTGCTAGGCCCGGCCAGCACCGGATGCGCAGCCGCTTCGAGTCGCGCGCGCCGCGCGGCGGCGGGCGACCCGGAGGAAGGAACAGCCGGGGGAATGGCCACAGCGGCGCCTGGCGACGGCGGCGAGCCAGCAAGGCTGCCAATAGCGGAATTCGCGACGGTCATATCAGACTCCTTCGAGAGGCGTGGATCTCCGCGCCGCGCTGTTGGTAGCCCTGCTGGTAGCCCAGTACGGGCGGCCCAATACAGGCGGCAAAGTGCGGGCGGCTCGGAGCGCCGGCGCGTGCCGGACGCAGCGGGATGGCACAGCCGGCGTTGCATGCCGGACCAGCCGCCCGCGTGGCCGCCTCTTCATCTCGTGTTGCATGCTGCTTCGCGCTGCGCGTCATGCCTGCCAGCGCTTTCGCCTACCGCTTTTGCCCAAGCTTGCCAGGCGCGCCGGGCCGTATTGTCGGCTGCGCAAGCGCGCCTAACCCTGCGGCAAGGCGCCCTGGAAGCACGGTTCAGCGATCCCGCGCCGGCCCGTCATCACGGCGAACACGCCACCCGCCTGCGGCTCGCGCGCGAGCACGTCCGCATCCAGCCCGATGCGCGCGCTCGTCACGTAAAGCGTGTCGAGTTGCGCGCCGCCGAACGCGACGCAGGTGGGCTGCGAAACGGGCATCGGCACGCGATCCGTTTCCACGCCGTCCGGCCCATAACGCACCACGCGGGCGCCGGCCCATTGCGCGTTCCAGATGCCGCCGTCGGCATCCACTGTCGAACCGTCGGGCTCCGCAGTCGTATTGCCGAGCGTCGTGAACGTGCGATCGTTCGTCACGCGTCCGTCGTCGCCGTAGTCGCACGCGCGGATCTCGCGCGTCGGGGAATCGCAGTAGTACATCGTCGCGCCGTCCGGGCTGAACGCGATGCCGTTGGCAATCGCGGGCGCCGGCAGCGGCAGCCTTTCGAGCGTGAGATCGCGGTTGAGCCGGTAGAAGCCGCCGACCGCGCGCGTGGGCGAACCCTCGTCCTTGGTACCGAATACGAAGCGGCCTTGCCGGTCGCAGCGGCCATCGTTCAGGCGCGTGTTCAGATCCGGCTCCACTTCGACGATGCGGTGGATCGCGCCCGTCGCGCAGTTGAAGAACGCGAGGTGTTTCGCCAGCCCGAGCAGCAGCCACTGCGGATCGGCACACAACGCGAAAGACGCCAGCCGCTCCGGCATGGGCCAGGACGCAATCGCACCGTCGCGCGCGTCGTGGCACCACAGCCGGGCGCCTTCGATATCGGTCCAGTATAGGCGAGCAGTGCGCGCGCACCAGGTCGCGCCTTCGCCCAGCGAGCATTGCGAATCGACGGCGAGCGCCGCCGCACGTTCGGTCGCCGCAGAACCCGCGCTCATGCCCAGCCTCCGTCCACCACGATGTCCTGCGCGGTGATCATGCGGCTGTCGTCGGCGGCGAGGAACAGCGCCATACGGGCCAGATCGGCGGGCAGCAACTCGCCTTCGATGCACTGGCCTTCCTTGATCGCGCGCCGGCCCGCGTCGTCCAGCCACAGGCGCTTCTGCTTGTCGGTCATCACCCAGCCCGGCACCAGCGTGTTCACGCGAATGCCGAACGGCCCCAGTTCGCGCGCGAGACCGCGTGTGAGCCCCTGCACCGCGGACTTGCACATCACGTACACGGGGAAGCCACCCTGCTTGAGCATCCAGCTGATCGACCCCAGGTTCACGATGGAGCCGCGCTGCGCCTCCTTCATGTCGTCGATCACGGCCTGCGCCGCGAAGAACTGGTGGCGCAGGTTCACCGCGATGCCCGCGTCGAACGATTCCGGCGTGACCTCTTCGGTCTTGTGGCGGCGGTCGTTTGCAGCGTTATTGACGAGCACCTCGACGGGGCCGAGCGCCGCTTTCACGTCGGCGACGGCGGCGCGCAGCGCGTCGATGTCGGTGAGATCGCAGGACAGAAACAGCGGACGGTGGCGCGAGTCGCCGAGTTCGTCGGCCAGCGCGGCACCCGCAGTGGCGTCGATGTCGAAGAACGCGACGCGCGCGCCCTGCGCGGCGAAGTGCTCGACGAACGAGGCGCCGATGCCGGTCGCGCCGCCCGTGATGAGCACCGTGCGGTCGAGAAGGCTCGGATAGCTCGCGTAGGCGCCGCTTGCCGCGCTGGTTCCGGCTAGGCGCTCGCTTGCGTTGGCAGGAGAAGACATCGTTCGGTTCCTTCGGTTTCGTTCAGAACGTGCGCTCAATCGCGCGAGCCGCGGTTCTTCAACTGGTCGAGCAGCACGGCGGCAAGCAAAATCGCGCCGCGCACGAGGTACTGGTAGAACGCGTCGATGTTGAGCAGGTTCATCACGTTCTCGACCGTGCCCATAATCAGCACGCCGATCACCACGCCCGAGATCGTCGCGCGACCGCCCAACAGCGACACGCCGCCCAGCACGCACGCCGAAATCACGTTGAGTTCGAACCCTTCGGCCGCATTCGGCTGGCCCGAGGTAATGCGCGACGCGAGAATCACGCCCGCGAGCGCCGTCACCGCGCCCTGAATGAGGAAGATCCAGACGCGCGTGCGTTCCACGTTGATACCCGCGAGCCGCGACGCTTCGGGATTGCCGCCGATGGCGAGCGTATTGCGCCCGTACACGGTCTGATTGAGCATCACGCCGAACACGATGAAGCACAGCAGCGTGACCCAGATGGGCAGCGACACGCCGAACATCGTGAGGCCGCCCAGCGCGATGAAGGTATCCGACGACACGCCCACGGCCTGGCCGTGCGAGACGATGAAGCCGAGGCCGCGCACGATTTCCATGGTGGCGAGCGTCGTAATCAGCGCATTGATGCGCAGATACGCGATCACCGCGCCGTTCACGAAGCCGATCGCCGCGCCCGCCGCCACAGCGGCCACGATGGCGATGAACGTGTTGTTGGTGGCGTTCAGCACCATCGCGCAGAGCACGCCCGCGAACGCGACCGTGGAGCCGATGGAAAGATCGAAGTCGCGCGAGGCGAGGCAGAACATCATCGTGCAGGCCACCATGCCGATCTGCGAGATCGACAGCGCGAGGCCCAGCATGTTCTCGATCGAGAAGAAGTGATCGACCGTCAGCGACATCGTGACGAACATCACCGCGAAGATCACGATCAGGCTGTATTCGGTGATCTGTTGCCACCACTTCTGCCTGTCACTGGTCTTCGGAATCAGCGCTTCCGCAGCGCTCTTGGCCGCTTCATGCGCGAGGTTCTCTCTGGCTTGCATTTGCTTCACTCCTCCCGTTCCCCACGGGTTGTCTCACTGTCTATCCACCGGCACGGGTGGGCCGAGCGCGCCGCGTTCAGGCAGCGCGCGCTTCGTTTTCCGCGTTCGCACCGGATGCGCCCTCGGGCAGCGCGAGGCCCAGCACCGTGTGCTCCGTGGCCGCTTCGCGCGAAAGCTCGCCCGCAATGCGGCCTTCGCGCATCACGACGATGCGGTCCGACACGCCAAGCACTTCGGGCAACTCCGACGAGATCATCACGATCGCGCAGCCGCGCTCCGCGAGCTGATAGATCACGTGGTAGATCTCGTGCTTCGCGCCCACGTCGATGCCGCGCGTGGGCTCGTCGAGAATCACGACCTTGAGGTCGGGCTCCGCGAGCCAGCGCGACAGAATCGCCTTCTGCTGGTTGCCGCCCGAGAGGAAGCGGATCTTCTGCTTGCGGCTCGGCGTCTTGATCTTGAGCAGCTTGATGAATTCGTCGGCCGTCTGCGCTTCCTTGCGCCGGTTCAGGAACATGCCCGCGCGCAGGTAGTGGCGCCGGCAGCTGATGTTGATGTTCTCCGCCACGGAAGCCATCGCGACGATGCCTTCCTCCTTGCGGTCTTCGGGACACAGCACGATGCCCTGGCGAATCGCCTCGCCCGCGCTCTTCACGCGGATCGGCTCGCCGTCCAGTTCGATCTCGCCGCTCTTGCGCCTGTCCGCGCCGTAGACGAGGTGCATGAGTTCGCTGCGGCCTGCGCCCACAAGCCCGAAGAAACCGAGAATTTCGCCGCGCCGCACTTCGAAGCTCACCGGTTCAGCCAGCGGATGACCGCTGATGTTCTTCGCCGCGAACCGCACTTCGCCGAGCGGCCGTGCCCGGTAGTTGTAGATGTCCGAAATTTCGCGGCCCACCATCTCGCTCACGATGGTCTCGCGCTTCACGCCTTCCAGCGACGGATGCGAAGCCACCTTGCGGCCGTCGCGGAAAATCGTGCACGCGTCGCAGAGCTGGTAGATCTCGTCCATGCGGTGCGAGATGTAGATGAGCGCGCGGTTGTCGGCACGCAGATCGCGCACGAGCTTGAACAGCACTTCGGTCTCGCGGTGCGAGAGCGAGCTTGTGGGTTCGTCGAGCGCAATCACGCGCGCGTTGCGCATGAGCGCCTTGCAGATTTCCACCATCTGCCGCTGCGCGATGGAGAGCTTGCGCAGCTTCACGTCCGGTTCCAGGTCCACGCCCATCGCGGCAAGCCGCTCGCGCACGAAGCGTCGCGCGGTGCGCTTGTTGACCCAGCCGAGCGCATTCGGCAAGCGCCCGAGCAGCAGGTTTTCCGCCACCGTCAGGTCCGGCACGTACTGCAGTTCCTGGTGAATCACGGCGATACCGGCTGCAATCGACGACGCCGCGCTCGAAAAATGCACCTCGTTGCCGTCGATCAGGATGCGGCCCGAGTCCGGCTGGTACTCGCCGCCCAGAATCTTCAGCAGCGTGGACTTGCCCGCGCCGTTCTCGCCCATGAGACCGTGCACTTCGCCGGCGTGCACCTCGAACGAAACGCCGTCCAGCGCGCGCACGCCCGGAAATACCTTGCCGATGTTGTCAAAACTCAGCGTCGCTGACACTTCGCTTCCCTCTCTTTCCGTCTCGTTCGCCCTCTGACCGGCAAGGCGGTCCCGCTTCGATTTCTCCAACCACCCGAGCACCGAAGCAGGACGCGCCACGCCTGCCAGCCTTGCCTTACTTCGAGGCGAGCCCCATCTTTTCACGCACTTCGTTCACGTTGCTGCGCGTGGCCAGCATGCCCGTCGTGAGCGTGAGCGGGGGCGGCGTCGTGCCCTTCGTGATCCAGTCGTACATGAGCGTCGACGTTTCTTCGCCGTGGCGCTTCGGGCTGATGATCACGGTGCCGTAGAAGCCCGTCGGTTCCGGCTTCTTGAACTCGTTCAAGGCCGAGTCCGAACCGCCGATGCCGATGCCGATCATGTTGTCCGCCTTGAAGCCGCGGCCTTCCGCTGCGCGCACCGCGCCCAGCACGGCTTCGTCGTTCAGGCCGTAGGCCACCCAGTGCTTGAACTTCGGGTTCTTCGTGAGGGCGATGTTGGCCGCGTTGAACGCGTTTTCCGTGTCGGTCTTCGCCTGCGGCGCCGCGATCACGTTCGCCTTCGGGAAGCCCGCGGCGATGAGCGCGTCGGTCGCGCCGCTCGTGCGGTCGTGCGCGGTGGGCAACTGCTCGTAGGTCACGTCGATCGCGCCCACGTCTTTCATGTCCCAGCCGCGCTTCTTGATTTCGGCGGCAATGCCTTCGCCCACCTGCTTGCCGATGTTGTAGGCCGAAATGCCCATATGCGGCACCGACTCGATCGGCTTGCCCGCGCCGTCCACGAGGCGGTCGTCCACCGTCATCATCTTGAGCCCGTCAGCCTTCGCCTTCGCGACGATGCCCGGTCCGAGCTTCACGTCCGGCGTGCAGATCACGAAGCCTTGCGCCTTCTGGGCCGCGAGATTGTCGATGGCGCTCATCACCTTTTCGCCAGACGGCGCACCGATCTTCACGAGCGTGAAGCCTTTTTC
Organism: Paraburkholderia sp. A1RI_3L; assembly: GCF_048957895.1. Lineage (NCBI taxonomy): Bacteria > Pseudomonadati > Pseudomonadota > Betaproteobacteria > Burkholderiales > Burkholderiaceae > Paraburkholderia > Paraburkholderia sp. A1RI_3L. The sequence goes on from NZ_JARCHA010000002.1 coordinate 785,568, forward strand.
TTTCGCGGCGATCTCGGCGAACTTCCATTCGTCCTGGAACCACGGCTCCTCCGGCTGCTTCACGAGGAAGCCGATCTTGACCGGATCGGCCGCCTGCGCGACGGGCGCGTTGAAGAGCACCGCCGTGGCTGCTGCAGCGAGCGTGAGGAAAATTCTGCGTTTCATGGTGCGTGTCTCCTGTCTGGCAATTACGCGAAGGTATTGGCCGCGTTTTCTTGTTCCCGGCGCGACGCACGCGGCCAGTGCGTCATCGGGATCACAACCCGGTAGTCGCGTCGCCCGGGCGGCGCGGCCTTTGTGTCTGCGTTGCTGCTTCGTCTACCGCTTCTCTTCGTTCAGTCGTGGTAAAGCGCCGAACGCCCGCCGTCGATCGTGATGCAGCTCGCGTTGATGAACGGCGCTTCATCGGACGCGAGAAAGACTGCGGTCATGGCCACTTCCTCGGGGCGGCCAATGCGCTTCATCGGCTGCAGATCGAGCGTGGCCTCACGCGCGGCGGCCGGGTCCGGCTGGCTCGCCCACCAGTCGTGCGTAAGCTGCGTTTCGATGTAGCCCGGCGCGATGGCGTTCACACGCACGTTGCGCGGCGCGTACTCGATGCCGAGCGCCTTCGTGAGGCCGATCACGCCGTGCTTCGCGACTGGGTACGGAAAGCAGCCCGGAATGATCTTGAACGCATGCGTGGACGCGATATTCACGATGGCCCCCGCGCCGCGCTCCACCATGCCCGGCAGCACGGCGCGACAACCGTTCCAGACGCCGTCGAGGTCCACCGCGAAGCAGCGGCGCCAGTCGTCGTCGGTCATCGTGAGCGGGTCGCAGAACACGTTGATGCCGGCGTTGTTCACGAGCACGTCGACCGGACCGAACGTGCGTTCGGCAGCCTCCACGGCGTCGCGCACCGATTGCGGCTGCGTGACGTCGGTGCGCACGGCGAGCACGCACGGCGAGCCTTGTGTTTCGTCTTTCAGCGTCGCTTCGATCTGCTGCGCGGTGCGTTCGGCGGCATCGAGATCCAGCTCGGCCAGCACGACCGCCGCGCCTTCGCGTGCGAAAGCTGCAGCGATCGCCGCACCAATGCCGCGACCGGCACCGGTGACGAGTGCGACCTTGCCGGCCAGCCGCTTCATTTGCGCATCCCCGCGCGCGCCACGCGCAGTCCGTTGATGAACGCCTTCGCGTGCGACGCCGTGGTTTCCGCGCTCTGACCGGGCTTGTAGAGCGCCGAGCCGAGCCCGAATCCGTTGGCGCCCGCAGTGAGGAACGGACCCATGTTGTCCGGCGTGATGCCGCCCACCGGCACGAGCGGCACCTGCGGCGCGATCACCGCGCGCCAGGCCTTCACGACCTGCATGCCGAGTTGCTCGGCGGGGAACATCTTGAGCACGTCCGCGCCGTTCTTGAGCGCGAGAAACGCCTCGGTGGGCGTGGCCACGCCAGGCGCGCACGCAAGCCCGTGCGCCTTCGCGGCGAGCACCACTTCAGGATCGCTGTGCGGCATCACGATCAGTTCGCCGCCCGCGGCTTTCACGTCCTTCACGAGCGTGGGCTGCAGCACGGTGCCGGCGCCCACGATAGCGTCGGCGGGCACGGCCTGGCGGATCGCCGCGATGCTCTCGAACGGCTGCGGCGAATTCAACGGCACTTCGATGATGCGAAAACCCGCTTCGTACAGCGCGTGGCCATGATCGGCGGCGTCCGCGGGCGTCACGCCGCGCAGGATGGCGATGAGCGCGCACGTGTCGAACGCCGCGGCAAGTCCCGCGTGCGGCGCATACGGTGCTGGCAGGTTGAGATCGGTTTGCATGCTCTTTCCTGTGTCGGTCTCTGCTGCGTCAAGGAGGCGTCGCTGGTGCGTTGCCGCTGCGTCACGGATGCGACGCTGTTGCGTTGGCGCCGCTTCGCTCTCGCTCGACGGGTGGTTTCGGTTCGTTGCTGCGCGCTCGTGTTCGTTGTTCGCGTGCTTTGCCTGCGTGTTTTGCCTGCGTGTTTTGCCTCGTTGTCTTGCCTCGTTGTCTTGCCTCGTTGTCTTGCCTAAGTTCGCCGCTTTGCTGCGTCGCTTTGTTGCACTACGCAGCCCGCGTTTCACGCTACGCGGCTGAATCTTCCTGCGCCGGCGCACCCACGGCCGGCGTCACGAGTCCTGCCTGCACTGCGATGCGCCACAGCCCTCGCTCCGTCGCGTGCCGCACCAACTGCGCGTTCGTGCAGCCGAACTGCGCGAGCGCGAGGCGATAGCGCTCGCACAACGCATCGTTGCCAATCAGGCGCAGCGTGCGGCCTGCCAGCGGCGGCGGCTCGTGCGCGAGCACGGCTTCGAGACCCGCAAGCTCGTGCCCGATCAGCAGGCCCGAAAGATAGTCGGGCTGCTGCTGCGGTTCGAGCTGCGCCGTCAGACCCAGCGTGCGCGTGCTGAACACCGTGGCCAGCACGCCGGCATCGCCGTGTTCGCGCGCAACGGCCACGCCGCGCAGGAACGCACCCAGATCCGGCTCGCCGGGCGACACCATCGTGCGGCCCAGAATGGTGTGCTCGCGCAGCGCCGCGAAAATCTCTCCGGTCATGAACGTGTAGAAGCGTTCGATACGCCCATCGCGCACGATCGCCCACTTCGCGTGCGTGCCTGGCAGACCGATCAGCACGTTGGCGGCCGAGCCAGCCTGAGTGTCCTGAGCATCGTGCGGTTCGTCGCCGTCGCCACCGAGCGCGCCGACGATCTGCGTTTCCTCGCCGCGCATCACGTTCGGCAACTCGCCGCGCTCCAGCACGCCAGGCACGATCGCGAGCGTCGCGCCGCGCGCGGTCTTCACGCGCACGATGCCGGCGACGAGCGCGTCCGCGCTCGCGGGCGTGTCCACGTAAGGCGCCTGCACCCAGCCCTGCGCGCTGCCCACCATGCCCGCGGCAATCACGGGCAGCGACGGCGTCTCATCGAGCCACTCGCCGCAGACGGCGTCGAACGCCATGTCGAAGCCGCCTTCCGCAGCCGGACGCGGCAGATTCATGATGCCCGCCGGCGACCCACCGCTCGCCAGCACGCGGCCCGTCGCGTCGTAGAGATACGCGCGCAGCGCCGTGGTGCCCCAGTCGAGCGCGATCAGCGCGGCGGCAGGCGTGGCGGCGGCGCTGGCGGCAGTCGCAGCCGCAGCGGCGGCGTTGGCAACAGCCGCAGCCGCGGTGGTCGCGCCGGCTGCATCGAAACCGGTGACGGCGGCAAGCGTGCCGCCGGCCGTGGATTGACTCATCGTTTAATCCTGCGTGCGGCGGGCTGCGGAGCGCGCCAGCCGAGTTCTTCCGAGATCGCGCGCGCTTCGCGCTGCACGATCGGCACCAGTTCGTCCATGCGTTCGAGCGACATGTACGGAATCGTGCTCGCCACCGAAAGCGCCGCGACGATGGCGCCCGACGCGTCGCGCACGGGCGCGGCGACGCAGCGAATGGAGGCTTCGTTCTCTTCGAGGTCGAACGTGTAGCCGCCCGCGGCGTAGCCCGTCATGCGTTCGAGGAACGTGTCGAGGTCCGGGCGGTGGTCCGGCTTGAAGCTCACGCCCGCAAGCGTTCGGCGCGACGCTTCGTGCAGCTTGCGCCAGACGTCCGGCGCGAGATCGAGCATCAGCGCCTTGCCGATTCCCGTCGACGCGAGCGGCATGCGGTGCCCCACGCGCGAGCGCATTTCGAGGCCGCGCTGGCCGGGAATCTTGTCGATGTAGAGCACGTCGTCGCCATCACGCACGCCGAGGTGAATGGTGTCCAGCGAGTAATCGGCGAGCGCCTGCAGATGCGGACGCGCCACTGCGGTGAGCGGCATCTGTTCGAGCGCGATGGTGCCCAGTTCGATGAGCTTGGGGCCGAGCAGGTAGCCGCCCTGCACCTGGCGCAGGTAGCGCGCCTGCACGAGGCTGCTCACGAGGCGGTGCGTGGTGCTGCGCGTCGTGCCGAGCGCGGCGCCGAACGAGCGCAGGTCGCGCACGCCGGCCGCGGCGGCCTCGAGAATCGCGAGGCCGCGCAGCAGCGTCTGCGTGCCGGCCTGCTGTTGTGCGAGGTCGAGCGGCGAACCGGGCAGGCCGATTTCGTCGGCGGGCTGCGCGGGCGTCTGCGCTGCCGACTTCGAAGCGGCGCCGTTCGCGGCGCGCGACGCGCGACCGGCGTGTTCGGGCTGAGGTGTGGCAGCGTTGGGCGGAGACATCAGTTTGTTGTCCATGGCGATCGCAACCGGAAAGGCGTTTGTGCGGTTAGCGGGCGCGTTGGCCCGAGGAGCGAAACAGTGTGCGGACGACGGACGTTCCGTCAGGCGGCGGGAACTGCGCCGCATGCGTCGCGGTGATGGACATGGCTGGCTTGTCTCCGATTTCGTGCCGGCTCGCAGGCAATTCGCGGCCGACCGTTTCTTTCTTGCTGTGGGCGCTGGGCATCGCGTGCCCGGTGTGTGGCGCATTGTAGGGCCGAACGTTTTGAATCTCCAATATATGAGTTTGACGATCACATAATGGGATTAAAGGCTTTGGCCGCGCCGAAGCGGCGCGGGAAAATCGCGAGGGAAACGAATGTGGCGCGAGAGGGAATGGAGCAGCCGTGAGGCGACGAATGCGTCAGCGCAGGAATGAACGAGACGGCTGGGGACGGAAGCGGCGAGAGGGCGGAACGAAAAGCACGGGCCGAAAAGCGCGCGCCGAAAGGCCGAGCAAAAACGCGCGGGCGCTCGCAGGTGCTGCGTGGCCGCTCGCTACACGGCCCGACCGTGCGCCGCGGCTGCTACTGCGGCAACTCCGCCACGCCCATGCGCCGTGCGATCACGGCGGCACGCTGCGAAAGCCAGGGCGAGTTTCGATGCTCGTCGAAGTAGCGCGGGCGCGGCAGCATGACGGCGAGCCGCGCCGCCTGCCAGGCAGTCAGCTTCGCCGCGGACGTGCGGTAGTAGTGCTGCGCCGCAGCCTGCGCGCCGTACACGCCGTCGCCCCATTCGACCGAGTTCAGGTAGATCTCGAAGATGCGCTGCTTGTCCATCAGCGTTTCGAGCATCCAGGTGATGATCAGCTCCTGCCCTTTGCGCAGGTAGCTCTTGTCACGCGAGAGGAACAGGTTGCGCGCGAGTTGCTGGGTGATGGTCGAGCCGCCCGCCACGATGCGTCCGCGCGACTTGTTCTTTTCCCAGGCTTGCAGGATGGCGTCGGTTTCGTAGCCGTTATTGCTGACGAACTTCGCGTCCTCGGAGGCGATGATCGCGCGCTTCAGATTGCGCGAGATCTGCTCGTAAGGCACCCAGGTGTGCTGGATCGCGGGGTCGGCGCGCTCGCTTCGCTCGCTCGAAAGCCGCCACGCGTCGGAGCGCATGAAGGCCGTCGATTGCGGATTCACGACGTTCCACACCGCGATCTGCGCGAAGTAGTAAAGCTGCGTGGCGATCCACGCGCAGGCGAACACGGAGAAGCCGTAGAACGCCCATCGGGCGAGGCCCGGACGGCGCGTGCGCCGGGCGGCGGCGGTGAGCGAGATCGCCACGGCGTGCTCGCGCGTCAGGCCTTCTGCGCGGCCAGCTGCGCGCGCAGTTCGGCGAGCACGGGCGCGCTGTCGGGCCGCACGCCGCGCCACACGTAGAACGATTCGGCAGCCTGCTCCACGAGCATGCCGAGGCCGTCCGCGCTGCGTGCGCCCAGCGACTGCGCGTGCCGCATGAAGACGGTGGGCTCGGCGCCGTACATCATGTCGTAGGCGAGCGTGGCCGCGCCGAACGCGCGGTCGTCGCAGTCGGGCAATGCGGCGTCGAGGCTGCCCGCCGTCGCGTTGACGATCACGTCGTACGGGTAGGGCTCGACGGCATCCGGGCCGCCGCCCGTCAGCGTGCAGCCGGCCTCGTAGGCCGCGGCCCCGAACTGCGCGACGAGCCCTTCGGCCTTCGACGCCGTGCGGTTCACGATGGCAAGCCCACGCGGACCGCGTTCCAGCAGCGGCAGCACGACGCCGCGCGCCGCGCCGCCCGCGCCGAGCACAAGCACGCGCGCGCCCTTCAGCGCCACGCCGAGGTTCGTTTCGATGTCGCGCACGAGGCCGACGCCATCCGTGTTGTCGCCGTAGATGCCGTCCGCGTCGAAGCGCAACGTGTTGACCGCGCCGGCCGCCGCGGCGCGCGCCGAATGCGTGTCGGCGAGCGCATACGCTTCGAGCTTGAACGGCACGGTGACGTTGAGCCCGCGGCCGCCGGACGCCATGAACGCCCGCACGGTTGCGACGAAGCCGTCGAGCGGCGCGAGCAGCCGGTCGTATGCGACGGGCTCACCGGTCTGCGCGGCAAAGCGCGCGTGAATGAACGGCGACTTGCTGTGCGCGACCGGATTGCCGATCACGGCATAACGGTCCGCCTGCGACGGCACCTGCGGCGCGCTCATCGGCTCTGTTCCTCTGCGTGGTGATGGCGACCGGCGTGCGTTGTGCCCTCTTCAGTGGACCCTTCGGCGGCATTTTCGTGGGTGCCTTCGGAGCCGGACGCTTCGCCACTCGTGTTCGACTCGCCTTCGGTCGGCTCGCCCTCGCCGCCTTCATCGCCGCCATCATCGCCGCCATCGGCTTCGGCCAGCGCTTCGGCTTCGCTTTCGGCGGACGCGTCGGTGGCCTCGATCAGCTCTTCGTCTTCGCTCTCTTCTTCCGCTTCCGCACCGCTCGTCACCGTCGGCGCGTCGAGCACGCGCAGCATGCGCACGGAGGCCTCGATCGTGAGTTCGTCGATCGACATCACTTCCAGCAGCAGGCGCGTGCCGCGCGCGTGCACGCCGAGCGCGGGCACGTGCAGCAGCAGCGGGATTTCTTCGAGGCGCACGAGGTCGCCCTTCACGACCGCCGCCACTACCTCGCGCCGGTTCTCCTGCATGAGCCAGCGCAGGCACCAGAAGTACTCCATACGGCGCTGATGGTCGGCGTAGGCCGTATAGGTCTCGTCGAAGCCTTGCACGACGGCGAACAGGTCGGCGTCCTTCGGCTTGAAGGGCGCCGCGAGCTTCGCGGTCACGCCGTGCTGCACGCACGCAAGCAATTGCCACTGGTTCACGAGGTCCACGTAGCGGCGCAGCGGCGAGGTGCTCCACGCGTATTGCGCCACGCCCAGGCCCTCGTGCGGCGCGGCCGTGGTCTGCATGCGCGTGCGCTTGGGGCCGGTGGGCGCGCCGAACGCGCGCTGCGAGCGATAGATGCCCGGCACGCCGTGATCGTGCAGGAACGCGCCCCAGGTGGAGTTCGCGAGAATGGCGAGTTCCGCGACGATCAGGTCGAGCGGCGAGCCGCGGCGGCGCGGCGTGATGGTGATGCGCTCGCCGTCCACGTAGAAGTTGTAGTCGGTGTTGCGCTGCACCTCGCGCTTGAGGCCGTAGCTCGCGCGCGTCTGCTGGCGTTTTTCGAAGAGCGCCTGGGCAAACGGCCAGAGTACGGCGATGTCGTCCTTGTGCGGATAGTCGCCGGTGCCCGCTGCGAGGGCTTCCTCGGTGACGTGCTCGTCGAGCGTGTTGTGACGCAGGTTGTGCTTCACGAACACGCGCTCGGCGCGCGTTTCGGTCGCCACGATCTCCTGCGTTTCGCGGTTCACGATGATGTAGAGCGATAGCGCGGGCCGCAGGTCGCCTTCCTTCAGCGTGAAGGCATCCACGAACTCGTCGGGCAGCATGGTGATCTTGTCGCCCGGCATGTAGACCGTGGAAAGACGGTTGCGCGCGATCGTATCGACGGGGTCCCCGCGGCTGATGCCGAGCGCCGGCGCCGCGATGTGCACGCCGATGCGCACGCGGCTGTCGGCCAGATGCTCGACGGAAAACGCGTCGTCGATCTCAGTGGTCGTCACGTCGTCGATCGAGAAGGCTTCCACCAGCGCTTCGGGCAAATCCTCGGCAAGCGGATTCACGGTGACGGGCGGAAAACCGGTGCCGTGCGGGAAGAATTCGGCGAGAAAGCGCGCCTCGTGCAGCGCGCGCGCCGACGGAATGCCGCCGCATTCGAGCATAAGCCGCGGCATCGAAATGCCGCGCGCCGCGGCGGCCGCTTCCAGCGCCTTGTACTCGATCGAATTCTTGTCGGGCCGCGTGAGAAAACTGAGCGCGCGCCCCTGGAACGCCTCGGGCAAGCGGCCCGCTTTCAGTTCTTCTTCGTACTGCGCCTGGACGAGCGCCTGCTGCCGCTTGCGCTCCAGCGACGCGAGCGCCATCTTGAGCTGCTCTTCAGGCGCGCGCTGATACTGGCCGCGCCCCTTGCGGCGGAAATAGACCGGCGCGCCATGCAGGCGCAGCACGAGCGCCGCGCGCTCCACGGGACCATAACCTTCGCCGAAGTACTCGCTCGCGAGCGTGGAGAAGGCGAACTCCTCCTGCGGCGCGCATTCCCACAGAAAGTCGAGATCGATCTGCTGCGCGGCGGCATCGGCCTGCTCCATGAGCTCGGCCGCTGCCGGCTTTTCGAACTCGATCAGCACGTCTTTCGCCCGCACCTTCGCGCGCCGGCCGCCCGGCAGCTCGACCTGAAATGCGTCACCCTGGCGCGACAGCACGCTGCCGGCCTTGAAACTGCCCGATTCCTCGAAGAAAACGTTCACTCAGTACTCTCGTTCAGACTTGCTGCGCGTCTTGCGTGCCTTGCGTGCCCCATTGCAGGCGCAAGACGCGTGTTCGTTCCGGATAAGGTGCGCGGTTCGTTGCCGCCAGACCGCCCACTCGTTTTCGTGTTGCTGTTGTCGTTTCGCCCGCGTTCGTGTCGCTCAGCCGATGGCGGGCGGGACCGCGGACGCCGCATCGCAGAAAGCGATCACGTCGTCCACGTAGCTCGCGAATTCGCTGATGGCGTGATCGCTGCCTTCAATCAGCTTCGTGCGTGCGCCCGGGTAGTGCGCGAGCATCTCGCGATAGTCGAGCACTTCGTCGCCCGTCGCGGCTAATAAATAATAGCGTTCGGGCCGCGTAACCGATGCGACGGCCAGCGCACGCAATTCAACGAGATGCCGGGGCTCCACGACGATGGAGCCACCGCCGTGCCACAACGGCTGCTCGCCGAGATACTGGCTCAGATCGCGCTGCGGCACGACCGCCGGATTCAGCAGCACGGCCGGCCAGCCGTGCTTTTCGGCCAGATGCGTCGCGAAGTAGCCGCCCAGAGAACTGCCCACCAGCGCTACATGCGCGTCGCCGGTCGCGGCGCGCCGCTGCTCCACTTCGCGCTCCACGAGCGCCACCGCTTCGAGCGGCGAGACGGGCAGCATCGGGCAGCACCATTCTTCAGCGCGCCCCACTTCTTCGAGACGTGCCGCGAGCAGCCGCGCCTTGAACGACGCCGGCGACGAGCGAAAGCCGTGCAGGTAGACGATCACGCGCTGTCCCGTCCGCTTGCCGCTGCCGTTGCGGCTGTTGCGGCCGTTGCCGCCGGCCGCGCCGAAAGCGCGTCGAGCAGTTTCTGATGCACGCCGCCGAAGCCGCCGTTGCTCATCACGAGCACCTGGTCGCCCGGGCGCGCGGCTGCGGTGACGGCTTTCACAAGGGCGTCGAGGTTGTCGAATGCGCGGGCCTTGTCGCCAAGGGGCGCAAGTGCTTCCGCAAGATTCCAGCCCAGGGCATCGCGGCCCGACGGCGCGCCGTAGCCGAACACGAGGTCCGCGTCGGTGAGGCTGCCCGGCAACTGGGCCTTCATCACGCCGAGCTTCATGGTGTTCGAGCGCGGTTCGAGCACGGCCAGAATGCGCGTGTTCTCGCGGCCTACGCGCGTGCGCAGGCCGGCAATGGTGGTCTGGACCGCCGTGGGATGGTGCGCGAAGTCGTCGTAGACGGTCACGCCGTCCACGCTGCCGCGCACTTCCATGCGGCGCTTCACGTTGCGGAATGTCGCGAGCGACTTCGCCGCCTGCGCGGGCGGCACGCCGACGTGGCGCGCCGCGGCGATGGCCGCAAGCGCGTTCATGCGGTTGTGCTCGCCCTGCACCTGCCATTCCACGACACCCACGCGCTCGCCGCCGTGATACACGGCGAAGCGCTCGTCCACGGGTGCACCGTCTTCGGCAGGCAGCGCCTGCCAGCCGCCCTCCACGCCGAAACGCTCCACTTCGCTCCAGCAGCCGCGCGCGAGCACGCGCTCGAGCGAATCTTCGCGACCGTTCGTCACGATGCGGCCCACGCCCGGAATCGTGCGCACGAGGTGGTGGAACTGGGTTTCGATGGCGGCGAGATCGGCGAAGATGTCGGCGTGATCGAATTCGAGGTTGTTCAGCACCGCCGTGCGGGGGCGGTAATGGACGAACTTCGAGCGCTTGTCGAAGAACGCGGTGTCGTACTCGTCGGCTTCGATCACGAAGAAGCTCGAATCGGTAAGCCGCGCCGAGACGCCGAAGTTGAGCGGCACGCCGCCGATCAGAAAGCCGGGATTGAGGCCGGCGTCTTCGAGCAGCCAGGTGAGCATCGAAGTCGTGGTGGTCTTGCCGTGCGTGCCGGCCACGGCAAGCACCCACTTGCCCGCCAGCACATGTTCGCCCAGCCATTGCGGGCCGGACACATAAGGCAGGCCGCGGTCGAGAATGGCCTCCATCAGCGGATTGCCGCGCGTGACCACGTTGCCGATCACGAACAGATCCGGCTTCAGGTCGATCTGCGCGGCGTCGTAGCCTTCGATCAGGCGAATGCCCTGGGCCTCGAGCTGCGTGCTCATCGGCGGATACACGCCGGCGTCGCAGCCGGTCACCGTATGGCCCGCCGCCCGGGCGAGCACGGCGAGACCGCCCATGAACGTGCCGCAGATGCCGAGGATATGGATGTGCATAAGCCTGGTGCGCCGAGCGGGCGCCGTATTCGAGATGGAGTGGGAGAATGCGGGCGGCGTTCCGGGCTGACCTGCCTGCGCGCCGGTTGCCATGAAGGACCGCAAAGGCCGCTATTGTACCCGACGCATCCACCGCGCCCGGGCTGTCGGCGGGCTCGCAGCGGGGCCGGCCGTGGCGCCTGCGGGCGGTCCCGCGTTGGCCCGCAATCCGTCCGGCAGCGGCCTGCGGAGTGGGCTCCCGCCCGCAGGCACGCACGCTCAGGGGCCCGGGGAGCGCCGGAAAGCCGTCATGCATTCTCTAGTATGATTGCCGGATGGTTCGCAAATCACATTTCGACCCACAGCGCGTTCGTGAGGAAATCGCGATCGCGGCTGCGCGGATGATCGCCGAGGACGGGCTCGACTACTCCACGGCCAAGCGCAAAGCGGCAAGGCAGGTGGTGGGCGAGACGCGCGTGGACGGCTCATGGCTACCGGATAACGACCAGATCGAGGAAGAAATCCGCGAGTACCAGTCGCTTTTCCAGGGCGACAGCCAGCCGGCGGTGCTGCGGCGCCTGCGCGAAATCGCGCTCGACTGGATGCAGCGGCTCGAGCCCTTCAACCCGTATCTCACGGGGGCCGTGCTCAACGGCACGGCGGGCGAGCACTCGGATGTGCACCTGCAGATCTTCTGCGACAACCCGAAGGAAGTCGCGATCTATCTACTGAATGCCAACATCCAATATGACGTGTCGGAAACGCGGCACTTCGCCCAGCGCGGCTACGTGGAGACGCTGAGCTTCCTGTGGAAGGCGTCGCGCGACGCCGAACCGGTGGGCATTCATATTGCGCTCTACGACACCGACGACCTGCGCGGCGCGGTACGCGCCGACGCCCGCGGGCGCCTCGCGCGAGCGAACGCCCAGGCGGTGCAGGCGCTTCTCGACGAAACGAACGCGGCGGACGCGGCTTCCCCGTCTGCCAACTGAAACGACTGAAACCCACAGAGCCCAGCCGGGCTAGGCACCTGATCGACCATGAACACGAAGCGGATTCTGGCCGCTGCCGCCGTGGCAGCAATCGCAGCGGGCGGCGGGGTTCTCGCGGGCCACTGGGTCCGCGGAGGCGATATCTCCGAGGCGGGCGAAGCGCCCGCGGCACAGGGCGCCGTCGCGCAACTCTGGACCGCGCCGGTCACAAGCCCGGACGGCAAGCCGCAGTCGCTTGCGCTGTACAAGGGACGGCCCATGGTGGTGAACTTCTGGGCGTCGTGGTGCGGGCCGTGCGTCGAAGAAATGCCCACGCTCGCGAAACTCCACGACGAGTACTCCAAAAAGGGCGTCCAGTTCGTCGGGCTCGGCGTGGATTCCGAGAAGAACGTGAAAACGTTCCTTCAGAAAGTGCCCGTCGATTACCCCATCTACGTGACGGGCTTCGGCGGCGCAGACCTCGCCCGGGCGTTCGGCAACAACGCGGGCGGCTTGCCCTTCACGGTCGTAATTGACGCGAAAGGCAACGTTCGTACGACAAAACTCGGCGAAATTCGGCCCGACGAACTCAAGCGAACGCTCGACGCCCTTTGAGCCCATTCGTCCGTTTCTGCCGAAAAGTGCCCGAAAGCGCCGGAATTGTCCGTGATTTAACGAAAATTGAAGGAAGTTGAGCGCCAGGACGCCAGCCGAAGCGCCTGACATGGCGCAGGTTTTTCGCGCAAACCTAGACAAGTTTCTCTAATCGGCGCTAAAGTTCGCGCAATTCCACGGAAACTGAAGCGACCATGACCCGACTGCTGGTTCTGCACGGCCCGAACCTCAACCTTCTCGGCACCCGGGAACCCGAGGTCTATGGGCGCGTCACGCTGCCACAGATCGATCAGGCGCTCGCCGATCGCGCGGCCGATGCCGGCGTCGAACTGGCCACGTTTCAGAGCAATCACGAAGGCGCACTCGTGGACCGCATCCAGGCGGCCCGCACCGAAAAAACGGACTTCATCGTCATCAACCCGGCGGCCTACACGCATACGAGCGTGGCGATCCGCGACGCGCTGGCCGGAGTAGGCATCCCGTTCGTCGAAATTCATCTCTCGAACGTGCATCGCCGCGAGTCCTTCCGGCACCACTCGTATTTCTCCGACCAGGCCGAAGGCGTGATCTGCGGTTTCGGCTGGAAGGGCTATCTATACGCACTCGAATTCGCGCTCGACCGGCTCGCCGCCGCGCCGAAGCAAGCCTGAATCCGAATAACACCCAACCCGTGCCGGCACGCATCCACCATTGGTCGCCGGCGCTCTACGCATTGAAAGGGGCAGCCCAATGGATCTACGTAAACTGAAGACTCTGATCGACCTCGTTTCCGAATCGGGCATCTCGGAACTCGAAGTCACCGAGGGCGAAGGCAAGGTGCGCATCGTCAAGAATGCGCCGCCGGTTTACGTGCAGCAGTCCGCTGCGCCCTACCCCGCGCAGGTTGCGGCCGCCGCGCCCGTCGCGGGCCACCCGCTCGAAGCGCCCGCCGCCGCGGCACCGGCGCCCGCCGCTCCGCAAGGCCACGTGGTGACCTCGCCGATGGTGGGCACGTTCTACCGTTCGCCGTCGCCGGGCGCCGACCCGTTCGTGCAGGTGGGCGACACGGTGAAGGAAGGCCAGACGCTGTGCATCATCGAAGCGATGAAGCTGCTCAACGAGATCGAATCGGACGCAGCCGGCGTCATCAAGGAAATCCTCGTCGAGAACGGTCAGGCCGTGGAATACGGTCAGCCGCTCTACGTGATCGCGTAAGCGAGCAAGCCGCGCGCCGGCGCTGCGCACCGCTTTGCGCAGCGCGCCTGCCCTTGTTGCGCGCGCCCAGTACTCCGAGGCAGCCGCCCTTCGCTATTTCGTGCCTCCCGCGCATTCCGTACGTCTTGTGCGTTTTGCGCGATGCCGCGGCGGCGCCCACTGATGAGCCGAATACCCGCCATGTTTGAAAAAATCCTCATTGCCAATCGCGGCGAAATCGCGCTTCGCATCCAGCGCGCGTGCCGCGAGCTGGGCGTCAAGACGGTCGTCGTCTATTCGGAAGCCGACAAGGAAGCCAAGTACGTGAAGCTCGCCGACGAGGCGGTCTGCATCGGACCGGCGCCGTCGAATCTGAGCTATCTGAATATGCCGGCGCTGATCAGCGCGGCCGAAGTCACCGACGCCGAAGCGATCCACCCCGGCTACGGCTTTCTCTCCGAGAACGCCGACTTCGCCGAGCGCGTGGAGCAGTCCGGCTTCGTGTTCATCGGTCCGCGTCCGGAAACCATCCGCATGATGGGCGACAAGGTCACCGCCAAGCAGACCATGCTCAAGACCGGCGTGCCGTGCGTGCCGGGCTCGGAAGGCGCGTTGCCCGACGATCCGAAGGAGATCGTGAAGATTGCCCGCGCGGTGGGCTATCCCGTCATCATCAAGGCGGCGGGCGGCGGCGGCGGACGCGGCATGCGCGTGGTTCACACCGAGGCGGCGCTCGTCAACGCGGTGAACATGACGCGCGAAGAAGCGGGCCGTGCCTTCGGCAACCCGCAGGTCTATATGGAAAAGTACCTCGAGAATCCGCGCCACATCGAAATTCAGGTGCTCGCGGACTCGTTCAAGAACGCGATCTGGCTGGGCGAGCGCGACTGCTCGATGCAGCGCCGCCACCAAAAGGTGATCGAGGAAGCGCCGGCGCCGGGTATCGCGCGACGCCTCATCGACCGCATCGGCGACCGTTGCGCCGACGCCTGCAAGAAGATGGGCTACCTGGGCGCCGGCACGTTCGAGTTCCTGTATGAAAACGGCGAGTTCTACTTCATCGAGATGAACACGCGCGTGCAGGTGGAGCACCCGGTCACCGAACTCATTACGGGCGTGGATATCGTGCAGGAACAGATCCGCATTGCCGCAGGCGAAAAGCTCGTGCTGCGCCAGCGCGACGTGCAGTTCCGCGGCCACGCGATCGAATGCCGGATCAACGCCGAAGACCCGTTCAAGTTCACGCCGTCGCCGGGCCGGCTCACGTCGTGGCACATGCCGGGCGGCCCCGGCATCCGCGTCGACTCGCACGCCTACAACGGCTACTTCGTGCCGCCCAACTACGATTCGATGATCGGCAAGCTGATCGCCTACGGCGCCACGCGCGAGCAGGCCATTCGCCGCATGCGCATCGCGCTCTCGGAAATGGTGGTGGAAGGCATCCAGACCAACATCCCGCTGCACCGCGAGTTGATGCTCGACGCGAAGTTCGTCGAAGGCGGCACGAGCATCCATTACCTGGAAAATCGCCTCGCCGCGAGGCAGCAGGCGGCACCGGAAGAAGCGTAATTCCATGAGCTACCGGGAACTGATCGTCGAGCTGGACCGGCAGCGTGCCGAAGCCCTTTCGGACGCGCTGATCGAGCTTGGCGCGCTCTCGGTGTCGGTGGAAGACGCCGATGCCGACACGCCCGACGAGCAGCCGCTCTTCGGCGAGCCGGGCCTCACGTCCGAGCGCACGGCGTGGCAACACTCGCGCGTGATCGCGCTGATCGCGCCGGAACACGACCCGGCCCTGCTGCTTGCGGCGGCGGCCAACGAACTGGGGCTGGAGGCCACTCCGCCCTTTTCGCTGCGCGAGGTCGAAGAGCAGGACTGGGTACGGCTCACCCAGTCGCAGTTCGACCCCATCCATATCGGCAAGCGCATCTGGGTGGTGCCGTCGTGGCACGACGCCCCGGACCCCGACGCGCTCGTGCTCGAACTCGATCCGGGCCTCGCGTTCGGCACGGGCAGCCACCCGACCACGCGGCTGTGCATGGAGTGGATCGAAGAGACGGTGCAGCCTGGGCAGTCGCTGCTCGACTACGGTTGCGGCTCGGGCATTCTCGCGATCCTCGCGAAAAAGTGCGGTGCAAACCCGGTGGTGGGCATCGATATCGATCCGCAGGCCGTGGAATCGGCGCGGCACAACAGTGAACGCAACCACGCGGAAGTCACATACGGGCTGCCCGATGCCTGCCCGTCGGGCACGTTCGACGTCGTCGTGGCGAACATTCTTTCGAATCCGCTCAAGCTGATGGCGTCGATGCTGTCGTCGAAAGTGAAGCCGGGTGGACGTATCGCGCTTTCCGGCATACTCGCGCGCCAGGCCGAGGAAGTAGCGCGCGTCTACGAGCGCTGGATCGACATCGCGGTGTGGCGCGAGCACGAGGGCTGGGTGTGCCTTGCCGGAACGCGACGCGAAAGCCATTAGAATAGGCCGTATTTCCCACTTCACCGCCTAGCCGGTCAGCGGCCACCATGTTCCTCGTAACGCGCTGCCCCTTCTGTGAAGCCGTCTTCCGTATCCAGCCCGCGCAGCTCGCGCCGCGTCGCGGCCTTGTGCGATGCGGGCATTGCCAGGAAGTGTTCGACGCGTCGAGCAGTCTTTTCGAACTGCCGGCGGGCAGCGACTTCTCGGCGGCCGTGCCGGTGCCTGCAGATGTGGCGTCGGCGCTGGCGGCGCATGGCGGCGCCGGACAAACAGGGCGGGTTCAAGAGCACGCGGTAACGGCGGAAGAACAGTCGAAACCGCCAGTGGCCGAGGAAGCGCCTGCGGAGACGCGGTTGGCAGAAGAGCCGGCTGCGCAAGCGCCTTCTGCCGAAGTGCAGGCGGCTGAAGAAGTGCTTCGTGACGAAGAAGGCACGGCTGAAAGGGCGCTGGGCGGAACGGAGCCTTCTGAAGCGTCTTCTGTTGAACCGACTTCCGCTGAACCGACTTCCGCTGAACTGCCTTCCGCTGAACTGCCTTCCGCTGAACTGCCTTCCGCTGAACTGCCTTCCGCTGAGCCGCCATCCGCTGAGCCGCCATCCGCTGAGCCGCCATCCGCTGAGCCGCCATCCGCTGAACCGCCCTCTGCTGAAACCGCGTCTACGGAACCCCCGTCCGACGTTTCAACCGAAGAAGCGGCAGCGGCTTCCCCGGTGCACGACCCGCACGCTCCGCCATTCGCCAGTCCGCCGAATTTCCGCTCGCGCGCATGGGATCCCTGGTCGCCGCCGCACGACGCGAACGAAAACATCGGACCGCGCTTTCATGCCGGCAATCTGCCGCTGAGCCATCCGGCAGCCGCTGCGGCTCCGCCGGCCACGCTCGTTGACGTTCCCCCCCCCGACGTTGAGCCGCCTGAAACGCCCGCGGTAGAAAACGCCGAGGCAGTCATCCACTCCGCTCACACGCCAGAGTCGCCGGAACCCGAGCCTGCCTGGCAACCGCCACCCGACGAGGGGCCGCGCGACGCGACGGAGCCGACACTCGCGCCCGAACCCGAAGCGCCCTCGCACCATGAGCCGGTCTTTGCTGCGGCAAGCCCGGCCGCATCAGGCTGGGCACATGAACCGGACGAACCGCGCGAGCCGCATCTCGGCGAAGCAGCACACGCGGCTGAGGGTACGACGACGCGCGATGCCTGGAATGCCGACACCGATACCACTGCTGCCACCCCCGCCGCCACCGTAGGCGCCGCAGCAGGCGCAGCCGCCGCGATGGCCGCAGACACGCGCACGCTGTCGCCCGAACCCTTCGTCGCCGTGCCGCCCGACGACGGCGAGCGCCACTTCGCGGTCACGCGAGAAAAACGGGCGGCGCAACCGGGCCGCGTTGGCCTGCGGATTGCCGGCGGCCTGCTCGCAGTCGTGCTCTTCGTATTGCTGCTCGCCCAGCTCGCGTGGTGGCAGCGCGAAACGGTGATGGTGTACTGGCCTGCGTCGCAGCCGCTCTTTGCACAGGCCTGCGCGCAGCTCGGCTGCACCGTGGCGCCGCCGCGCGACATCGACGGGCTGCAGGTCGAGCCGCCCGATCTGCGCCAGGTGGACGGCCCACATCGCCTCGAACTGAAGATGCCGCTGCACAACCGCTTCAACGTGGCACTCGCCTATCCCGCCATCGAACTCACGCTGCTCGACAGCCAGAACAACGTCGCGATCCGGCGCGTCCTCTGGCCGCAAGACTACGTGCGGCCCGGTACGCCGATCGGCGCCGGCCTGCCCGCCCACACGACGCAGATGATGATCGTGCGGCTCGACATCGGCAACGCGGTCGCGTCGAACTTCCGCATCCAGATTTTTTATCCGTAACGGCATGACCGTTGCGTCTCAAGCGTCGGCGTGATCCGGCGCATTCACACACCACTACTGATCCTTCGGAGCACAACATGAGTCAAGTCACGCTGGGCGGCAACCCGATCGAAGTCGCCGGAAAATTCCCCTCCGTGGGCGAAGCGGCACCCGCGTTCTCGCTCGTCGGCAAGGACCTCAAGCCGGTCTCGCTCGCCGATTTCGCCGGCAAGCGCAAAGTGCTGAACATCGTGCCGAGCCTCGACACGCCGGTGTGCGCAACGTCCACGCGCAAGTTCAACGAGGCTGCAGGCAAGCTCCCCAACACGGTGGTGGTGGTCGTGTCGGGCGACCTGCCGTTTGCCGCCTCGCGCTTCTGCACGACTGAAGGTATCGACAACGTGGTCACCGCATCCACGTTCCGCGGTCATGACTTCGCGCAAGCCTACGGCGTTGACGTGACGAGCGGCCCGCTCGCCGGCCTGACGGCGCGCGCCGTGGTAGTGGTCGACGAGAACGACAAGGTGGTCCACGCCGAGCTCGTGAGCGAGATCAAGAACGAGCCGAACTACGACTCGGCACTCGCTGCGCTCAAGTAAAAACAGGCGCCACCGCCCGACGTTGCCGCGCTTCGATGCGACGCGCAGCAACGCCGGTGGTGGGCGCTCATGCCATTCACGCCACTCTCAGGCACTCGCACGCTCAATTGGGGGAATTCACGCCTTGGCTACGCTGATCTGCGGCTCGCTCGCCTACGACAACATCATGACTTTCGAGGGCCGGTTCAGGGAGCACATCCTGCCGGAGCAGGTGCACATCCTGAATGTGAGCTTCCTCGTGCCCACCATGCGTCGCGAGTTCGGCGGCTGCGCGGGCAACATCGCCTACTCGCTTCATCTTCTTGGCGGCGACGCGCGCATCATGGCGACGCTTGGCGGCGTGGACGCGCAACCTTACATCGACCGGCTCGACCAGCTAGGTCTCTCGAAGGCCCACGTGAAAGTGCTGCCCGACACGTGGTCCGCGCAGGCGATGATCACCACCGACCTCGAGAACAACCAGATCACGGCATTCCATCCGGGCGCGATGATGCAGTCGCATCTCAACCGCGCCGATCATGCGGACGGCATCACGCTCGGCATCGTCGCGCCCGATGGCTTCGACGGCATGGTGCAGCATGCCGAACAGTTCGCCGCGGCCGGCGTGCCGTTCATCTTCGATCCGGGTCAGGGCTTGCCGCTCTTCGATGGCGAGTCGCTGCGGCACGCCATTGAACTTGCCACTTACGTTGCTGTCAACGACTACGAAGCAAGCCTTGTAAGCCATCGCACCGGCTGGTCGATCGAAGACATTGCCGGCCGCGTCGAAGCGCTCATCGTGACGCGCGGCGAACAGGGTTCGCGGATCTATCATAAGGAAGGCGTAGAAGAGATTCCCGCCGTCACGGCACAGCGCGTGCTCGACCCCACGGGTTGCGGCGACGCGTTTCGAGGCGGCCTCCTCTACGGTATCGAGAACCGGCTCGGCTGGGCAACCACCGGGCGCCTCGCGAGCCTCATGGGTGCGCTCAAGATCGAGCACCAGGGCCCGCAAAACTACGCGCCTACTCGCGCGCAGATT
Source organism: Paraburkholderia sp. A1RI_3L (assembly GCF_048957895.1). Classification (NCBI taxonomy): domain Bacteria; kingdom Pseudomonadati; phylum Pseudomonadota; class Betaproteobacteria; order Burkholderiales; family Burkholderiaceae; genus Paraburkholderia; species Paraburkholderia sp. A1RI_3L. The sequence goes on from NZ_JARCHA010000002.1 coordinate 805,013, forward strand.
GGCGAACGGTTCAAGCAGGCGTTCGGTTACGACCTGCCGTGAACGAATGAGGGCTCCGCGTGGAGCTCAGTATCTGGAGTAGAGAAAATGAAAACAACGAGTCGCGTCATTGCAGCAGTGCTGATCGCCGGATCGCTCGCCATGACGGGGTGCGCGTACAACAGCAGCTCCGCGGACGTCTACACGGCGTCGCAGGCGCAACGTGAAGAAACGGTCCGCATGGGGACCGTGGAAAGCGTACGGGCGGTGAAGATCAGCTCGAACAACGGGCAACCCAGTGGCCTCGGCGCGGTGGGCGGCGGTGCACTCGGCGCGGTGGCCGGCAGCACGATTGGCGGCGGACGCGGCTCGATCCTCACGGGTATCGTGGGTGGCATCGCAGGTGCCGTGGCTGGCAACGCCGTCGAAAACGGTGTGGCAATGCGCGATGGCGTCGAAATCACCGTGCGGCTCGACAATGGCGACCTGCGTGCCATCACGCAGTCGGCCACCGGCGAGATATTCCGCGCTGGCGAGCGCGTCAGGCTGCTGTCGAGCGGCGGCGTCACCCGCGTGACGCACTAGGAGCGCCCGTCGCGGCAAGGGTTCATTCCCCTGTACTGCGTCGGCGCGCCGCCGCTGACCGATCCTTTTGGCTGATTCTTGAACGCATGCACCTCGGTGCATGCGTTTTTTTGTGCGCTGGAAGATCCCGACGCGAGGCAAAAAAAATCCCGCCGCCGGGTTGCCGGTGGCGGGATGCGATTGAGTAGCCTTACTCAATCGTGAGACACACACGCGGTGTGTCGAGTCACTGCATCGACTGCTTACGGACGGCTGCCCGTCGGGAACGGCCATGCTGCTGCCGGGTTCAGCGCCGTCTTCACCGTGGCCGCAGGAGCGGTCGATTGGGCAGGCGCAGCGGGAGCGGCAGGGGCAGCCTTCTTCGCAGGCGCGGCCTTCTTGGCAGGGGCAGCCTTCTTCGCAGGCGCAGCCTTCTTGGCCGCAGCCTTCTTCGCAGGCGCCTTCTTGGCAGCCTTCTTCGCAGCGACCTTCTTCGTCGCTACTTTCTTGGCTGCTGCCTTCTTCGCCGGTGCGGCCTTCTTCGCTGCAACCTTCTTCACCGCGACTTTCTTGGCCGCTGCCTTCTTCGCCGGTGCAGCCTTCTTCGCTGCAACCTTCTTCACGGCGGCCTTCTTCGCCGGCGCCTTCTTGGCCGCAACCTTCTTCGCGGCTGCCTTCTTGGCCGGTGCAGCCTTCTTCGCTGCAACCTTCTTCACGGCGACCTTCTTGGCAGCGACCTTCTTCACCGCGACTTTCTTCGCGGCTGCCTTCTTGGCCGGAGCGGCCTTCTTCGCTGCAACCTTCTTCACTGCTGCTTTCTTGGCAGCGGGCTTCTTCTTGGCAGTTGCCATTTTTTTCTCCTTCAGGTTCAGATGAGAGGTCAGTTCAAACTACACCCTTCGTCAAAACCCGCTTCCCGCGGACGCGTCTCACGGCGATCGCTACGAAGCGGGCTATTCATCGGCGTACGCAGGTTCTGCGCGCTTACGCTAATGAATACGGTAAGGCGCGCCGTGCCAGCGGGCACCGCGCGCCAAGTCCATCCGGCATCGGATACCGACGCCGGCCAGCGTTTGATGAAGCCGCCGGCATTCTGGCCAGCGGCTTTTTCCGGGGGGAAGTTTGCCCATCCCACTGAAGGGTTCGCAAAGTGCCTGTCATGTTTTTGGGCCGCTAAGGCACCGGGCACGCTTTGCATCAGGCGTTCCTGCTCCTAATCACTATGGCCGGCAACCGCGTTTTCACGCTGCCGGCGCTCCCCATCGATCTTCTCTGCGATGCGCTCAGGGTCATTCCCAGGAAAGCGCCCCGCCAGTCTGATATTCAATGACACGCGTCTCGAAGAAGTTGCGCTCCTTCTTCAGGTCGATCATCTCGCTCATCCACGGGAACGGGTTCTCCTCGTTCGGGTACAGCGCATCGAGACCGATCTGCTGGCAACGGCGGTTGCAGATGAAGCGCAGGTAGCTCTTGAACATCGACGCATTGAGGCCGAGCACGCCGCGCGGCATCGTGTCCTCCGCATACCGGTATTCGAGGTCGACGGCCTGCTTGAAGATTTCGCGGATCTCCGCACGGAACTCAGCAGTCCACAGGTGCGGATTTTCGAGCTTGATCTGGTTGATGAGGTCGATGCCGAAGTTGCAGTGCATCGACTCGTCGCGCAGGATGTACTGGTACTGCTCCGCCGCGCCGGTCATCTTGTTCTGGCGGCCGAGCGCCAGAATTTGCGTAAACCCGACGTAGAAGAACAGGCCTTCCATCACGCAGGCGAACACGATCAGCGACTTGAGCAGAGCCTGGTCCGCTTCGAGCGTGCCGGTCTTGAAAGACGGATCGGTCAGCGTGTGGATGAACGGAATCAGGAATTCGTCTTTCGCGCGGATCGACGAAACCTCGTGGTACGCGTTGAAGATCTCGCCCTCGTCGAGACCCAGCGATTCGACGATGTACTGGTAGGCGTGCGTGTGGATCGCCTCCTCGAACGCCTGGCGCAGCAGGAACTGGCGGCATTCGGGCGCCGTGATGTGGCGATAGGTGCCAAGCACGATGTTGTTCGCCGCGAGCGAGTCGGCCGTGGTGAAGAAGCCGAGGTTGCGCTTGATGATGCGGCGCTCGTCGTCGGAAAGGCCGTTCGGGTCTTTCCACAGCGCGATGTCGCGGGACATGTTGATTTCCTGCGGCATCCAGTGGTTCGCGCAACCCGAGAGGTACTTCTCCCACGCCCACTTGTACTTGAACGGCACGAGCTGATTGACGTCAGTCTTGCCGTTGATGATGCGCTTGTCGGCCACGTTCACGCGCGCTTCCGGCGACACCGCCGGCGCAGCGGCCGCAGTGTTCTGCGCCGCGTACGGAGCAACTGCAATGTCGCCCGCGAAAACGTCTTGAGCCGAAGGAACCGGAGAGGCGGCACGCGCTACTGCCTGCGTACCGACAGCCATACCCGCCGCGTTGCGCAACACGTTCGGTTGCGAAGCGCTCGACGGAGTTACGGCAGTAATCTCGTCATCCCAGTTGAGCATATATGTCACCATCAATTTAGATCGGTTTGTACCATCTTTTCGTGAGCGATAAAAGGGTTCGCTCACGAAAATTCCCGTTTTCGATTCGCGTTGAGACCTGCATACAACACTTTCTCATCGCATCGCGAGCATCGCTTCATGCAGATAGAGCGAGCGATGCGTCGTCGAAGGTCTTCGCTTCATCACGAGCGCGTCTGCAAGAAGAGATTGAGACATGCTCGACGTGGTTGCTGCGAGGTTGTGAAGAGGTCTGTTGCGAGGCTCGTCGCAAGGTTCGTGATCAAGGCAGCAAACCTGGTTGAAGCGATGAGTCTGCGCAGCGTTCTTCGACCTTCGTTGTCTCGCAGTTGCGTACTTGCTGCTGAGGCTCGCAATCTTCGTGCGCCGCCGGATCGCGAGATGGGCGGCACACGAAGCCGTCGCCGCCCACCTTCCTCACTTCACCGCACGAGTGCTGCTGCGCTTACTGGCAGGCCTCGCACTCTTCGAAGCCAGGATCGCCCGGACGCATCATGCACACCGGGCCGTCGGCCTGCGGTGCTTCTTCTGCCACAGCCTGAACCGGCGCCGATGCCGATGCACCGGCAGCCACGATGCCGCCCGACGACGCGCCACCCGTCACGCCGAACGAGTTGCCGCCCGCTGCGCCGCCCATGCCACCCGCACCGCCCACACCACCGTCGCCGCCCGACGGCACGGCGTTCAACGCACCGTGTGCAACCGTCGACTTCTCGACGTGCGTCGCCGCCATCGTGCGCAGGTAGTAGGTGGTTTTCAGGCCGCGCACCCAGGCGAGCTTGTAGACCTCGTCGAGCTTCTTGCCCGACGCACCGCCCATATAGATATTGAGCGACTGCGCCTGGTCAATCCACTTCTGACGGCGCGACGCCGCCTCGACCAGCCACTTCGGGTCCACTTCGAACGCCGTGGCGTAGATCGCGCGCAGGTCGGCCGGGATGCGGTCGATACGCGAGAGCGAGCCGTCGAAATACTTCAGGTCGGCAACCATCACCTCGTCCCACAGGCCGCGTGCCTTGAGGTCGCGCACCAGGTAGTCGTTGACCACCGTGAATTCGCCCGAGAGGTTCGACTTCACGTAGAGGTTCTGGAAGGTCGGCTCGATGCACGCCGACACGCCGATGATGTTCGAAATGGTCGCCGTGGGCGCGATCGCCACGCAGTTCGAATTGCGCATGCCGTGCGTTGCAATGCGGGAACGCAGCGTCGGCCAGTCCATCGTTTCGCTGGTATCGACTTCGACGTAGCCGCCGCGCGCCTCGGCGAGCAGCTTCAGCGTGTCTTGCGGAAGGATGCCGCGATCCCACAGCGAGCCGCGGTAGCTCGAATAGCGGCCGCGCTCTTCGGCGAGTTCGGTGGAGGCGTAGTACGCGTAGTAGCAGACCGCTTCCATCGACCGGTCGGCGAACTCCACGGCCTCTTGCGACGCGTACGGCGTGCGCAGCAAGTGCAGGCAGTCCTGGAAGCCCATGATGCCCATGCCCACCGGACGGTGCTTCAGGTTCGAATTGCGCGCCTTGGCAACCGCGTAGTAATTGATGTCGATGACGTTGTCGAGCATGCGCATCGCCACGCTGACGGTGCGCTTGAGCTTGTCGTGATCGAGTGCGTACGAGCCGTCGGCCTGCTTCGCGAGGTGCGCGACGAGGTTCACCGAGCCCAGATTGCAGACGGCGATTTCGGTGTCGCTCGTGTTCAGCGTGATCTCGGTGCACAGGTTCGACGAGTGCACCACGCCCACGTGCTGCTGCGGGCTGCGGATGTTGCAGGGGTCCTTGAACGTGATCCACGGGTGGCCGGTCTCGAACAGCATGCCCAGCATCTTGCGCCAAAGCTGCGCCGCGGGGACCTTCTTGAACAGTTTGAGCTCGCCGCGCGCCACCTTCTCTTCGTAAGCGGTGTACGCCATCTCGAATTCGGCGCCGTACTTGTCGTGCAGGTCGGGGCAGGTGGACGGCGAAAAGAGCGTCCAGTCGCCGCCTTCCATCACGCGCTTCATGAACAGGTCGGGAATCCAGTTCGCCGTGTTCATGTCGTGGGTGCGGCGGCGGTCGTCGCCCGTATTCTTGCGCAGCTCGAGGAACTCTTCGATGTCGAGGTGCCACGACTCCAGGTACGCGCAGACCGCGCCCTTGCGCTTGCCGCCCTGGTTCACGGCCACGGCCGTGTCGTTGACCACCTTCAGGAACGGCACGACGCCCTGCGACTTGCCGTTGGTGCCCTTGATGTGCGAGCCGAGCGCGCGCACGCGCGTCCAGTCGTTCCCCAGGCCGCCGGCAAACTTCGAAAGCAGCGCGTTTTCCTTGAGCGCTTCATAGATGCCGTCGAGGTCGTCGTCCACCGTTGTCAGGTAGCACGAGGAGAGCTGCGAGCGGCGGGTGCCCGAGTTGAACAGCGTGGGGGTCGAGCTCATGAAGTCGAAGGTCGACAGCACGTTGTAGAACTCGACGGCGCGCGCTTCCCGGTCGATCTCGTTGAGCGCGAGGCCCATCGCGACGCGCATGAAGAACGCCTGCGGCATTTCGATGCGCGTGCCGTCCACGTGCAGGAAGTAGCGGTCGTAGAGCGTCTGCAGGCCGAGGTAGCCGAACTGCAGGTCGCGGCTCGCGTCGAGCGCGGCGCCAAGGCGCTTCAGGTCGAACTGCAGCAGCTTGTCGTCCAGCAGTTCTGCCTGCACGCCGCGCTTGATGAACTGCGGGAAATATTCGGCGTAGCGTTCGCCCATCTCCGCCTGGATGACTTCCTCTCCGAGGATTTCACGGCGAATGGTGTGCAGCAGGATGCGAGCCGTGACCTGGCTGTAGGCCGGGTCCTTCTCGATCATCGTGCGCGCGGCGAGGATGGCCGAGTCGTAGACCTGGCTCATCGGCACGCCGTCGTACAGGTTCTTGACCGTCTCGGCCACGATGGGGTCGGGATTCACCGCGTCGCCGAGGCCCTCGCAAGCCGACACGATCAGCGCACGCAGCGCGTTCAGGTCCAGCGGGAGCGTGACGCCGTTGTCGATGACGGTCAGGCCGGGCGCGCCCTGTGCGGCGCCGGTGTCCTGCGCATGCCCGCGCTCCTGGTTGCGCTTCTCGCGATACAGCACGTAGGCGCGTGCGACGTTGTGCTCGCCGCCGCGCATCAGCGCGAGTTCGACCTGGTCCTGAATGTCTTCGATATGGAACGTGCCGCCGTTCGGCCGGCTACGCAGGAGCGCGCGCACGACCGCCTGGGTGAGCTGGTCGACGAGTTCGCGTACGCGCGCCGATGCGGCGCCCTGCCCGCCGTTCACGGCCAGAAACGCCTTGGTCACGGCGATTGCGATCTTCGACGGCTCGAACGACACCACGCTGCCATTGCGGCGAATCACCTTGTAGTCGGCAAAGGTGGCCTGCGGGGCAAGCGACTGGCCAGCATTCTGTTCGCCAGTCAGCGGACGGCCGGCGGGTGCGTCTTCATACCGGGTCGTGACGTTATCGGTCGTTTGCATGTGCAAAGCTCCTGGTCCTGGAGAATATGCGGAGAGTTTCCGCGGATTAACAAGAGCGCCGCGCCGCCACGTGCGCGAGCGAGGAGAGGGAGAGGAAGGTCCAGCAAGGCCGGGCGGCCGGATGCGACAAAGCAGACGGGACAACGGTCTTCATCGTGTATGTCGCGATCACTGGCTGTGCCCTTCTTCTCGATTGATGCCGGTGCTGCTGAAGCGCTATTGCTAGCGGCACCGCACAAAAGTTTCGTACGCCTGGAATGCGCGCGGCGCCATGCTCGGGGAGCGGGGCGCCGCATTTAACACAAGATGTAGTGTCAACCTCAAAACTTGGCACTAAGTATAGTGGACTTTAGGCGGACCTCAAATTGATTTATTTGGCCTCGAACGCTTGACTTTTTGGAGCCCACGGCCGCATCGGGGCAAACCGCAAAGCAAGACTCCATGCGGGTTAGCGGCAGGAAGCGGCAGGACTTAAGACGGGCGGCGCGAACGCGCTTCGGGGTAGAGGTAGGGGAAATACCGATCCGCGAGACCGGTCTCGCGCTGCACGTGAAACCAGTCGAAGTGCGGACCAGGATCGGTCTTGCGGCGAGGCGCGATGTCCGAGTGACCGGCGAGCGCCGCAATCGGATAGTGGGCGGCGAGCGCCTTTACAAGCGCCACCAGGGCGGCGTATTGGGCGGGTTCGAAAGGGGTCGCGTCGGTGCCTTCAAGCTCGATGCCAATCGAAAAATCATTGCAACGCTCGCGCCCGAAGAAATTCGACAGACCCGCGTGCCATGCCCGTTGATCGCACGAGACGTATTGCTCGAGTGAGCCGTCGCGATGAATCAGGAAGTGCGCCGACACCCGCACGCCGCGCAGATGCGCGTCGTAATACGGGTGAGCATCGCAATCCAGACGGTTGAGGAAGAGATCGGAGATCGCCGTCCCGCTAAAGGTGCCGGGCGGCAGGCTGATGTTGTGCACGACGATCAGCGTCGGCACGGCGCCCGCAGGACGCGCCTCGAAGTTCGGTGACGCAAGGCGGCGCGCAGCAGCGACCCAGCCCTGCGCGTCGACGACGAAGCCTTTGGGAAGCGCCGCGCTCATCGCGCGCTGGTATCGCCGCCGGTACGGTCGCTACCTGCCCGCGCAGCCGCAGTCGCAGCCGAGGCACGAGCGACATAGCGCCGGGCGTGCTCCTCGCAGCAAAAGGACTGGCTGGCCGCCACGACAGACTCGCTCTTCGGCACGTGCACGCCGCACTCCAGGCAGCGGACCATCGGCTCCGCGAGCCGCGTACCGGCCGCGCCGGCTCGGTGGCTCGCCGTGTCCGCCTGCTGGCCGGCGGCACCGCGGCCGCCTGCGCCGGCACGGTCGGCCGGCCGCGCGTCGACACGGCGCAGCGCCTTCGCGAGCCATTGGCCCACAACGAACAGCAGGATCAGCAGAAAAATCTGTCTCATCGAATTCAGACCACAGGACGATGCAGCAGCACCTCAAAAACGAAACGGCTACCCACGTACGCGAGCAGCAGCGCCGCGAACGACGCGAGCACCCAGCGCAGCGCAGCGCGTCCGCGCCAGCCCGAGAGCTTGCGCGCCGTCAGGAGCGCACCGAACATCAGCCACGACAGGATCGCGAAGATGGTCTTGTGATCGAGCGTGAGCGCACGGTCGACCAGTTGCTCGCTGAACACGATGCCCGACGCGAGCGTGAGCGTGAGCAGCACGAAGCCCGCGCCGATCAGGCGAAACAGCAACTTTTCGAGCGTGAGCAGCGGCGGCAAAGTCTCCAGCCAGTTCGAGAGCCAGCCCTTGCGCGCGGCGCCGCGCTGCAGGCCGCCGCCGCGCAGCGCGTGCAGCCGGCGCTCCACCGCGAGCATCAGCACCGCATGCAGCGCAGCGATGGCGAAAAGACCATAGGCGACGTTGGCGATGACGAAGTGCAGCTTGAACATCGGCGCGGCCGCATAAGTCAGCACGTGGACGCCGCCGAAAACGAGCGGGAGCACCGATGCAACGGCCGCGAGCGGCAGCACGAGCAGCCGCAAACCGTCGAGCGGGAAGAAAAAGCTCTCTATCCAGTAGATGCCGGCGCCGAGCCAGAACATGGCCGAGAGCGCGTACGCGAAACCGAACACCATCGCGTTGGCGGGGAAGATGGTGGTGTGAAGCAGCAGGCCATGAACAATGAGCGCGAGGGACAGCACGCCGCGCGCTACCGGCCCCATGCCCGATGCCGGCTGGGCAGGTGCGCTTGCTCCGCCCGGCATCGCAGGCACCGTAGCCGCTACGCCGCCTGCGAGCGGCTGCACCGCGACGTGGCGGCGCGCGCGAAAGTCGGCAGCGCACAGGCCGCCGTACAGAAGCACGGTGAGGGCATACAGTACAATATCCATAGTTGCAGTTTACTATAGGCCCCTCTCTCGCGACGGCTCCCGCTTTGCGCGACATCCGGGCCGCACTGTCCACCATCCCCCATGCTCGACACTCTCACCCAACGGATGGCGCGCGTCGTCAAGACGCTGCGCGGCGAAGCCCGGCTCACCGAGGCGAATACCCAGGAGATGCTGCGCGAAGTGCGTCTCGCGCTGCTCGAGGCCGACGTCGCGCTGCCGGTGGTGCGCGACTTCATCTCCAAGGTCAAGGAAAAGGCGTTGGGCGAGGAAGTGCTCGCCAGCCTCTCGCCGGGCCAGGCGCTCGTCGGCGTCGTGCAGCGCGAGCTGACGGCGGTAATCGGCGGCGACTACGAAGGCAAGGCCGCCGAACTCAATCTCGCTGTCGCGCCGCCCGCGATCATCCTCATGGCCGGCCTGCAGGGCGCGGGTAAGACGACCACCGTCGGCAAGCTCGCGAAGCTGCTGCGCGAGAAGTACAAGAAGAAAGTGCTCACCGTTTCGTGCGACGTCTATCGGCCGGCCGCTATCGCGCAGCTGAAGACCGTCACCGAACAGGTGGGCGCGGAGTTCTTCCCGTCGCAGCCCGACCAGAAGCCCGTCGACATCGCGCGCGCCGCGGTGGACTGGGCAAAGCGTCACTATCACGACGTGCTGATCGTCGACACGGCCGGCCGGCTCGGTATCGACGAAGCGATGATGCAGGAGATCACGGCCCTGCACGACACGCTGAATCCCGCGGAAACGCTGTTCGTGGTCGATGCGATGCTGGGCCAGGACGCCGTCAACACCGCGAAGGCGTTCAACGACGCGCTGCCGCTCACCGGCGTCGTGCTCACCAAGCTCGACGGCGACTCGCGCGGCGGTGCCGCGCTCTCCGTGCGGCACGTCACGGGCAAGCCGATCAAGTTCGTTGGCGTCGCCGAGAAGCTCGATGGTCTGGAAATTTTCTATCCGGACCGCATGGCGAACCGGATTCTCGGCATGGGCGACATTCTCGCCCTCGTCGAAGAGGCGCAACGCGGCGTCGACGTCCAGCAAGCGCAAAAGCTCGCCGACAAGGTCAAGAAAGGCGGCGACTTCGACCTCAACGACTTCCGCGCCCAGTTGTCCCAGATGAAGAAGATGGGCGGCCTCTCGTCGCTCATGGACAAGCTGCCTGCGCAGTTCCAGCAGGCCGCGTCAGGCGCCGACATGGGACAGGCCGAAAAGCAGATGCGCCGTATGGAAGGCATCATCAATTCGATGACGCCCGCCGAACGTGCGAAGCCCGAACTCATCAAGGCGACGCGCAAGCGCCGGATCGCCGCGGGCGCGGGCGTGCAGGTTCAGGAAGTGAACCGCATGCTCAACCAGTACGAGCAGATGCGCACCATGATGAAGAAGCTCAAGGGCGGCAACCTGCAGAAGCTGATGCGCGGCATGAAGGGCATGATGCCCGGCATGCGCTGAAACGAACGTTCGCGGCTGGCCGGCCCTGCGTCGGTCAGCCGTTTTTTTGAGCGGCGAACGTGCCGGACGGGGCACGGGTTTATGCTATAGCGCACGCCGCCGTTCTCGCCCACACTCATATAGACAGGGACAACGCCCGCTACACGTCATGAATCGCGAAGAAGCTCTCCATATTTTCCGCCACTCCGAAGAGATCGTCTCCGCAGACGAAGTCAACGCGTCGATCAGCCGGATGGCCGGCGCGATCCGAGCCGAAATGAGCAACGAGTTCCCGCTCGTGCTGTCGGTGATGGGCGGTGCGGCGGTGTTCACGGGCATGCTCCTGCCTCACCTCGATTTCCCGCTCGAGTTCGACTACATCCACCTCACCCGCTATCGGAATACGACAAAGGGCAGCGCTGAGATGCAGTGGCGTGTGGCGCCGGCCGAATCGGTGAAAGACCGCGTGGTGCTCGTGCTCGACGACATCCTCGACGAAGGCGAGACCATGGCGGCCATTCGCGACCGCATTCTCGACATGGGCGCAAAGCGCTTCCTGTCGGCGGTTTTGTGCGAAAAGATCATCAAGAAGGCGAAGCCGCTGCGCCCGGACTTTTGCGGATTCGAAGTGCCGGACCGCTACGTGTTCGGCTGCGGTATGGACGCGAAGGGTTACTGGCGCAATCTGCCGACCATCCGCGCGCTCACCGAAGACGCGTAACCCTGACGGCGCATTTGCATAAGGGCGCGGCGCGTGAAGCCGCGCTTGACGCCTGGACCAGCGCCCCGCCCGGTGTCTGGGCGATACCGGGACGCAACACACCGAACGCGGAAAATCGGCTCATCTAAAGCTGGTGGACGAAGCTCCTGATCCCGCCCAGCATCATCTCCACCGAAATCGCCACGAGCACGAGCCCCATCAGGCGCTCGAAGGCCGTCACCGTCTGCTCGCCGAGCCACTGCTGAATGCGCTCGGCCAGCAACAGCACGATCGCGCACACGATCATCGTCACCGTGAGCGCGCCGATCCATTCGAGCATCTTCCCGGGTGCCTGCGACGTGAGCAGCATGACCGTTGCGAGCGCAGATGGGCCGGCGAGCGCCGGAATGGCGAGCGGCACGATGAGTGGCTCCCCGCCCTTCACGTGGCCGAATGGTCCGCCCGGATGCGGAAAAATCATTCGCAGCGCGATCAGGAACAGCACGATGCCACCGCCGATGCGCAGCGACTGATCGGTGAGACTCATCATGCGCAGGAAGCGGTCGCCGACGATCATGAACACCAGCAGGATCACGAACGCGATCGCCACTTCCCGCAGAATCACGACGACCCGCCGCCGAGCGGTCACGCCGCGCAAACAACCGATGAAGAGCGGGATGTTGCCGAGCGGGTCGGTGATCAGCACGAGCAGGATCGTCGCGGACAGAAACGTGTATTCCACCGCGTTTCTCCTGTCCTGATCAGCGAGCGAGTGCGGCGCGGACTTTTTCCGTTACCGTGGCGGCGGCGCTTTCCACGGGCAGCAGCGTCGGTTCGGCATCGCGACGCGCCTGGTACTCGATCTTGCCTTCCTTCAGGCCGCGCTCGCCGATGACGAGCCGGTGCGGCACGCCGATCAGTTCCCAGTCGGCGAACATCACGCCCGGACGCTCACCGCGGTCGTCGAGAATCACGTCGATGCCGGCCGCCACGAGCTGATCGTACAGACTGTCGGCGTGCTCGCGCACGGCGTCGCTGCGGTCATAGCCCATCGGGCACAGCACGACTTCGAACGGCGCAATCGCCTCGGGCCAGATGATGCCCTTGTCGTCGAAATTCTGTTCGATCGCCGCGCCCAGAATGCGCGTGACGCCAATGCCGTAGCAGCCCATCAACATGGGCTGCGGCTTGCCGGTTTCGTCGAGGAACGTCGCGCCCATGGCTTCCGAGTAGCGCGTGCCAAGCTGGAACACGTGGCCCACTTCGATGCCGCGGCAGATGTCGATCGTGCCCTTGCCGTCCGGCGACGGATCGCCCTTCTTGACGTTACGGATGTCGGCAACCACGGGCTCCGGCAGATCACGGCCCCAGTTCACGCCGGCGATGTGATAGTCGACTTCGTTCGCACCCACGACGAAGTCGCTCATGTTCGCGACCGTGCGGTCCGCGATTACGCGAACGGGCTTCTTCGTGCCGACCGGGCCCAGATAGCCCGGCGGCGTACCGAACCACTCGACGATTTCCTCTTCCGTGGCGAACCGGTGGTCCGCGAGACCGGGCAGCTTGCTCGCCTTGATCTCGTTGAGGTCGTGGTCGCCGCGCAGCATCAGCAGCCAGATGGTGGGCTCGGCGCCCTCGTTCTCGGTGGCAAGCACGATGGACTTGATGGTGCGCTCAAGCGGGATGTTCAGCAGCTCGGCCACCGCCTCGCACTTCGCCTTGCCGGGCGTGGCGACCTTCTGCATCGGCTCGGCGGGCGCCGCACGCTGGGCGACCAGCGGCAACGCTTCCGCGGCCTCGACGTTCGCCGCGAACTCCGAGGTCGGACAGTAAGCAATCGCGTCTTCGCCCGTGTCGGCGATCACGTGGAACTCGTGGGAGCCCGTGCCGCCGATCGCGCCGTTATCGGCCGCGACCGCGCGGAAGTCCAGCCCGAAGCGCGTGAAGATGCGCACGTAGGCGTCGTACATCTTGCGATATGACTCGCGCAGGCCGTCCATGTCCTTGTCGAAGGAATAGGCGTCTTTCATGATGAATTCGCGCCCGCGCATCACGCCGAAGCGCGGACGGATCTCGTCGCGGAACTTCGCCTGGATCTGATAGAAATTCACCGGCAGCTGGCGATAGCTCTTGACCTGGTTACGCGCGATGTCGGTCACCACTTCCTCGTGCGTCGGCCCCAGCACGAAGTCGCTCTGCTTGCGGTCCTTGAAGCGCAGCAGTTCCGGCCCGTATTTCTCCCAGCGCCCCGACTCTTGCCACAGCTCCGCAGGTTGCACCGACGGCATCAGCAGCTCGATTGCCCCCGCGCGGTTCATCTCTTCGCGCACGATCGCCTCGACCTTGCGAATAGAGCGCAGCCCGATAGGCAGGTAGTTGTAGATGCCGCCGGCCACGCGCCGGATCATGCCGGCGCGCACCATCAGTTTGTGGCTGACGATTTCCGCGTCAGCAGGAGCTTCCTTCAGGGTGCCGATAAAGAAACGGGAGGCTTTCATTCAGAGTTTTCCAAAAGCGGCGGCCAGGACAGGCCGCCCGAAGAAGGTCAAACGGCGGGATTTCCGGACCTGCGTGGCGGTGGAAACGCCAAACCATTCCCCGCGGCGGGCCCGGTGTCCGGGCACCCCTGCCGCCACGCTGCGCGCTGCGACGGGAAATTGTTCCAACCTGGTGCCTGTCCGGTGCGTCAGGACCGTTATCTGTTTATAATCAAAGCAATTTTAAAGGATTCGAAGGTGGTTGTATGCTGGATCGTGAAGGCTTTCGCCCGAACGTCGGCATCATCCTCTTGAACGCTCACAACGAGGTGTTTTGGGGCAAACGGCTTCGCGAACATTCCTGGCAGTTTCCGCAAGGGGGCATCAAGTACGGTGAGACCCCCATGCAGGCGATGTATCGGGAGTTGCACGAAGAAACCGGCCTGCATCCAGAGCACGTCAAGATCATTGGTCGCACGCGCGACTGGTTGCGTTATGAGGTGCCCGACAAGTTCATCAAGCGCGAGGTGCGCGGTCACTACCGCGGCCAGAAGCAGATCTGGTTCCTGCTCAGGATGCTCGGACGCGATTGCGACATCTGTCTGCGAGCGACCGATCACCCCGAGTTCGACGCCTGGCGCTGGAATGAATACTGGGTGCCGCTCGACGCCGTGATCGAGTTCAAGCGGGATGTCTATCAGCTTGCGCTGACGGAATTGTCGCGTTTTCTGCGGCGCCCTGCGCCGCGCCCCGAGCGCAGTGGGGCACATGCGCATGGAGCGCGGTACCCCCGCGTCGCGTCGTCTGCCCACGAGGCGGCGACGATTTCGCAAACGCTCGTGACCGTCGAGACAACGACCATCCACACCACTGTGGAGGGTGACTGCGGATCGATGGAAAGCCTGACCGTTCGCAGCATAGACCCGGCCTCCTGATCGTTTTGCCGCTGTTTCGACCGTTCTTCGTTGAACGGTTGGAGCGGCGGACTGTACCTGCCTGTCGTGGCACTTCTGGCGGCACTTCACGCGCCGCTGCCGCCGGTGATTCGTTCGAACGAACCGCCGGCGTTTCGAGGACATCATATTGAAACGATTTGCTTTGGCCGTGGCGTGCGTCGCCACCGGGGCGCTTCTCGCTGCCTGCTCCAGCACGCAGCCCAAAACCAACCAGGACGACAGCGTGTTCACCTACCTGTTCGACAAGCCGGCGAACTGGACGGAGAACAAAGTCGAGACACTTCCTCCCCTGCCGCAGCCTGGCGCACGCCTGTTGCCGTTCGACGTCTCGCAGAACACGCCGCTCAGCTTCGGGGTGGACCCGGGCTCGGTTTCGGTAGGCAGCGACGGCGTGGTGCGCTACACGGTGGTAATCACCAGCCCGACCGGCGCGCGTAACGTCAACTACGAAGGGATCCGCTGCGATACCTATGAGTGGCGCCAGTACGCTGGTCTGAACGCCGATCACGACGGCTGGGACCGCTCGGTCGCAACCGACTGGAAGCGAATCGAGAACGGCAACCTGAATGCCTATCAGGCCGCGCTGTATCAGGATTACTTCTGCGCGAACAAGATTCCGACGGGTTCGGCGCAACGGATCGTCGAGAACATGCGCTACAAGCGCACCGCGACTTCGCTCATCCACTGACCGACTGACGGCGCCAAGCCGTCAGATCAGCACCAGGTTGTCGCGATGGATCAGTTCGGGCTCGAGCATGTAGCCGAGCACGGACTCGATCTCCCCGCTCGGGTGGCGCTGGATCAGTTTGGCTTCGGCACTGCTGTAATTGGTGATGCCGCGAGCGACCTCGACGCCCGTGCCATTCAGACAGGCGATCACCTCGCCGCGCGCAAAGGCGCCCTGCACGGCGACGACGCCGATCGGTAGCAGGCTCTTGCCGCCTGACGTGAGCTTCTCGACAGCGCCGTCGTCGATCACCACGTGGCCGCGCACCTGGAGATGGTCGGCCATCCATTGCTTGCGCGCCGTCATACGCGCCGTGCGCGCGATGAGCTGGGTGCCGATCGCCTCGCCTGCGGCAAGTCGTAGCAGCACGTCGAACTCCCGGCCGCTCGCGATCACGGTGTTCGCGCCACTGTGAGCGGCGCGCTTGGCGGCCAGAATCTTCGTGAGCATGCCGCCACGGCCGATGCTCGAGCCCGCGCCGCCGGCCATGGCCTCGAGCTCATGCGCACCGGCGTCGGCCTGGGCCACGAGCGTCGCGTTCGGATCCTTGCGTGGATCGGCGGTATAGAGGCCGCGCTGATCCGTGAGAATGATGAGCGCGTCGCCTTCGATCAGGTTCGCGACCAGCGCCCCCAACGTGTCGTTGTCACCGAACTTGATTTCGTCGGTAACCACTGTGTCGTTCTCGTTGATGATCGGCACCACACCCAGCCGCAGCAGCGTCAGCAGCGTGGAACGCGCGTTGAGATAGCGTTCGCGGTCGGCGAGGTCCCCGTGCGTGAGCAGAATTTGCGCGGTGCGGATGGAATGCTCGGCGAAGCGGCTCTCGTAGACCTGCGCGAGCCCCATTTGCCCCACCGCAGCGGCAGCCTGCAGTTCGTCGATTTCGCGCGGACGCTTCGTCCAGCCGAGCCTCTGCATACCCTCCGCGATCGCCCCCGAACTCACCAGCACCACTTCCTTGCCTGCGCTGCGCAACGCCGCGATCTGTGCGGCCCAGCGGCCGATAGCCTCGTGATCGAGCCCACGCCCGTCGTTGGTGACGAGGCTCGATCCCACTTTCACAACGAGACGCCGGGAATCGGCAATGACGGAACGCATGCTGCGCAATCTCCGCGATAACTGATGATGCTGGAGGAACGCCGGCGCACGAGTCATTGCGAACACCGGCGGAACATATAGCCTACCCTTGCGACGGGTCTGGTGCTGTTCCAGCCTCGCCCTCATTCTGACCGGACGCGCCAGGCGCGCCGCGAAACCGCACGTCGGAGGCCAGATCTTCGGCCTCCTCGGCACGTCGGGCGTCAGAATGGGCGGCGACGTAGTCGTACACGGCGTAGCAGAGGTTTTCGCAGCCTTGGCCCGTGAGCGCGGAAATTTCGAAGACAGGGCCGTCCCACTCGAAGCGCTTGACGAAGTCGGCCACGCGCACTTCGCGCTCTCCTTCCGGCACCATGTCGAGCTTGTTCAGCACCAGCCAGCGAGGTTTCTGATAGAGCAACTCGTCGTACTTGCGCAGTTCGTTGACGATCGCTTTCGCTTCAGCGACCGGATCCGTGCCCTCGTCGAATGGCGCAAGGTCCACGAGATGCAGCAGCAGCCCGGTGCGCTGCAAGTGGCGCAGGAATTGGTGCCCGAGTCCCGCGCCTTCCGCGGCCCCCTCGATCAGCCCCGGAATATCCGCGATGACAAAGCTCTTGCCAGGCGCCACGCGCACCACACCGAGATTGGGCGCGAGCGTCGTGAACGGGTAATCGGCAATCTTCGGCTTCGCGTTCGAGACAGACGAAATGAAGGTGGACTTGCCCGCGTTCGGCATACCGAGCAGGCCAACGTCTGCGAGCACCTTCAGCTCCAGTCGCACCATGCGGCGCTCGCCGGGCTTGCCCTCTGTCTTCTGGCGCGGCGCCCGGTTCGTAGACGACTTGAAGTGCAGATTGCCCAAACCACCGGCACCACCCTTCGCGACCAGCACACGCTGGTTGTGCTCGGTCAGATCGGCAATCAGTTCGCCAGTGTCGATATCGGTAATGATCGTGCCGACGGGCATGCGCAGCGTGATGTCGTCGCCGCCCTTGCCGTAGCAGTCCGAGCCGCGCCCATTCTCGCCATTGCGCGCCTGATGCTTTTTTGTATAGCGGTAGTCGATCAGCGTGTTGATGTTGCGGTCCGCGATGGCATAGACGCTACCGCCGCGTCCGCCGTCCCCGCCGTCGGGGCCGCCGAACGGGACGAACTTCTCGCGGCGCATCGACGCGCTGCCATCGCCCCCATCGCCGGCGATGACTTCGATCTTCGCTTCGTCAATGAACTTCATGCGTTACTCCGTCCCGTGTTTTCGCTATTTTGCCGCGCTGCGCGGGCCGACACCAACTGACCGAACGGCCAAGGGAATTGAGTCCGCGATTGTCCGCATGCGAGCGCGCAGCGCGTTCGCAGCACCAATGAAAAAGGCCCCGCAAACTTCGCGGGGCCTTTCATCCGGTCAGTTACCCGTGCCTGAAGGGCCGCTCAGGCTGCTGCCGGGACGACGACGACCGTGTGCTTCCGGGCTGCGCCCTTCGTCGTGAACTTGACGTGGCCGTCGACCAGCGCGTACAGCGTGTGATCCTTGCCGATGCCGACGTTGTCACCCGGGTGCATGCGCGTGCCGCGCTGACGCACGATGATGCCGCCGGCATTGATTGCCTGACCGCCGTACACTTTGACGCCCAGTCGTTTCGACTCGGAATCGCGGCCGTTGCGTGACGAGCCGCCTGCCTTTTTGTGTGCCATGTGATTGCTCCTTGACCGTTGCGCTTACGCGTTGATCGCGTCGATGCGCAGTTCGGTGTAGTTCTGGCGGTGGCCGCCATGCTTCTGGTAGTGCTTCCGGCGACGCATCTTGAAGATGGTCACTTTGGCGTGACGACCGTGCGACACAACGGTGGCCTTGACGGAAGCCCCACTGACCAGCGGCGTACCGAACTTGATCGATTCGCCTTCGCCCACTGCGAGAACCTGGTCGAGCGTGATTTCTGCGTCAATGTCAGCCGGTATCTGTTCTACTTTAAGTTTTTCGCCAACGGCAACCTTGTACTGCTTGCCGCCGGTTTTTATGACCGCGTACATTGAAAACCTCACTCTGGATTCGTTTTTCCCACGCACCGCGCGCGGAAACCCGTGATTATACATAGAGTTAGAAGCAAGGTCAAAGCTCATTCATGGCCCTCGCGCCACCGTCAGTCACAGCGTGCTCCCGCCTTGCCAGCCAACGCCGGCAAGGTATTCGCCGGCCGCAGCCGCCCTTGCACCACCGCGCCAAAGCCCGGGATGTGCCCGTTCGCCTTATAATTCGCGGCACTACCCATTCTCACCATCATGTCGTCGACCGCCACTTCTGCCCCCAACGCCGCCACCCTGCTTGCCCCGATTGCTGAAGACATGGAGCAGGTGAACCGTGTCATCCGGCAACGTCTGGCGTCCGAGGTGATGCTGATCAACCAGATCTCCGAGTACATCATCGGCGCTGGTGGCAAGCGCTTGCGTCCCGCGCTGCTGCTTCTCGTGGCGGGTGCGCTCGGCGAGCGCACGGGGCACCGGTACGAGTTGGCCGCCGTGATCGAGTTCATCCACACGGCAACGCTGCTGCACGACGACGTGGTCGACGAATCGGATCTGCGGCGCGGCCGGCAAACAGCGAATGCGCTCTTCGGCAACGCGGCCAGCGTGCTGGTGGGCGACTTCCTGTATTCCCGCTCGTTCCAGATGATGGTGGGCGTCGGCAAGATGCGCGTGATGGAAATTCTCGCCGAAGCCACCAACATCATCTCCGAAGGCGAAGTCCTGCAGCTCCTCAACATGCACGACGCGGACGTGGACGAGGCGCGCTACATGCAGGTGATCCGCTACAAGACGGCGAAACTCTTCGAAGCGGCAGCGCAGTTGGGCGCCGTGCTGTCCGGTGCTGATGCGAAGACCGAAGAGGCTGCTGCCGAGTACGGCCGGCGCATCGGCACGGCTTTCCAGATCATGGACGACTGGCTCGACTACACGGGCACGGCGGAGTCCATGGGCAAGAATGCAGGCGACGATCTGCGCGAAGGCAAACCCACGCTGCCGCTGATCTGGCTCATCGAGCACGGCACGCCGGCCGAGTCGGCACTCGCCCGCGAAGCCATCGAACAAGGCGGTACAGACCGTTTCGAGGATATCTTCGCCGCCATCACGCGCTCCGGTGCGCTCGACCACACGCTGGAATGTGCGAAACAAGAAGCGCGTGCGGCCGCCGCGGCAATTTCTTCGTTCCCGGATTCCATTTACAAGGAAAGCCTGCTAGAATTATGTTCTTACTCGACGACGCGTCAGTCCTGAACAAGACTGAAACGTCACGAGAGTCTAATTCGGGGTGTAGCTTAGCCTGGTAGAGCGCTACGTTCGGGACGTAGAGGCCGGAGGTTCGAATCCTCTCACCCCGACCAGATTTTTTCTTGAGAAATCAAGGCGAAAGCCGTCCACTAACCTGGACGGCTTTTTTGTTTTTCGGCCGTTCTGCGCCACTTCTGCGCCACTTGCTCCCCGCCCACCGGGGGCGATGGCTAAAACCGGTCGCAACACGTGGTTTCTTTTTACCAAGGACACCACATGGCCAGCATCGACAACCGTTCCCGCTTCATCGTGCGCGTGCAGAACCGCGACGACCTCGAACGCCGCTTCTCCTACAACCAGACCAAGAAAGTCACGCAGTACGTCGACGAGCTCAAGCAGCAAGGTTTCAAACCCCGCGTCGAGCGGGCCAACGACGCCTACCAAGTCTGCATCCGCCAGAAAGGCTATCCGGAGCTGACCCGCACGGTCGGCTCGCTTGAAGAAGCCGAAGCGCTCGTCGAGCGCATCACGTCCCAACGCAAGGACGGCCTATTCATCGACTATTCGAAAGGGTGGAACACCACCTTCGCTGAGTGCATCGTGCGCTACATCCGCGAAGAATGCGTGCGGCACAAGGGCTTCGAGATGGAAACCTACAAGCTCAATGGCATGCTCGAGGATGGCGGCTGCCCCCGCGTGGACCTGGCGCCCGTCATCGACGCGAACCTTGCCGTCTATCCGCACCTCCAGAACGTGACGCCGCGCACGCCAACCGGCATCCAGGTCCGCAAGGGCTCGAATGCAATTGCCTGGATTAACCGGCCGTTCGCGCAGGTCACGACGACCGACATCGAGGGCTACCTCCGCGACCGGCTCGAAGACGTCCAGCCGGCCACGGTCGACCGTGAGCTCGACCTCCTCTCGGCCATCTGCCGCGTCGCCATCAAGACCTGGGACCTGCACGTCGCCAAGAACCCGATGGAGGGCGTGCGGCGGCCGCGCTACTTCAACGAGCGCGACCGGCGCCTGAAGGCCGGCGAAGAGGCGCGGCTGCTGGCCGCCGCCCGCGAGGAGGACCGGCTGCGCTCGATTGACCGCCGCACCGAAGAGCTGATGACCGGCGCGCGGGAAGCGGCCGCACAGCTGCCCACCGTCTACCAGAAGAAGGCCCACATCAAGGCCGCGCTGGAGACCTGCCGCGCCCAGGCCGAAACGGACTACACCCATGTCCCGGAACTCGAGACCTTTGTGCAGTTCCAGCTGATGACGGCGGCACGGCGCGGCGAAACGCTCAATCTCACATGGGCCAACGTCGACCTCGACGCGCAGACCGCGTTGCTGCCGGTAACCAAGAACGGCCGCTCGCGCACCCTGTCGCTGCGCGCCGAGCTCGTCGCGATGCTCAAGGCGCTGCCGCGCCATGGCGACTACGTGTTCAACCTGACCGTGGATGACCTGGAAAACGCCTGGACGCGCATCTGCGCACGCGCCGGCATCACGGAGCTGAACATCCACGACCTGCGGCATGAGGCAATTTCGCGCGTCGCGGAAACCGGCCAGTTCACGCTTATCGACCTGCAGGCCTTCAGTGGCCACCGCGACGTGCGCATGCTGCTGCGCTACGCGCACCTGTGTGCGAGCCGGCTCGCCGCCAAGCTCGACGACGCGTTCCGCGATGCGCCAGTGCATAAGGGACGCCGACGTACGGTCGCGGGCACGATTTCGCTTGCGGAGCTGGCGAACACCCCGGCGGATGAGCTGCCAGCAGAGCCTGCATCCGACGAGTCGGCCCCCGATGACCTGCCGCCGGCCCCCGCCAGCAATGTCATTCCGCTGCGCCGCCGCGCCGCGTGAACGGCGTGATTTTTCCTCTTTCAAGGAGACCAACCATTCAACAATTTCGCTTCGAGGATTTTGTAAACGGCGATGGCCGCCGCGTGCTCGATGATGCGGGCCGCCAGGGCATCGACGGTATCACGGGCCTCGGTTCTTCAACGGAGGTGCGCTGCGGGCTCATCCTCCAGGCGCTCGTGGAGCATGCGCCGTATCTGGCTGATTTCCAGCTCGATGACATCCTGGGGTGGGTCCGCGAGATTCGCGACGGCGTGCCACACGGCCAACCAGGAAGCCGTTCCACTTCCCGATAACGTCGCCCGCCCCCGTGGGCGGGCGCGTGAGCGAACCCACTTGCTCTCTTCAGTGACCCATTATTAGGGTCGAATCATTTGGAAAGTTTCCGCGCGGAAACTTGATGCCAACTCCGTCATCCCCCCGAACAGTTTCCGCGCGGAAACTGTTCCGGGCGTCCGCGCGACGGGGCGGCACCCGCGCCGCGTTGCGCTCCCCAGGAAAATGGTCCTCGCATCGAGACGTTTAATCTTCCCGAAAGGCGTGCCGGTCGATTTATGGATATATCCGCATATTTCATAAAATATCGAATTAATAAAATCAGAACACATCCGCTCAAGAGGCATACTGAAATAAATCAACCCAGCCTCTTGCGGGCATGCATTTTCCCTGTATTATTCCGCCGTCCGAGTCGGAAGCCATGAAAATCATGGAAAAATACACATCACCGTCATTTGAAATTACTGCCGCCTGCTTTCCCGCAACCCAACGCCCCGGTTTATCCCAGTTGGGATTTCGTGTTCGCGTCCATCTCCCGGATGCCGCCGGGCGCTACTCCTATGCTGGTGTGCTCTCGCTGTCGAAAGATGGCAACTGGGGTTGCGATGCCTGGCAAACCACGCTAGGGGCAGATGCCGAAGGCTCGGCGCCTGAAATGGATTTTCTTGCGTTGCCGGAGGATATTATGACGCCACTGTGCAATGCCCTTATCGCAACACTCAACTCGCCCATCCGTCCCAACAATGCCATCATCATGAATAACGAGAAATTCAATGAGTCGTTTTATATTTATTAACCATGGCACCATTATCAATTAATGAGATTCAAGCGCCAGCCATCCTTGGAAAAGACAAATCTACAGGAATCACCTTGATATTTCCGCAACCCTGAAATTGATTAGACCCTTTAATCGCCATTATGAGTAATGTCATGAACCGGTCCATGCCGGCTATCGAGTCGCGATTGCGCGCAGACGCCATCGACGCCCGCCTGCTCGCGGGAATCCGCCGCCATGCCGCCCGGCGTGATGCGGCCACCTCCTATGTCGTGTCCGTTGCGCTGCTCCTCGGAGACCCCGCCGGCGACGATGATGAACGGTGCGTGGTCATTGTGCTGCCCCACACCGATGCGAACGATATCGACGTGTCCGAGGAGCGACCCGGCGCGATGGTGCATGCGACGCCGGTAGGCGGCAGCGCCGCCGCCCTTGTGCTGGCGGGCAATCGGGTCGCGCTCGCCGAACGCGCGGTCATTGAAGCGAGGCCTCTCCTTCGGGGGCGGCTCGTCGTTTTGTGGGCGTTCAGAAACGAAACGATGGTGCGCGTGTACGGCTACGACGGCGAGGTCGAGGAGGCCCTGTGGCTCGCATCGATGACGGCCCAGAGTCACGAGGGGCCGGATGTCGACGAGGCCCCCGTCGATGACTCGCTCATCCGCGTAGCTGAGACCTTTAACCTCACCCTGCCCGCTAGCGAGGCGGCGCTGCGAAGACAGACGAAGCACCTGGAGCGGTCTGAATCTGAAAGAGCAGTTGACGCTGAACAAAGCGTGAACGGCTGCAATCGTGAACCGCCTTGTTGTACAGAAGACTCGCCTCGCGTATGAGCCGGGCGACCGTGACGGTGTCCCCCAGCGCCCTGACGGCCGCCGCCACCAGTACAGGGTCGACCGAGACAGTCGTGCTCATGCCGCTGCGGTCCTTCACGCGAAACAGCTTATAGGTGTAACAGGTTTTCTGATTGACCGGCTGCAATCGCGTCTCCACGTGATATCGAGCGCCTTACAATACGGCTGCGGCTTACAGAGATGGGCGCCGCGTTGGCGATGCCCGCGAGCTGGCGGCTCTCCCACCTAGCATGGCGCGCCGCGAGACGCCTGTACCAGAGCCCTGAATATCGCGCACCGCTACAAAATGGCCGACATGTTCGGACGGTAGTCCCTGGTCACCGCGTCGTCTCACACCAGTGAATCATGCCGTGCCGCACCCAAAAATGTGACCGACATCCCTTTGTGCGGTCGACCGACGGTGAAATGCTTGGAAGGCGCATGTCCTTCTGTGTGAGGGTCCAACGCGGGCGTTGTCCTTCAATCATCGGAAGCTGGATGGTATCGCCACACCCACATGGGCACCTGAGGGCCGCAAGCCAGTATTGCCCGTTTTCCCCAACTGCATATAGCTTATGGGCCTGGAGCGCATCGGGCAGGTCATCAACGACGACCACCGTGTATCGGCCGAGCCATCCGTCGAAGTAGGCGAGGGCGTGATTCCAAAGTCGCAAGAGCAGCTGTGGCATTTTTTAAAGGTCCATGATTCCGAGCAGCGGTTCGTTGGCGCCAAATCCGATGCGCTTTGCGAAAGCGGCGCACGCTTCACCGTCGCCTTGATGGCTGCTCGCGAGCGGGTCGGACAGGCTGATGCGCCACTGAGCGAATTCCGCGTTGGGGTCTACGCGGTACGGCGTCAAGCGCGCAAGCAACTCGTTGACCGCGTAGGCTGCAATCAGCATGTTGAGCGAGATAACGGCCGGACGGTCGACCTCCG